>JAESPD010000038.1 GCA_016756855.1 gamma proteobacterium endosymbiont of Lamellibrachia anaximandri | reverse complement strand
CCGTGGCAAACTTAGCCCTTTCTGGAATTGAACCTGATTTCTGGCCATGGCGATCTCCTCATTTGGCTTCAGGTTCAGTATGCGCCACCCACTGACTCAATAGCTGAGCCTCAGGGGTAATCAGGATGTGTTTTTATCACTTCGACCCAGAGGACAGAAATGACAATTAACTTAGAAGTGTCCTAGATCTCCTTGGCATCATTGCCATATTGATTCCTGTATTTGTTAAATAAATCGAGACCGGCTTTCTTCTGTTGTGGTGTCATCTTGCGCGATGTTTCAATGATAATATCTGTTGCCAACTTGTAACCTGAACGGCTTGCCAGCTTGAACCAGGCATACGCCTCGATGAGGTCCGTTTGAACCCCCTGGCCGTGTCGGTACATATCCCCAAGCATGAACTGTGATGTAGGGACACCCTTTTCGGCACTTATTCGCCACCAGCGCATGGCCTCTTTATAGTCCTGTTTCCAACCAGGCTCGGGGCCCATCACGGTGCCACCATAATAGTTTTTCAGCGCCAACAGGTTTTGTGCGGGCAGGTAGCCTGAATCTGCCGCCATACGCCACCAGTGCGCTGTTTTTTCAGCGTCTTGCACATTTTCCGGGCCATAGTCATAAACTTCTCCCAAATAGGTTTGTGAGACCGGATCCCCCATCTTGGCGGCTTCGGTGCAGGGTAAGATGGCGGCATCGTATTCAGCAGCAGCGAAGAGTCGTCCGCATTGCTGGATGGGGGTTTCAGCAGAAACCACAGTGGATAAAATAAGTGGAAGTAAAGCGCAGGCTGTATTTTTGTAGATGGAGAGCATGGTTTTTGCGGACTCAGGATCAATTGTGAAAAACAGAACTCACTTAAAGATACTGACTCTGCATCAGTTTATCCAGTGGATTGATTACCTCGTCTTTGCTTGGGTTAATGAAGTGGTTTGCTATAGGCGGAGCCTGTATTCAGGCTCCGCCCTCTGTCATGGGTTTGTCACTCCGAACCCAGTGACAGCATTGGCCGCAAGTGTGACAACAGTTTGTCCCCCACACCGGGCACTAGAGTCAGCTGATCCAGAGAGGTAAAACTGCCGTGTTCCTGCCGAAATTTGACGATGGCTGCCGCTTTGGAAGTGCCAATACCCTTGAGCTCGGATGCCAGGGTCTGAGCGTCAGCCTTGTTGATATTGACCACTTCTGCACTGGCAATAAGCGGTAGAGCCAAAAGCATGAATATCAGTGTTGCCTTACGAATGAATCCTTTCATTGCCTATCTCCTTACTAAAACTTGTCCAGGTTATCTTCAATAGGATGCAATTCCTCACATCCCACACCCTCATTGCGAGGGGCTTGGCTATTTTGTCCCGGACAGGAAGTAAAGTCACTGGTGGTTTTCCTAAGAACCTGTAGGATTTTTCTTAGTGCGTACTGCCGGGATTAATCGCTCTTCTCTTTATGTCCGCCAAATTCGTAGCGCATGGCCGACAGTAGCCTGTCCCCATAATCAGCCTCTCCACGGGAGGAGAAACGGTTGAACAGGGCTGCGGTGAGCACATGGGCCGGAGCACCCGATTCGATGGCGGCAATGCTGGTCCAGCGCCCCTCGCCGGAGTCCGAAACTCTGCCGGAAAAATCGGTGAGATCAGGGTTGTCGCCCAGTGCGGCAGCAGTAAGATCAAGCAGCCAGGAGGAGACAACACTGCCCCGGCGCCAGAGTTCGGCCACCTGTGCAACGTCAATATCGTATTGGAATGTCTCGGGATCCCGCAGTGGAGTGGTCTCTGCATCGGACGCGGTGGATTGCTGCCCAACATTGGCGTGGCGCAGGATATTGAACCCTTCGGCATAGGCAGCCATCAAGCCATACTCGATGCCGTTGTGCACCATTTTGACAAAGTGTCCTGCACCTGCGGGTCCGCAGTGCAGCCACCCCTGCTCTGCCGGTCCCGGATCGCCGGAGCGACTGCGGGTGCGGGGGATTTCGCCAACCCCGGGCGCCAGTGATGTGAACACGGTTTGCAGTCGGGAAACCACGTTCTGCTCACCGCCGATCATCAGACAGTAACCCCGTTCAAGTCCCAGGACTCCGCCGCTGGTGCCGACATCGAGATAGTGGATGCCTCTCTCATGGAGCTGCTTATAACGGGTAATGTCGTCTTTATAGTAAGAGTTGCCGCCATCGATGATGGTGTCACCCTCGTCCAGATAGGCGGAAACCGCTGCAATGGTGTCATCAACCACAGCCGCAGGCACCATGATCCAGACTGCGCGGGGAGGCTCCAGTTTCTCCACCAAATCCTGCCAATCCGTGGCACCGGTGGCGCCCTCCTGTTCCATTTGGGTGACTGCCTCCCGGTTCAGGTCGTAGGCGATACACTCGTGACCGTCTTTCATCAGTCGCCGGACCATGTTAGCGCCCATGCGCCCCAAACCGATCATTCCCAGTTGCATCCCGTTCCTCCGATTAATTCCAGTCGATACGCTCATCTCATTAACGTCATTTTAGTCTAACGCTGCAGATAGAGTGATATCCCATAATTTATGGTGGGATATCCCACAATTCAAATAAAGTCCTAAACTAAATTTTCCCTATCTTTTTGATTCCAAAGAAAATTTAATTTTGGCATGACTCCTGCCTATGAGTTTTACGAACAAGTGCTAAAAACTTGCATGCCTTCTGCACGTTGGTCGGCAGTAGTACCTGAAAATTAAAAGGGGAGAGATCATGTTGGGAAAATCCCGTAAGGTCGGCCTTTTGTTAAAGGCCGGGTTTCTGGTATTGACGTTTGTGGGCATCAATAGTTCCTGGGCCGGTGTACTGGATGAGCCGAAGGCCCATCCCGCCATTCCGTTGCTGGATGAGAGTGGCAGCCATGTGTTGGATAGCGGTAAGCCTTACAGTCCGCGCATGAGCTGCGGCACAGGAGGCTGTCACGACTACGATGCGATTACCCACGCCTTCCATTTTGAACAGGGGCGTGACGAAGCAAGGGACGACTTCGGTGCCGAGCGTGGTCTGCCGCAATTGGTCTCTCCCGGGTACTACGGTGGTTATAACTGCATGGGCAGCAATAACCCCGATATCCTGGCAAAAAAGGAGAATGCCACAGAATCCGATTTTGCCGATCATGGCTCTGCCGGATTGATCAAACGCTGCGTCAGCTGTCATTCCGGTGGCGGTTGGATGGAGAAAGACCGTAACGGTCGACGCTACGATGAGGTGGATCCAACCACCGTAACGGCACTGGATGGTGACTACTTCAATCGCAGTACCGACGCTGATGGTAACCCGGTAATAACCCAGTGGGACTGGCAGAAGAGCGGCGTGGTGGAGAACGACTGCCTGATGTGCCATGCCAGATATGTCGATCTGAAAAGTTTTGATGCCAGATTGCCCGCCGGTGAGGCGCCGCTGGATATGTTCAAGGATGTACGCCGCCATGCGTTGATAGACAATGATCATTTCCGTTATGCAGATAGTGCGATCCTTGAGTTTTTAAATATCAATATGGATGGCAACCCTGCGAACGACAAGGCGTTGATGCAATTTGCCCGCGTCGATACTGATGCCGATGGGGCGGTTGCAGTGGATGCCATTCCAGTGGATGCGAATGGTGAGCCTGTCATTACCTGGAATGCGGCTGCCTTCGACGGCGACAGAAAGGCTGTGATTCCCATGGTTCGATATCCTGCCAACGACGCCTGCATGCAGTGCCACCGTACCGCCAACTCGCGGCGAGGTTTTTACGGTTTCGGTGATAACGCCACGCTGGTCTATGACGAGAATGACCTGCTGGTGCGGGACTATCAGGATGATGTGCACAAGGGCCTGGACTGGACTGAGGCGAACGGTGAAACTCGGGAGATTCAGAACTGCAACGCCTGCCACACACGCAACTACTACAATCCATCCCATTCCAATGTGGATCTGGATGCCGACCACAGCTTCCTCAAGGGCAACTCCGACATGGATGTGGCCAATGAGCGCGATTACACACCCTCGGCCAAATCCTGCGTCTATTGTCATGATGATGCAGAGACACCTGCGATCCCATCCGGTCATCCCGATATGCTGAGTGCACACAGGGAACGCTGGAAACTTGCGGGAGATATGGCGGGTTACACGGAGGATTCACTCACCAGTATCACCCAGACCCATCTTGATGTAGTTACCTGTGAGGCGTGTCATATCACCGACAAGGCGAGTCGTGGCACATCATTGCAGATCATGTACCGCTATGCGGCCAGTGAGGACGGAAAAGTGCGTCTCCGCCCATACAACGCCAGATACCGCTACTACTGGAAAGACAAGACCAGTGGTTATGTCTTCAGCCAGACAGAGCGTAACAGCGCATTTCGTATGGAGACCGATGCCAATGGTGACCAGTACGGCGCGGTAATCGATCCGGTTTCCGGTGCGGAGCTGGGACAGGTGACAGTGCGACTTTCACACGGTTCCTGGCGTTTTGGTGACCCTGCGGATTACGACACCATGATGGCGCTGAAAGGGGCCTATGATGCTGTGCTGCGAGGCAAAGGGCTGGAAAACCCCGATGCGGTTTTGGTTTGGAGTGCATCCAACTTCTATGTGATGTCCCACAACACCCGGCCTGCTGTAGAGGCGGCACAGTGCGAAGACTGCCATACACAAACGGCGCGGGGCGCCTTCAGTTCGCTGATCTCAAACGACGGTATTTTGAGTGAGGCAAATATCAAGACTGTCACCACCGTGGTGGACAAACGTCTGGTGGATGAAGGGGTGATAGTGTTTGATTTCCCCTCCATGAAAGTGGATGCCAGCGGTGTGGTGACCGAAAATGTTTCCGACATTCTCTACTCCAGTGGAATCAATCCCTCCCTTTCCCGTCTGAATTCCGCCATTGCTCCTGTGATCAGCGGTATGGTTCAGAAGATAGTCAGTGACACTGCTCTGGCTGGTATCGGTCTTGCTGAAGGAGATATTGCCCCGTTGCAGCTGTTAATGCCCACTGGGGAGATCTATCTATTCCAACCCAGCAACGGTGAGCCTGCGGTGCGCCAGATCGCTATTATGCCGGAGGACAGTGTGCAGGCAGGTGTGGTGTTACCCACCTATCGTTTCCTGGTCGGAATGGGGAGTGACGAACTGGCCACTGCGGCAACCCAGGCTACCAATCGTCAGACCTATATGGTCTATCGTCTCGAGGCCACAGACAGTGGTGGCAACCCGGTCACCCAATTTCCGGGTACACCGCTCTATGTGAAGTTGCCCTGGAGCGGCACTGATGTGGATCAAGTCAGTATCGTCACTTCGTCGGATGGGGTCGCATGGAGTCAGGTTGACCCGGCCAGTATCGTGCTGGTGCGCCCTCAGACAGCGGCCGAGGATGGCTATGTGGTCATGCGTACCGACCATTTCAGCTACTACGCGGTGACCGATGCGGTAGCCCGTGACACGGTTGACAGCACATCCATCTCATCCAGCGGAGGTGGCTCCGTCATCTATCTGCCGATGGTGTTGCTGTTCCTGTTAAGTGGGCGCCTTCTCCAGCGAAGAAAAACAGCACGGATCTGATCCATGTCCAAAGCCATCACCGGGACAGGGACTGATTGCCTCTGGTCTCGGTGATGGCGTTTTCCCTGGGAGGTGAAGATGCCGTTTCCTATCAAAAAGAGTGTCGTCAAGGTGCTGCTGCCCTGGGGTGCCGGTGCGGGTTTCGCCATGGGTCATATGACCCTCTCCAGTCGTTGCACTCTGGTGCTGTTGGGACAGTGCACCGGTTGTGCCGGATGTGTCGTAGCCCTCGCCTCATTGGTGGGTTGGGCCGCGCTCAAGGATAAAGGGGCAGAGACAAAGACACCCCGCCGTACCTGATGTCCTGCTTTCGAGCCATCGGAATCATGAGTGGAGGGTTCCTTCTCTGCACACTTTCTCCGGCGTGGGCCGGTTACTCCGGTTTTATGGAGACCACACTGCAGATGGATAACTTCCTGTTCAATAACAATCGGAGTTACCTGGAGCAGTGGGGCGAAGTCATCTACACGGACAGGATAAAGGGGCAGCAGGCTGCGCTGCAGTTTGGACTGCGAGGTGGAGATGAGGGGGAGATTGACCATGCACTCCATCAGCTCTATTTCCGCACTCAAATTGAACGTTACGGAAGTGAAGTGACCGTCGGCCGTTTCGACCATGCTGACGGCGGTGGATTCTACACCCTTGACGGCATCTCCCTGCAGGGCGCGGAGAGGCCCGTCAGATGGAATCTCTTTGCAGGATCACCCAAGCGAATCGATGACTATGATGGTCTGAGCGGTGGTTTTCTGCTCGGGGCCGAAGGCCGTTATCAGGCTGAAACCGGGTCAGGATACAGTGGTCTGAAAACTGTGAATACCCGGTTGGGACTTCAGCACCAGTGGCATGATGAAAACGCCTTGCGGATGACTTGGGGGCTGGGCGGCTCTGGTGGCGGTGACCCGAAGGCAATTGGGCTGAAACGCTTCAATGTCTCCGGCAGTTTTCGCCTTGATCAACAGGAGATGGACGCGCTTACGGGCAGTGCAGACATCGACCTGCAGACATCTGGTCGTATGCACCTGCTCTATGACTTCTACCAACCAGGTAAAACATCAGTCAGCTTCCGCGACCGTTTCTATCACGATTACGCAAGGGGAAGGCAGAGCGTGGCAAAGGGCAGTTGGCACCGACCGCTGACTCGTCGCCTAACAGGTCTGTTGGAGGTGAGCCGGCGATGGCGCGAAATAGGTAGTAGTGGTTCAGGCATGGCGGCCGAGTTGAACTACCGTGATGCCGATGGATGGAGACTGGAGTCCCGGCTGGACTACCTGACCTTGAACAGGGACGAATCGATCAGTCTTTATGCTCGGGTGCGAAAGGCGCTGACGGCGTTTGTCGAGTTGGAGCTTGAAGCTGTTTTGCAACGGAAAGAGACCCAACTCTCTGGAAGCAACCGGGCCATCGGCACTGCCTTTCGCCTCAAGCGCAGGTTGAGAAAAGACCTCTTTGTCGATCTGTTCGGTGAGTATATCGACCATAGCGACCGTGATAATGAATATCGGCTGGGACTGAGTCTGCGTTACGACTTCTTCAAGCTGCCACAGGCAGGTGTGCTGTGAAGATCCGGCTGACTTTCTCCCTCTGTCTGATGTTTTTTACCCTGTTTGCGGTTTCCGCCGAGGTTGTCAAACAAGGGGATGAACCGAAGTGGTGGGAGAAGCGCCGCCAGCGGGCCGATATCTTTTTTCCCCATAATGCACATCAGGAGATTATGAAAAACCGTGGTGATGTCTGCATGGCGTGTCATCCTTTCAGTGGGACTAAACTGACAGATCTGAAAATGCTCAGCAAGCTGGAGACGCTCTCCAACGAACCCTTGGAGGCGATTTGCCACGAGTGTCATGTGGCGGAGCGTTCCGCTCCCATTGCCTGCGAATACTGCCATCCCGATACCAGCACCATCCGACCCGTGGATCACGCTTTTGACTACAAGACGATCCACGGCGAAGCGGCAATCCAGGATCAGGCGGTCTGCCGTCTCTGTCATCTGGATCTGAGTTTCTGTACTGATTGCCACTTTCGGCGCAACAGTTCGCATCGTGTTAACCACCCGCTGGGTTACCGGGACCGTCATGGACTGGAAGCGAGGATGGACCCAGCGACCTGCGGGAGTTGCCACAATGCCGGTTACTGCCGGGAGTGCCATAGAGGAGGCAATCCATGAGAGGGCTCTGGATGATAATGATCTCTCTTTTGTTGAGTGGCTGTGGCGGCGGAGGCACCGATGACGATGCCGACGCGATATCAGCAACGGTTGTCGGACGGCTGTTGTTGGACAGTTCTCACGGCGATGGCGGTACCGCCTGGGGCCTGGAGGCCTGCGATAGCTGTCATGCTCTGGCGGTAATCCACAGTGACGCCCCGGCGCTCACCCAACAGCTTGTGCAACAGAAAGGCTACTCCACCTGCACCGGTTGTCACGGAGATAACGGCACAAGCCTGACTCGGCCCTGTTTGGTCTGTCATAACTCGCAGGATCTGCCTGCGGATCCTCATCAGGATGGCGGCCAGGCCCACCATTTTTCTGGTGGCACCCTCGGAGCCTTGAGCGATGCTGAGTGCCTCACCTGCCATTTTGGTTCCGATATGGATGGTTCTTTTGACTCCAACAGCGACTTGACCCGTTTTGTTGATGCTGCGGGTTTTCTTGCTCCCTACACTACGGAGACTGATTTCTGTCTGCGCTGTCACAACCGGGACCATCAGCAGCCGGGGTTTGAGATTGTCGGCAGTAGTTTCGATGATCCCCTGATTGCTCTGGAAGACGACTATCAGGTATTCGATTATCACGGCTGGCGGGATGGTAGCGGACAGGGTACCTATGCCGGTCTGCGCGACGGTTATCTCTACCCTGATCTGGTCAACTGCAGTGACTGTCATGCGATGCACGGCACCATCAACGACAAGCTGATCATCGATTCGTCGATCAAGGGTGTTCACCGGCTGAGTAATGCGATTCGTCTCTCGGCCTTTCCGGTGACCGTGGGTGCCAATGGTGACTACTCTCAGCTCTGCGTGCTCTGTCACGATATGGATATACCGCTGGATGATGCCGCCGTCGATAGCGGCAACGGACTCAATGGGGTGCATAGGGTGGGTGAGGACTGTCGACCCTGCCATACCCACGGTGAAGCGGTACAGGTGGGACTGTGAGAAGCCTGTTTTTTTTCATCCTGATTTTTATCTCTATCGGAGTGGCGGCGGCAGAGATAAAGCTGCCACCTCTACACCACCCGGTGGGGGGAAAACTTGCACAAGGGATGGAACCGCCGGAAGTCTTTGTCCTGGGTCGGCAGAGTGAGCTGATTTGCGATACCTGCCACGGCGTTAGCGACCTGGAAAAGATCCCGCTGGAAGAGGTGGACAGCAGTGTGGAGGAGTTCCTGCTGCAGGGACCCTACGATTCGTTGACAACATTTTGCTATCTCTGTCATGAGAAGCAGGGCATGGAGCGTTTTAATGTGCACCTGATGTTCGATCAAGGGGGAAAGTTGGATGAGCAACGCTGTCTCTATTGTCATCAGGAGAGCCCGGAACCGGAGCAGGTCACTGACCGCAGCCAATTAAAATTTCGACAGCCTCTGGAGAACCTCTGCCTTGGCTGTCACCTGAAGACCCCTCACCTTAATACCCTGGCCCATCAGGTGGAGCCGAGCGAAGAGATCCGCGAGGCGATGAAAAAAGCAGAAGAGAAACACCAGATCATCCTGCCGCTTGACAGCAGGAAACGGGTCACCTGTGTCACCTGCCATACCCCTCATGAACAGGGAGTGATCGACAGTGATCGGGCGGGTGGAAAACAGGTTGCGGATCATCCGGTGAACGAGGGTATCGGATATCGGGATGACCCTTGGGGCGGGGTCTATCTTGAAGACAAGAAAGTCCGGCTGGCCGAGCTGCAGCAGACGCTGGACAAGACGATCGAGTTACCGGCCTACCGCAGGATCGAGAAGGAGATCCTGCTCCGATTACCGGCCAGAGACGGCAGCCTCTGTCGGGCCTGCCACCAATTTCAGGAGTAGCCGCAGCGATGGCGGAGAGCAGGTGGATCAGTCGGTTTTTTCGCGGGCGATGGTTGCGTTACAGCATCATCGTGATCTCCTGCCTGATGTTGCTGTCGCCCTTCCTGTTTCTACCGCAACTGGTGGGCAACGACGATCTCTGTGGCGGTCTCTGCATCCGCCGTTTCTACCTCATCTTTCCCGGTATGGGCTGGGACGACTTTGTCAGTCAGGTCAAGGTGGCGGCCATCGGTGTGGGCGCTCTGGTCATGATTCTCACGGTCACATTCTTCTTCGGCCGACTCTGGTGTGGATATCTCTGTCCCATGGGCGGTTTTCCAGAACTGGTCAGCCGAATCTTTCATGACCGTTGGAAGATCGACTACCGTGTTCTGCCCCAGGTGCCGATCCGTTACGGCTACTTCATCACCTATCTGGTGGTGATGCCGGCGTTGGGCTTCAGCGCCTGTACCCTGTGTAATTTCATAACCATTCCGCGCATGTTCGAGGCCTTTGTCGGCGATGCCCGCGGCATTGTCTATCTGATCTCCACCGTCGGCGCGGTGAACCTGGCGCTGGTGATCCTGCTCGGTTTCTTCGCCAAATTGGGACGTGGTTACTGCCAGTTTCTCTGCCCGGTGGGGGCCATCGACGGTATCGTCAACCGCATCGGTGCAAAGCTCTCCTTCGTGCAGCGAATCCGTGTCGAACGCAGCAGGTGCACAGGCTGCCGGGATTGTGCCGAGGTCTGCATCTCGGGAGCAATCCGCATGGAGGATCGCATTGCGGAGGTTGGCCAGCTCTCCTGCCTGGCCTGCCGGGAGTGTGTGATTGCCTGCGAGTGGGGTGCCATCGATTGGGTCACCCTGCCGCCGCAGAAGATGCCCGCCCGGTTGAAGAAAGGGATTGAGGTCGCTCCCCCCCCGGTCTGGAGTGCGGTGGCTCCTAAAGGAGAGGGGAAAGAGCGGCGAAAGATACGCTGGCCCCGTATCCTTGTTGCTGTGCTGTTCGGCTTTGGTTTGATGATGGCAATCGTCACCGACGTCATTGGTGCCCAACGACAGTCAGACCCGGATGGTTGTCTCGCCTGCCACGCCTTGCCGGGGCTGGCCTACGCTGATAAAGATGGAGTGATACGCGACTCCACCCTCTCATCGGACCACTATGCCGCATCCATACACGGCAGTGTGCCCTGTACAGACTGTCATCGAAAAATCAAAGCGTTTCCCCACCGCCCAGAGAATGGCGAAGTGGACTGTGCCGCCGCCTGCCACCTGGAGGAACCGTCAAAGGGTGAGGCCTATACTCACAAGCCCATAGCCGAGGAGTTTCTTGCTTCGGTCCATGGTCAGGGGCAAACCAAAGGTTTTACCGGGGCCAATCGAATCGATGAAGACCGTAACGATGCGCCTCCCTCCTGCCGTCGCTGTCACGCCAATACCCTCTACATTCCCGAAGAGAAGATGGCGCTGTTTCAGGAGGCGTTCAACCACGAGGAGCAGGCCTGTGGAAACTGTCATCAGGGCAAGGTATGGCGCGGCCAGATGGGGGGGCATATTCTGCGTCGTCTGGTGGGTGAGCGCTGGACCAAACAGGAGGAGGTGAAGGTCTGCAATGGTTGTCACCAGGACAGGGAGGCGATGGAACGAGTGGAACGTCAAACCACCTCTGACGGAAAAAAGAAAGCGGCTGACGCACACTTCGTGCTTGCATCAGACAGTTATGAGATGGGGCTTCACGGTCGACTGGTAGCGGTGAACAGTGAAAACGGTACTTCCTGTAGTGAGTGTCATGCTCCATCCGGAAGCCGTCACGGCATTTTACCTGCGGAGAACAAGGCGTCCGCCGTTCATACCGACAATCTGAAACAGACCTGTACGGCTGCAGGATGCCATGGTTATGCTGCCCATCCTCTCAATAGCGGTTTCCTGCATACGGACATGCATGACTTGGATATAGTGCCTGCCTATTCCGACCTGAATCCGTTGAAACCCGGCAGATTCGACTCCAACTGGACCCGCACACTGGCCATCCTGACTCCCCCGGTGGCGTTATTTTTTGTCGCCGGTATGTTGTGGTCGCTGTTTGACTGGAAAAAACGGGATGCCAGGCCGATCCTCGGCGGGACGCTGTTCGAAAGGCATATGCTGAAAAAGAAGCCGAAAAAGAAAAAGGCCGGGAAGAAAAAATTGTCGGTATCGGGGGGGAGTCGGCCTGTTCGAGACAAGACGTGGTTTAAACGCATGAGACGATCGAAAAAACGGGCCTTTTTCAAACAGGAGCAGGAGAGACTGAAACAAGCTTCCCGGCAAGATTCGAAAACGGAGTCGGCCAACGGAGAGGGGGATGAAATCTCCAGCGATGTTTCACCGGGCAAAGATTCATGAACATGTCTTGTTTTTTCAGTTACCTGGTTCGGTTTCTACTCCTGAGTCTGTCTCTGTGGGCAGGAGTCTCACAGGCAGAAAGCCTCTACCTGCAGCAGACAAAGACGGTGGAGATCACGGAAAAGGTGTTGGCCGAAACCCTCGAAAAACTGCAACAGTCGAAAAACCGGGAACTGAGAGAGCCTTTGACCGTGGCGCCTTTTCATAAACGGGAGCCAGTGAAGCCTGCAATGGAAGAGGCGTTCTGCAGTGATTGTCATGGGCCGTTACCCCATAGCAAAGATGAACGCCAACGCAGCTTTCTCAATATGCACAGCCGCAAAGTGGCCTGTACCACCTGCCACTACCGTCCCGAGGGCATCACTCTGGATTACGCCTGGTATCCCACCGGGGATAACCCGGATATGGATGAATCAGGGCGCATTACCCCATTCCATCAAGGAGAGCTGGTTGCGGTTCCCGCTGTTGACCCCTTTGCTACCGAGTTGCAACGGCAGTGGCATCTTGCCGCCTTATCGGTAAAGGCACGGCTACACCGACGCATACATGGTCCGTTAGAGAAGGAAGGGCCTGGCTGTACCGATTGCCACCATCAGGATCAACGTTTTCTCGATCTCGAGGCGTTGGGGTTGAAACCTGAGGAGATCCGTTCGATCCGGACAAATCGCATCGCGCGTTTTTTGGGTCAGAAGAGTCCGGAGGGACAGCAGCTGCAACTGCGGGATCTGCTGCAATGAGCCTGTGTTGTGCCAAGCATCATCTGAAGGTGGTGATTTGGCTTTCGCTACTGTTTTTGCTCCCATTAAAAGTCAGCGGGTCGGCCACTTTTCTCTTCGATCTGAGTGATGATTTGAACCAACCCAGCGCGGTGTCGATTTTACCTGATGGACGTGCACTGGTCCTGGATGGACTGAATGGCCGGATTGTTCTGTTTGCCAATGGCGGTTCCCCGCAGAACTCTTTTGGTAAGACAAAAGACAAACCGCTCAAGCTGCCTATGGACCTGGTTAACGCCAATCAGCAAATTATCGTTGCCGATAGCGGTAACCATCGCCTGGTGCTGTTTGATCTAAATGGTGATCATCTTGGCTCAGTGCCGCTTCCCTCCGATAAGAGACCTGCGGAACCCACCGGGCTGGTTGTGTTGGGGGGTGATGTCTACTGGAGCGATCGGGGCAACCATCGAATCTGCCGTACCCGTATCAAAACGGGAGAGACCCTGCAGTGTTGGGGCAAGTATGGAGAGGGTGAGGATAGCTTTCGTTTCCCATTCATGATCACTGCTGATGCAGATGAGTATCTGCACGTGGTGGATGTGCTGAACGGGCGGATTCAACTCTTCAATAATCGGGGACGGGCATTTGGTGCCATCTCCCGCTTCGGCACCATGCCGGGAACCCTGCTCAGACCCAATGGCATCGTGATGGATGATCAGGGTCAGCTCTTTGTTTCCGATAACCATCAGGGCCATATCTCGCTGTTCAGGCATCGGCGTTTTGTCGGCCGGTTGGCGGATAATGTGGGGCAATCGATACGGTTTGACCAGCCAGTGGGTTTGGCCCGTTGGCAGGATCGGCTTTACGTGGTTGAGATGGGAAAAAACCGGGTTCGGGTTTTTCGGTTAAATCAGCTTGGGGAGGATGCATCCGCGCAAATTACAGAGCAACAGATAACGGAGCCAAGCCGAAAAAACTGCGTCACCTGCCATCTCTCCTGGGCACCGGGTTACATGCCGGATCAGGTCGAACACCCACTCATCCCACCGGTTGCGGATGAACGCATGTGCCTCAGTTGCCACCACGGTGCGGTGATCGATTCCCGTGCTGCGTTGAAGCGGGGACACCAACACCCCGATCTACACCATCTCGAAGCCGGGCAACCCCTAAAGTCTGTCGCAGAGCGTAAGGAGTCATTTGCAGGGGTTATGCCTCTGGTAGATGGCAATACCCCTTACTGCGGTAGCTGCCACACGCCTCACGCAAAAAATGAGGAGGACACCGGCATTCATCCTGGTCACAATAATGCCTGGATGCGCCAGTCCAACAAGGATGGGGATCTCTGTATTCTGTGCCACGAGGCGCATCGGAATAGTGAGGCGGTGGGAAATGCACTGCCGCAGAAAGCCAATCATCCATTGGGTATTCGGCTGCAGCAACCGCCCGTGGAAGGGGAGAAGGGTTATGCTAAAGAGAGAGTTTTGCATAAGGGTTTACCTGTCACTCTCAAACAACATGGTGGCCGGATTGCAGAGAACTCAGAGATGATGTGTGAAAGCTGTCATCGACTCCACGGTGCGGAGGGGGAGCCGCTTCTGCTATTGAAGAGGATTGAACTCTGCGCCGAATGCCATCCCCGGCAGGAGACGGCAGACAAAGCGGCCGCCCGTCACAAGGGCATACATCCGGTGCATGAAAAGCTGGAGCAGCCAATCACCATCGATGGTAGGAAGGTCACCTCTGTGGAGTGCGCAAGCTGTCACTATCCACATGGCGCTCTGGCTGATACCCCATTGTTGAATGTGAACAAAACGGAACAGTTATGCCAGGCATGCCATGAAAAGCAGCATGCAAATGGACGTGAGGAGGCACGTGAAAAGGGCATCCATCCGATGAACGTGAAGCTGGAAAAACCGGTTCGGATCAACAGCCGGGAGATCAGCGAAATTGGCTGCGAGAGCTGCCACAGTGTGCACGAGGGCCGGCCTGACACCCCCTCGCTGGTGATGGAGAACAAAGCTGGTGAACTCTGTGCCGTCTGCCACCCGCGTCAACATGCAGAAGATAAGGAAGATGCACGGAAAAAGGGCGTGCATCCTGTGAATATGATCCTGGACGAAGCAGTCCAGATCGGGGAACGGCAGATCAAACAGGTGGACTGCTTGACCTGCCATTCGGTGCATGGCGGCAAACCCCACACGCCGTCACTGGTGATGCAGTACCAAGCGGGCGAACTTTGTGAGAAGTGTCATGAAGCCCAGGTAAAAGTACGGGATACGGACCATGATCTGCGCATCACTGCTCCAAAAAGCCTGAACCTACTTGAAGAGCAGCCTGCCCATGCCGGGCTTTGCGGCAGCTGCCACAGTTTGCATCGGGGAAAAGACGGAGGCTCACCACTCTATATCGGCGCCACGCCGCCTGCCGATAGTAAAGAGCCATCCTCGAAGCGTGACCGTATCTGCCTCTCCTGTCATCAAGAGAAGTCCGTGGCTGAGAAGGTGATCGTCGATCATTACGACCATCCTTTCCGGGATCTGGTTTTGCGATCGGACCCCAAAGTATTGCCGCTGCTGGATGAAAAAGAGTCCAATGCGGCGTTTGGCAGGATCGGTTGTATTACCTGCCATGATCCCCATCGCTGGTCTCCCGCAGAAGTAGAAAAAAAGGGTCTCTCTCCAGTACAGACCGAGAACAAAAAAGGCACCGTTTTAAACAGCTTTCTGCGCAGAGTCGGTCCCAAGGGCACTTTCTGTGTCGACTGTCATGGGCTGGAGTCTGCAGTGCGGTGGAAGTATTTCCATGACAAACGTGGTCGTCCCCAACAGGCTGACTATATACATTAGTCACCAAAGATGAGTGTTTGGAGTGAGGAAATATTATCGGCCTGGCTCAGGCATTCAATAGGGAAACTTGGAATAGCGCTGGTAATCAGCCACGCATTCCGTGGACAATGACACCCCTGATACCTTCCGGAAACAAGTACTAAACAATGAAACAGAAAATCCTCACCATGCTTGAATTGCAGGATGCCATGAATACCAAGGTCAACAGCGATTGGCGATCGGCGGGTTACCCCTGGTATCGGGCGATCTGGACCGAATGTGCTGAGATGTTGGACCATTATGGCTGGAAGTGGTGGAAGCATCAGAAGCCGGATATGGAGCAGGTGCATCTGGAGATTGTGGATATCTGGCACTTTGCCTTGAGTGATCTGCTGATACGGCATGATTCGATGGAGGATGCGATGGAGGCAGCTCTCGCTGGGCTTTCCCGACCGGCAGGAGGCGATGATTTTCGTGAATCAATTGAACAGATGGCACAGGAGACGATCCGTACCCAGTCTGCTGACATCACCCTGTTCGCGGCCATGATGAGATTAGGGGAGATGAATTTCGATCATCTGTTTAAGACCTACGTGGGCAAGAATGTGCTCAATTTTTTTCGTCAGGATCACGGATATAAAGAGGGCAGTTACATAAAGATCTGGAATGGGCGGGAGGATAACGAATATCTTGCCGAAATTCTCTCAGAGCTGGATCCGGACAGTGCATCATTCAGCGAAGCGCTTTATCAGCGGTTGGAGCAGGTCTATCCGGCAGGGTAGTGTGCGCGGTTTACCCCATTTCATCGCGTATAAAATGGACGATAACAACAGCTTTGGGTTGGCCTGAGCCAATCGCGGTCTCGAACAGCGTGACCTGGTTTGCTTCTGCGGTTGAGTCGAGGGGCAGTTTTATGCCCATTCGGCTGATGCGCAGGGATGTGGTGTGCATACGTATGAGTTCATCAGGGTGCTGCAACTGTTCGATCAGGGCCTTGAGATAGACTTCCGGATTATTTGGATTCTGTTCCGGGTTCAGTGCGGCGGCCTGCTTCTCCTCTTCACTCAAAGCATGCTTCAGGTGGGATATCTGTTCTTTGACGTACTTTGTGACGTTTTCGAGCAGTGTCCACTGCAATGTGGTGCGAACCGCCTCTTCGGTCGGCTCCGGCGCCAAAAGCTGATGATCGGAAAAGACCACGGCGGTTTGCTGTACATCTCTCAGTAGCATCTCCCCCCGTCTCTCTGTTCCAAGGATGGTTTTCTCTTTGCAGGCCACAAAAAACAGGGCGAAAGCATCGGTGCGGCCAAGGTTATCCTTTTCATTGAAATAACGGTGCAGGGTACGGTTTTGGCTGAAGAGTTGCTGGACCTGCTCACTATTTGAGAACAGGGCATTGATCAGGTCGTTTTCGTTAAAACTGTGCTGGTTGACAGTGATAGCTTGGGGCAGGGGCGACACCAGATCGTCTATCCTGCGGAGCAGGTTATGGACAAAATTTTGCAGCAGCTTTTGATAGCTGCTCACACCACGCAACTTTGGGTTGGTTCCCTCAACGATGGACTCTATTGCCTTGGCGACTCGTTCTGCATCGGCTCTTTCCCTGATTCGGTTGGCCTGACGCTCTTCCAGTAGATGTTGTAGTCGCTTAAATAGGGTCATTCTTTAGGCCAGTATTTTGTTTCGATACCGTCTCCCAGGTCGGCCTCGATGAGGCGCCGGCGTACATCGAGTAACCTCTCTATCAGTTTTGGCTCTTTCTCCTCATAGGCTGCAGCATCCGGTGCACGTTTGACGACAACGCCCAGTAATTCAGTGATGGCATTGCCGATCGAGTTCTGACTGATGGTGACGATCAGTTGTCCGGCGTCGTTTCGGTAGATCAACTGTTTGAATGCTGGCTGCCAGCGAATGGCATTGGCATATTTCGCATCGGTGATGCAGTGATCCCTGACCTTCTTTGCAGTGGCCAGAAAATCATTGTTGAAGAGCAGTGTGTGTTCTATCTGATCCGGGAAATGGGCATCCTTCGGTATCGGTGCATTGCGGGTGGACACCTGGGTGAAAAAGGTGCGATAGAAGTCGATAAAGCCTTTGAGGATAACATCGTATTCGCGCCAGAATCGTATATCGCCCAGCGCGGCGACACCCCCATCGATTTTCCAGCTCGGAAGTCCTTGAGGATAGCCGGTTAATTCTATCCGCGATGAGTCGTCATCGACGAGCTTCAGGATCTTCAGGTCGAGATTTTTGAAGAACTCCCGGTAGACGTCGTGCATATAGGACTCGAAGAGACTGTGCTGACCGCCATCCGTGAGATTCGGGTTGTTGGGGTCGCCCAGCTCAGCGTTTCGCAGCTGGGTCTTGTCGAAGACGATGAAGTGATTGTGCAGCATACGGATGCTGGGGACGCCGGGGGAGGTGAGGGGCCAGGTGGCATCGAGACTCGCCTCTCCCGCCAGGATCAGTGCATTCTCCGGGTCGGGATACTGCTCCAGCATATATTCAATGATGATCTGGTTCATCCGGTTCCAGACATACTTCACGTCATCTGGCACCTGGGTGCGGCGTACCGGGCGCCCCAGCGGATTGAGAATGCATTCGGAGGTATTGTAGATGATCGAGGTATCGAACTCGTTGCTGTGCCCCAGTGCCTTGCGGTAGAGCAGCAGGTTCTCCGGATTCATCAACAGACCATTATTGTGCATCAGGTCGTTGAGATTTTCCGTGCTGTTGAAAAACTCGTTGGGTTTCATCCCCTCGGGAACATCCAGGGGAATGGGTCTGAAGGGGGTTACGATCTCTCTGGGGCCGTACTGCATAGTGCCACACCTTGGAAGAATTCAAGTCGCTAGGCTTAATAGTCTCAATAATAGGGGGTTGTGACAATTACCGCACTTAGCGGTCCATCCTGAAGTCCTGTCGTTGTGCACGGTTCGGCACAAGACGGTGATGTGGGCTAGAATAGCCTCATCCGGAAGAGAGGGCCTGGACATGCTCGATTTTTTTCTTGTTTTGATATTCATGCTGCTCATCGTCTATGTGACTTATTGGATGAAAGATCGGTAATCCTCTATTGTGATTCTCCCATCACTCTTGAGGCAATGAGTAGACTCTTTGGAATCTATTGACAAAATATCCGACATGCGGGGTTGCCGCAGTACTCTCTTTTCATCTAAAACGACTGACTGAAATATAAGAAACCATGAGCGAAACAAATCAAACCTCCCTGACCATGAAGATATTGATGGCCATGCTGGGTGGCGCTGTCTTAGGCGTCACGTTGAATCTGTTTGTCAGTGAGGAGGGGCTGCTGCAGACCTATCTGATAGATGGGCTCTTGCTTGTGGTGGGTAAAATCTTCGTGGCATCCCTCAAGATGATGGTGGTGCCGCTGGTGTTTGTATCCCTGGTTGGAGGCGTGACTTCACTGCGTGATATGTCGACCCTGGGGCGAATGAGCGTCAAGGCGATTGCTTTCTACCTCTTTACCACGGCGGCGGCGATCACTATCGCTCTTTCATTGGCAGTGGCTGTTGGTCCGGGGGAGGGTTTTGATGTAGCTGACAAGGCCGTGGAGTTCACCGGTAAGGAGGCGCCGGCCCTGACGGATGTATTCATCAATCTGGTGCCTTCCAACCCCATTGAGGCGATGGCGTCGGGCAACATGCTGCAGATCATCGTTTTTGCCATCCTGTTCGGTATTGCCATTACCCTGGCCGGCGAGCGGGGTAAACATGTGTTGCGCCTCTTCAATGACCTGGATGTCGTCATCATGAAGATGGTAGAGGTCATCATGAAGCTTGCGCCTTATGGTGTATTCGCCTTGCTTGCCCGAACCTTCGCGACCCAGGGGCTTGAGCTGATTCTCCCGCTGGGGGCCTATTTTCTGACGCTGGCAGCGGCGCTTGCGATTCATGCGCTGGGCACCTACCCGGTGCTGCTGCGGACGTTCTCCGGACTCAACCCGATGCATCTTTTACGCAAGATGCGTGATCCCGCCACCTTTGCCTTTTCCACTGCCTCATCTGGGGCGACGATCCCGGTGACCATGCGTACTGTGGAGAGGCGTATGGGAGTCGACAACTCTGTGGCCTCTTTCACTGTCCCCTTGGGCGCCACCATTAATATGGACGGTACCGCGATGATGCAGGGAGTGGCGACGGTATTTATCGCCAATGTGTACGGTGTCGACCTGGGTATTGGCGATTATCTGATGGTTGTGATGACCGCTACCCTGGCCTCGATCGGCACCGCAGCGGTGCCCGGCGTGGGACTCGTCATGCTGACCATGGTGCTCAATCAGGTGGGTTTGCCGGTGGAGGGCATCGCCCTGATCATCGGCATCGACAGACTGCTGGATATGATGCGTACTGCGGTCAATGTGACCGGTGACTGTACTGTCTCATGCATCATCGCCAAGGGCGAAGGGGCACTGGATATGGCGGTTTACAGTGATCCCGATGCCGGATCGGTGGAGGCATCTACCGGCGACCTGGCGCACCCCGAGCCCACGGAAGCTTAAACTGGGTTATCTCAACTCGGGGATGCCCGATCCGCTACCCTTGATCGGGTCTACACCCTGAGCTGGACAAACCTGTAGAGGCAGGCCGGTGCAAGCGCAGCGGAACCGGCTACGCTCCAGAGACCGATTAGAGGAATGAGAGTACTTCCTGCTCGATATCCTCTTTTTCAATCACCGTATTCTGTGTGATCTCCTTGCCGAAAAGTGCTTCGATGGGTGCCGGAATCGCCGTGTTGGCCTCCTTGGCAATGGACTTGAGTGCATCGAGATCGTGGGCGTCGACTTCACCCGTCAGGGCGTTGGCGATGGTGGGGGAGAACTTGGTCCACTCCGCAGTGGAGTAGACGATGGTCGCCTGCGGCTCCGTCTCGCTGGTCTCATGGGTCTTGAAACAGGTTGCTGTGTGGGGATCCATCAGGTAGCCATCCTGGAATGCAGCCTGGATATAATTTTTCCCCTCGCTATCGTCGCAGAAATCCGCCGCAAAGATCTCCTGCAGACGGGCGAGTTCTTCCGTTGTGAGTTCGTAGTGTTTCTCGTTGTCCAGTTGCTGCATCAGGGCTTTGGTGCGTCCCGCCCCGAAGAGATCAAAAAGTATCCGCTCGATGTTGGAGGATTTCAGAATATCCATTGCCGGGGAGGTGGTGGCGACCACTGAACGATCCCGCAGATCGTATTTGCCATTATTGATGAGCTGGGTCAGGACATTGTTGTTGTTTGAGGCGATGAGGATCTTCTCCACCGGCAACCCCATCTTCATGGCGTAGTAGCCCCCCAACGCATTGCCGAAATTGCCGCTGGGCACGTCGAGATAGACCTTGTCTCCCAATGCAATGGCGTCCTGCCTGACCAATTCCAGGTAGCTGTGGATGTGGTAGATCACCTGGAAGATGATGCGACCGAAATTCACCGAGTTGGCGGCGGAGAGCAGGGTGTTTTTCTCCCTCAATTTAGCCCTGAAGCTGGTCGAACCAAGCAATAGTTTCAGCGCATTCTGGGCATCATCGAAATCGCCCTTGATACCGATGACCTTAAGATTGGGCGCGTTCTCGGTGACCATCTGCAGCCGCTGGACATCTGAGGTGCCGCCGTCAGGATAGAGGCAGGCAACCTTGACATTGGGCTTGTTTTTGAAGGTCTCCAGGGCTGCGGGACCTGTGTCGCCACTGGTGGCTGCCAGGATCAGATAGTGCTCTCCACGTTTTTGTGCCAGATCGGAAAGCACTACGCCGAAGGGCTGCAGGGCCATATCTTTAAAAGCGCGGGTCGGCCCGTGGTAGAGCTCGCTGACAAAGAGTCTGTCCCCGACCTTGACCACCGGGACGGGGTTATTGCCATCGTCAAAATCGTCATAGGTCGTTAGCGCCTTGTCGATGACCGCCGGATCGATATCGATCTCAAAGGCCTCCAAAACAGCCCGAGCCAAAGTCTTATAGCCAGCATCAAGGTGCTTTTCCAGGAAAGGAATGCCCAGTTGAGGAAGCGTCTTCGGGACGTAGATCCCGCCAAAAGAGGACATGGGGCTGAGGATGGCAGTAGAAAAGCTCACCTCTGCCGGGTGCTGGCCGTCGTTGCCGCGTGTTTCGATGAAGTTCATGGTTAGCCTGGCGCAATGATCACGAGGGGCAGAATTATACCCGAGGCGGCCATTGGAAATCATCAACTCGGTTTCTGGCGGATTCCGCAGTCGATTTGATCCAATGGCGGGTGTTTACGGCTACCGGGCATTGTGCAGGAGTGGCGCTGATCCCATTACAACACTCGGCTTCAGAAATGGAGGGTAGCGGTCGCTATATTCATTGAGTAGGCGTTTATGCCAGATTATGTAGGATGAATGATGAACCCCAGATTTTTTCGACCCACCCAGCTTATTCTACTGATGTTGGCGGCTTTGCTGCTGTTTGAGCCCGCGCTTGCCAATAAGTTTGAGACCATAGGCAGTGGTGTAGCTGGCTCTTCAAGGATCAAGGCCGAATATATGGTGATTATCGGTTATGTCTCCGGTGGCGTGTTGCTTTTTACCAGTCTGCTCTCTTTCCTTATGGCCAATACAAATGCTCAAAACTTGAATTATGCGCTCTGGAAGCAGTCTTCCGGGATGCTGCTTTTTATGGGGTTGGTTATCCTGGGTTTTGCTTTTTTTGCATGATGTCCGTCTATCTTTTTATGGCTTCCAAGGGATGGACGATTCCGGCTGCTGGTTTTCAATACCTTACTTCACGACCAGATGACGATAATCATCAAGGAAGTCTGCAGCGACTTCCTTGATGGCCTGCTGGAACGGGAAACGATCCCGGACTGTCGGGTTGAGGTGGTTTTTGATTTTCTTTTTCTTACGGCCTGTTTCGCAGTCAACAAGATTGAGTCGAAGGTCTGGCCAGTAGGCGGAATCTATATCGGACAAGGCGAATGGAATCTCCAGGTCTGCCAGCAGGAGCCGTTCGGCTCCAATCTGCCGACAGAGCGCCAGGTAGGGCTGATTCGTTTTTTTCAATCTCTGTCGGAGCGTTTTTACCTCTTGCTGCTTGATCTCTGCTTCATTACCAAAAACGTCCTCGGCAATGTTGATCAGTTCTGCCGAGACCTGCCTGCTGTAATCAACGGCTGATTTATCGATGCCCACCCGCCTGTCGGCATCAGCCTGCACCAGTACTGTCAGGCTGGGTTTGGCCGGTGCTTGGATAGGTTGACTGACTGTGCTCGGGGCCAAAACCAGTGTCTCGACAGTTTTGGCGAGTGGTTCTGGTGGTTGTGGTTGAGTGAGCACAGGTGCAGGTATTTTAACTGCAGGTTTAAGGACCTGTTTCTCGGTGATTTTTACCGGGGGTTTGGATATCTGCTTCTCGGTGATTTTTACTTGGGGTTTGGATATCTGCTTCTCGGTGATTTTTACCGGGGGTTTGGGTATCTGTTTCTCGGTGATTATTACCTGGGGTTTGGGTATCTGCTTCTCGGTGATTTTTACCGGGGGTTTAGATATCTGTTTCTCGGTGATTATTACCTGGGGTTTGGATATCTGCTTCTCGATGACTTTTACCGGTGGCTTGGATATCTGTTGGGTTGCCGCCTGCGGCGCTGGGGGAGCTATTGGTTGTGTGGTTGAAGCAGTGTGAGCGGCTATGGGTTCAGGTTTTGGCTTTGGTAGATTTTTCTGTATTGGCTGAACGGGCGGAATGACACTCTTCTGCTGGGCGATTTCTGGTTTGGCAGGGACACTCTCCTGTTTAGGTATAACCTGGGTGGAAGAGGGCGGCGGGATTGAACTGGCAGTTGTTCCAGGTGGGACCAACTCTGCGGTTTGTTGCGGCAGTATCCTGGGTGCCAGCATCATCACTACCCCCAGGATGATCAGAATCAGAGAGGGGTTATTGACATCAATCTTGATGCCGAAGGCCTCGAAGCGGTTGCTCTGGCTCTTTTCGTCCTCAGAGGCGGTTTTTCCTGTGACGAAGATGAACAGGCCAACGATCAGCAGGCCCAGACCGGCCCAGAAAAGCAGAGTGTCCAGCGGTAGCGGCATCAGGTTCCCTCATTGTTGGATTTCTTCCTGCCACTGATGCTGCTTTTAGTGTGGCCTCACTGAAAATCTAACTCAAAATGAGCATTCACGCTAGATTAATTCAGAATACGAGGGTACAGCGGGGTAATAAAGTTCCAGTCATCAATCCTCCTCTCGCAGTCCTGCATTTTCCACCAGAGTCACTGCGACATCTTCCAATTCTTCATCTCCACTCTTATTCAGGAGATCGGTAAAACCCTTCGAGTCGGGATGATGGGATAATAGCCCCTGCAACAGGTCTTTCGTGGAACGATCGGCATCCTCCATTATTTCTTTTGCCTGTCCCAAGACACCTGACAGCTGATCCAGCAGATTATCTATACGATCCAACCCGGATAGTTGAGGGTGCTCTGAGTTATCCAGTTTGCTGACTTCATGGTACTTTGTGGTTGCCACGCTGGTGAGGCTATGACTCATTTCCAGTGAAAAGCCGACAATCTCATCTGTGTTGTATCCCAGGTTCATACCCTGCTCGAATGCGGCCTGGATGTCACCATCAAAAAATGTCTCACTCACCCCCTGGAGCGCATTGGTGAGATCCGTGATAGCGGTCAACTCCTCGTTGTCCAGATCACCTTCAACAGAAAAAGAGAGGCGACTGTTAAAGCTCGATGAATAACTTGTGCTGATGGCTGTGTTTTCATCCGACTGACGGAAGGAAACAGCACTCTGTTCTCGTTGACTCTGCCGAAACTTCAAAGTCACTACGTCGCCATCCTGGGTTTGGATTTGCAACTCAAATGCAGATTTCTCGACTTGTCGAAAACCCATAGATGCTTCAACCATCTGAATGCCATCGGTAGACGCTGGCATTTTTCGATCCTGCTCCAGACCTTGCATTATCAGTTCCTTGGCCGTTTTGATTCCTGATTTCACGGAATCATTGAGCAGCCCCATTCCATCCAAGGCATCCTTCGCATCTTTCAGACCTTGCTTGATGCCGGATTTTGCCTGCTTAAGCAGGGATTCCAGCTGGTCCGGACTAGCGCCGTCGGCTTCAGCCTGTTTTAATCGGTTTTGCACAAATTCCAGTACATTGTTGGCAACAGTTTCGGCATCGAAAGTATTATTTGAGCGATCAATCGGCACGACCTGATTTGGGGATCCAAGTATTCCCGAGAGTCTTTGATCGAGTACCTGCTGCACCCGGGTGAATGCATCGGATGGATCAGAATTGCCTTTCACCACATCGACTTGGGGTGGTGTTTTTGGTGCCAGACTGAAATCACCGAAATTTGGCTGGAAATGCCTGAATTGATCAAGTTGATTGAGCGCCACACTGAACATTATTCATCCTCCAGGAAATGAATGCTTATGGTCGGTGTCGGCCTATAGGTCAGTAACTTGAGAAATATTCATGAGTTTCCGGGCCGGTGCCCGAAAATAGAAAAACCTATCATATATCCATGCTGGTTTTATGGTTTGATTTGTGGGGCTTTACGGGGATCTGGCTGAATGCGGAGTGCAGCGGATTGCAGGGAAAAAAAGGGCCTACCGATCTCGGTAACCCCTTGATTTTATTTGGTAGGCGCGAATGGATTCGAACCTCCGACTCCCACCATGTCAAGAAGGGCACCGGAGAAGCGTAAAGCATTGATTGTGGCGGCGTGGAAGTAATCCCGCAATATATTGACCAAGCTTCTGGCCGGACGAACGGTGGGCTCAGGTCACAGTACCTAATCGGACTTGTTTGTTTTGGCGTCGCGGCGCACGGGATCGCTATTCAAAACCACTTAGCCAGCGTTGTAGGACTTGATATGCTCCGTAGAGAAATCCCGAAATCAAGCCAAAAACAATCCATCCAATGGGGCCTTTGTTTAGCAGACCGAAAAGTCCATCGGAAAAGAGACCGTCCGGAGCACTTGACTCAGGCTCATCTTCCTCGTCATCCGCCTCCGGAAGATTCACGACAATTTCGCCCCAGGGAGGTGTTTCACGGGCCTTCCCGATAGCAAAACTCATGATCTCTTCTTTCGGACACGAGCGTAATCCCGGAAAATCATGGCTCCCATCCAGTGTCGTCAACGTATAGGTCCCGTTAAGCCACCCTGCTTTGGAAACGAACGATTCAATGTCGCGGAGATCGAAGGCCGAGTAACTTTCCTTTTCCTTGTCCCAAACGACCAACCGATTGCTGGTCAGAACGAAGTTGGGACGATCTTCATTATCTCCGTCGTACGATATTAAGAACTCGCTAGGCTGGGGGGTGAAATTCGCAATGAAAGTGGCGATAGCCTTATGATTCACGTCCAAACTAAATACGAGGAAGCTGTCGAACGGACGTGATGCAGCTTTTACCGTGCCTGGGAGATGCTCTTCAAGAGTTTTAGACCTCCAGGCGCCCCATGTGGATCGGAAAAACTCTTCAGTTTCCTGGGGCATCCGTTCCATAGTCATGTTCCTGCCTCGTTTTAGAGCGCGGGAGCCGAATACTCGTTTGACAATACATTTCCCAAGGGGGCTGCCCCGCACTCAAATTATGCTCGAATTTTACGATTCGTCGCCAACAAAATATCAATCTAACCCGGATTGTTTTTGAGGGCAACGCTTTTCATTTTTCTTCTCAGGGTAATCGAGTGAACGCTGGATAGAAAAGACTAATCTTTTCTGATTCGACAAGAGCATCGCAACGCAGGAGATGGTTATGTCGAATGAAGGAGAGGGCGGGAGCCTTGATTTTCTGGAGCCTTTCTCGGAATAGGAAGACCCGCGCCAGCGGGTGAAAGTTCTCTATCCCCTGGATGAGGTTCTGCTTTAACGCTTTGCGCCTATGAGCGCAAAGTTGGCGGTTCAAGGTACGGTATTGCCGGGTTACGTGCAGCGGGAATTCGAGGATTGTCTGAAGTGCGGCCGTCTGGAACATGGCTTCCTGTGGGTGCGTTGAGACACCTGTCATGCCGAGCATCTCGTTCCCTTCAGTTGCAAACGGCGCGCTTTCTGCCTCAGTTGCGGGGCACGGCGGATGGTGGAAAGAGCGGCTTATTGGTCGATGGTGTGTTACCCGAACAGCCCATGCGCGAGTGGGTGCTTAGCTTCCCCTTTCCGCAGCGATTCCTGTTTGCTAGCCGCCCTGAGTTCATGGGGCGCGTGTTGGGTATCGTCTACCGGGTGATTGCTACCCATCTGATCAAAAAGGCCGGCCAGAGCCATAAGACCGGTCACACCGGTGCGGTGACGCTGACCCAGCGATTTGGGTCCGTGCTTAATGTGAATATCCACTTCCACATGTTGTTCCTTGATGGGGTCTAGATCGACCGATTCGATAGTATTAATCCCCTCCGTACTCTTAAGAAAGATACCCGCATCAAAGAAAATCGAGGACATAACCGTGGTCTGTCCCCTATTGCTTTTCTTCATTCGGCCATGCGAGTTTGGATGACACACTTCCAGAGAAGGGGTGTCCATTCTCATCGTGGCCAGAAAATGTCACAGTCACAGTGCCTCCTTTCAAGTCAGGATACTCATGTCCCCTAACCCACGAGCTGTATGTGTTGCCTCTACGTCCTCTGATCGGGATACGTACGCTGAACCAAGAGGAATTAGCACTCCATTCTACTCCACGCCTGTCCGTGTAAACTTTTTTCACCCGCTCGACGTTTGCCGGGACTCCTTGAGTCTCGGCAAACCTTACAGTGTAGTTATACTCCCAACCGTCATTGTCCCACGGGTGATACGTAATAGGGTTCGTCATCGAAGGAACGATCTTCGCACATGTTTCAAGTTCCGCCAGTAATTTCGCAGAGAGGGGGCCACTCGGGTACTTCAGGAGAAGAGCATCGTAAACAGCTCTGGTGTTTATTCTTTTCACTTTTTCCCATTCAAGTACCTCAAGCCGGGCTGCTGCGTCCGAGCTGTGTCTGCTGCTTGGATACGCGCTGAGGAACTCTTCATAAGTCTGAACTATGTCGAATAACGTTACCTCCTTCCAACGAAACTCTTCAATCCTCTGCTTGGCTTCGTCGACGTGCCTACCGTCGCTGTGGAGTTCTACGTATCGCCTGAATTCCCGAAGACTGTTCCGGGCTACGGCTTCCTTCCAGTGCAGCGACTCGACCTTCAACCTTGCACTGACTGCATGCTCACTGTCAGGATGCCTCTTGAGGAACGCGTTGTAGGCCTGGACTTTGTCGGTTGACATTGCCTCTTGCCAGTGCAGCGACTCAATATTCTCCATAGCCCTGACTGTATAGTCACTGTCAGGATGCTTCTTGAGGAACGCTTCGTAGGCCTGGGTTTTGTCGGTTGACGCTGCCTTCTGCCAACGGGTATCTACCGTTGCACATCCGGCCAACACCAGTAGTAGGACCGTGGATATTGTACATTTCGCCTTATCCATTATGAGTTCATTTTCCTTTCTGCAAGGTAGTGGTCCGACCAAAATTAATAGGGAATAAAATGGGGTCAGACCCGAATGGCACTTACTTAAGCGCAACATCATGAAATGATTGAAAAAGATGACCGGTGTAATGTTAGGCTTTTCATCGCCAAACAATCCACCCACATCAGGGACCGGTCACATGCATCATACCCCCAACCCAGTTCGCAGCCTGTGCACAAATGGCATGTGGCAGAGTCTTTTTCTGTCACCAAACCTGCAAGGCTGAACGTATATATACCGCAGCATCTGGCTGCATATCGTAATCGAATCGTACCTGATTTGTGGTGTATCGCTTCAAATAAGGCGGTTGATGCGCATTATTTATCCTCTTCGCATGTTCCGCAGATAGTGCATCATCGTGCCGATAATTCGCCCAGGATTATCAGCGTTGACAAGCAGAGTGGCATAGTTGTGATTCAGGGGGACCAACTCAAATATTTCGTTGCCGTTTTCGTCAGTGCCGTGCGCCCGGTATTTCTTGAGAGTGATTTTTTCTTCGTGACCCATCTTCGCGACAACTATTCCGCCTGAGCGAGGCGCTACGTCTGGATCTACAATTATCTGATCGCAAGGCCGGAAGTCAGGCTCCATGCTGACACCTTTCACTATGAGGGTAAATGAATAGGAACCTAATTTCTCTGCTACTGTTCCCCCCGACCCTGAGTTCGTCAATACCGTTCCCTGGTGCGTGGTCGCCAACAACTGGTTTTGGGTCGCCGGCCTGAAAGTAGCTGATTATGGGGATGCGGCGCGTGTTGGGACGGGAGCAAGCGAGTCAGTAGGCCCTGCAGTAGATTCTGCAGCCAATACCTCGGCCATCTTTTCTGGAAAAATGTCGTTGGGTGAGACCTTTGAAATGCCAGCTAATTTAAGCATGGCTTCCGTGTTGAGCGGTATGTGCGCATGCAAACATTGCCCAAAGGCAGAAGGAGTCCAGGAAGCCGCAAGTGAGACCTTTTCTTGGCTGATGCCTAAATCCCCCTTTTTTGCCAACCATATGGACTTCAATCGCTCGGCGGCTTTCCGCTCTATCTATGACGTTCTCAGACTTCTCTGAGCGCTGCAAAGGATACGAACGCCGGGAGTGAGTCTGGCGAGTAAGAACCAAAGAGAGGCCCTATGTACACTGATCCAACAAGAATAAGGACGCATGTTATTAAGCTCCGTTTGTCTGATGAAGAGCACGCCCCTGGTCAATTTCACTGGAGAGCAAAAATCGACTCTCTTACGTGATCTCGTACTTGCGCGTGCTATGGAATGGGAACTCCGTGAGCCTTTTCTGTCTTCTGGCGGAGGAATCCTCGTGCCGGCTGGTTTCATTTCAGATGGAGCGAGTGTCCCGTGGCTTTTCGGTTATTTGTGCCACGGGTTGGGAAATCCATGCCGGCGGCTCTTGTCCACGATTACTTGCTGAACGAAGGTCGCTTGAGCTGGTCATCTGCGGCCAATGATTTCCACGTGGAGCTGCTGGCATATGGAGTGTCCAGGTGGAGAGCTGGGTTGATTGTTGGTGGGGTGCGGATATGGGGACTTTTTCGCCAGTAATGCTGTGCCTAAAGCGCGGTTGATTTCTACCAGTATTGAACCAACAAAAAAGCCCCGTCGATGCGGGGCTTCTAAGTAACTGAATTTAATCAGTAAATCTGGTAGGCGCGAGTGGATTCGAACCACCGACCCCCACCATGTCAAGGTGGTGCTCTAACCAACTGAGCTACGCGCCTGCT
Source organism: gamma proteobacterium endosymbiont of Lamellibrachia anaximandri (assembly GCA_016756855.1). GTDB lineage: Bacteria > Pseudomonadota > Gammaproteobacteria > Chromatiales > Chromatiaceae > QGON01. Next base: position 5,701 of record JAESPD010000038.1, on the reverse strand, counting down.
AAGAGCGCGAATAATACAGGTGGATATATGCGCATTGCAAGTGCAGGAACAGATTTTTTCCCGGCTTCCCGGGGCGGGCTATTTCTGTGCCTACGGGCTGCAGAAATGGTCATCAACTTTTCTCCCTGGTCAGTGGGACGAAGGCCACAGGCAGCAGACTCTTCTCTGTCACATTACCGGACTCATCCTTCTCAAGCAGAAGAAGATCCTGCCCATAGAAACGTCCGCCAACGGGTAACACCAGACGTCCTCCAGGTGCCAACTGTTCCGGCAGGTGAGGGGGGGCTTCTGTGGCGGCGGCTGTTACCAATATTACATCGAAAGGGGCTTCCTCCGGCCAGCCGAAGTAGCCGTCGCCAGTCCGGCTGATGATGTTCGAGTAATTCAACTCATCGAACCGTAACCTTGCCTCCTCCGCCAGTTCAGGGATGATCTCGATACTGTATAGCTGCCGTACAAGGAGTGACATCACCGCTGTCTGATAGCCGGAACCTGTGCCGACCTCCAGCACTCGATCCCCCGGCGCGGGATTCGCCAAATCAGTCATCAAGGCGACGATAAACGGTTGAGATATCGTCTGTCCGCGGCCGATCGGTAGCGGACTGTTGTCGAAGGCGTGGTGGCGCATATTCACGCTGACAAAACGCTCACGGGGTACCTTTGCTATGGCATCCAGCACATTGGGATTCAATTCCGAACGACCGATCATTCGGCTGGCATAGCGGGCCTCATCGACAATATCCTGCAGCATTTCTTCGATGTTATGCATTGCCACCTACCTGAAAAAGCACCCAAATCACTTGCTAATTGTGGACGATTTGAGAGAGTGTTGCATGGTTATTTGTCAATTTTCAGAAATTGATTTCACCGTGAAAGACAAATTATATTCGCCCATGGCCAGGATGGTTATCACCCCGAAAAACAGTTGCCCTGAAAAGTAGAGATTTCTCGCAAGTGGCAACTTGGTGTTTTGTCTGGCTGGCTGTTCTATCCCCTGTATTTATGAAGCTGGCATCGTATTGCACACTGACTACGACACAGTATTGTCATTCGATGCGAAATTAGGAAAAACGGCTAGAAATAGGCCGCACTCACGCAACCAACCCCTTATCCTGCAGCGTTTTTATCTGATCTCTTACCTGTGCCGCCTCCTCGAACTCAAGATCCCGGGCGTGGCGGTACATCTCATCCTCTAGTTCCTTGATGCGTTTGGCCATCTGCTGGGGCGTGAGGCTGGCATACTCAGCCGCCTCTTCCGCCACCTTGGCATAGGCGCCGGGAGACACAGGTGCGCCGGGATAAGCACCTTCCATGATATCGGCGATGGATTTGCGAATGGTCTGCGGGGTGATGCCATGTTTTTTATTGTGAGCAATCTGTTTCTCACGCCGGTGATCAGTCACGTCTATTGCACGGCGCATGGATCCGGTAATCTGATCGCCGTAGAGAATGGCCTTGCCGTTGGCGTTACGGGCCGCCCGGCCAATGGTCTGTATCAGAGAGCCTTCCGAACGCAGAAAGCCCTCTTTGTCCGCATCGAGAATGGCAACCAGTGATACCTCCGGCATATCCAATCCTTCGCGCAGGAGGTTGATGCCGATCAACACGTCGAATTTTCCGAGCCGCAGGTCGCGGATGATCTCTACCCGCTCCACGGTATCGATATCGGAGTGGAGGTAACGCACCCGCACGTCGTGATCACCCAGGTAGTCAGTGAGATCTTCCGCCATGCGTTTTGTCAGCGTGGTCACAAGTACACGCTCGGTCTTGCCAGCCCGCAGGCGGATCTCGGAGAGCAGATCATCGACCTGGCTGGTTGCTGGTCTGACTTCAACGGCTGGATCTATCAAGCCTGTCGGCCGCACCACCTGTTCAACGATTGCGCCCGAGTGTCCCATTTCATAGTCACGGGGCGTGGCGGTGACGTAGATGGTCTGAGGTGAGCGGGCCTCATACTCCTCGAATTTGAGCGGACGGTTATCGAGCGCCGATGGCAGTCGAAAACCATACTCGACCAGGGTCTCCTTGCGCGAACGATCCCCTCGGAACATGCCACCGATCTGGGGGATGGTGACATGACTCTCATCCACCACCAGCAGCGACTCTTCCGGCAGATAGTCGAACAGCGTCGGCGGGGCTTCCCCTGATGCGCGCCCGGAGAGATAGCGGGAGTAGTTCTCGATGCCGGAGCAGTAACCCAACTCCAGAATCATCTCGATATCGAAGCGGGTGCGCTGATCCAGTCGTTGCCGCTCCAGCAGTTTGTGGGCTGACTCCAACTGCTCCAGCCGTTCTTTGAGTTCCACTTTGATGTGATCCACGGCCCCGAGCAACTTCTCCCTGGGGGTGACATAGTGACTTTTCGGGTAGACAGAGTAGCGGGGCACCCTGCGCAGCACTTCTCCGGTCAACGGGTCAAAAAGGGAGAGTTGCTCAATCTCGTCGTCGAAGAGTTCCACTCTCAGTGCTTCGGCATCGGATTCCGCCGGGTAGATGTCGATCACCTCACCCCGCACACGGAATGTGGCGCGGTGGAGTTCCACGTCATTGCGTTTGTACTGCAACTCAGCCAGCCGGTGCAGGATGTCGCGTTGGTTGATGATATCGCCCCTAGAGAGATGCAACATCATGCCCAGATAGGAATTTGGGTCACCCAAACCGTAGATCGACGAAACGGTTGCGACGATGATCGTATCCCTGCGTTCCAGTAGCGCTTTGGTGGCAGAAAGCCGCATCTGCTCGATATGTTCGTTGATGGAGGCATCCTTCTCGATAAAGGTATCGGAGGCCGGCACGTAGGCTTCGGGCTGGTAATAGTCGTAATATGAGACGAAATACTCCACCGAGTTCTGGGGAAAAAACTCCTTGAATTCGCCGTATAATTGGGCTGCAAGCGTCTTATTGGGGGCAAGAACCAGCGTTGGCCGCTGAGTTTCCTGAATCACATTGGCGATAGTGAAGGTTTTACCGGAACCGGTCACCCCCAGCAGTGTCATGCCTGCCTCGCCGTCGTGGAGGCCCTCCAGCAACCTTTTGATCGCGGCTGGCTGGTCACCTGCCGGGTCAAATTTGGACACCAATTGAAAATCTTTCGCCATCAGGGATTCTGCATCTCGGGATAATTGGATATTATTACACGTTGCCGCCTCTCGAGAGAGGCACTCCTGATTCGTCTCTTTTGCCATGGAAACTACAAATGAACACAAAACTCTCTGCAAGGGTACAGGCCGTCAAACCCTCTCCCACCCTGGCGATCACCGCGCGCGCCGCTGAAATGCGCGCTGCCGGCAAGGATGTCATAGGGTTGGGCGCTGGAGAGCCGGATTTTGATACGCCGGAGCATATCAAGCAGGCTGCCATCGAAGCGATTAATGACGGTTTCACAAAATACACTGCTGTGGACGGCACGCCGGGCCTGAAGAACGCGATTATCGAAAAGTTCAGGAAAGACAATGGGTTTGAATATAAGCCGGAGCAGATCCTGGTCTCTTGCGGCGGCAAGCAGAGCTTCTACAACCTTGCTCAGGCAACCCTGGATCCGGGTGATGAGGTCATCATTCCCGCGCCTTACTGGGTCTCCTATCCTGATATGGCAATCCTGGCAGGTGGCGTACCCGTATTGATCCAGGCTGGCGCCTCGCAGAATTTTAAGATCACTGCTGCGCAATTGGCAGCGGCGATTACCGATAAAACCCGGCTGTTTGTCATCAACAGCCCCTCAAATCCCACCGGTATGGCCTATACCAAAGAGGAGTTGACTGCCTTGGGTGAGGTGCTGAAAGAACACCCCCGGATTCTTATCGCCACTGATGATATGTACGAGCATATCCTCTGGACCGAGGCTCCTTTCGTCAACATCCTCAATGCTTGCCCGGAACTGGTGGATCGCACCCTGGTGCTCAACGGTGTTTCGAAGGCCTACTCCATGACCGGCTGGCGCATCGGTTACGCCGGCGGCCCGGAGGAGATCATTAAGGCGATGAAGAAGATCCAGTCCCAGAGCACCTCCAACCCCACATCAATCTCCCAAGTGGCGGCACAGGCAGCGCTGGAAGGCTCGCAGGAGTGCATCAGCGATATGCTCAAATTCTTCAAGGAGCGGCACGACTATGTGGTTGATCGGCTGACCATGATGCCCGGCGTCGAGTGCCTGCCTTCAGACGGCACCTTCTACTGTTTTCCCAACATCGAGGGTGCGCTGGAAAATATCGAAGGGGTCGATAACGATATGGAACTCACCGAATACCTCATACAAAAGGCTGGAGTGGCGCTGGTACCCGGCACTGCGTTTGGTCTGGGTGGTCATGTAAGGATTTCCATCGCTACCAGCATGGAGAATCTGCAGAAAGCCCTGGACAGGATCGAAAAAGTACTTGTCGGATAACGCTATGCGTGTAGACTTGGTTGCGATGAGAAAATAATTCCCAGCGCCGACGCTCAGGTTTTAGCAGGCTGTTGAAATTCGTTCAGGTGAGTGCAAGACAAGGCGAAATCGACCGAAAAAGCGCAGTTTACATCGAGTAAATGAGCATTTTGAGGCCGATTTCAACGCCGTATTGTGCCACCTGAATAGAATTTCAACAGCCTGCAACTGACCGGACCGGCCACACACCTCTACAGGAGGGACAGACATGGATGTCGTCCTGAATAGACAAACATCTGCCTGCACGGCCGGTTTCACGCTTCCCGAACTGCTTACCACGCTGAGTGTTGCACTGATCCTGCTCAGCGCGGGTGTACCCGCCTATCGCACACTGGCGGCAAACAGCCAGATGAGTGGTGAAATCAACAGTTTCATCAGCCACCTGCAACTGACACGCAGCACAGCCATTATGACCGGCGGTCTGGCTATCCTCTGCCCCAGTTCCGATGCACAAACCTGTCTCGACGAGCCACTCTGGCATGAAGGTTTCCTGCTCTATGCGGACACAAATGGTAACCGGCAACCCGACGATACCGAAAAGCGGATTCGCTATCAGAATGCGACGAGGCACTCCCTCATCAGCATGCGTTCGACCCAGGGCAGGCGCCGCATCATCTACCGGCCTGACGGTACCTCTCCCGGCAGCAACCTCACCTTAACCTTTTGTGATGTAACAGAAAACATTGACCCCAGGGCAGTTGTGGTATCGAATGCCGGCCGCCCCAGAATATCCAAAACCCGACCCAGTGGTGGTGAATTGAGCTGCAATTGACTATTTCTGCGCTTCCCTATTGACGCTCAGGTCCAGTGTCATTAATATGCGCGCTGCAACACAATTCCCCGGTAGCTCAGTCGGTAGAGCGGGTGACTGTTAATCACTAGGTCGGCAGTTCGAGCCTGTCCCGGGGAGCCAAATAAAACAAGGGCTTAGCGAGAAATCGCTAGGCCCTTTGTTTTTTTGTGAAGAGAATAAAGCCACAGTTCGTATGAGTATAGTGGATAATTGATCTTCATTTTCAGCTCACCCGGCCGACTCCAGTTCTCCTCGGTCTTCCCTACCAAACATTATCCACCAGCCACTGGCTCAATCCGTGAGCCCACTGAAATTTGTAACTATTTACCCGCAATCTGACTCCAAATTCTTATAAACCATATCACTAGTGTCCCAACGTTAAATCGAATAAATTCAATTGGTTATCCATGGCGCATTCTTCACTTTTGCAATCGGATTTCATAAGCAACTGATCCAATGGGGTTTTCTCGAAAAGAGTAAGGCTC
>JAESPD010000037.1 GCA_016756855.1 gamma proteobacterium endosymbiont of Lamellibrachia anaximandri | reverse complement strand
GGTGAAAGGTGAAAGGTGAAAGGTGAAAGGTGAAAGGTGAAAGGTGAAAGGTGAAAGGTGAAAGGTGAAAGGTGAAAGGTGAAAGGTGAAAGGTGAAAGGTGAAAGGTGAAAGGTGAAAGGTGAATCAAGTATGTGTCCGGCGCCACCCAAAGCAAGTACTTTTTTCCAGCGCCAGCAGCCACGACAAAGTCCCACCGTCCCGCTGGCACTGCCTCCTTTAACCTTTCACCTGTTTTTACCTCATCCCCCGGGCCTCTTTCACCCGCTCGTAGGCCTTGCGGATCTCATCGGTTTTTGCGGCAGCCATCTTCATCATCTCCTCGGGCAAGCCTTTGGAGACCAGCTTGTCGGGATGGTGCTGACTCATCAGACGCCGGTAGGCCCGTTTGACCTCTTTGTCCGTTACATCAGCCCCGATATTGAGAATAGCGTAGGCATCGTCCAGGGAAAAACGCTCCCGCGGTGCCTGACGCCGTCCTTCACCAGCCCCCGTATAGTGGCGCTCCGCCCGGATCATCTTCTCCAGCTGGCGAAAGGTGAATTCAGAGATATTCAGCCGTGCACAGATATGCAGCAGCAGCGACTCCTCCTTCGCATCCATGCGCCCGTCCGCATAGGCCGCCTGGATCTGGATCTCCATGAACATCTGGATCAGCGTACTGCGACGATGACACTCGACACGGAACTGCTCCAGCACCTCATCCAGAGGAAAACCGTCTGCCTTGCCTTCATTGAAGAGCCGGATTGCGGTCTGGCGCATCTCCTCAGACAGGGACATCTGCTCCATCACTGCCTGCGCCAGACGTATCTCGTCCGGTGAGACATGCCCGTCAGCCTTGGCAATACGCCCCATCACCGAGAAGGTAGCGGTGAAGAAAGCCGTCTGCACCCGCTCCCGATCCCCCGCACCCCATTCCGCACCGCCGCCGGGCATTCCCTCGAGACCCTTATCGAACTTGTGGCCCAAAGCCGCGCCCAACACGGCACCCAGTGCGCCGCCAAGCATGAAGCCAAAGGCGCCGCCAACCAGTTTTCCCCACCAGCTCAAAGCCTTACTCCTGAAATAGAGACATCAGACGTCATTCTAATACGAACACCGAGGCGGGAACTACTTGCCTTTGATGTAGAGTTCATCGCTGAAAGAATAGACCCATGCAGGGCAGTAGAGCACCAGGATAGTGATGATCCAGCCGTTGAGAATTGCCTCCGGAAAAAACATCAGCGGAAAGAAAGGGATAATCGTGACCTGCAACGTCTGCAGTGTATAGGCGCCGCTATAGACCAGCAGGCCCACTGCCGCATAGCCGCTGATGTAGGCCACCAGCCACCCCGTCATGAAGCCGTTGCCCAAGACATAGATAAAGAAGTTTTTAGGAAACCATGAGCGCACCAACACCAGGGATATCTGGGACAGGGTGATCGGCAGCAGGCCCACCGTGATGATGCTGAGTACATATCCTTCCCAGCCGTATCCGGCATTCAACGTCACCGCCAACAGGGCGATACTGGCGATGATCAGCGCAAACGACCAGCCGAACACCAGGGTCACGGTGGTCACCCCCAGCAGGTGGAAGGAGAGGCCGGGCTGAATCTGCCCCCGTATATGCCACAGCAGGATCAACACCACGATGGCGCCCAGAAAAACATGCAACTGCCCCTTCTGCGTCAGGCGACGCCAAGGCGACATGCGCAGTGCGTAAAAAAGCGCTACGCCATACAGGGCGCCCAGCCACCAGAGCAGGGTGCCAGAGAAGTGATTGCCATCAATTTCCATCAATACATTCTAATTCAACGAGAACACTTTGCGCATACTTCTCCTTAATAACCCGTATAACTGGATAGATTAAATGACTTTGCGCAATGGACGAGACGATCTCCAGTGCCATAATTGCTAGTAGGTAAGAAGTTACAATCGGGAGAGAGGTGACGATGAATATCCCTAGGCTCAAAGTGGGTGCCTGGTACAAAACCAACGAAGGGGAGAATCTTGAGGTTGTGGCCTATGATGCAGAAGATGGCTCCATCGAGGTCCAGTTCTACGACGGCACTATCGAAGAGTATGACCTTGAAGACTGGAGGGCACTGGAAACCCGCAGCATCGCCCCACCAGAGGATTGGGCCGGCTCCTATGACATCAGCAAGGAAGACTATGGCGTCGATCTCGACAAACCCGCCGGAGATACCCATATAAATCCGCTGGACCAACTGGATAATGAAGAGTAGATGGGAATTTTGCGACTGACTTCAAATACTTGATGTAATTTCAAGACGACGCGTTCGCATTTCCAACAAAAAATGTGGTACAAAGTTACACAGACTAAAGAAACAAGCTGGCCCGCCGACACATTGAGTGAAAGCAACGTTTCGACAATGTAAGGAGGTACGTCATGAAAAGAGTTTATGACATGTCCACGGGTAGATTGGTCGAATCGGGTTCGCCTGCCATTCAAGCACCGGCAACTCGCATGTTACCCCCTGTGGAAGACACCCCCACGGCGGAATTGGGATTGCAGGAAGTTCAAGCCACTTCCACTAAAGAACAGCTGTTGCCGCACGATCTGGCCAACGTGGATCCTGCAATTTTTTTACGTTATTTCGACTGATTCTGCGCCACGTTTAAAAAACCGGGACATACTGTCCCGGTTTTTTATGTCTGATCCCTCTACAGATCAGTGCCTTTTTTTCACTGGCCAAATTAATGCGCTTTGAAGTCGATGGCATCAATCAGGCCGAGTATTTCTGTTCCCTCATTAAGATGCATAATCACATCCAACTGTTGATTTTTTTTGCGGAAAAATGACACGTAATTCACTCCATCCACAGTACGGCCGATCTGTAATACGCCGCCTTCCGTTATTGAGTGAAACAGATTAGTCACCCCTTTTATAATCATTTCATCCGGGAAATAACCTTTATTCAGCAGGTTCATACAGCGTAAATATGAACATTTCTCATCCATGGGTGCGGCAAAAATGTCATAGTTTTGATGGGAAATCTCTTTATTGGCTATGCAGGAAAGAACCTTTGGATCGTATAAAAGTATGGTGCCCAACTCTTTCGGTACGGGCCTTTTGTTCAAAAGCTGAAATACCCATCGAGTGATAAAAAACTTACCGCTGGATTCCTGGTCGGCGAAGATGGGGCCAACATATCCATTGAGGAACTTTTTTTCAGAATCGTATATTTTTGTATAGAGAGGCGTTTTCTCGTAGTAAAATTTTGCGAATTTGTCAGAAATATTAAAACTGGAACTGACGCCCTGCTCCTGAAGCAGGCTATAAAGTTCAAATGAAGTAATGCCGCTCGACACTCCGACATCATGAAAAACCGGTTTATCAAACTCTTTGAGCAGGTCTACCGTCTGTTGATCGATATCCTGAAACCTGTTTGCTCTACTCTCTTTAGAAGTTCTATTGTTCAGTTTAATTGATGTATATATATGATCCGCTACACTTCTGTCGCTATAGCTTGACAGTTTCAGAAGATTCCCTCGAACGAGCGCTCTGCCTATTTTGTTTGAGAATGCAAGCTGAAGGAGCGTCTGGTTTGATAAAACAATTTTAAACATCTTTAGTATTTCCTGATTACCCTGCGACTCAGCTATGGAGCCTGTGGGAAGCACTTAATGAACCTGAAGCCAAACGGGGAGAACGCCAGGGTAGAGGAATCAGGTTCAATCTTAGAGAGGGATCAGTTTGCCACAGTTTCTCAAACAACTGAAATTTCACTGGAATTCATCCCCCTCTCTGACTGGCCCCTTACGCAGCATGCGGCGTTAGAAGGCCGAATCATAATGCCCCGGTTTTTTCATGCCAAAACCCACTTGTCCACACTTTATTCCCGCAAGCCTGACCGCCTGCATCAACACCTTCTCGTAACTGTTTTCTCTTAACAGACCATCGATCACACCTGCATTGAACACATCACCGGCCCCCAGCGTATCCACCAATTCTGCAGGCTGTATTGCCGGCTGATGCCGCATGCCACCATCCGCCTTAAGCATCCAGGCGCCCTCATCGCCCCAGGCACAAAACAGCAGCGCCTGCGGATTACGCTCCCGCATGGCCATAAGGAGGGAAGCGGCATCGGCATGTCCACGACTCTCGGCGAACACCTTTGAAAAGAACAGCACATCCGGCAATGCCAACAACGCATCGATGCCGGCACGCGGCTTCTCCACTTCCAGAGAACAGCCAACCTGCGGAAAACCCTCTTTCACTCGCTGCAACATTTGCAGGGTCTCGGCTGAATTTCTGCCTTCAAAGTGAATCCAATCGAACTCGGCGGGATTGACGGCACTGAAATCTGCCGCACTGTATTCCGGAAGGTCGCGATAGTGGACGATGGAACGGGAGGCGTTTTCCCCGCTCAGCACCACATAGGAGGTTGGAACCTTGCCGCTGGCGTGATGGACAAGATGGGAGAGGTCGATACCGTGACGCGTGAGGTCATCCAGGATATACCGGCTGTCAGGCTCATCGGCGATAGTGCCCGCCCAACTGCAGGCATGGCCAAATTGGCTCAAGACCACCAGGGTATTGGTGGCATTGCCTCCGCGGGCAACCCTGTGTTCAAGGGCTCGCAACTCCTCATCTTCCGCGGGGTAGGCGGCGACTGTATTGATGATGTCCAGGGTCGCAATACCGACCGACAATATACGCATGGAGAAGAGACCGTCCAGGGCTGATCTACAGAAAACAGGCTGAGTCTAACTGAGAAGAGGACTTGACAGAATTATCAGCTATCTCTCTTTTTCTTGAACAAACCACCCAGAGAGTAGCGCCGTTTACCGGAGGTCTCTTGGCCGTCGAGTGAGGCGGGACCTGCCTCCCCTGCGCTGTCATCAAACTCCAATTCTGATGTATGCAGATTTCCGCCATTCAGCGGCTCCGACTCATCGGCTATACGGGAATTACCGCCAGCCTGCCTCAGCAACACCTCAAGCTTGCGCCCCAGACGATCCACCTCCCCGTCACGATCTTCAATGGCGTCCTCCAATGTACGGCACTGTCTCTGCGACATTCGCAGGGTCTGCTCTTTCTCACGTAGCGCCTTCTTGATCGAATCGAGCTCCTGCCGCGTCGCCTGCAGGGCCGCAACCTCATTCATATCACGCCCTAACTGCCGTTTACTCCGTGTCTCTGCCGCATCCAATGCCTGGCGCATCTGCTCCAGATCCTCAGACGCACGACTGCGCACCATGTTGAGTTCCGTACGCAACGCATCAACCTCGTCATCAGCGCCAAGAGACTGTACAGTCTGGATCTGTTCCACATACTCTTCCATCACAGAGCGCAGTTCATTTACCTCTTTTTTCAGACGCGTCGCCTGCCCTTCGGCTCTATCCCGTGCCTCTTCCACCGACTCCTTCTGCTGACGCATCTGATCCATTTGATCAAGCAGCGTGTCAGCCATCTCAGAGTCTTCGGCTGTGCTTCTGTTTTCCACCAGCTCTGAGTGCAACTGATCATTCTCACCCATCAAAACATCGAACTGATCCCGCAGATCCGACAGCTGTTTGGAAAGGGTGTCGCGCTCTCCTTCAAGGGCAATCTTTTCATTGGTGAGTCCCTCAAAATCCTCTTCGAGCATCTCTACTGCCGTCTCCTGAACCTGCCGCTCCCGTTTCAGGAAATCAACCTGCTGCGCCTGCTGTTCTGCTTCTCTGCGCCGCTTCTCCTCTTTCCCGAGCGCAGTGCGCAGCTTTTGGATCTCGGATTCCACATCATCTTCAAACTCAGCCTCCATCTCCAACTGCACTTCACGCAATCCGTCGACAGTCCGCTTTAGCTCCGTGATCTGTTTCTGTGCCTGTACCAACGCCTCACTATCCCGGTCTTCACTGGCAGCCCTGGCTGCTGTCGCCTGCTCAAGATCCTCTTTGGCCTCATCAAGCTGCTGCTGCAACGTTGCGGCCAGCCGCTCGGCACTATTTTGCGCCTGGGTGAGCTGCTCCCTCTCTTCGTTCCAGGCCAGTTGTGAAGCGGCCAGTGTTTCCCCGGCTTGGGTCAACTCATCCTTTTGTGAGGCCAGCTGTTGTCGGCTTTCCGTTTCAATCGCAGCAAGCTGTTCCTCAACCACTTTTTTCTCGGTCTGCAACAGCTCCAGCGCACGCTGCCGCTCGCCCTCTTCAGCCGCCGACTCATCCCGTAAAGCCTGCAATTCACCCTCAATCTCTCCAGACCTATGTTGCGTCTCCTCAACCGTTACTTGCAGTACCGTTGTAGCTTCCCGCTCCTGTTCCAGCAATGCCTGCAGCTCCGACTCCGACTGCTGCAGCCTGTCCCGCTCCTCGCGATAACGCGCCACGGACTCATCTTCCGCCTCTCTGGTTGATGCAAGATCCTGTTCCAGGGTGACGACGCGGGTTTCTGCAAGCTCCAATGCCTGTCGCAGCTCAGCGCCGGCGCCCTGCTCATCTTCGATCATCTTCTGCAAGGCGGCCCGCTCTTCTGTCAAAACGTCGACCGAGGCGGTAGCCGATTCAAGCTGCTGCTGGTGATCCTCTATTTCGTTGCGGGCGTTCTCCAGGGATTGCTGCAAGGCATCCCGCTGTTCGCTGTGTTGTTCGGCAATTTCATCACCGGACGCCTTGGCTGCGGCAAGATCCTGTTCCAGTGAGGCGGCCCCCGCCTCCATCCGCTCCTGCGATTCCCGAAGTCCAGCTACCGACTGCCGCTCGGCTTCTAGTGCTGCCTCAAGTTCACTCTGCCGGTCGGCCAATTCATCGGCGATCTGCTCTTTCGTCTCCAGCAGCTTCTGCTTGTTCTCTATCTCACCCCGCGCTTCGTCAAGGGTGTGCTGTAGCGCATCACGCTCTTCACGATACTGCACAGCCACTTCATCACCGCTCTTCCTCGCAGTGATAAGATCCTGTTCCAAGGTGGCCGTTGTGCTTTCCAACTGTTTCAGGCCTGCCTGGAGATCGGCTGTAGTCTGCTGCTCTGCCTCCAGCAGGTCCTGCTTGTCATTCAGCTCGCCCTGCACCTCATCAAGATGCTTCTGCAGCCTATCCCGCTCTTCAAGATAGCGGCTCGCAGTCTCATCCACCAACAGTTTCGCTGTGGCGAGATCTCCTTCAAGCGCTGCTGCCCGTGCCTCGCTGTTTTGCAGTGACTGCTGAAGCTCTCCGGTTGTTCCCTGCTCTGTCTCCAGCGCCCGTTCGAGTTCCAGCAGCCTGTCGCCCATTGCCTGATCCGACTCGGCTTTAGACTCCAACTGCTGCTGTTTACCGTTAATATCATGACGGGCGTCGTCCAGCGCCTGCTGCAAAATTGTGAGCGCTTCCTGATGCCGGGCCGCCGTTTCATCCTCCGACACTTGAGCGGAAGAGAGCTTCTGCTCAAGGTCGGTGGCACGGGCCTCCACCTGCTCCAGGGATTCGCGTAGTGCTGTTGTCACACCGCGCTCTTCCTTCAGGGAAGTCTTAAACTGCGCCTTCTTCTCTATCAGGCGCTGGCTGGTTTCACCTGCCTGCTCCAGTGCATGTTGTTTATCAACGACATTGGCGCGAACCTGTTCCAGCGTCTGCAACAGATTATCCTGCTGTTCCTGAAAAGATGCCGCCGCCTCATCTCCTGCCAGTTGGGTGACGGAAAGCGCTTCCTCCAGAGAGGCGGCTCTCGTCTCCAGTTCACTGAACGAATGATGCAGGGTTTCTGTCTGTTCCTCAGAGAGTGTCAGTGCATTTTCCAGTTCCGTCTGTTTTTCTAAAAGCTGCTGTCGCGCCGCTTCACCATTCAGATTTTCCTGATGCCGGTCGGCAGACTCCGCCTGCGTCTGTTCCAGCTCCTCTTTCAGGGCTGCCAACACACCCTGGTTTTGTGCATCTGCATCATCACCTGCCAAACGCGTTGCACGCAATTCGTTTTCCAGCGTTTCGACCCGGCCTTGCGCCGTTTCAAATGATTTACGCAGTTCATCTGCAAGTTGTTTCTGCTCTGCGGCACTGGCCTCAAGCTCTGCTTTCTGCCCCTCAAGCGAACGAGTTGTTTCTTCAGCATTCGATAAAGCCTCTGCAACTTCCTCGTGCAGACGCTGTTTGTCTCCCGCTTCGGCCTGTGCCTGATCCAGCCCGGCACGCAAGGAAGCCAGCTCAGCCTGTTGACCGGCTTCAGATTGAGACGCGCTCAGCTGCAGATCAGCCAAAGCCTTCTGCTGTTCCGCTCGGCTCTCTTCGAGATCCTCCCGGGCACATTTCAACTCGGCAACCCGTTCCTGCTCTGCGGTGAGACGCGCTTCCAGTTCCGACTGCTCCCCAGTCAACTCCTGCTGCCTCGCCTCCGCCTCCTGCAGGGACTGCTCCAGTTGTTCAAGTTTTACTACCTGCTGGGTTGCAGTCAGTGTCTGCTCTTCCAACAGGGCATCCCTGTCGGCAAGATCTATTTTCAGACTCTCCCTGGCCTCTTCCTGCGCCACCAGCGAGAGCGCATGACGTTCGGCGGAACGTGCCGACTCATCCTTGACCAGCTGTAGCTCCCCTGTAAGTGATTGCAGGGCTGCCTGCCTGGCCTCATCCTGCTCAACGCCTGCGTTTTTATGGGCTTCCTGCTCACGCTGACTCTCAGACAAGCGGGACACCAAGTCATCCCGCTCGCCATCCAGAGCCTGTTTTTCTTTTTCCAGCTGCTGCTCCGCCGCCTTGGCAGCAGACACCTGCTGCATCACTTCGGCAAGTTTCTCCTCAGCCTGCTTCTGCCGCGCCTGATCGTCTGCGCGTAGTTCATCCAACGCATGCTGTAACGCCCCAAGATTCCCGGAGAGTTCATCGCGCTCGCGGGTCAGCCCGGCCTGTTCGTCTGCCGACTGCTCCCGTAGACGATCAAGCCCCTGCTGCATGGATTGAAGCTGCCGCTCCAGCGTCGTCTGCCTGTCGGCACTCTCTGCAGCCCGGCTCTGAGCTGCAGCTTTGGTCTCCTGCAGTACCTCTTTCGTTTCCGAGAGCTCTATCTGCAGCCCGGTCAGCTCCTCTTTCAATCGCCCTTGATCCACGGCATTCTGTTCATCCAGCCGGGTCAATTTTCCCTGCAGGGAGGTTATCTCTTCTGCTGCCGCAGTTTGGTCATCCTCTGCGCTGGCCGACGCCTCCTGCAGGCCGCCGACCTCCTGTTCATGCGCTGTCCTGGTCTCCTGAAACTGTTGTTCCTGTTCATCCAACCGACGGCGCGCAACCACCAACGCCTGTTTCAGCAGCTTGATTTCAGTCTGACGACGATTGAGAGCATCCTTATACTCCTGAGTCGCATCCTCCAACTGCTGCTGCATTTCGTCGGCGCGCTGCTGTTCGGCGTAAAACTCCGCCATGTGGGCGTCTTCATCCGGCTGGCCATTTTCTGGCGCATTCGCCTCGACAGCTTCCCGCTTGAAGTCGATGACATTGTCGACTTTTTCCCCGGAAACATGTATACCGGCAAGCGGAGCCACTACATCCCATGCCTGGTCCAGCACGTAGACCTCAAAACCTCTCTCCACCAATAGATAAGCCGCGGTGGCCGCCTGCCCTACCTGGGCGCCATAGACGACATACTCCCTGTCAGTAGCCAGACTGGAGGCCTGGAAACGTAAAGAGAAGAAGGGCATATTCAGGCTTTCCGGCAGATGCCCAGCCTCATACTCCTCCGGTGGACGCACATCCAACCAGAGCGCGCCGTCCTTGACTCTGGCTTTGGCCTTTTTATATTTGAGGGTTCTGGAGAGGGGACTTTTTACCAGATCAACAAAATCCGCCTTGCTGAGACGTACCAGCACACCATCGGTCACCATGGTGACGGTGCTGCTGCGTGGAGCGTCGGAGATGAGCGCCTCTTCACCAAAGCTGTCACCGGCACGAAGTTGCGCCAATTCCACAGGCGGCCTGTCCTGCTCTGGCTGGCGCGCCACACTGCAACGACCACTGCTGATCAGATAGTAGTAATCCCCCTCTTCCCCCTGCCGAATGATGACATCGCCGGTGGTGACGGAAACCTCTTCCATTCGCATCATGACGCGCTGAAGGTTGGCGGGCGGTATCTGTTGAAAAATAGTGGATTGCAGCAGCAGGGTCATCCAGTCCCCGCTACTCTGCTCCTTGATATCATTGACTTCGTAACTTGCCTTCTGACTCCGCGCCAACATGTCGCTTAGCATTCGGCTGTCGATGCGAACAAAGGTGGTCACACCCTTCGCCCTGGCAGAATGTTTACGGGGGAGCTGATGAGCCAGGGCAAAACGAGCCGTTTGGGTACCACTGGCAACAGCATCCACCTCCCGTTTACCAGACAGCAGCCCCACGCTGCCGGATAGCAGGTAGACATTCTGGTGATCCGTATCACCCTCGTGAAAGAGATATTCGCCTTTCACTGCCTTC
Source organism: gamma proteobacterium endosymbiont of Lamellibrachia anaximandri (assembly GCA_016756855.1). Taxonomy (GTDB): domain Bacteria; phylum Pseudomonadota; class Gammaproteobacteria; order Chromatiales; family Chromatiaceae; genus QGON01. The sequence continues at coordinate 27,241 of JAESPD010000037.1, read as the reverse complement.
TCGACCACGATCCGGCTCAGCAGCTGGCCGAGTTGCTCGTCCGACAAGGTATTCAGAGGGACCAGATTTTTCAGCAGGGCATCATCTTTTTGTGTTTTCGCCACCGCCATGCATTCGCCTCTAGGAGTTAAGTTCCTGTTTCGTTTATATTTACTATGCTTTATAGCGGCAAGATACAGAAAAGCTGAATAAGAAGGGGAACCCTATACCTATCAAAGCATGATCCGCTTTGCATAAGGTATCGTAGCGGGTCACAGTTCTGAAAACTGACCAGCAAAAACAGTCTTTTCATTCCTGGAACTAAACGTAACGTGCGAAAAAAAAAGACAACGGGAGGCGTAGTTGCCGCAGGACACCAAGAGACTGCCAACGCAGCCCTACAGGTCCTGCAGGAGGGGGGCAACGCATTTGATGCCGCTATTGCGGCCATGCTTACCGCCTGTGTGGCGGAGCCAGTGCTTGCGTCCCTCGGTGGCGGCGGTTTCCTTACCGCCCGCCCGGTGAATGCCGACCCGTTGGTCTACGATTTTTTCGCCCACACACCTTCCCGAAAGCAGCCTGAAGCCGCCACCAATCTTCATCCCATTGTGGCTGATTTCGGAAACGCCAGCCAGACTTTTCATATCGGTATGGGTTCCATCGCAACACCCGGATTCATCAAAGGGGTGTTTGCGATACATCGGGAACGCTGCAGCATGCCGTTAAAACTGCTGGCATTGCCTGCCATAAACGCTGCCATCAGAGGCGTCAGGATCAATCCGTTCCAGCATCTGATCTCCGGGATCGTGCAGCCGATTCTCCGATCCAGCAATGCCGCATTTCAGTTACACAGTTCAACCATCGGCACTGACCAGCTCGCGCAGTTGGGTGAGACGCGCAAACAACCGGAGATGGCAGCTTTTTTCGAACATCTTTGCCGGGAAGGAGAAGCACTTTTCTATCTTGGAGAGACAGGTCAACAACTGACCGATACCTGCCGGGAGTCGGGAGGACACCTACGCCCACATGACTTAAAACAGTATCAAGCTGTAAAACGGAAACCACTTGAACGACGCTACCGGCAGGCGCGCATCTTTACCAATCCAGCGCCGGCCCTTGGCGGCACACTGATCGCTTTCACGCTCGCATTATTGGAATCACACTCCCTGGGCAATCATTTACCTGGCAGCGCTGATCATCTGAAAAGGCTGATCCGGGCTATCTGCCTGACACAACATCTGCGCACAAGGCAAAGCAGGAAGATAGAAAAACTGCTGAATGAAGAAGTTCTGCGAGAGTACCGGCAACGACTTCATAAAGGCGGCATCTGCACTCGGGGCACGACCCAAATCAGCATTTTGGATCGGCAGGGCAATCTTGCAAGCATGACCCTATCCAATGGCGAGGGGTCGGGTTACGTCATTCCCGGCACAGGCATCATGATGAACAACATGTTGGGGGAAGAGGACATCAATCCCTGTGGATTTCACAACTGGCCTGAAGATGAACGTATCGCTTCCATGATGTCCCCGACACTAGCGTTCCTTGATCAAGGCCGAATCGTTGTTACGGGATCCGGCGGCTCAAACCGGATTCGCAGTGCAATCCTCCAAGTGCTATCCAATCTGATCGATTTCGACATGCCACTGCAACAGGCCGTCGCTTTCCCGCGCATCCATTTTGAAGAAGGCCTGCTCAGCATGGAACCTGGGATGGAGCAGAGGGTCTCCAACCATCTCGCCACAGAGTTCCCGCAACAGCGGCAATGGGATAGTAAAAACCTCTTCTTTGGCGGTGCCCATACGGTAATGCTGGGTGCAGATGGCGGACTCGTCGGTGCAGGAGATGAGCGGCGCGGCGGCGTCTGGCTCTCTACCGAAACGATTTAAGGCGGGGGACCGGAGTCAAGTTTGATAGACATAACAGCACTAAAAGCCCTGTTGCTTCAATCAAATCTGGCCCCGTCCCCCTGTGAAATTACTACAAAACCATCGACAACTCGGTCGTTAATTGCCTAACAGCGCTGATTTCAAACTACTGGTCACTGGAGAGGCACCCAACCAGACACTCATCAGTGCCTGATTAAAGTCAGCGCCGGGAATCATACCTTTTTGTTCACCCCGAATGGTCACCCTGGTTCCAATACCTGGCAGGTAATCGAGCAACACCACATCCCCTTCATGCAGCGTGTCAAACATTGCATTGAAATTATCGAGGCGCTCACGCAAGACTTTCATCTCATCCGCACTTAGATTGTCTGAAAAACCTTCGACCCATCCTGAACGCATTTTCTCCTTTTCAACCTCAGAATAGACAAAATGCATCAGCACTCTTTTGGTTACATCTGCATTAATGACTTTTTCCGCATCACCTGTCTTTTCCGGCAAGTAGAGTGCGGCGACATAGATGGAGAAGAAGAACTTTTTCCTGATTCCCGCACCATTAAGCTGCAATGCTTCAATACTGCCATCTACATTTACCTGCTCGGGAAGCGTGACACCCCCCACATCTTTTGACCATGCATCGGTTACTGACAGCAATAAAACCAATAAGCTAAAAAGTAATTTCACAATCATATCTCCCATGAAAACAGATCGGTGTTAACAGCGATAAACAACAAAACGAGAAAAAATTAAAGTTTTATAAAAAAATAGCGCTACAATTCATGATTGAATCCGTGCTATTTATTGATACATTACTATCCCGTAAATAATTATGTGCTATTTTATTCTCGAATAGCCAGTCCACCCAGGAGTTTTTCAATGGTCGCAAAGAAGAAAGTTGCAAAGAAAACCACCAAAAAGGCTGCGAAGAAAAAGGTTGTCGCTAAAAAAGCGGCGGCAGTAGCAGCACCCCGCCTGAAAGCCATCACCACCAAACAGACCAAAACCCAGATTATTACCTCAATTGCAGAGGACACCGGCCTCACTCGCAAAGAGGTGGCTGCAGTTTTCGGTGCCATGAGCAGCCTGCTCACCCGTCATCTGCAACGTCGTGGCTCTGGTGAGTTCACAATCCCTGACACTGGCGTAAAGGTGCGCAGGGTTGTAAAGCCTCGCACAAAGGCACGCATGGGCCGCAACCCAGCAACAGGTGAATCGATCAAGATCGCTGCAAAGCCTGCCCGCAAAATTGTAAGACTCACTGCTCTCAAAGCGCTTAAAGAGCGGATCGACTAAATGCTTCTGCCGCTATCGTTGCTTACGATAGCGGTACTTCATTCATCCTCCCCAGCAATCACCTCGCCAGAAACAAAACACCCTCACTGATTTTAGTTTGGCCGATATCATTGCGATTTCTATACCAATCGCGCTGAATCTCACTGCTGTAAATGATCTCTTTGAAGCAACGTAAATCGCCTCGATCTCTGATGGTATTTAATAAATTCTTCTACAGATAATCAAGAGTCACCTTAAAATTACTGGGCTCTCTTCTGCCTCCTGCTTGTCTATCCAAGTATCAAAAGAATTCTTTTTCGCTTGTTCACAGTGCGGAAACCGACGAACAAGTGAGCTTCGCGAAGCGGCGACACATTCTGAATGCGATATGCAAGCATGGGAATTTCAAGGGAGAGATAATAAGCATAGGGGCCTGGAATGCAGGCCCCTACAATATAGCTAACGCTGTAAAGCATTTACTTTAGAATCTGGAACGGCTTCCAAATTCTTTGGCGCGGCGCACCATAACCAGCAGAAAGAGCAGGAAAATCCACGGCGAAGTGCTACCACCACCGCCACTGCTGCTTTCATCTGCCACGGGAGCACTACCTGGTGCCAGAGGGTCAACAATTTTCCCATCTGCCAAGCCATCCAGATCGAATGGACCGCCATCGGTGAGCGTCAGATCTATACTGTTCGCATCGACCTGAGTCCATTGAGCCGCTGGAATGGCGGTGTAATTCCCTCCCAAATCCACCTTGTATAGCACCAGCCCGTCAGGCAGCGGCTCACTGAAGCTCAAGCGCACAGTCTGGCTGGCACCTGCCGCTGTAACCGTCGTCTCGTAGCTGATTACACCAAATGGGAAGACGACGCCACTCGGCGCACCTGCAGTCGTTGCACTGCTTGTCACTTGGCTTAAGCTCTGGCCGCTGCTCTGAATATCAACGGTACCGGTTGTTGTGGCCAGGCCATCTACATGAGAGGCATCACTGGCAGCATTCCCGCTTTCGAAGACATCGAGTACGCCATCACCATCCTGATCAGACGGATTCGCCGGGTCGCCAACTTCCCGGTTGTCGCCCACGCCATCACCATCGGTATCGGTGGTGGTTGCGTTGGGATCGAGTCCGGCAGCATTCGACTGGCCGATGGTCAGTCCGGTGCCGGAGGCTGCTGCTGCATCGTCACCGATTGCTTCAGGGTTGTTGATATGGACTACTGCCGTTGCCGTAGTGCTGTTGCCTGCGGCATCGGTTGCCGTAAATGTGACTGTGGTGGCGCCAAACGGCAACAGGAATGGCATATCGTTGCTCAGGGCAGGCGGCACATCAACGTTGTCCTGTGCCGCTGCAAAATCAAGGAATCCCTGCACCTGAACGTGGGTGCGATTTACGCCACCCAACGCTGCATCACCGAACATGATCAGCCCGTTGGCTACAGTGAGGGAAGGGGCCAATAGGTCGCTGACTGTTACCGTGGCGGTTACAGCGCCTGCGTTGCCAGCTGCATCGGTAGCACTGAATGTAACCATTGTAGATCCCAGCGGGAAGCTGGCTGGCGCATTGTGGGCCGTAGTGACAACACCATCAACATTGTCATTGGCTGTTGCTCCAGTGAGGAAGCCGTTGGCAGCCGAGGCAGCAACCCCGCTGGCACTGGTCGCCGCAAGCGTCACATCAGCCGGCGGCGTAATCACCGGCGGGGTCTGGTCGGTCACCGTGATAGTTGAGGTGGCAGTACTGCTGTTCCCTGAACCATCGGAAGACCGGAAAGTAACCGTGGTAGTACCAAGAGGCACAAGATTATCGCGCGGCATGAAGTCATGAAACACAGATCGCGCCCCATCGATCACATCAACTGCGGTGGCACCGTTAAAAAATGCCGTGGCATTGCTGGTCGGCACTCCGCTCGCATCGACGGCTGGCAACGTAATCGGAGCTGGCGGGGTGATCGCTGGACCTGTCTGGTCCACAACGGTGACCTGCGAAAATGCGACGGCACTGTTGCCTGCCGCATCGTCTGCACTAAAGGTCACTGTGGTAGTACCAAGCGGGAAGGTAGCTGGTGCATCATCACTAACCGTCAGATCGCCGGACAGATTATCAGTGGCGGAAGCTCCGGCAAAAAAGCTTGGCAGCGAAGCCGCAAGGATTCCGGCGGCACTGGCCGCGTCAACAGTGATTGCCGCAGGGACCGTCAACACCGGCTTGGTGAGATCTATAGTCACGCCCACTGCCGTCGATGCCGGCCCGATATTCTCCGCTGCATCTCTCGCTGTTGCAGTAAAGCTGTGGCTGCCCTCACTCAGGGGTGGGGAAAGCCCTGGCGCATAGGTAAAAGACCAGTTACCGGAATCATCTGCAGTACTTGAACCGAGTGTAACGCCCCCATCCAGCAAGGTGACCGTAGTGGACGCTACAGCGGTTCCGGTCAGTGTCGGCGTACTATCGTTGATAAACGCCCCATCAGCGGGCGTCACAATCAACGGCGCATTCGGCGGGGTCGTGTCGATGGTCAATGTGACCCCTGCGGATTCTGCACTGCTGGCACCACCTCCATCGGTCGCAATGGCAGTAAAAATGTGGTCGCCGTCCGCCAGTGCAGTCGAAGTATGGTTCCAATTACCTGCGCCATCCGCAGTAAGGATTGCTATCTGAACACCATTATCACTTAGGGAAATGGTATGACCAGCGCCACTGGTGCCACTGACCAATGGGGTATTGTTGTTGCTCAAGGCGCCGTCCGCAGGGACCAAAACAGTGGGTTCAGGCACGGGGGGGATCATCGTGGTCGTGGTATAGGTGCCACTGATCTGTGAGCTGAGCAGGGTCGGCAGGCTGTTGATCGCATGGGTTCCGCCAATGGATAGCGTTGTGTCCGTATCTGTGGGACCTGTGACCGGAGATAGATGACGCACACCCACTTGGTCACCATTGGCGACATAACCAGGATTACTGCTATAAAGACTACTGGCGTTGATATCGTATTCTCCGCCCGCTATAAATACTGGAACCTTTACGCCAACTGACAGCCCGGCAACGGTGATCAGATTTGAGATCTGAAATGCATTGATCGCAACATCTGTCTCGTCAGTAAAGCTAAAGACATCTGGCGTCACATCCAGTGGGTCACCCAACAAACGGGCAATCTCCAGATCCCCACTCAGATTGTTGGAGGCAATCAATATCTTGCCATCCGGCTGCAACGCTATCCCTCGCGGTCTGATATGCCTGTTACCCAGCGACGCAACCTTCTCTCCATTGATACCAAAACTTGCGTCCAGCGTGCCATCACTGTTGTAACGCAGGACGACATCATCAGTTGATCCATTGACAACTGCCTGATGATTCCCCGTCACCAGGATCTTTCCATCCGGCGCCAGCGCCATTCCGAACAGATCACAATGAATACAGTCCGCAGGCACATCCGTTACCATGCCTGCTGTGCCAAAATCTGCATCTGGAGTGCCGTCACCATTAAAGCGCAGCAACAAGGGCTGAGAAAAGCCTCCGGCAACAATCCGGCTACCAACAACCAATATCTTGCCATCTGCTTGAATGGCTATGGCTGCAGGGCGCTCACTGGCAGTAGTATCGAACTTGGTACTGAAATCGGAAGAGCCATCACTGGTAAGGCGTGTCAAGATGCGCTTGACAAAAACTTGGCCGAACCTGTCTTGCTCGGTATAACCGGCAACAGCAACGATCTTGCCGTCAGGCTGAACAGCAACTACCGCCCCATTCACACTAATGGCGGAAAGGTCGGTTATGACGTAACCACTTGGAAACCAGTTGAAATCATTATCAGACAGTCCATTCGGTAGATATCTGGAGACCACCATGTCAAATTCAAAACCCCAAGGTCTCGTACCGACAGTCACTATCTTTCCGTCGGGCTGGAGTGCAACGCCCAGATAAGTGTTTGGAGTACTGTCAAGCAATACACCATCACCGTCAAACAACGTATCTGGAGAACCAGCTGTGTTGTAACGCAATAGCGCTCCACCACCCGGACCCGAACCAGCAACCAATAGCATCCCATCCGGTTGCAGAAGCGATGCCTTGGCGGCGAAGGGGACTGCAGCGGCAGGGGGTGATGTGACAGATCCGGCAGTGCCGTAAAATGTATCCACGCTGCCGGTACCATTCAGACGGACCAGCGAAAAAGGGGCAGAGACTCCGATGATCTTCCCATCCGGCTGTACCATAACCGACGTGCCTGGATTCTGATTCCCCCCGATTGTCGTCGCGGCTACGCCGGCAGCCCCAAACGCAGCATCCAGGTCAGCCGGCGCGGCCTGTGCTGTGGATACAACCAGTAAACTGGTTGCAAAGGTGATAGCCACTTGGGAGGAGATCAACCGCGAAAGCAGGCTGAGTAGTCTATTGAATCCGGCACCACTGCGCCCAAAGGTCTGGCGTTTCATTTGCACATCTCTCTTTTTTGTTCTTGATTGTTTCAGCCTGCGTTTCAGTGTCATACAACAGGCTTTTCATCTCTGTATTGTCGAACAGAAAACGACTTATCCTTGCTGGCTGCGTTTGCCGCGAGCAGCAAACAACAGACCCCCGAGGACAAAAAGCGCCAAGGTTGATGGCTCAGGAACAGAGGCTTGCCGCACCAGCCAGTGACCCATATCAGCGGCAGTATCTGTTGAATTGAACTGTCTTCCGCTCTCCGTCAGGTAGAAGGATGCTGTACCGTTCATGACGGCATGGTAGACATAAGGGGTGTATCTTCGCGTGGGATCACCGACCACCTGATCGGCTGAAACACCTCGAACATAGCGGCTGGCTCCACTTGATGTGAGCCCCATGACATTATCAAAAAACCATTCCATGCCATCCACGTTAAGTCCATGCAACTGGTTCAGTACGTGGTAAGACACATCGGCGTGATCCCATAACCCGGTGATTTGATCATTGCTCGCATAGCGCCAGTTATCACCCCACCAGCCACCGACACCGCTCTCCACCTCACCCCATGAGAGGCCCACGGTTTCATCCAGGTGCAGCCACTGAAGTCCGGTATCTGAATCTGTGGTCCAGCCATTCGAATCATCGCGAATAAGCGATGCCTGCGTCGTGAACGTAGTGAATAACAGAGTGACTAATGACAGTGTAAAAACGATTTTTTTATTCATCTCTTTTCCCCTTTGTTATTGTTCGCGCCCCATCTAAAGAAAAAGACCTTTTAGGAAACGCTTAAATTTATTAATCCCTATTCACCGTATAGACTTAAATTGCTATACATGGCTGATAAGGAATTACACACAATTTTACAAAGCGAATAAGATGAAAGGTATTGGTCGCAGGTACTAATCAATACAGACTTTAGTACGTACTTTGGAAAGATTTTGTGCTATAAGTTCAACCTGGGGAAGTTCCTAACTGAGCGAAAAACATGAAGATTATCCTGGCTGATGATCACTCCCTGTTCCGGGAGGGTTTGCGCAGCATGCTGGAACCGGATGCCGTCTGTTATGAAGCATCCAGCTTGCCTGAGATGCTAGACCTGCTTCAGGATCACCCGGACGCCGGGCTGATCCTCATGGATCTCAAGATGCCGGGCATGGTCGACTTTCAAGGTCTTGAAACAGTACGCGAACGGCACCCTGACACGCCCCTGATCATTGTTTCCATGCATTGTGAACAAGAGATCATCCAAACCGCATTGGCATGCGGCATTTCAGGCTATATCCCCAAGACCCACAGTTTTGAATCCATGAGGAGAGCCATCGACTTGGTTCTCAGCGGCACACCCTATGTGCCACAGGAAGCGCTGATGGACGTCAATGCCCCCCCTTCCAAGACATCCAAACTGACACGGCGGCAACAGGATGTTTATGAGCGGCTTATTAAAGGCAAAACAAATCAGGAGATTGCCGATGAACTGTACATCAGCCTAAGTACGGTAAAAATGCATGTGAGTACAGTACTGGAAAAAGTCGGTGCCAAAAACCGCACACAGCTACTCGCCGACAGCAGAAATATCTTTGACTGATTTCAACAATTTGGCCATTGTCAGGCGCAGCTTCTCTGCCGTAACCGGCTTGTGAAGCAGGGGAACTCCGGCCTTGCTGATCTTCTGCAACTCCCGCTGACCAGTATCACCGGTTATGAGAATCGCGGAGACTGCATTTTTACTGTGTTGCCGGACTATCTCAATCACCTCGATACCACTTTTGTGGGCACGCAACCGTAAATCGCTAATCAACAGATCGGGGGAGTCATAATCCTCTGTCATCACGGCCTGAACATGCTTGAGAGATTCGAAGGTTCGAGTGATGCAACCCCAAGTCTCAAGTTGAAGCTGTAGTCCTTCCAGAATATCAATGTCGTCATCCACAACCCAGACCACAAGATCCACAAAAACATCATCATCCACCAGCGCATTATCATCCAACTCAACCAAAGGCACCGCCTCGGCTTTCCCCTTCGGAACATCAATACAAAAGACTGAGCCTTTGCCGTGTTGGGAACGGACACAAACCGGCGTTTCCAGTAAGCTGGCAATCTGGTCGACGATGGACAGCCCCAGACCAACACCTTTTCTTCTGTCCCGCTCCGGATTGTCCAATTGATGGAAGGCGTCAAAAATCGAATTCATCTCCTCTTGCCTAATTCCTTTTCCGGTATCCCATACCTCGAATCGAAAACCTTCTCCATGCCTCCTGCAAGCCACCAGAACTCCACCAGAATCCGTGTATTTCACGGCATTGGAAATATAATTTTCAAGTACCCTCTGGATTAGAATCGGATCACTGTAGACCCAATGGTTACTCGGGCGAACGATTAACCGAATGCCTTTCCTGTTGCACTCGTCATCGAATTTATATTTAAGGGACTGCAATAACTGGTTAGAAAATATGTTTATCTTCATCGGGCTTATCACACCTGCATCAAAGCGTGACATATCGAGCAGGGAAGAGAACATCTCCTGCATACTGTCCAGTGCATTCCGTAAACGCGAGAGCAGATAGACTCGATTATCCCTTCCCCTATCCAGAGACAACCCACCAAGAAACAGTTCCATCGCATAGAGCGGTTGACGCAAATCGTGGCTGGCAGCAGCAAGAAATCTCGATTTATCGATGTTTGCCTTTTCCGCAGTCTGTTTCTGAACAACCAGTTCATCATTGGCCGATTCAAGTTCAAACTGCAGGCTGTAGGTATGCACCAGCATTTTGTGCAGCTCGACGGCAAACTTGATCATTCCTGCATAGTAGATTGCAAATAACCCGGCCAGCAGAGGATTCGCCGCTTCGGTGAACAGGAATACGGCCAAAGACTGCAGAAGAATCGGAGTCACCAAACAAAAGTAGATAGGTAAGATTGCAGCCAGGTTAATGGCGCCTGCAAAGATACCCAGCATCGGCATGAGGACGATGAAGGCATGGATATCCCAAGTGCCGGTCTGCAACCAGGTGAGCGATCCCCATAACGTACTGCTGATGAGTGTATAAACAATGAAAACAATCTTGATATAACCTATCTGACCCGACGTAAGCTCTCTGCCTGCGTACCTTTGGGAAATGATGAAATGAGGTAACGCCACTGCCTGCATGGAGAAGAACCAGAGCAACAGGATAAAATGCGAATAGGCTGACCAAAGCCCGATCAACATAAGTATCTGGGCGGCAGTGATCGCAATATAGGAGGTTTTCCTGTGCCTCAGAATATGTCCCGTCAGGGCCTGAAGCATTCTGGAGTCCGGGTGATCCGACATATCTCCTTCCCAAATACAGACGATAGAGAAGCTGTCAGTCTATACCAAAATACCAGGTGCAGGAGAGTCTGCCGGTTCCGCTGCGCTTGAACCGGCCTACTTCAACTGAGCAAGCCTACTGGCATTCGGTCAATTGGAGGTCAAACGAACATAGAGCAACGGTAACTCTTTCGGCAGGTCAGAAGGTTGCCGGATCAACACAAAATTTCCCTGGCCAAAAAGGTGCGGCAGATAATCTCCCGCCTGTTTGTCGATGGTGATACAAAAGGGATGCAGACCTGCCTTGCGCGCTTCCATAACTGCCATTCGGGTATCTTCAGCGCCAAATCGACCCTCATATTTATCCAGGTCGTTTGGCTTACCGTCAGTAAGAATCAATAACAACCGCCGCTCTGACGACTGAGTTTCGAGCAACTTGGTGCTCTGACGAATCGCCGCACCAAGCCGGGTATAGTAACCCGGCTTGATGGCATTGATGCGACCACGCACATTGGCGCTGTAGTTTTCATCAAAGGTCTTCAACTGATGAAAACGGATAGGATCACGCTTGCGGGATGAGAATCCATACATCGCAAAACTGTCTCCGGTGGCGGCAAGGCTTTCAGCGAAGAGAAATAGACTGTCGCGAATGACATCGATCACTCGGGCATGGTTATTCACCCAGGTGTCTGTGGAGAGCGAAAGATCCGCCAACAGCAGACAGGAGAGATCGCGGGAACCGACACGCAAACTCCGATATAACCCGTCGCTGGTGGATGCCTGTCCAATCTCCCGATCGGTGGAGAAACGCAGGTAGGCATCCAGGTCGATCTCGCTACCCTCCTGCTGGTTTCGAAACCAGATGCGCGCCGGTGCAAGCTGTTGAAACTGGGCACGCAGTTTTCTCGCGGTTCGTCGCAGATTGTCCGGCAACGCCATCGGCTCAGCATTAGCCGCAACCATGGGAACCACACGACAGAGATCGGGTAACAGCTGCCCTTTTTTATAGTCCCATTCAGGCAGCAGAACCCCTTCGTTCAATACCAGATCGTCTTCAGAGGCGGCAGGAAGGTCGAGATCAAATCGCAGTTTGCTGGTGGACGCCTTGGCATCCCGGCTGACGCTCATAACTTCCATATCTTTTGCCGCATCTGCCGCACTCTCCAGATCATCGTTCTCTTCGGAGCTACGATCCAGATTGAGGAAATCGCCCCAGGTGAAGATCGTCTCCATGCGGATGGTGATCAATCCACGATCCTTCCCTTTGAGCTTTTCAGCCCGCTCGCCCTGTCGCCGCTCCTCCTCTTCCAAATCCTTGATCTCACCCCGTCCGGCGGCCCCTGGATCTTCATTGTCATTGGCGATATCGGCCGCAGCAATCGGGGGAAAGGGATGTAACCAGAGCGGAACCGGTTGCGGCGGGCGTTTGGCCTGGGGCAGCATCTCCACACTGCCGGGTTCGATCAGTGCCTGACGGATCGCAAGCTCTTGCGAAGTTTCTGCAACAAGGCGCTTATCGGGCTGAATCCGCTGTTCCAGATGCGCCTCAACCAAGCTCAGATAGCGTGCGCGCAAGCCGGGATAACGAGCCAGGGTTTCCACCGTCAGCCGCTGATTTTTACTGAACCAGGGCTCCTCTTCCTGATGCTCACCCACGGCCAAGGCCGCCAGCCAGATGTAAAGATCACGATTGAGACTGGTCGATGAAAAATAATCTATGACCGCCGGCAGGTGCAGGGAGTTTTCATCCCGCCAAGCGAGTTCCACCCGTTTGCTGTCACCAGCGATGCGATGCAGCAGACTACGTCGCGCACCATGTTCACTGGCGTGGGCCGCCTCAACTTGCAGGCCGCCATCTCCCCCAAGGGCGCGAAAGAGAATGCCTACGGTGGTGTGGATCTCATTCAGTCTCACTGCCGCTTCCGGATGACGGGTCTGCGCCATTCGGGTAATCAAACGATGCCAGAGTTCACCGACTTTCTCTTCCACTTATGAGGCTTCCTGAAGGTCGTTATCCGACGAGTCTGTTTCTGCAGTTGCCGGGCGACTTGTCGCGACCTGGATAGCCGCTTCATCCTCCACCCAATGCAGCAGTGTTTTCTGACGCTGTGGCGCCTGAACCTGTTCGCAGGCAGAGATGCACTGAGCGCACTCGGTGCAGGTAAACATACGCCGTTTGATGGTGCGCGGTTTCAGGCGCATCGGACAGATGTTGTCACAGGCATTGTTGCAGTCACCGCAGAGTCGCGCACGGTTTCTGTCAAATCCCACCACCATGCCACGATCGTTGGCCATCCAGGCAAGACTCTGAAAAAGCCCGACGACACAACCAAAGCGGCAAAACAGATGGCGCGCAAACATGAACTCGATAAACAGCAGCAGGGTACCCACACCAATAAAACGCGCCTGATTGGACGTCAGAGATCCGTGTAACAGATTGTGATAGATCTCTGACGGCGGCAACAGGTAGGTCAGCAACACAACCGCCCAGAGGAAGGCGAAACCGAGTGCCGCAAGCCAGGTCAGCGGCCAAAATCTTTTCTCGGGTTTGAGGGTTGCTCCATCCGGTTGCAACTCCGGCTGCGGGCTCTTTTCCCAGATGGACTGTTTGCCGCTGGCGCGGAACATCAGGCGATTGATGGTCTCGACCACCGAGAAATGGGGGCAGAGCCAGCCACAGTAGAGACGACCATAGCGGAAGGCGATCCAGATCAGCCCGCCACCGATCAACAGCAGAGGAACAAAGCCCCGGACCAGGATATTGAGGCCCGCTTCGAGACCACTGATCTCGCCGGCCATCAGCGCATCCAGTCCAAGGGTCCAGTGCATGCCAAGAAAAAAGAAGTGGTTCAGGTTCAGATCGAAACGAAACAGATCGAGGGGCGGCGCAAGCACAAACAGGAGAAAGAAACCCGCCTGAAACCAGGAACGCAGGCGCTGACGCTCAACGCGCATATTTACTGCCGATCAGCGGATATCGGCACTGCTGCCCGGACATCGCCTTGATCAACGCCATCAAACCGGGAATCAGAAACAGGGGTACGACCGCAATGAAGTAGACCTCAAAGGTAATCAGCGCAGCGATAGATCCATAACCGCCAAGAGCCAGGATCAACAGGTTGGCGGCAACAAAGATGCTGCTGCTGATGCAGGCCCCGATAAAAGCCTGGGGCAGATGGTTGCGCACCAGATCGAATTCACTGCTGCGATGACGATACCGGAGCCAGGCCAGTCCCAGCAGCGGCAGCAGGGGAAAGAGCAGATTGAGCAGATAGAGTCCTTCGCTGATGATTGCCAGTGTCTTACCCTGATTGTTGTCACTCATTTGGCCGGCTCCTATATTCCAAATGTGATTTCGACAACTTCCATCAGTGCTGCTGCCGTCTCCTCATCGTCGGTCAGGGGTTCGACCAGTGCGGCCCGACAGGCCTCTACCGGGTCGTATCCACCCAGAATCAGGGTCGCCGTGTAGACCAGCAGACGGGTGGAAGCCGCCTCTTCAAGATCGTGATCCTTGAGTGACCGTAGTGCGTGGGCCAGGGTGACCAGACGTTTTGCCAATACTTTGTCGACCCCGGTTTCACCGATCAAAACTTCCTGTTCCAGTTCGGTTTCCGGGAAGTCGAAACTGGCCGCCAGGAAACGCTGCCGGGTACTCGGTTTCATGCCTTTCAGCAGGTTCTGATAACCGGGATTATAGGAGACCACCAGCATGAACTCCGGCGGTGCATGCAGGGTCTCACCAGTCCGCTCGATGGGCAGAATACGCCGATCATCGGTGAGCGGGTGCAACACAACCGTGGTGTCCTTGCGCGCCTCGACCACCTCGTCCAGATAGCATATCGCCCCTTCACGCACCGCCCGGGTCAAGGGTCCGTCACTCCAGAAGGTGCCGCTGTCGCCAATCAAATGGCGTCCAACCAGGTCTGCTGCAGTGAGATCGTCGTGGCAGGCCACTGTGTAGACAGATCGCCCCAGTTTAGCCGCCATGTAGTTGATGAAACGGGTCTTTCCACATCCTGTCGGGCCTTTGATCAGCATCGGCAGTTGATGTTTATAAGCGTGTTCAAAAAGCGCTATCTCGTTGCCCTGGGGTTTGTAAAATGGCAGCTCAGTCAATGTGGTTCAACCTGTTGAGTAAGAGAGGTAAAAAGCCGTGCCTATCAAAATACCTGGAATAAACAGCCAGATAAAGACGGGCCAGTGCCAGATTCCGCGTACCGATCCCAATCCCATGAAGTAGTGTCCCACCAACTGCCCTTTGATCAAGGCAAGAATCAGCACCGCCAATGCCACTTCCAATCCGCTCAGACCCGCCTGACCGATCATGAAGGTGACGAAACTGAAAAACATGAGGAAAAGATAGACCCAAGTGCAGGGACGGATACCAAATTTTGTTTGTCTGCTCATCGTTCCATCACCGCATCACATAAACCAGGGGAAAGAGGATCAACCAGAGCAGATCCACCATGTGCCAGTATGAGGCACCGGCCTCCACTCCCGTGTGTTCTGCGGCAGAGTAGCCGCCTTTTTGCGCCTTGATCGCCACGGCGGCCAAAATCACCATACCCATGATCACATGCATAAAATGAAAAAAGGTCAGGGAGATATAGAACATGTAGAAGGTATTGGTGCTGAGGTTGATCCCCTCGCCGAGGTGGTGCGAATACTCACCCCCTTTGACCACCAGAAACACCACGCCCATTACCAGCGCGGCAAGCAGCCAGCGAACACAGTGCTGACTGTTCCCTTCTCTGATTGCGCTGACGGCACGCACCACAAAGTAGGAACTGGTGATCAGTGCAAATGTGTTGATCAGCGCGGCCTGCCTGTCCAGGTTTTGTTGAAACTCATTGAAGAGTTCAACATTGTTCATTCGGGTAAAGGCATAAGCGGAAAAGAACGCGGCGAAAACCAACAACTCCGCAAGGATGAAAATCCAGATTACCAGATCACCGGGCGGGTATCGATTCTGTTTTTCTGCGACTGCAACTGCTGCTGTCATCTGTGATTCCTTAATGAATTCAAATTTTCCAATCATCAAACGGTGGGCAATGTACCAGAGCCTGTATTGTGCTGCTTTGATAAAAGTTAATTCCCACTAAAACACTCGGACTTTCACGAAGAGCGGATTCACGGACTATAATTTAATTAGGCGAATGCTCTTCGGCTCATCGAAAACCTCCCGCACAGGCGCCACTTGAGCAGAGCGGCGTTACGTCGGGGGAGAGAGAGTAGGTGAGATCGAAACGGATATGTCTGGGGGCGCTGGATAGCCTCCCGGTTTTCCAACGCTCCTTACGCACCCCCGGAGAACAAACTACTTTCCCTCGTTGACTCATTAACTATGTCTTGAAGATAGTTCGTGCAATCCACGCCCTATACGTAGAGACGAGGAGTTAACAATGAGGTTCTCCAAATTTACAGCACTTGCCACAGCACTGCTGATTTCCGGCATGGCGAATGCCGAGATATCCGCCAACCTGGTGGCCGACTACCCCTTCAACGGCAATGCAAACGATACAACCATGCATGGTTATGACGGGACGATTCATGGAGATACCGCATTGACATTCGACCGGTTCGGCAATGCGGACAACGCCTACCATTTTGATGGCTATGGTGACTATATCGAGATCGGAACAAGCCTGAATTTCCCCTCCTGGCCCAGCTACTCGGTCAGCCTCTGGTTCCTGAATGACGGAGGCGGCGACTGGAGTCTCAGTTATGGCCAGAAGATCATCGATAAAACGACTCCTTATCATGATTTCTACTTGAGCATCGGACCTGTAAATCCGCCAAGACTGACAGGAGAAATCAGATTCAAGACCCATGAAGGCTATGGCAGCGTAGGCGTCGACGGCACGTATCTCATAGATTCCACAGCGGATTTCAGAGACAGCGCATGGCATCACGTCGTCATCAATAAAAATGGCAGTGACGGCGAACTCTGGGTCGACGGCGAGTTGTCTGAATCAGCGGACGACGTAAAGACCGTCTACAACAATGCCAGCCTGTTGTTCGGCTACAGCCTTTCGTCAGATGGCTATCAGCGGAGATACTGGAGTGGAGATATCGATGACATTCGCATCTATGACCAGGCGATCTCGGAGGTGGATGTAAAGCGCCTGCACATGGAGGGCGTTCCACCTGCAGATATGCTCACCGAAGTGGTCGAATCGATTGTTACGCTCAATATCCAGGAAGGCCTTGCCAACAGCCTGGATGCAAAGCTCGATGCTGCGATCGGCGCCCTGGATGACGTAAACACCGACAATGATGTCTCAGCCGTCAACAGACTCTATGCGCTGATCAGCGCCATTGAGGCCCAGCGCGGCAAAAAGATCACCGACACGGATGCCGATGCTCTGATCGCTGCAACCAATGCCGTTATCGAGAAACTGATGTCTGAGTAGCATTGAAGTTTCCAATAGGGAAGCAACCGCCGCCCTCCCTTCCGGAGGGCGGTGCCACGATCAGCCCACCTGGGGGAAACTTGGACCACTTCTGTTAGAATTCCCTGATTTCCTCCTGTCCAGACTAACGGGCTGTCTGGCCCGGCAGCTAGACCGGTAGGATTGAATTACCTCGAAAAGAGATAAGTTGATGACTGAAATCACCGATATCGCCACATATATGAGCGGATTGGGCGCCAAGGCCCGCACCGCCTCCCGCCGCCTGGCCGCTGCCACCACCGGCGAAAAGAACGCCGCATTGAATGCCATCGCCGACGATCTCGACAGCAATCGTGACACATTGATGGCGGAGAACAGAAAAGACCTGGAAGCAGGTGCCGCAAAGGGGCTCGATGCCGCCCTGCTGGATCGTCTGGAACTCACCCCAGCACGCATCGATTCCATGATCGAGGGGCTGCGGCAGATCGCGGGACTGGCAGACCCCATCGGCGAGATCTTCGACATGAACTACCGACCCAGCGGCATTCAGGTCGGGCGTATGCGGGTGCCTCTCGGGGTGGTCGGCATCATCTACGAGTCCCGCCCGAATGTAACTGCCGATGCCGCTGCACTCTGTCTCAAATCCGGCAATGCCACGGTGCTCCGCGGCGGCTCCGAGGCCTTCCACTCCAACCAGGCCATCGCCGCCGGCATCCAGCGCGGCCTGGAGAAAGCGGGCCTGCCTGCTGATGCGGTGCAGGTATTGGCCACCACCGACCGGGCGGCCGTCGGCAGCATGATCGCCATGCCGGAGTCGATCGACGTCATCATCCCCCGTGGCGGCAAGGGACTCATCGAGCGCATCAGCCGCGATGCCAGGGTGCCGGTAATCAAGCATCTCGACGGCATCTGCCACGTCTATATCGACGATCAGGCCGATATCGGCAAGGCGTTCGATGTGACCATCAATTCCAAGACCCAGCGCTACGGCACCTGCAACACCCTTGAAACCCTGCTCGTTGCGGAAGAGATCGCCGAAGAGGCTCTGTTGATGCTGGCCGCGCCGCTGCAGGAGAAAGGCGTGGAGTTGCGCGGTTGTCCACAGACCCTGGAGATCATCGACAATGCGGTCTCCGCCACCGACGAAGACTGGGACACCGAGTATCTCGGGCCGATCCTCTCTATCCGCGTGGTGCAGGATCTGGACGCGGCAATCGACCATATCAACACCCACAGCTCCCAACACACCGATTCCATCATCACTGAAAACTACACGCGGGCGCGCCGTTTTCTCGCCGAAGTGGACTCCAGCTCAGTAATGGTCAACGCCTCCACCCGCTTTGCGGACGGTTTCGAATACGGCCTCGGAGCCGAAATCGGCATCTCCACCGACAAATTCCATGCCCGTGGACCGGTCGGTCTTGAAGGGCTTACCTCGGTCAAATATATCGTGCTGGGCGATGGTCATATCCGCCAGTAATCTCTATTTCACATGATCGGCATTCTCGGCGGCACCTTCGACCCCATTCATTTTGGCCACCTGCGCACTGCCTTGGAGGTCAAACATGCCTTGAGGTTGAATGAGATACGCCTGATCCCGCTACGGCATGCAGTGCACCGCGACCAGCCGGAAACTCCGGCCAGACTACGTCTGCAGATGGTCAATACCGCCGTCTCCGGCACTCCTGGACTCAAAGCCGATGACCGGGAACTGAGACGCGACAGCGCCTCCTACACCGTCGACACGCTGCTCTCACTGCGTGATGAGTTAGGTGGAGAGGAACCCCTCTGCCTGCTCATGGGCAGCGACGCGTTCAAGGACTTTCTCTCCTGGCATCGCCCACTGGACATAACTGAACTTGCCCACCTCGTTATCATGACCCGACCGGGGCAGTCGACAGTAGCCAATCCAGCACTACAGCAGTTAGTGGCATCACGTCTGACTGCCGATCCCGCCGAATTACACACAGCACCAGGGGGGGGCATCCTGTTCCAGAGCGTTACCCAGCTGGATATCTCCGCCACTCGCATTCGTGCCATGGTCGCCAACGGAGATAGCCCCCGCTTCCTGCTCCCTGATGCCGTATTGGAGATTATCGAAGGGGAAAAGCTCTATCTCTGAGACCACCATGGGTTACAATCAGGGAAAATCCATCAATCACAGGAACAACATGCGGGTAGAAGAGCTTAGAGATCTGGTCCTTGAGACCCTCGACGACATGAAGGCCAAAGACGTGGTAACACTCGACGTCAGAGGAAAAACCAGCATTACCGACATCATGATAGTGGCGAGCGGCACCTCGGACAGACACGTAAAATCCATCGCGCAGACCGTCGCCTTCAAGGCCAAACAGGCGGGTGAAACCCCATTGGGCTCAGAGGGGCTTGAGGATGGAGAGTGGGCGCTGGTCGACCTCAATGGCGTAGTGGTTCATGTCATGCTGCCCAAGGTACGGGACTTCTACCATCTCGAACGGCTCTGGTCGCTGGATCAGCCCAGCCACGACTCCAAAGCTGACGAGGCCTGACAATAAGCCCGAAGGTTCCATAAATTATGCCAGCGACCGATGGACCGGTTTGACCGGATATTCGAACTCAACCGCATCCTGCAGGCAGCCCGCCACCCGGTTTCCCGCAAGCGGCTGGAGGAGGAGCTGGAGTGCTCACGCGCCACGGTCAAGCGTCTTATCGAGGAGATGCGCCTCTTTCTCAACGCCCCCATCGTCTATGACCGCACCTTCAATGGCTATAGTTACGCGCAGGACGAAGGGGAGATGTATCAGCTGCCTGGACTCTGGTTCAATGCCTCGGAGCTCTATGCGCTGCTGAGCATGCAGCAGTTGCTGGAACAGGTACAACCCGGTCTGCTCGGGAGCCACCTGCACCCCCTTCGGCGTCACATCGAGCAACTATTGAACCGCCAACATGCCGGAGGGGAGCAGATAACCCGGCGCATCCGCATCCTGCAAGCTGCCGCCAGATCTGCGGGAAATCATTTTTCCAACCTGGCAACTGCAATTGCCCTGAGAAATCGGTTGCAACTCAACTACTACAGCCGCTCCCAGGATCAGTCCATGGCACGGGAAGTCTCCCCCCAACGCCTCACCCATTACCGCGACAACTGGTATCTGGATGCCTGGTGTCACCTGCGCAAGGGGCTTAGGACCTTTGCCCTCGATGCCATCTCCGAGAGCACTGTGCTGGAGAAAAAAGCGCGGGATATCAACGAAGACAAACTTGATCATCACTATCAATCGGCTTACGGCATCTTCAGCGGCCAATCCGACAAGACAGCCGTGCTCCACTTCACCGATGAACGGGCTCGCTGGGTGGCAAAAGAGCAGTGGCACCCATCTCAGGAGAGCCGCTGGCTGGAGGATGGACGTTATGAGCTGCGCATTCCCTATCACAATCCGGCGGAACTGATCATGGACATACTGAAGTATGGACCGGACGTGGAGGTGATCTCTCCCACGGAATTGCGTAAATCGGTAGCGGGCAGGGTAGCGGCGATGTCGGATATTTACGACTGCAGGTCCGATCAAGCATAGCGGATCTGGCGTTCCATGGTCTGCAGAACGTGTGGAATTGCCGGTTCCGCTACGCTTGAACCGGCCTACTTCTACTTTTTCCAAGTCGCCTACCAGAAATACCCAACGCAATATCCTGCAATAACAACCAGGGATCGCCGCTTTCCATACCCTTAATGACACGATCCACTTTTGCACAGAGCATGAGCAGTCGCCGCCAGTGGACCGCCCGCTGTTTCAACCCCTGACGCACTAAGGGCTTGCGCTTATCCCAAATCCGGTACGCCCCCATCACCCGCTCCGCCGAGCCGCCCTGCTCAATCTCGTGGGACATGACCGCCAGTTGCCGTATCTCCCTGGACAAGGCCCAAAGCACCACAGGCGTCGCCACCCCCTCACCTTTCAGTCCATCCAGCATGCGTAACCCGCGCGCGGCATCCCCTTTCAGCAGCATGTCCACCAGACCAAAAACGTCGAATCTTGCACTGTCGGCCACCGCCACCAACTGCTCAGCACTGATGACTCCAGGCCCCTGAAGCAGCAGCAGCTTTTCAATCTCCTGGGAGGCGGCAAGCGGATTTCCCTCGATGCGCTCTGCCAGCATCTCCACCACGCCGGACTCGGGGATCAGACCGACACCACGCAGACGCTGCTCGATCCAGGGTGGCAGGCGCGCGCCCTCCACCGGCCAGATCTGTACCAGCACCCCGATTTGATCCAGCGATTTCACCCATTTACTGCTCTGCTGACTGCGCTCCAGTTTAGGCGCAGTGATCAGCAACAGCGTATCCTGGGGCGGATTGGCAGCATAAGCGGTTAGGGCCTTGGCGCCCTCAGTCCCCACCTTGGCGCTGCTCAAACGCAGGTCAAGGATACGCTGTTCACCGAATAGGGAGAGACTGTCTGCGGCGCCGCTGAGGGTATTCCAATCGAAATTAGGGCTGTGATCCAGCACCTCGCGCTCGGTGTAACCTTGCGCCCGGGCGCTGGCCCGAACCAGATCGGCGGCCTCACCCATCTGCAACGGTTCATCGCCGGTAAGAAAATAGATCGGCGCCAGGCTTTTTTTCAGACTGGCGGCAAGTTGGTCGTTGTGCAGGCGCACTAGTTCAGCTGCGCCTGCAGGCGCCGGACAATCTGATCCGCCATATCGGTACGCATATCTCCACGCACCAGTTTCGCCTCGTTTCGACGGCCCAGTTCGTCCGTACCGCTATAGGTCAACTCACGCACAATCTCAAGATGCTGATCAGGCAGCGCGGCTTTACCCTCACGGTCCACCACGGAAAAGTTACTCTTCAAGCGCAACTCATACTCCAGCGCCTTGCCGTTTTCATCGACGGAGAGGACCCGATATTTGAACGCCTCGGCGAGTGAGATACGATTCCTGGCCTCCGCTGCATCGGCAGCCAGGATCACGCCTGATGCCCGAAGGTCCCGCTGTAGAACCCCCGCCAGACTCTTGCGGTTTTCAGCGCTCTCCACAAACAGACCATTCAGGTTGGATGTGGCCTGATGATAGCCTTTCAGATGAAAGCCGCAGCCTGCGAGTATCAGCAAAATCGGCAATAAAAAGCCGCTACGCCAGTGTCTCGCCCTCATGCCACTCTCCTGTTTCGTTTTTTCGTCACTTTATTGATCGATTTCCCGTCATTCGGATGCCCGATCCGCTACGCTTGATCGGGCCTACCGCTTGCTCCTCAGCCCTACTTCGCCACGATGCTGACCAATTTGTTGGGCACCACGATGACCTTACGCACGCTGGCATCACCCACAAACTTCTGCGCATTCTCATTGCCGAGGGCGATCTCTTCAACCTTCGACTTATCCGCATCCACCGGCACCTGAATCTTGGCCCGCACCTTGCCGTTGACCTGGATGACGTACTGAATGCTCTCCTGCTTCAGCGCGTTCTCGTCGGGTTGGGGCCAGCCTGCGGTCAGGATGTCATCGCCATAACCCAGTTCACGCCACAAGTGGTGACTGACATGGGGTGCGATAGGGCCAAGCAGGCGCAAGACGATACCCAGCCCTTCATGCAGCACCACAAGATCCGCCTTCTCATCACCCAGTTTATAGAGGGTGTTGACGATGGTCATGCAGGCGGAAACCACCGTGTTAAACTGCTGCCTGTCATAGTCAAAAAGCGCTTTCTTGAGCGCTTCATGGATCTCACGCCGCGCATCCTTCAGCGCAGAAAGGGGGACAGACCCCGACTTTGCTGCGGCAAAATCGGGGTCTGTCCCCCTTTCTGCCGCTCCCTTTATCGCCAGCGCCCAAAGCCGCTTAAGAAAGCGAAATGCACCCTCCACACCCTCATCGTTCCACTCCAGGGACTGATCCGGGGGCGAGGTGAACATGGTGTAGAGACGCACGGTGTCGGCGCCGTAGCGGTCGATCAGCGATTGGGGATCGATGCCGTTATTCTTCGACTTCGACATCTTCTCGATACCGCCGATTTTCACCGGCAGACCATCAGCGGGCAGGCTGGCGCTCAGCGGCCGACCCTTGTCGTCCTGTTCCACCTCCACTTCAGCCGGGTTGTACCAATGCTTGGAGCCGTCACTTTGATCCCGGTAGTAGGTTTCCGCCACCACCATGCCCTGGGTCAACAGGCAAGCGAATGGCTCGCTGCTCTGCACCAACCCCACATCGCGCAAGAGCTTGTGGAAAAAACGGGCGTAGAGCAGATGCAACACCGCATGTTCGATACCGCCGACGTAGTGGTCCACCGGCAGCCAGTAGTCAGCCCGCTCATCAAGCATAGCCTCGGCGCCGGGGCAGGTGTAGCGGGCGTAGTACCAGCTCGACTCCATGAAGGTATCGAAGGTATCGGTCTCACGTTGAGCCGCACCGCCACACTCGGGACAGCTGCATTTGGCAAACTCACCATCGGCCTTGATCGGATTGATAGTGTCCTCGTCGTAGACGATATCCTCCGGCAGCACCACCGGCAGATCCGCCAAGGGGACCGGCACGATGCCGCACTTGTCGCAGTGGATCATGGGGATCGGCGTACCCCAGTAGCGCTGCCGGGAGACACCCCAGTCACGCAGGCGGAAATTCTTGGTCTTCTCGCCCTTGTTGCGCGCCTGCAACCACTCGGCGATGGCGTCGAAAGCCGCCTCTGAGGAGAGATCGTTGAAGGGGCCGGAATCCTTGAGCACACCCTTTTCGATGTAGGCGGCGGCCTGGATGTCGATATTTGTGCCATCCGACGGGTGGATCACCTGCTTGATCGGAATGCCGTACTTGCTGGCAAAAGCGTGGTCGCGCTCGTCGTGACCAGGCACCGCCATCACTGCGCCGGTACCATATCCCATGAGCACGAAGTTGGCAGCATAGATGGGTACGGACTCGCCGCTCACCGGATGGATCGCGTTGATACCCAGAAGCATGCCCTTCTTCTCGATAGTCTCCAGATCCGCCTCGGAGGTGCCGCCCTGGCGACACTCATCGACGAACCTGGCGATTTCAGCATTGCTCTTCGCAGCCTGCAGCGCGAGTGAGTGCTCACCAGCCACCGCCACATAGGTAACGCCCATGAGAGTATCTGGACGGGTGGTAAAGATGGTCAGGCTCTCATCCGATCCTTCGATAGCAAATACCATCTTCACGCCGAAGGAGCGGCCGATCCAGTTGCGCTGCATGGTGCGTACCTGGTCGGGCCAGCCTTCCAGATTGTCGATCTCATCAAGCAGCTCATCGGCGTAGTCGGTGATCTTGATGAACCACTGGGGGATTTCGCGGCGCTCCACCAGCGCCCCGGAACGCCAGCCTCGGCCATCGATCACCTGCTCGTTGGCAAGCACTGTCTGATCCACAGGATCCCAGTTGACCACCGCGTTCTTGCGATAGACCAGACCTTTTTTATAGAGTTCGGTGAAGAACCACTGCTCCCATTTGTAGTAATCGGGCCGACAGGTGGCCAGCTCCCGATCCCAGTCATAACCGAAACCGAGGCGGTTAAGTTGTCCCCGCATGTATTCGATGTTGTCGTAGGTCCAGCCTGCGGGCGCGGTCCTGTTCTTACGCGCCGCGTTCTCTGCCGGTAGCCCAAATGCATCCCAACCCATTGGCTGCAGCACGTTTTTTCCCTGCATACGCTGATAGCGTGCGATCACGTCTCCGATGGTGTAGTTGCGCACATGTCCCATATGCAGCTTGCCGCTGGGATAGGGAAACATTGAGAGACAGTAAAACTTCTCCTTCGATGGATCTTCAACCACCTTAAAGGTCTTCTCTTCCTTCCAATGGGCCTGGGTCTGTTGTTCTATCTGACGGGGATCGTAGGTATTTTGCATGGTCCGGCTTCGGGAAAATGTGTTCGGATAATCGCGGAAGGATAACCTAACCTCAGACATTCAGGAAGTTGGGTCGAGCATTCGCTCAATCACATGGTCGATCGCCCGCTCCCAGGCAAGACGAGTCTCTTCACTGAACTCCGAATCACATTCCGCCACTGTCTCGATCAGTGCCTTTCGCCAACCGGCAAAAAAACGGCGTTCCACATTCAGGCGCCGGTGTATCTTTCCCAGCATCTCCATGTACATACCCAGTCCCGGCTGACCCTCTGTCGTGTCAGCCAGCATCTCCAGGGTGGTAAGCAACTTCTGCTTGATTTGCGGCATATCCCTGTTATTAAAAAAAGCCGCCACCTCATCGGATTGGCCAACAAAGCGGTCGTAAAAACGATCAAGAAATTGATCATTCGCTTTGGAGCGCCTAAGACTTTCACGAAAACGTTTCCGGTCGGTTTCATTTATTGTGGTGGTCACGAAGATTCTCAAAATTGGGTGCGGCCTGCGCACCATTGCAGTAAATGGGTAATAACAGAGTTTCTCACGAAACGATTGATAAATTTCATCGTTTCCTGGCTCGAAGACAATCTCAATTGGCACCGATCATTTGCCAACGCGTAAATTTCATCCATTATTACTATTAGAAGAACCAGAAAATGGCGGTAAGACCGCTGTAAGGAGCAGACTATGACAGATCCCGACAACAAAAATCCGCTGGACAGACTCACAGACGCTTATGAGGACATTCTTGAGCATGTGCATGATGCTATTGAATCGGCAAAGGAGAATGCCATCCCGGGTCTCAAGGACTATTTTGACGATGCCAAGGAGAAGGTCGTCGAACTGGGTGAACTGAGCCGCGAGGAGGCGGATAAGGTCGCAGGTTATGTTGAGCGGGATGTAAAAGATGCCGCGCACTACCTTATTGAGACCGGAGAACAGTTATCCGAGTGGTGGCAGTTTGATGTCCAGCAGGTGGAAGACCGAATGATCGAGATGTTCTCCCGAGTTGCGGATCAGACCAAGCTGGAGCTGAACAAGATTGCTGAACGGGCAAAAGAGGCATCCCGATACCACACCGGCGAGGTCACCGGACCCGGCACACTGATCTGCTCAAGCTGCGGCAAAGAGATGCATTTCAAAAAGACCGGGCACATTCCACCCTGCTCTGGATGCCACGGTACTGAATTCCGGCGAGCAGGTGAAAAAAAGGATTAAAAACCTCCTCCGCAGCCGGAGGGAGTAATAAGTTAAATTGCGGGAGGGCGCCACTCCCACAGTTAAGCGCTCTTGACGCCAAAAAAAAGGCTCCCATTTCAGGGAGCCCTTTCTCATCAGGCAATGAATGGAGTGGGGCTAGCGCCGCCGCTTTCCAGCCGCTTTCTTCTTGGCGGTCACCTTTTTCTTTCTAGCCATCCTTTTCTTGGAAGAGACTCTCTTCTTTGCGACCACCTTTTTCCTGGCGGAGGCCTTCTTTTTCGCCTTCACCTTTTTCCTGGTGGACACCTTCTTCTTCGCAGCCACCTTTTTCTTGGCGGAGGCCTTCTTCTTCGCCTTCACCTTTTTCCTGGTGGACACTTTCTTCTTTGCGGCCACCTTTTTCCTGGCGGAGGTTTTTTTCTTCGCCGTTGCCTTCTTCTTGCTGGAGACCTTCTTCTTTGCAGCACCCTTTTTCCTGGCGGAGGCCTTCTTCTTCGCCTTCACCTTTTTCCTGGTGGACACTTTCTTCTTTGCGGCCACCTTTTTCCTAGCGGAGGTTTTTTTCTTCGCCGTTGCCTTCTTCTTGCTGGAGACCTTCTTCTTTGCAGCACCCTTTTTCCTGGCGGAGGCCTTCTTCTTCGCCTTCACCTTTTTCCTGGTGGACACCCTCTTCTTCGCAGCCACCTTTTTCTTGGCGGAGGCCTTCTTTTTCGCCTTCACCTTTTTCCTGGTGGACACCCTCTTCTTCGCAGCCACCTTTTTCCTGGCGGAGGCCTTCTTCTTCGCCTTCACCTTTTTCCTGGTGGACACTTTCTTCTTTGCGGCCACCTTTTTCCTGGCGGAGGTTTTTTTCTTCGCCGTTGCCTTCTTCTTGCTGGAGACCTTCTTCTTTGCAGCACCCTTTTTCCTGGCGGAGGCCTTCTTCTTCGCCTTCACCTTTTTCCTGGTGGACACTTTCTTCTTTGCGG
>JAESPD010000036.1 GCA_016756855.1 gamma proteobacterium endosymbiont of Lamellibrachia anaximandri | reverse complement strand
AGAAGCCCCCGGAACCGGATGATGACTTTACCGTCGTATGACGGTAATCGGCCGAATGGCCGATCAATCCGGCTTTTAGCCGTAACCCGAAGCCACCGGCTTTAGCCGGTGGAGTATTCACACGTGTGTGCATATCTGTGTACATATTCGGAGAATAGAGTTTGTCAGACAGTAATTATATCAATGAAATCAAGCGTAGACGCACGTTTGCTATCATATCCCACCCGGATGCTGGTAAGACCACATTGACCGAAAAACTGCTGCTCTATGGCGGTGCTATCCAGATGGCGGGCACGGTCAAAGGGCGCAAGGCGGCACGCCATGCTACTTCCGATTGGATGGATATGGAGAAGCAACGCGGCATCTCGGTGACTTCGTCGGTGATGCAGTTCCCCTATCGGGATGAGATCGTCAACTTGCTTGATACCCCCGGCCATGAAGATTTTTCCGAGGATACCTACCGCACCCTCACGGCGGTGGACTCCGCCCTGATGGTGATCGACGTGGCCAAGGGTGTCGAGGCGCGGACCATCAAGCTGATGGAGGTCTGCCGCCTGCGCGATACGCCGATCCTCACCTTCGTCAACAAACTCGATCGTGAAGGGCGTGATCCCATTGAGATCATGGATGAGGTCGAGAGCGTGCTCAAGATCGAGTGTGCGCCAGTCACCTGGCCTATTGGCATGGGCAAGCGTCTGAAGGGTGTTTTTGATCTGCGCACCGATACCACCCATCTCTTCAGCGCCACCCACGGAGGCAAGATCCAGATGGGTGAGATGATCGAGGGGCTGGACAACCCCCATCTTGATGAGGTGCTGGGGGAGATGGCCCAGGAGTTGCGCGATGAGATCGAACTGGTGCGTGGCGCCAGCAACGAACTCGATCTGGAGGCCTATGCGCGCGGCGAACAGACACCAGTTTTCTTTGGCTCTGCGATCAATAACTTCGGCGTCAGGGAGTTGTTGGACGCCTTTGTCGAGTACAGTCCTGCACCCCTCTCCCGCCAGACCCAGCAGCGTCTGGTGGAGCCGTCAGAGAAGAAGTTTTCCGGCTTCGTCTTCAAGATCCAGGCGAATATGGACCGGCAGCATCGGGATCGCATCGCCTTCCTGCGGGTCTGTTCCGGCAGCTATCGCAAGGGGATGAAGATGAAACATGTCCGCATCGGAAAGACGGTGCAGATAAGCAATGCCATTACCTTCCAGGCGGATGAACGCAGACATGTGGAGGAGGCCTGGCCCGGCGATATCATCGGTCTGCACAATCACGGCACCATCCAAATCGGCGACACCTTCACTGAGGGGGAGGATCTGAAATACGAGGGCATCCCCTACTTTGCCCCGGAACTCTTCCGGCGGGTGGTGCTGAAGGATCCGCTCAAGCAGAAAGCGCTGTTGAAGGGGATTATGCAGCTAAGTGAAGAGGGGGCGACCCAGGTTTTTCGGCCGGAGAAAAACAACGATCTGATCCTCGGGGCGGTGGGTGTGCTTCAGTTCGATGTGGCCGTCGAACGTCTGAAGAGCGAATACAAGGTGGAGGCCATCATAGAGGCGGCCAGCGTCGCCACCGCCCGCTGGGTCGAGTGCGACGATGAAAAGATGCTGCAGCGTTTCAAGGATAAAAACCACGCTAACCTTGCGTTGGATGGGGATGACCAGCTGGTTTATCTTGCTCCGACCCGGGTCAATCTGAGTCTGGCTGAGGAGCGCTGGCCTGATGTGCGCTTCCTGGCGACCCGTGAGCTGTAGTAGGCCGGTTCAAGCGTAGCGGAACCGGCAATTTCATGTATTCTTTCAATTCAAGAATGCCCGATCCGCTGCGCTTGATCGGGCCTACTACTGGTTTAAAGAGCAGGGGTTTTAATGGAAAATGAAAAAGTAGAAGCATTGATTTGTGCCGGTATGCCCGGCGCGAAAGTCACAGTGACTGGTGACGGCCGCCATTTTGAGGCGCTGGTCATCAGCGAGGACTTTGTCGGTAAGTCGCTGATTCAAAAGCACCGGATGGTGATGGCGACCGTAACGGAGCAGATTGCCAGCGACGAACTGCATGCGCTCTCCATCAAGGCTTTTTCTCCTGAAGACTGGGCGGCAAAGCAGGGCTAAAAAACTGTAGTTTCTCCATTTGTAATTCTCCACCAGCGTCCCATAATTAAGATAGAAAGTGGTGGATATTAAATGGAGGTACCCCATGTTCGTGATGCAGAAAAATACGAAAAAGATGGTTGAAGTCCTGAGCCTGACCGATCTCTTTGATCCTATGCACGGCGAAGTGGTCGGGCGGTTTCACGCGGGTGAGGAGATGCAGGATCCGGAAAAGTTCACCAAGGATGACCTGCTGTTCCCTTCGGGTGAAGTCCTGCCCAGATGCTGGGTCGACTCGCACTATCGTGAAGGCTGAGTCACTTCGTTTTCTTTAGGTGCATGAGAACATCGGTGGGATTCGCCTCCGGTGCCGCCATCTGTTGTGAAGTAGGCCGGTTCAAGCGTAGCGGAACCGGCAGCATTCCTTGTATTCCATCGAGTTTGGATTGCCCGATCCGCTACGCTTGATCGTGCCTACGCCTCGAAGTAAATACGACTTTTTTGGATGATCCGTCCATGGCGTTCTCCTGCTTCAGGCAGGATTACAGATTGGAACAGAGACAGGCCTTATAGTTTTTTCTGTTCTTCTTGCAGTAGGGTTTTTTGTCTGTCATGGGGTAGAAGGTGCGCAGGGCGCGCTGTTTGATCACCATGGTGCTGAAATGGCGTTTCTTGCCGGCTGGGCGGGTGTCGAAGAGACACGCATCCTTGGTGTTTTTACCCACCCGTTTATTGGCTTGCTTAAAGGCCTTTGTACCGGCGATCAGAATGTCTTCGGCGTTCATTTCACGGTTGTAACCGCTGAGACACTTAATATTGTTCCTCGGTTCATACGGATTTTTGAACTGGAGGCTGATGGTGTAGATCGGTGGTTTGATCGACTCCTTAAGATAGAACGCCCGACACTTTTCGAGCGGGCGTTTTCTATAGTTTGATTTCAGTTTTCTGTATCCGGCCCAGTTGTTGTCCTGTGCCTGCCAGTAGCGGGCAGCGTAGTGCAGACCGCCCAGATCCCTGCCGGATCCGGGCTCACCGCAGAAGACATGTTTAAAGCCCTTCTGTTCAAACCAGACACGGCGCAACTCATGGGCAAACTGTTTGCTGTCCCTGGCCTTGCTGAAGATTCTCCCCCCCACGGCCTTGCGAATGCGCTGCAAAACCGCCTGATTGGATCTGTCCGGCATCATCTGTTCGAAATCGATCGCCTCGACCTCATCGCCCCAGTTGCCACACAGCGCCAGCACCTCGAGGTCAAAGTCGGTCAGATCGGGATCCTCAGGGGCATGGCGGGTTTTGGGGTCATTATCAAAAAAGGGCTGAAAGGCGAGTGCCGGCAGAGACAGGATCAATAGAAAAAATATCAGGGCTGTTTTTTTCATGGCTGTTTGACTCATTGATTATCTGCCTTGGTCTTTTTGGGTTCCAGGTTCCAGGTCCCAGATTATAGGAGCGTTCCGAATAGACACCATATTAGAGTGTACTCAACCCAATATGTCCTTTACCAGCTGTCGGGTCACCTGACGCCCCAGTTCGCCGATGGCGGTGGTGAGGGGGATCTCCTTGGGACAGACCCGTACGCAGTTTTGCGCATTGCCGCAGTCGCTCAGGCCGCCGTCTCCCATGATGGCATGCAGCCGTGCCTCCCGGTCGTAGGCGCCTGTCGGGTGGCCGTTCATCAGCCGCACCTGACCCAAAACTGCGGGTCCCAGGAAGTCGCTCTCCGGCCCGAACTGGGGGCAGGCCTCCATGCAGCAGCCACAGCTCATGCAGCGGCTGAAGAGATGGTTTTCGCTCCACACCTGGGGCGATATGCGGGGGGCACCCTGATGTACGTCCCAGGCGCCGTCGATCTCGACCCATGCCTTGACCTGTTTGAGCCCCTCGAATATCCGTGAGCGGTTCACAAGCAGATCCCGCACCACCGGAAATTTGCCGAGGGGTTCCAGCACGATGGGCTGTGCCAACTCATTCACCAGCGCAGCGCAGGCCTGCCGTGGCTTGCCGTTGATGATCATGGAGCAGGCGCCGCAGACCTCCTCCATGCAGTTGAACTCCCAGACGACCGGTTCGACCTGCTCTCCGTCCAAGGTCACAGGCTCGTTGCGAATCATCATCAGGGCGGAGACAATGTTGTGCCCCTGTTTATGGGGGATGCGAAACGTCTGCCAATAGGGCTGGGTCTCCGGCCGGTCCTGTCGGCGTATGCGTAGCTCTATCGAATCGTTCATCAGCGATAGTCCCTCGGCTGCTCCGGCGGAATGATCGAGGTGTCCACCGCTTCGTAGGATATTCGAGGTCCATCCCCGCTATGTTCCGCCAGTGTGGTCTTCAGCCACTTGTCGTTTTTCCGTTTCCACGCTTCACGATAGGTCTCAAACTCCGGATCGCCGGGAAACTTGCCCTCTGGAATCGTCAGCTTGAATTCGGCTTTGTAGTGGGCCCCCCGGCACTCATCCCTGGCACGGGCACAGCGGGTGATGACCGCGCTGAGTCGAATCATCTCCTGCACCTGCCGGGTTTCGGCGAGGCTCTGGTTACTCCAGCCACTGCGGTCTCCGAGACCGACGTTGCGGGAACGTTGCTCCAATGCCAGTAACTCGTCATAGGCATGATCGAGGGTTGGGTTGTCTCTCACCACGCCCACCTTTCCCGTCATCAGCGCCCCCAGCTCCTCGTGCAGCTGGTAGGGGTTTTCTGGCCCGTTGGATTTGAGCAGAGCCTCGTTGATTGCCTGCTCCCGGGCGACTCCCTCTGCGAAAAAACGGGACGGGGTCTCATCGCTGCTCTGCTCCAGCCCCCGCAGGTAGGTGGCTACCGACTCACCCGCCACCCGGCCGCTGAAGGAGGCGGAGAGCAGCGAGTTGGCACCCAGCCGATTGGCCCCGTGGTAGCCGCTGTCGCACTCGCCACAGGCGTAGAGACCGGGAATATTGGTGGCGTGGTTGCGTGGGCTTCCGTACTTGAGGCCGCCGCTCTGTTCATCCTTTTCGTAGTCGATCCAGAGCCCCCCCATGGCGTAGTGGGCGGAGGGGAAGATCTCCATGGGAGACACCAGTGGATCGCTGCCGTGAAACTTGCGGTAGATGTCGAGGATAGCGCCCAGCCGGGCGGTGACGAACTTTTTGTCCAGATGAGTGAGGTCGAGATAGACCTTGTCCGCGCCGCCGATTCCCTGGCCCTGTTCCCGCACGATCTTCCAGATAGCCCGTGAGGCCACATCCCGTGGCACAGTATTGCCGTAGCTCGGATACCACTCCTCAAGGAAATAGAAGCGTTCGTTCTCCGGGATGGAGCTGGGATCACGACTGTCCCCCGGCCGTTTCGGTACCCAGAGGCGTCCTCCCTCGCCTCGTGCGGCCTCGCTCATGAGACGGGTCTTGTCGTCTCCCAGCATGGCGGTGGGGTGGAACTGGAAGAACTCCGCATTGGCGAAGCGGGCGCCCTGCAGGTAACAACGAAAGGCCGCAGCTCCGGTGGAGTTGGTCGAGTTGGTGGTGCGGTGCCCATAGACCTTACCCATGCCGCCGGTGGCCATCACCACCGCGTCGGCGCGAAAGGCGCGCACCTCCAGCGAGTGCAGATTGAAGGCGATGATGCCTTTGCAGTGGCTGTCGTTGTCGAGCACTAGGGAGAGAAACTCCCACCACTCCCGCTTGCGGACACTCCCTTGGGCTTCGTGGCGCCGCACCTGTTCGTCCACCCCATACATCAACTGCTGGCCGGTGCTGGCGCCGGCAAAACAGGTACGCTTGTTCTTCACGCCGCCGAACAGGCGCAGATCCATCAATCCCTCCGGAGTGCGGGAGAAGGTGACGCCCATGCGCTCGAAGGTGCGGATCAGTCCCGGGGCCTCTTCGCACATCGATTGGATCGGCGGCTGGTTGGCGAGATAGGAGCCGCCCTTGACGGTGTCGATGAGGTGCTGTCTGACTGAATCCCGTTGACCTTTGGTGTCGAGCACCGCATTGATCCCTCCCTGGGCACAGACAGAGTGGGAGCGTTTCACCTCGAACAGTGAGAACAGCTCGACACTGAAACTGGCTTCGACGATACGCAGGGTGGTCCAGAGCCCCCCCAGTCCGCCGCCGATGACAATGACTCGTGGTCTCTTTTTCATGAGATAAACCCTAAAAGTCCCTGCAGACCCACTGCGAAGAGCAGGAGGGTAAATCCCATGCAGATCAGGAAGCTGAACTGTTGCGCACGGGGCGTGACCGTGACGCCCCAGCTGATCCCCATGGTCCAGAGTCCGTTGCCCAGGTGGAGTAGTGAAAGCAGTAGTCCCAGCAGATAGAGCAGGAAGATCAGTGGATGTGAGAGCAGTTGCTGCATATGACCAAACAGATCGGCCTTCACGGCGGGTTCCCAGATTCCCCAGAAGCGGGTCATGCCGACATGGGCGAGCAGAAAAAGCAGAATGGCGACCCCGGAGAGCCGTTGCAGCCAGTAGAAGCGATTGTGCAGCCAGGGGTAGCGGTGCAGTTCTGCACTTCCAGAGCCTAGGATCACCAGGCCGTATCCGGCATGAAACAGGATCGGCAGGGCGATGGCGAAGATCTCCAGCAGCGGCAGGTAGTTCATGCGCTGCAAGGCGGCCACCACCTGTTCATTGTAGTGCGCCATGCCGAAACGTGACTGTGAGTTCTCCCAAAGATGGAAGATCAGAAAAGCCCCCACCGGCAGCAGCCCGAACAGCGAGTGCAGGCGGCGCAACAGAAAGTGGGGATTTTGTATGGATGCCTTCATGCAAGTAAGCGTCACCGGATCGTCTCACAATAACTTACCGTGTGATCGTCTTACCTGAACTGATCTGTCTCAGGAAAAAGTCATCTTCCAGCTTTTAGGCATTTACAGAATGCCATCGTCTAATCGGCGATTGAACGGGGGAGGGGAGGCGACTGTTTTTCAGGGTAGCGTTTTCCAGTCGTCCCTTCCTCCCTCGTGTTTCGCCAAATTTACTCATAGATCGGGGTTGTCCTTTTCGAAACCGTGGTAGATAAAATGGTTGGAAGCGCTGCCCCGCAGGCCCGTTCCAACGCCGATACCCGGTACATTCGCTGTCCTCAGTGAGGGCGTCATGTCGCTGGACAGATCAGGATTGCCACTGACGAACCCGCGGTAGATATCGTAATCGCTCATCGGGGAGTGGCTTCTGCTTCCAGTTGCACTGCCTATTCCAGGTTGAACGGCGCTTGCCACCGATTTATAGGTGCTGCCTGTGGACAGATCAGGGTTGCCGGGGCCAAACCCGCGATAGATCTCCCAATCGGAAGCTGCGCCCGCTGTCCCGGCAAAAAGGAGTGCGCTGATTGTGATGATTGATCTCTTCATGATTGAATCCTCAAACGTTGTATGGAGCGTCGGCATTGGGGTTTGTTGCCGCTTTCTAATATCCATACGTTTAACCCTGTCGCTATGGATTCAATAAAAGATCCAGCGCCCGCTCAACCTGCCTCCCTCCACTCGATGCCGCTGTCGATGCCGTGGTGCATCGCAGCATCGGGTTCCGGTTCTTTCATGGTCACCAGCTCCTCGGCGCTGATGGGGTGGATGGCGATGGTGCTGTCAAAGTCCGCCTTGGTTGCTCCCATCTTCACCGCCACGGCAAATCCCTGCAGCATCTCATCCACGTTGTCGCCGATGAGGTGGATGCCCACCACTCGCTGTTCCGGGCCTGCACAGACCAGTTTCATCGCCGTGGTGACGCCGTGGCTGGAGAGCGCATGGCGCATGGGCGTGAAATCGGTCTGGTAGATCGTGATATTTTCATGCAGCTTGCGGGCCTCGGGTTCGGTCAGGCCGACAGTTGCCACCGGCGGATGGGAGAAGACCACACTTGGAATGTTGTCGTAGTCCACCCTCCGTTCCGGCATGTCGTTGAAAAGCCTTTCTGCCAGGCGTCGACCTGCAGCTATGGCTACCGGGGTCAATGGCGTGCGACCGGTAATATCACCGATGGCGTAGATGCCGGGGATGTTTGTGTTCTGGTATTCGTCGGTGGGGACGATGCCGTTGTTGTGTGTTTCGACGCCTGCGACCTCCAGATTGAGCCCCCGGGTGTTGGCCGTGCGGCCGACCGCCCAGATCACGCAGTCGAAACCGTCGAGACGTTCGCCGTTTAAGGAGTCGAGGGCGATGCCGGAGTCACTCCTGGCCAGCCCTGCGACCTGAAAGCCCATCCTCAGACCGATCGACTGTTTCTTCATCTCTGCCATCAGAACATTGCTGATCATCGGGTCGAAGGCCTCAAGCAGACGCTCCTCCAAAGCGGCTATGGTGACCTCTGAACCCAGTGCCCGCAGTACGCCCGCGAGTTCCACGCCGATGTATCCGCCACCGATTACAGCCACTCGCTTTGGCTGCTCTGTGAGTTGGAAGAAACCGTCGGAGGTGATGCCCAATTCGGCGCCAGGCACCGGTGGCACGATGGGACGGCCGCCGGTA
The DNA here is from genome assembly GCA_016756855.1 of gamma proteobacterium endosymbiont of Lamellibrachia anaximandri. Taxonomy (GTDB): domain Bacteria; phylum Pseudomonadota; class Gammaproteobacteria; order Chromatiales; family Chromatiaceae; genus QGON01. The sequence continues at coordinate 29,770 of JAESPD010000036.1, read as the reverse complement.
GCAATAACGATGTGGTCGGCGCTGTAGGTCTCCCCATCCACTTCGATGCAGTTGCTGTCGATGAAGCGTGCGTAACCCTGGATGTGGGTAATGCCGCTGTCTGCCACATGGCTGTCCCAGTAGCGGTTTATGTTGTGGATATACTCCTCCCGCCCTGCAACCAGCTTGCCCCAGTCAGTTGCCCCGCGATGGGCGGGGATGCCGAAGTTGTCGGCATCGTCCACCGCATGGGCCAGGTTAGCGGCATACCACATGACTTTTTTTGGCACGCAGCCGTTGTTAACGCAGGTACCACCCATTTTGTGGGCTTCTACCACCGCCACCCGTTTGCCGTACTGTGCGGCCTTTTCCGCCACTGCGAGACCGCCGCTGCCGCCGCCAATTGCGATTAAATCGAATGCTCTGCTCATCTCTCTATTCCTGCATGTGGTGCCGTTGATTTCCCTGGGGACCGGAGCCAGGTTTGACTCCGCTCCCTTTGCAGCCATCAGGCTGCCGCTTCGTCCTGTCCGGTGAGGTACTGTTCCAGTTCGTCGGATCCGCCGATGCGCTCGCCGTTGATGAAGACCTGGGGCACCATGGAGATGCCAGCCACCGCACGCAGACTTGCCTCGCTGTAGTCACGGTTCAATACCAGTTCTTCGAATTTAATGCCTGCGTCATGCAGCATCCCCTTGGCGCGGGCACAGAAAGGGCAGCCTTTGCGGGTGAAGAGGGTGATATCCAACGGTTTTTCCGCATCCGGTGCGATGTGGGACAGCATGGTATCGGCGTCGGAGACCTCGAAGGGGTCACCAGGAACGTCCGGCTCGATGAACATCTTCTCGATTACTCCGTCCTTCACCAGCATGGAGTAACGCCAGGAGCGATCACCGAAACCGAGATCCTGCTTCGACACCAGCATGCCCATGCCACGGCTGAAGTCGCCGTTGCCGTCGGGCAGGAAGGTGATGTCGTCGGCCTGCTGCTCGGTGCGCCACTCGTTCATGACAAAGGCATCATTGACTGAAATACAGACGATCTCATCCACGCCCTGGCGCTTGAACTCCGGCGCCAGTTGATTGTAGCGGGGTACATGGGTGGAAGAGCAGGTCGGGGTGAACGCGCCGGGAAGGGCGAACACCACGACAGTTTTGCCTTTGAACACTTCGTCGGAGGTGACATCTGCCCACTCGTGGTTGCGACGGGTGCGGAAGGTAACCTTTGGGACTTGCTGGTTTTCACGATTTTCTAACATGACTCTCTCCAGTGATCTGTTGCTTGATCTTGTTGATGTGGAGAGAGTATCGGAGAGTTGAACAGATCCGTGAAATCGTTTGAATTGTTTAAATAAATAGGTATTGCCGATAAGTGTAGGTTGGGTTACGCCGCGCTAACCCGACCTACTAGGAGATTTTACTCAGGAGAGGCGAAAAACCGTGTCAGGCAGATTGTCGAGCAGAACTTCAATGAATGCATCGAGTGCTTGGCGGCGCGGGAAACTGCGTCTGAAGGCGGGATATACCCGGCGAAAGGCGTCCTTCTGTTGTAGCCGGCGGGTGACGATATCCTTGTCATTCATCCTGATGCCCCGCACCGCGAGATCGGGGACCAGGGTACAGCCGAATCCCACCCCCACCAGCTGCAGCAGTGTCTCCAGGCTGGCGGCATGCAGGTCGGCCATGTCTCCCTGTTCCGCCCGTGCTTTCATGTGGCACACCTCCATCGCCTGATCCGCGAGACAGTGGCCCTCTGAGAGCAGCAGGAGTTCGGTGTTGTCGAGATCCTTCTGGGTGATGGCTTTTTTCTCCTGAAAGGGGTGGTTGCGGGGATGTGCCAGCCAGAAGGGTTCGTCGAATAGGGGGATGGTGGCAAATTCACTCGTGTCCACCGGCGTTGCGATAAGGGCGGCGTCGATCTCGTGTTTGCGCAGACGTTCGAGCAGGGTCTCGGTCATCTCCTCTGAGATCACGAGCCGCATCTGCGGCAGTCTCTCCCGCAGCGGTTTCAGGATCAGCGGCATGAGGTAGGGGCTCAGGGTCATGATGGCGCCGATGCGCAGTGGGCCGACCAAAGGATCCTGATGGGATTGGGCGAGTTGCCGGATCGTCTCGGCCTGTTCCAATATCTCTCTGGCATGTGCCACGATGGTTTCGCCGACAGGGGTTATCGCTACCGAGCGTTTGGTACGCTCGAAAAGGGTGATGCCCAACTCATCCTCCAGCTTTTTTATCTGGCCGCTCAGGGTGGGCTGGCTGACATAGCAGCGTTCTGCCGCATGGCCGAAGTGGCTGCTGTCCGCCACGGCAACGACATATTTGAGATCACGCAGGTTCATGGATGGTCCGATATAGGGAAAACCGATAATTCTATTTTAGATGAGATGTAAATGTTATCGAACAGGAAAAGGGTCGTGATGATTTGACTCAGTCCCCCAAGCGTTCATAATCTGGCTATTCTCAATCTTGCCCGGAATGACTTCATGATTGCCATCGAAGTCACGCCCTCTCCATGTTGGATGGCGACTGCTTGAACCCGTCCAGACCACATTGAAAAAGTAAGCTATATGGAATCCCCTTTTGAGTGTCATATCGATGTAACGGCGTATCAGAGAGCGCCGGTGGATCTGCTCTGTACCGAGACGGGTTTCACCCGCACCCGGATCAAGCAGGTCATGCAGAAGGGAGCTGTCTGGCTGACCCACGGCAAACATACCCAGCGCCTGCGTCGTGCTTCCAAGGTGCTGAGCCCTGGGGATAAGCTGCACCTCTACTATGATGAAAAGGTAATGAATCAGGAACCGCCGACGGCAGAGTTGGTTGCGGATGAACAGGGTTATTCCGTCTGGAACAAGCCTGCCGGGATGCTGTCCCATGGATCCAAGTGGGGTGATCACTGCTCGATCACCCGCTGGGCCGAACAGCATCTGCAGCCTGAGCGCACCGCCTTTCTGGTTCACCGCCTCGATCGCGCCGCTGCCGGACTGATTCTGGTTGCGCATACGAAAAAAATGGCGGCCGCACTTGCCAAACTGTTCCACGACAGAGCAGTGGAGAAGCGTTACCAGGTGCTGGTGGAAGGAAAGTTTCCCACCAAGCCCAAGCCTTATCTGATTGAAGATGAACTGGACGGACGTACCGCCATCAGCCGGATCAACCGACTGGAATTCGACCCCGAGTCAGGCCGGTCGCTGTTGGATGTCGCCATCGAAACCGGCCGCAAGCACCAGATTCGCCGCCATCTTGCCGCGATTGGATTTCCGGTGGTTGGCGACCGGCTGTATGGTAATGCGCAGTCGGGAGAGGATCTATGGTTGAAGGCGAGTTACCTGAGTTTCATCTCTCCGGCCAGCGGAGAGAAAAAGGCCTATTCATTTCATAACTCTTGATTCTGCGGTCAAATTGCCGCACCACAGCACGACGCACATCATACCCCGCTGGAATCATGGGTTACTCAGGACACCGCCGGCACCGCATCGGCCGCTATTACGCGCCTGCCAATAGAGCCAAAACGCAGGCAAAGAGCGGGGACTACAATCATGTTGAGCAGGGTCGAACTCAACAGTCCAGACAAAATCACCACTGCCATGGGCGCCTGGATTTCGCTGCCCGGTTGTCCGGCACTCAACGCCAGTGGCACCAGAGCAAGTGCGGTGGCCAGCGCGGTCATGAGAATGGGGGCCAGCCGTTCGATGGCGGCCCGGCGCACCGCTTCATGGGCATTGCGTACATGCTCATGTTCCACCAGGTTATGGATATGGGCGATCAGTATGACACCGTTGCGGGTGGCAATACCAAACAGGGCAATAAAACCAATGAGTGTCGCGACAGAGAGTATGCCATCGGACAGATACATGCCTGCTGCGCCCCCCATCAACGCCAGTGGCAAATTGAGCATGACCAGAAAGGCATCACGCGCCGAACGAAAGGCGACGAACAGCAACAAAAATACGAAAACAACCACCACAGCCCCCAGCAACGCCAAGGTACGCGACGCCTGTTCAGCGCTTTCGAACTGGCCGCCGTACTCGATGTGATAGCCGCTGGGCAGTTCCAGCTGAGCCGCTACAGCATTGCGAATCTCATTGACCACGCTACCCAGGTCGCGCTCGGCAACATTGACCATGACGACGATCTTGCGCTGCACGTTCTCGCGGCTGATAGAGTTTGCACCACGGTCCTTACGCACCTCGGCCAAGCTGTGCAGTGGCAGTTGCGCGCCTGAAGCGGTGGTAATCAGGGTGCTGCGCAGCGTCTCGAAGCTGTCCAGCACGCTGGTGTCATAGCGCACCACCAGATCGAAACTGGCATCTCCCTGCAATACCTTCGAGACCGTCTGGCCGAAGAATGCGGTCTCGATGGCCTCGGCCACTTCCCCCACAGTAAGCCCGTAGCGGGCAATGGCATCACGTTTGAACGCCACTGTAAGAAAGGGAATGTCGGCCTGCAGTTCAGCGGCGACATCCACCGCCCCCGGCACCTTCTCAGCAATACCCTTGACCTGCTCTGCAAGGCGCCGCAGTGAATACAGATCGTGACCAAAGATCTTCACTGCGATATTTGCCCGTGTCCCCGACAGCATATGGTCTATGCGGTGGGAAATGGGCTGGCCGATAACAATGTTCATACCCGGCAGGCTGGCGAAATTCTTGCGCAAGGCGGCGAGAAACGCCTCTTTGCTACGATCCTTCATCTTCAGGCTGACCTCGATCTCCGAGGCGTTTATACCCATGGCGTGGGGATCCAGCTCAGCGCGTCCGGTACGCCGCGCGGTGGAGACAACTTCCGCATGGGAGAGCAAAATCTGCTCGACCCGTTGGCCCAACTGACTGGACTGTTGCAGCGAAGTCCCCGGCAGGGTCACGGCGCTGACGGTCAGACTGCCTTCATTAAAATCAGGCAGAAAAGAGCGCCCGGCCAGAGCCAGCGCAGTTGCGGTGCCGAGCAAGCCCAGCAAGGAGAAAAACGCGATGCTCCGCCAACGGTGAATGGTGGCGTCCAGCACCAGGGTATAGCCTTTTTTAAGCCATACCACCAAGCGGGTTTCATGATCGGTTTTAACCACGCGGGAGTGCTTGAGAAACAGACTACAGAGTACTGGCGTTACCGTGATCGCCACCAGCAGCGAGGCCGCAAGGGCTATGATATAGGCCAGACCCAGGGGCTGCATCAGACGCCCCTCAACCCCACTGAGGAAAAACAGCGGCAGAAATACGACCATGATGATGAGTGTGGCGAAGACGATGGAGCCCTGAATCTCGCGCGTCGCCTTCAGCACCACTTGCAAGGTTGGGATCTGTTGTTGCGCCGGTCTGCGCAGGTTTTCACGCATGCGCCGCACAATGTTCTCCACCACGATGATAGCGTCATCCACCAACGCCCCCAAGGCAATGACTAGTCCTCCCAGAGTCATGGTGTTGATGGTGCCCCCCATGGCTTTGAGTACCAGCACCGCCGTCAGCAAAGAGAGCGGCAGCGCCATCAGGGTAATGGCGGTGGCGCGACCGCTGGCGAGAAAGATGAAGACAATGGCAATCACCAGAATCGCGCCATCGCGCAGCGCATTCAGCAGGTTATCGATAGAGACCGAGATAAAATTGGCCTGGCGGAAGACACGGCTTTCGATCTTCATCTCTTCAGGCAATGAGGCCTGGATATCCGCCAACACCCGATCCAGCTGATTGGTCAGTTCCAGCGTATTGGCGCCGGGCTGCTTCTGAATGCCCAGCACCACCGCCTGCTGGTTGTTATGGGCCGCCGTGCCTCGCATCGGCACCGGCGCCACTTTCACCTCCGCCAGGTGGCGCACCAGTACCGGTTCACCACCACGCATGGCCACCAGGGTATTGCCAATGTCTGCGGTCGAGCGCACCCGTCCCAGACCCTGAATCAGGTACTCCTGACCGCCCTCGGTATAAAACCCGGCAGAAGAGTTCTGGTTGGTGGTACGCAATGCCTTGGTGACTTCATCGAGATCGATCCGGTAGGATGCCAGCCGTTGCGGCTTGACCAGCACCTGAAACTGTTTGGTCTGGCCGCCATTGGGAATCACCTCGGCCACGCCGGGCACCGCTAGCAAACGGCGGCGCAAAACCCGGTCTGCAGTGGTTTTCAGTTCCATGGCATCGTGGCGCTCGGACTTCAGTGCAATAAACATGATCTCACCCATCACCGACGCTACCGGGGCCAGCACCGGCGATGAAATATCGGGCGGCAGCGCACTCCTGACCGTTTGCAGTTTTTCCGAGACGATCTGACGCGCCTGATAGATGTCGGTACCCCACTCGAACTCCGCATAGACTGTGGAGATACCGACTTGTGTGTTGGAGCGCACACGGCGTATGCCTGCAGCGCCGTTGAGCGCGCTTTCAATCGGCAGAGTCACCAGTGTCTCCACCTCTTTGGGCGCCATGCCGTGTGCCTCAGTGACAATGGTGACCGTGGGCGCGGTCAGATCCGGAAACACGTCTACCGGCATACGCGTGGTTTCGTAGGCGCCCCAAAGCAGCAGCAGCAACGCACCGGCGATGACGAATAGCCGGTTTTTCAAAGACCATTGGATGGTAGGTGCAATCATCTCTATCTCTCCTCAATGCGCATGGCCGTGACCGGCTTCCGCGCTTGAGGCGGAAGCCAGGCGAACCAGATAGGCGCCCCGGCTGACAACCCTTTCGCCCGCCTCCACGCCGCTTGTGACCTGGACCCGGTCACCGTCACGAATGCCTAACCGGATCATGCGGCGCTGAAAGGATTCTCCCCCCAGCATCACATAGACAACCTCCTGGCCGTCATCGTTGAAGACCGCAGAGGTGGGAACCATCACCCCACGGGCAGTCTTGCCGGTATAGACACGCACATTGGCGTACATGCCGGTGCGCAGCCGCTGGCCTGGATTGTCGAACTCGAAAATCAACGGTGCGGTGCGTGACACGGGATCGATAGCGCCACCCAGCGCCACCAGACGGCCCTGCAGATCGAAGGTGCTGAAACTGTCCTCAAATCCCTTCAGGGTGAACCAGGCGCCACTGGGCTGTTGCAATGCGCCGATGTCGGCTTCAGCGACACGTGCCTCCAGCCACAGCCGGTCGACATTGACGATGTGAAACAGGGCATCCCCTTCATGCACATACTGACCAGGCGCGACATTCACCTGCGCCAACATCCCGCCGATGGGGGCGAGAACCGGGATACCGGAACCGGTCTGTTTACCACCGGTACTTTGCTGGTAGCGGCGCTCGGCGGAATCCAGTTGTGCTTGGCTTACGACTTCGGCGCTCTCGGCTTCAAGCAGGCGATGCTTTGCAATCGCTTTCTCTTGCCAGAGCTTCGCCAATCGTTGCCGTTCTAATCTGGCAAGTTGGTGTTCCGAACGCGCCTTATCGCGAGCGGCTTTCAGGGTGGACAGATCTCCTCCTGCACCGAGACGTGGGGCAATAGTGGCCAGTACCTGGCCGGGTTCAACCTGCATCCCTGGAAAGGGGAAACCACCTTTGGCGCGCAGATGTCCGGCGCTGCTGGCGCTCAAATAGACCTCGCCATCCGCCCGGGGACGTAGTGTGCCGGTGGCCTGAATGCTGGCCCGGGGTTCAGATACAACGGCTTGAGTCAAGGCAAAATCCACCTGCCACTGCTGTTCTTTCAGATAGGAGATGGCATCGCCAGACTCTTCCTCTGGTTCCAGTTCGGCCAATGCCACAAACTGGGAGGGGTGGACGGTGTATTTCCCCAGGTAGTGAACGACATCCAGTTCCTCCCCTTGCAGACGCAGACTGACCTGGCGCGTAACCGGGTATTTGGGCAAGGCGACTGGGCGAAAAATGCCGGGCACGCTGGCGGTATTTACACTAAACACCTCATCCGTCACGCCACCACCACTGAGGGTCAGGGTGACGACCCCGTTGGCAATGGGCTGAAAATTATCCAGGCGTGTCAGATGCGCGGCAAAGGGCGATTCCTGCCCCATCACCAAGGCCGGGAACTCCACAAACAGTTCCGTGGCCTGGGTAAAATGGGTGACCGCGATGCCGGTATCGCCCCCGCCATGATCGTCGTGACTGTCCTGGCTTGCGTGATCATGGCCATGATCGTCCGCCATCAAGACGTCCCTGAAATAGTTTATGGCATCACCAACAAGGTTGTGTTCACCGTTGTGCTGGTGTCCGCCGCAAGCGGTCAGAAAAATGAGGGCCAATAAAGTCCCCGGTAATAACATCTTCATTGGTAAACTCCTGCTGTTATCTCATCCAGCTCAATCCGTATCAGGCGTGCTTCCAGCGCCAGTTTCAGGGCGGTGGTCTCTGCCTCCAGGGCGCTGCGATAGGCGTCAATCAACTCCAATACGCCGATTTCGTTGGCGTGGTATGAGGTCTCCGCGATACGCACCAACTCATAGGAAGCAGCCACGCTCTGCTCTGAAAAGAGCCGAGCGTTAGCACGCAGTAGACCGGCCTTGTGCCATAAGGCGCGAACCCTGGTCCCGGTTCGCAGTAACGCTAACTGGTATTCACTTTCCGCCTGGGTCGCCTCGGCAGCGGCTTGTTGACGCGCCCCCTGCTTACGATCAAACAGCGGCAAGGGTATGGAGGCGCTCAGCATCAGGCCGGAATCACTAACTCCCGGAGCATCGATGCTCTTGACCCCAAGGCCGACCGTAATCTCCGGTATATGGCTGCGGGCAATGGCACGTGCCGTCAGGCGTGAGGCCTCAGCCTGACGCTGCTGCTGTAGCAACGTGGGGGGGTGTGCAAAACTTTCCTTCACGCTGGAGAGAGATCGCAATTCCGCAGGTATCAATTGACCCTCCACGGTATCGAATCCTCGGCTGTTTTCCAGGCCGATGATCCCACGCAACTGCTGCCAACCCGCCGCATGTTGCGCCGCACTCTGACGTTGCTGGGAGAGTATCGCCACCCTCTCCCGACTAATCCGGCGGCGGTCGTAACCAGAAACATCGCCGACCGCTTCACGCTTCTCCATGACCGCCTCCATCTCAGAGAATTTTGTCAGCCAGTGGCTGAAGAGCTGCTGTTGCCGCTGCTGGAAAAGTAGCTGATAGAAGTGCTGTCGAATCTCGGCGCCACGCTGGATTCGCTGCACCTGGTTGTGAGCCTCGGCAACGCCCAGGCCTACTTGGGCCGCATCGCGATTGAGGTGGCGCTGCCCCGAGAGATCCAGTTTCTGATGCAGCCACAGATTAATTTCCGTCTCATCGCCAGCCACCTCACGGGACAGTTCAAGCACCGGATTCACCCAGGTTTGCCTGTCAAGCAGGTTGCCTTGGGCCGCATCTACCCGGCTATCGAGAAGCCGAATAAAATCCGCCTGGTTCAGCCCCAGTTGCAGACTATAATCTTCGGTAAGGGACGCCGCGTTGGCCAAGGCGGACAGCATCCACAGTATCAGCCCAACAAATGGGCGTATTCGCAGAAAATCCATAGAGGGAATTCTCCTGAAATAAATTATTCAACGGATTTCGCCGAACCCAAAAGGGCATGACGAATCGAGCTGGCGCTGTCTAGAGCCTGTCGGACTTAGGAAATCGTTACGAGGCAGTGGGGAATTGAGGACAGTTTTCGATCTATTGAGGAAAATAGTGGGTGCTATTTGACGAAATAGATCGATAAACGAACCAATTCCCTGCTGCCGCAGTAGATTATGCTTAAGTCAGACAGGCGTCCTAGACGCTAACCCGGACAGGCGAAAAGTTTCAGAAGTGCTGTGGTGGCGCCCGCAAAGGCGGAGAAAGGAGATAACGTCCATGGAGGGAGGGGGTACTCTCCCTGTGGTGCTGAACCACCCGGCGCGAAAGGGCAGGCAACAGCAAGGTAAAGAGGAGAGCAAATAAAGCTAACGCAAGAATGTTGTTAAAGAGATTTTTCAACGCCCCATCGGAACTGGCATCGAATTCCGCGACAACGCCATCATGATGGCCATGGTGGGATGTGTCGTGAACATAATGGGCTTTGCTTAAATGGCTGTGATCACTGGCTGCATCAGTCGCATTGCTGTGATCGAGATACGCATCATCATCATGGCTGAGATCCAGGTTGTGGACATGCAGCGTTGCACCCTGCGAGCACAGCAGCGATAGGGAGAGCAACAAGCTCAACAACAGGAGCCATGTCCGTCTATATGTCCGGCGAAAAATAAACATGCGAGAACGATACGGCGTTAAACGCCTGCTTGCAAGGAATGCAGACGCCAACTGCACCAGTCCGGATTTCCCACAGTCCCATGCTTAACCCTGATTTTGATCAATAAAGCGGGTCAAAAATATGGTTAGGCTATTCGAATGGGTTGAATCCGAGTTGGGTTGCAGTACGCTCTGTTTTCATATGGCTGCTGCTCGTTGACATAACTTAATTGTTCGCACAATTGTTATGCCAGAGTACGCAGCCTTCTCCTATACTAACCGACAGTCTCCTAGTGTAGCGGAACCTAATCCACCATCGTCTGCACCAGGATGCGGCCACGTACCTCTCCTTTCAGCATCTCTTCAAACACTTCAGGCAACTGCTCCAGATGGATGACCCGGTCGACAATGTCGTCAAGATGTTTTGGATGCAGGTCGGTGGCGAGCCGTTGCCAGATCTTGCTGCGCAGGGTATGGGGACAATCGGCGGAGTTGATGCCGAGCAGGCTGACGCCTCGCAGGATGAAAGGCATAACGGTGGTGTTCAATTCGATACCGGCTGCCAGCCCGATGGCAGCGATACTGCCCCAGGGTTTGACTGTTCGGGTCAGTCCCGCCAGGGTCTCGCCGCCGACATTGTCCACAGCACCTCCCCAGAGTCCCTTTTCCAATGGGTGCCTGCCGAGAGTCAGTGCTTCCCGGGAGAGCACCTGGCTTGCACCGATAAGTTTGAGGTAGTCGTGTTGATCTCCCTTGCCGGTGACTGCGGTCACTTCGTAACCTGCGCCGTGGAACAGATTGACCGCAAGGCTGCCCACCCCGCCGGTTGCCCCCGTGACCAGGATGGGCCCCATCTCCGGCTGCTGCCCGTTGCTCTCCATGCGGTGGAGGGCCAGAGCTGCGGTAAATCCGGCGGTGCCGAGGGCCATGGCCTGATAGGGGCCAAGATTATCCGGCAACGGCACTGCCCAGTCGGCGGGAACCCTGAGATATTCCGCGTATCCACCGTCATGAGTAAAAGAGAGGCCGTAGCCGGTGACAATGACCTGATCCCCCTCTTTGAATCGAGCGTCACGGGACTGAAGCACGTCGCCGCAACTGTCGATGCCGCTGGTGAGTGGGAAATCACGCAGGATCCTTCCGCTTCCCGTTCCTGCCAGCGCGTCCTTGTAGTTGACGCTGGAGAACCGGGTGCGGATGAGAATCTCACCTTCCGCTGGATCGGTCAGCTCCCGCTGTTCCAGCGCAGCGGAGTGCTCTCCGGCCTCGCTGCGATGGATGCGGAAGGCTGTATAGCTCATACAATACAGATGTCGGGTACGAAGGTCTGGTCGGACAGCGGTGGCCGGATATATCCCCGGCTGTCAACGCGTTCCGGCAACACGATCATCTCAGGGGTCAGATCCTCATAGGGGACCATGCTCAACAGGTGGGAGATGCAGTTGAGCCGGGCATGCTTTTTGATGTCAGAGTTGACCACATACCAGGGTGCCTGTTTGATATCGGTATGGGCGAACATGGTGTCCTTCGCCTTGGAGTATTCGACCCAGCGTTTGCGTGACTCCAGATCCATCGGACTCAGTTTCCAGCGTTTGTGAGGCTCTTCCAGACGGCTCTGGAAACGGCGCTCCTGCTCTTCATCGGCTACCGAGAACCAGTATTTGAGTACGATGATGCCGGAGCGCACCAGCATGCGTTCGAACTCCGGACAGGAGCGCAGGAATTCGTGATACTCCTCCTCGCTGCAGAATCCCATGACCCGCTCAACGCCGGCGCGGTTGTACCAGCTGCGGTCGAACAGCACCATCTCTCCCGCCGCCGGCAGGTGTGGCACATAGCGTTGGAAATACCACTGTGTGGTTTCTCGCTCGGTGGGTGCCGGTAGGGCAACGACACGGCTGATGCGGGGATTCAGGTGCTGGTTGATGCGCTTGATGACCCCCCCTTTACCTGCTGCGTCGCGGCCCTCAAAGATCACCACAACTTTGAGTCCGGTGAATTTGATCCACTCCTGCAGCTTGACCAGTTCAAGTTGTAGTCTGAAAAGCTCTTTTTCGTAGACGTCGTTTCTTATCTTTTTCCGTTTGGTGGGTTTTGCTTTTTTCTTTGTTGCCACGGCGAAATCCTCCATCAAGGTGTAAAGTTATTTTTAGCGCTGAACCCGTCATTCTAACGCTTGGGCAGATGTCGTTTAATGATATGGCTCAAACGAATTATATGACACCCGTCATTCGATAATAACAGGGATATCAGCGATTCGACTGCGCCACTCGGCGGGGCCGGTCTCGTGTACTGAGTTGCCCAGGCTGTCTACGGCGACGGTAACCGGAAAGTCGACCACCTCGAACTCACGGATCGCCTCCATGCCCAGCTCTTCAAAAGCGATGATGCGGGAGGCGCGTATTGCCTTGGAGACGAGATAGGCCGCTCCACCAACGGCCATCAGGTAGACCGCCTTGTGGCGTTTGATCGCCTCGATGCCGCTGGGACCACGCTCAGACTTGCCTACCATGCCGATAAGTCCCGTTTGGCCCAGCATCATCTCGCTGAACTTGTCCATGCGGCTGGCGGTGGTGGGACCCGCAGGTCCGGCAACTTCTTCACGCACAGGATCCACTGGACCGACGTAGTAGATGAAACGGTTGTGAAAGTCGACGCCTTTGGGCAGGGGTTCGCCTTTTTGCAGCAGATCGGCAATGCGTTTATGCGCGGCATCCCGGCCGGTCAACAACTTACCCGACAGAAGAATGCGATCTCCGGGTTGCCAGGCTGCAATATCCTCTTTGGTGAGACTGTTCAGGTCGATGCGCCGGGCATCGTCCGAGGCCTCCCAGGTAACGGACGGCCAATCTTCCGGCTGAGGCGGAGTAAGAACTGCGGGGCCGGAGCCATCCAGGGTAAACTCCGCATGGCGTGTGGCGGCGCAGTTGGGGATGATCGCCACGGGCAGGGAGGTGGCGTGGGTGGGAAAGTCGCTGATCTTGACGTCGAGCACGGTGGTCAGCCCTCCCAGCCCCTGAGCACCTATGCCCAATGCATTGATCTTTTCGTAAAGCTCCAGTCGCAGGGATTCGACGGTGTTGGTGGCGCCGCGGGACTTGAGTTCGTGGATGTCGATCGGTCCCATCAACGACTCTTTCGCCATCAGCATGGCCTTTTCGGCGGAGCCCCCGATACCTATACCCAGCATGCCGGGAGGGCACCAACCAGCGCCCATTTGCGGGATCTGCTCCAATACCCACTCCACCAGTGAAGCCGATGGGTTGAGGATGGCGAAACGGGTCTTGTTTTCAGAGCCGCCACCCTTGGAGGCAATCTTGACCTCGATGCCGTCGCCGGGAACCAGTTCAGTATGGACGATGGCGGGGGTGTTGTCTTTGGTGTTGAGACGTGCCCCGGCGGGGTCGGTTACCATTGAGGCCCGCAAGATGTTGTCGGGACGGGCGTAGGCGCGGCGAACACCCTCATCGACCATTTCAGTGATGGAGATGCTGCTATCCCAGCGAACATTCATTCCCACTTTAAGAAACACCACCACCATGCCGGTATCCTGGCAGATGGGGCGCTTTCCTTCGGCACACATGCGGGAATTGACCAGGATCTGCGCCATCGCGTCCTTGGCGGCGGGTGACTGCTCCCTTTCCCAGGCTTTACCCATCGCCTTGAGGAAGTCTGCCGGATGGTAGTAGGAGATGAACTGCAGGGCATCAGCGATGCTGTCGATAAAGTCATCCTGGAGGATCAGCGTCATGGATAGAACCCCATTTTGATTGATTGGGATAGTTGTTTGTGAGAGTAAGGTACATCAGAGCGCGTGTAGTTGCATCCCTGTTTGGCTGGGAGGTTATCTATACCTGCAACATCAGCCGTGCCGGCTCCTCCAGATTCTCTTTGATATTGACCAAAAACTGCACAGCATCCTTACCGTCGATGATTCTGTGGTCGTAGGAGAGTGCGAGATACATCATGGGACGGATGACGATTTCGCCGTTTTCCGCAACCGGCCTATCCTGAATGGCATGCATACCCAGGATTGCGCTTTGGGGGGGATTGATGATTGGTGTGGAGAGCATGGAGCCGAAAACGCCGCCGTTGGTGATTGAGAATGTTCCGCCGGTGAGTTCTTCGTAACTCAGGGTTCCTTCCATCGCTTTCTCACCAAAGTTGCGGATCTGTTGTTCTATTTCGGCAAAACTGAGTTGATCGGCGTCCCGAAGTATCGGTACCACCAGGCCGCGGGGAGAAGAGACCGCAATACCGATGTCGAAGTAGCCGTGGTAGATGATGTCGTTTTCATCCACCGAGGCGTTGACTACCGGGAAACGTTTGAGTGCCTCGACAGATGCCTTGACGAAGAAAGACATATAGCCGAGCCGCACATCATATTGTGTCTCGAAGGTTTCGCGGTATTGACTGCGCAGCAGTTGTATCTCGTGCAGCTTGACTTCGTTGAAGGTGGTGAGGATGGCTGCATTCTGCTGGGCCTGTAGCAGACGTTCTGCCACCCTCTTGCGCAGACGGGGCATGGGTGCCCGCTGTTCCGGCCGCTCTCCGCTGGGGATGGAGATAAGGGGCGCAGAGGGTTGCTGCAGGGGTTTCGTATTTTCTATCGCCGGTTGGGGAGTCAACTCCTGAATATATGTTTCCACGTCGGCCTTGAGGATACGGCCGTTCTTACCGCTGCCTTTGATAAGGTTCGGGTCGATGCCGTTCTCCTTGACCAGGCGGCGAACTGCGGGTGTCAGCACCGGCATTGATTCTGTTTTCGATTCGGTCTCTCCATCCCCGGCTGGAGTAGCAGCGCCGGCTTCCACGATACCCAGCACATCATCCGTCTGTACGGTGTCACCGGCATTGAAGCGGATCTCTTTCAATATGCCATCTATTGGTGCCGGCACCTCGAGCACCACCTTGTCGGTCTCCAGGTCGAGCAGGGTTTCGTCTCTGCTGACGCGGTCACCGGTTTTTTTGTGCCAGGTCAGGATAGTGGCATCCGCCACTGACTCCGGGAGTTCGGGTACGCAAAGTTCTATGCTCATCGGTTACCTGCTTCTGTCGTTGTCATGGGGTGAGGAAACTTGCGGCGATTGCAGCTCTGCGGCTCAACCCAGGTTAGACAGGCTCCTCTGGTTCATGTCTGGATTGATCCTGCCGCTGAGTGCCTCATCAATCAGGGTCTCCTGCTGTTTTATATGCAGCGGACGATAGCCGACGGCTGGCGCCGCTGCGGTTTCACGGCCTACGTAATAGAGTCTCTTTCCCGCCTGGAGATGGGTGCGGAAGCGGTGTTTTATCTGGTCCCATGCGCCTTGGTTCTGCGGCTCTTCCTGGCACCAGATGAGGTCCCTAGCTTGTGGGAAGGGGGCGATAGCCTTGTTGAAATACTCAAGTGGAAACGGGTAGAGCTGTTCGATACGCACGATGGCCACATCTCCCAGTGAACGGGTGCGGCGCGCCTCCAGCAGCTCATAGTAGACCTTGCCGCTGCACATCACGATGCGTTTCACCTCATTGGGGTTCAACTTGTCGGCCTCACCGATAACCGGCTCGAAACAGCCCTCGGTGAAGGTCTGAATGGGAGAGGTGGCCAGACGGTGACGCAACAGACTTTTGGGCGTCAAAACGATCAGTGGCCGGCGCAGAGGGCGCAGGATCTGCCGCCGCAGCATATGGAAGACCTGGGCGGGAGTGGTGGGCACGCAGACTTGGATGTTGTGGTTGGCGCAGAGTTGCAGATAGCGTTCGAGCCGGGCGGAAGAGTGTTCCGCCCCCTGGCCCTCATAGCCGTGTGGCAGCAGCATCACCAGACCGCACATCAGTCCCCATTTCTCACCGGCAGATGAGATGAACTGGTCTATGACGACTTGGGCGCCGTTGGCAAAGTCGCCGAATTGCGCCTCCCAGAGGGTGAGAGCATTGGGCTCGGCGCTGGCGTAACCGTATTCGTACCCCAGCACGGCCTCTTCGGAGAGCAGAGAATCGATGACGAGAAAGTTCGCCTGATTCTCCTGCAGGTTTTGCAAGGGGATATAGGGTTCGCCGTTGACCTGATTGTGCAGTGCGGCATGACGGTGGAAGAAGGTACCGCGCCCCGCATCCTGCCCTGAGAGACGGACTGGGCAGCCCTCGGTGAGCAGTGAGGCGTAGGCGAGGGTTTCACCAAAGCCCCAATCGACGAGCTGATCGCCACTGGCCATGCGACGTCGTTCCGCCCAGATCTTCTCCAGTCTGGGGTGCAATTCAAAATCTCCAGGGATCCGCAGCAGTTGCTCGGAGAGGTTTCTAAAACACTCGGGTGAAATGCGTGTCTTGGTGGGGTGGTTCCAATCGGTTTTGCCAAATGGACGCCAGTCCACATGAAAGATGTTTTTCAGGGCGCAGATTACCGGCCGTGAGACCACACGGCCCTGTTCCAGGGAGCTGCGGTAGTTCTCCACCATGGCCTGTGCCTGTTCCGGCGTTATGATGGAGTCGGCGATCAGGTGTTCCGCATAGCGGGTCCGCACGGTGGGATGACGGCGGATTTTTTTATACATCTCAGGTTGGGTCACCGAGGGTTCGTCCGCCTCGTTGTGGCCGTGGCGGCGGTAGCAGACCATGTCGATAAGGACGTCCTTGCTGAAACGGAAACGGAAATCGAGTGCGAGGCGTGTGACAAACAGGACTGCCTCCGGATCGTCGCCGTTGACGTGAAAGATAGGTGCCTGAACCATCTTCGCCACATCGGTACAGTAGGTGGTTGAGCGGGTATCCAACGGGTTGCTGGTAGTAAAACCGATCTGGTTATTGATGATGATATGAACCGTGCCGCCGGTGGTGAAGCCACGGGTCTGGGAGAGGTTGAGGGTCTCCATTACCACTCCCTGACCGGCGAAGGCGGAATCGCCGTGGATCAGTACCGGCAGTACCTGTTCGCCGGTAAGGTCGCCGCGCCGTCGCTGACGTGCGCGCACCGAACCCTCGATGACCGGGTTGATGATCTCCAGATGGGAGGGGTTGAAACCCAGTGCGACATGCACGATACCCTCGGGTGTGTCGATATCGGTGGAGAATCCCATATGGTATTTGACGTCACCGGAACGGCGCTGCAGATCGGCCTCGACCCGGCCCTCGAATTCGGCAAAAATCTCCTGGGGCGGTTTGCCGAGGATGTTGGTCAGAACGTTGAGGCGGCCACGGTGGGCCATGCCGATAACCATCTCTCCAACACCATTTTTTCCGGCGTGCTGGATCAGTTCGTCCAACAGTGGAATCAGGCTCTCGCCACCCTCCAGCGAGAATCTCTTCTGTCCGACGTAGCGGGAGTGCAGATACTTTTCGATCCCTTCAGCCGCAGTCAGCAGCGTCAACAGCCAAAGTTTGTCATCGATCTGCATGGATGACTGATTGCTGATGTTTTCGATGCGCTCCTGAATCCACCGCTTTTGCACCGTATCGGTCATGTGCATATATTCAGCGCCGATGCTGCCGCAGTAAACCCGCGTCAGCAGATCGATGATTTTACGCAAAGGCATACGCTCAGGGGCGGCGAGGGAACCGGTGTTGAAGACGGTTTCGTCTCCGATGTTGTCGAGTTGGAGGAAGGCAGGATCCAGGTCTGGCACATATTCTGGATCCCGCAATTGCAGAGGATCCAGATTGGCATTCTGATGGCCGCGGACGCGGTAGCCGTTGATCAGACGCAGCACAGCGGCCTGTTGTTCAGCGGCGGCGGGGGAGAGACATGTCTGAGAGGATCTTCCTGCCATGGGCCGCTCCCTGGCCAATCTCAGAAAATGCGCCTGGATGGGCTGGTGTGCCACCTCACGTGAGGAGGACTGTTTCAGCAGATCAAAATGGTGTCGCCAATCCTCAGGCACACTGTTTGGATCTTGCAGAAAACGTTCGTAGAGCTCTTCAATAAATGCGGCATTGCCACCGTAATAGGCGGAGGAGGATTTAAAAAGATCCAGCAGCGCAGGCATGCTCATACCGAAAGAGTGTTAGAAATGTTCACAAAGTCGTGTTGGTTTTCTTCTGTATTGTTATAGGATGTTAGCACAGGGATCAGATTCGACAGGGTTGGTCGACGGCGGCGGCTGGATGAAGAGATATGGCGAAAAAGAAGTCTAAAAAGAGATCTTCCTGGATCGACCTGAATCCGGTCTCACTGGAGGCTGATGTCGCCTATTTTGAGGCGAGGCTGGAGTTGGTCGGCACGCCTGTGACGCACTACCAGGTCGCCCAGTTGAAAGCTTACAAAGCCCTTGAAGAAGCGCTGTCCGAGACCCTTGGGCGACTTAGAGGAAGTGAGAAATAAGTTTAGTTCTCCGCAGCTTGCTACGAAGCGTTCGTAGGAGCGGCGCCCCGTCGCGATGACTCCGTAGATGGGCAAATCGCGGCGGGGCGCCGCTCCTATATAAATTCAGTGCTGCCAGAGTCCCAGACGCCGTTGCCTGGCCTGCTGCTCGGCAGCCTGGTAGCGGTCAAGCCTCTCGCGATTCATTCCGGATTCTTTCTTTACCCAAGCCAAACCCGCCTGAATCAAACGCAGATTCATGTCCGCCCCGCCGCGCAGCACAGTTCCAATAATCACACCACGTGGGTTCATGGTTCGGTACTCAATGGTCACCACTTGGCCTGCAAGGAGAGAGTGCAGTTGGCGTTTGGCATTTCTGCCCGCGCTGGAAGCTGCGTCGGGTACAGCGATACCCTTGAGAATCACCTCCCTGAATTTACCGTTATCTGTGGATACGGTGATCCGGTTGCCGCTATGTACGGCAAAGCCCCGTCCATCAAGCGTGGCGGATTGGAGGGGGAGAGAAAGCGTCAGCAGCGCCGACAAGACGAGGGCCTTGATGCGGTTTATCGACACCGTAAAGCCCTCCAGTATGTTCAGGAAATGGCGTCCCAGAGAGGATTCGAACCCCTGACTTCCTCCTTAGGAGGGAGGCGCTCTATCCTACTGAGCTACTGGGACTGGGCGGTGAATTATACAGTCGTCAGAGGATTCTGACCATTCAGCGTGAGCTGAATTTCCATAGGTTTTTTCAGTCACCTGGAATGGTTTGAAAGGTACTTCAGCCTGATATGCAGATAACAATCAAGGCCGAAACAGTCTCAAACGGCTCATCCAGGCACCCAGCAGTGCAGTCATAGCGAGCATCCAGACGATAACAGGGCCGGACGGCAGGTCGTATAGTGCTGAGAGTGCCAAGCCGCCTGCATAGCCCAGGGTGCCAGTGATGGCGGCAACGAAGAGTTGTCGCCCTGCCGGATAGCAGCGGGCGCCCAATGCGGGAATGATCAGGCTGGCGAAAACGAGATAGATCCCCACCAGTTGCACACTGGCGGTTATCGAAACAGCGAACAGGATATAGAAGGCCGCTGTGCTCCGTGCTGCTTTGAGCAAGAACCAGGTGAGCAATACCAGGATGGATAAAAGCGCCGGAGGCATGAGGTATGGCAGATCGATCCAGAGAATCTGTCCGACAAGCAGATTCTTGAGATGCTCCCCACCATGCGGGTCGTTGGCGAGCAGCAGGATGGCGGCACTGGCGGCGAGTACGAATATGCTGCCTATGATTGCCTCCTGCAGGTCAGGCCGGCGGCGTTCCGCCAGGTAGAGCGCCAGAGCGCCGGTGGTGGCTGCGCCGAAAGCGGCAACCTGTACGGCCAGACTCTTCGGTTCGCTCTCCAGTGCGTGGGCGGCGATGACTCCGAGTCCGGCGATCTGGGCTATCGCCAGGTCGATGAAGATGATTCCACGTTCCAGTACCCGGCGACCCAGGGGGATATGGGTGGAGAGTACGATTAGCCCGGCCAAAAAGGCCGGGCCGAGGATTCCCTGATCCAGTGATGCCCAGTTCATCTTGGCTGTGCCGCGAGTTGTTTGATGATCTCCTCGAATAGCCTGAAAAGATCACCGCTCTCTTCGGTGGCGCCGACTGTGTAGGGCAGCACCACAACCGGTGCGCCGCTCTGGGCTGCCAGCCAGTCGGAGGGACGCTGATCAGCTCTCGTGGAACGGATGATTGCCAGTGCCGATTGTTTTTCCAGCAGGGTCTTGAGTCTTTTGAGGTGTCTGGCGGACGGGGGTAGGCCGGGTTTTGGTTCCAGCGCGGCCAATCGCTCCATGCCAAGCCAGTCGAGCAGATAGATCCACTCCATGTGGTGAACAATGGCAGATCTGCCGTGCAGCACTTCACTGTCATGCTCCCATCCGGTCAGTGCATTGTTCCAACGCCTTTCAAAATCCCTCAGCCGTGCTTGGTAGTGGACAGTGTTTCCGGGGTCGAGATGTGCCATTCGTTCCGCGGTAACCTCGGCCAGCCGTTGCAGATTGCGGGGGTCGAGGTGGATATGGGGATTGCCCTGGCTATGGATATCCCCCTCGCTGCGATCGAGCCGGGTGGGAATTTCCAAAAGGGGGACATGTTCAGCGGCCATCAGATGCCCCGGTTGTCCGGATTGTACATTGGGATTGCGTGCACGGCGCAGCAGCAGTGGCAGCCACCCCTCCTCCAGACCCGCGCCGCTGCAGATGAGCAGGTCGGCTCGACGCAGTTTGGCAATGAGGGATGGACGCGCCTGGATATGGTGGGGATCCTGTTTGGCGGTTGTGGCGGTGAAAGCCGTGACTTTGTCGCCGCCGATCTCTTCGGCCAGGGCTTTCCACTCCGGTTCGCAGGTAAAAACAGCAATCGCTGCTGAAGCGTTGGAGGAGCTGATCAGCAGTACCGCAAATAACAGAAACAAGTGTGTTCTATACATGAGGCTATCCTTAATATCTGTGTGTGCCGTGCGCACCAAGGGTCATGATGTACTGTAACTGCACCTGATTGTCCTTTTCGGGACGGGACTCATCCAGGGCATATTGCAGCCGTAGGCGACTGAACTCGCTTGGGCTCCAGTCGACCATGGCAGTCCAGCGTTCAGGTTTGTAGTCACTCAACAAACCGGTTTCTGCGGTAACCTCGTTGTCGTTCTCTCCCGTCGTGTTGCTCAATACGCTGAGACTGTTGTCGCTCCACAAACGGTCATAACGTATACCGAGCCGCCAGCTGGGAATGAACTGGTAAACACCCTGCAGGTAGAAACCGCGCTGGGCGCCGTTATAGTCAAAAAGTGCGCCCTCGGTCCCTTCTGTAAGTGTTACTGAGCCGTCTTCGTCTCGATGGAAATACTCGCCCTGCAAGGTCAGGTTACGGTGGGTCATGTCTCCCTCGGGCGCCCATTTCCAGATTAGGTCGGCAATGCTCAGATTGCTGTTTCCGCTGAAGCCGAGTGATTGGGTTTCAGTATGCTCATCGTGTCCATGAGCATCGCCGCCTGCACGGTTTACGGGATTGGTACGCAGGTGGGATAGGCCAATACGGAAGCTGTGACTGCTGCCGAGATCATTGCCTAAACGCAGAAAATAGTTCTGCGCATCACCCACAAATTTACTGCCGTTACCACTGGCGGGAAAACGTTCGCCTCGCAGTGCTTCCGTGCCAGCCTCAACAAAGGTGTCTGTCGGGGCGATCCAACTCAGGCGTAGCCCGTCATCCCGGTATTGCTTGCCGAGAAAAGCCTGGCTAACGAGGGGGGCGTCAGCAAAATCCCATGCATGGCTGTGGCTGGCGTTGATATAGCCTGTTTCGGTGTAAAAACGGCCGAAGCGCATGCCCAATCCTGCCGGCAGGGATAGTGTGTCGACAAAGGCCTCTTCGATATCCAGCTCAGTACTGCCGTGGTGCTCGTGCATGCCAATGGTTGCCTGGGCGAAGAACCAGTTGTCCACATTGGCAGAGGCGGTCAGTTCGGTCTCTGTGAGGCTGAGTCCTTCTGATTTGAGCCCTGCTTCACCCCCGGTCTGGAATCCTGGCAAATACCAGGCCTCCGGATCTTGGGAATAGCTTGAAGCACTGCCCTGGACAATTAGTGAGATGGCCGGATTGAAGGCATTGTCACCACGATTTACGGTGACCTTTTTCTCAGCGTGGGCGGCCTTTCTTTCAGCCGTTTGTGCCTTGGTTTCAGCGTTTATGGCATTTTCTTCTGCAGCCTGGATGCGTTTTTCCAGGTCTGTGATACGGGACTCATATTGGTGTTTGATCTGTTCAAGCGTCTGTTTGAGTTCAGCGATGTCATCCTTTTGGGATGCGTGGACAGACAAAGGTAGGCTTAGCCCGACAACAACGATCAGGCAGGCGCGCAGCAATGCGTTCTTCATGGGAGATATCCTCCGACAGAATAGGGGGGCCGACTTGATGACAACCGGGTTTTTAAAGGTTCAGCTTGTCGGAGAGAGAAGTGGGGGAGCGCGTTGGCGGTAAAAAGAGGTTGTTGTGCTGGAAACAGGTCGGAAAAGGAGGGGTTTGACAGCAGCGGTTGAAAAGTGAGCTGAAACCGGAGGTATTGAGTCTGCGGTGTAGTGTTCCAAGCCCCCGCCAGCGAGACAAAACTCGCAATGCTCGTCCCCTTCATCGGCCAGATGGTCGAGAGAGTGGATATCAAGGGAGATCTGGGCGACAAGCAACAGCAGGGCGCAGAGCAACAGCTGCAGGCGGCCTGGGGCGAGTTTCGGTTTGTGTGTCTGTGACTTCACTTGAGGGGAATTAGGAGTATTGTTACAAGATAATACTACAATAATCCCGCACAGATATACGGCCGTCCCGTCTCATTTCGGAAGCTTTGACGTTGGTGAATCAGGCGTTCAGGGCGAAAGTTCTCCCCGCTTTCCTGAGGTGAATTTTATTTAATGGCATATCAGATAGCTGGTGGCGGAGTCTGGATCGACTCCGCCTTGTGAAAAGTCGGCATTTTCAGGTCAGCCTGCACAAGGGGTTTTCTGGCAGAGTGTCTCAAGCCAGTTGAAATTGAACCGTTCCTTGAGCTTACAGGGCAGGCACTGGTTGAGCTCACCGAGAACCGTGACCCCCGCCCCTGTTGCGATCAAGGTCCAGAAGACGATTTCCACCCAAGGGTAGTAGATAATGTTCTCCACGCCATAGGTCATTACGGCGAAGAGCCCGAAAAGTGTGGCGGCAATCAAACCAAACAAAATAGGTAACATGGAATAATCCTCATAATTGTTGCTCATGAGTTAGTATATTAGCATTTACTAAATCACTTTCAAGTATTCAGATTCATTAGTGTGATATTGGTTCCCGCTTTATTGTGATGAAGTGCGGGTTTTGCCGGTATTTTCTGCAGGATTTTGTCATTTTACTGACTCAATATGCAGATTGAATCCACGAGTCGTTGAAATGCGTACTTATAGAAGGGTTGCTGTATCATTGCTGCCCTGATGAAATTCCACCTCCACCAGCCGATTAAACGACAAACCGATGCTCGATACCTCCCATCTTCTCAAACCCACCAGTTTTCCCTCGCTGCAGCGAGGCCGCCTGGAGACACTGCAGGTCAATCTTGGACTGCGTTGCAATCTCTCCTGCGTCCACTGCCATGTGAATGCGGGTCCCAATCGTACGGAAGAGATGTCCCGCGAGACGGTTGAAGATGTCCTGGCCTTTCTGCGCAAGCACCGGATGAAGGCGCTGGACCTGACCGGCGGCGCCCCTGAACTCAATCCCAACTTTCGCTATCTGGTGGAAGAGGCGACGGAGATGGGCGTGCATGTGATCGACCGCTGCAATCTGACGGTGCTGGAGGAGGAGGGGCAAGAGCAGCTGGCAGACTTTCTTGCCTATCACCGGGTCGAGGTGGTGGCCTCACTGCCCTGCTATCTGGAGGAGAATGTCGATGCCCAGCGTGGCATGGGTTCCTATGAGGCTAGTATTCGTGCATTGCAGCGGCTGAATGGGCTTGGTTACGGTATGACCGGCAACAGCCTGCTGCTCAATCTGGTCTACAATCCACAGGGAGCCTCGCTGCCACCCCCTCAAGGTCCGTTGGAGACAGACTACAAGCGACAGCTGGTTGAGCGTTTCAACATCATTTTCAATCAATTGCTCACCATCACCAACATGCCGATCAACCGTTTCGGCAGCCTGTTGCAATCGAAGGGAAAGTTTCAGAGTTACCTGCAACTGCTCCGTGATGCCCACCAGCCTGCCAATATTGAGTCGGTCATGTGCCGCCACCTGATCAGTGTCGACTGGCAGGGCCGTGTCTACGATTGCGACTTTAACCAGATGCTCGACATTCAGCTGGAGAGTGGCGAGGTGAAACGACCCAGGTTGCGTGACCTGATCAACCACGATATCGATGGTTGGCCGATTCAGGTGGCCGAGCACTGTTACGGCTGTACCGCCGGGCAGGGCAGTAGTTGTGGTGGCGCCCTGGACTAAATGGTGCCGGAGTACCTGCACCCCGATGGGGGGATTCTGTTGTTTGCCAAGGCACCCCGACCTGGAGAGGTTAAGACTCGTTTGATCCCTGCTCTGGGGAAGGCGGGCGCCACTGCTCTCTATCAGCGCCTGTTTGAGCGCTTGGTCAGTCGTCTGTCGGAGAGCAGGGTTGCCCCGGTTCAGCTCTGGTGCGCCCCGGATACCGGACATCCTCGACTGCAACGTTTGCACAGTGAATTCGATATCCCTCTTCATCAACAGCAGGGCGAGGATCTTGGTGCACGGATGGCCTATGCTGCTGCTCAGGCGTTACAGCGTCGTGCGTATATCGTGTTGATTGGCGTCGATTGTCCGGCCTTGACCTCCGCGATAATGGACCAGGCACTGATGTCGCTCAGACGTGGTTCAGACGCGGTGCTGATTCCGGCAGAGGATGGGGGCTACGTTCTGTTGGGACTGCGACGCACCGCTGAATGTCTGTTTCAGGGCATATCCTGGGGTGGTGAGACAGTAGCAGAAGCGACCCGGCAGTGTCTTGATGAGCTTGGCTGGCAGTGGGAGGAACTCCCCGTGCTTTGGGATATTGACCATCCTGAAGACCTGCCCCGCATGCGGGAGTTGGGGTTGGATCCGGAAAAGGGATGATTGCTGGAGTGGTGTCCTAAGCCTTGCCGAACGAGTTTGAGCGGTTGTCGGGACGTGACTCCCCTGACGGACCATAGGTCTTCTGGCCCGTGGTGACACCGCGCAGGATATCGATGGCCTGGCTGACCTGCCGTTGGTTGAGGCTGAGGATATCGCCGTTGACCTCATTCTGCTTCTGGCAGGTTTCAATCAATTGTTCAAACTCTTCCCACATCTGACGAGCCAAATCAGCTTCGGGAAGTTGTTGCAATAACTGTTCACTCCCCTCCCGGTTGGGCTGCAGATCAAGATGTAGCAACAATCGATTATGTTTTACTACGGCAGTTTCCAGTACTGCCATCTGCTGCTGTTTCTCTATAGTGAGCTGTTCAAGGGGAGCGGATGATGCCCCCTGCAACAGCTTGTGCTCACGCAGCAATATATCCAGCAGACGCCGACTCTCATCGATCTCCGACTGCAGAAGCGCGGTAAAATCCTCCTGGAGGCTGGTGGGATTGTTCACCTTGATTTCACTCCCGGGTTACGGAAGTGCGCGCTCCATGAATAGCAGATTCTCGGCGGAATTTTCAGGATCGATAACAAAACTGCCGGTTGCCATAGCGCGCTGGACACTCTCCACGCGTTGAGCATCGACCACCGGCATCTGAGAAATTTCTTGCTCCAGTGACTGTAGCTGGGTTGCCGAACGGGTCAGACTGACGCTATCACCCTGGGTGGCGGCTGCATTCCGGCTACCGCCAGTGGAGGAAGCTGATGTCCGGTTGGCAGAAGTACTCTCGACTGCGTTTTGCAGTGCGCCTCTGGATAGACTGTTGATCTCGATTGCCATGATTCACCTTTGGTTAGACCATTACTGGAGAAATGCCGAGCGGATGTTGGTGTGACACGACTGTGTTATCACCATACTCCGTTCAGTGTTTCCCTAGAACCCTCAGCGACAGGTCTCCTGAATACTTTAGCAATGATTTGCTGTTTTATTCCGCTGGCCAGGAATTAAAGTCATCAAGTGTCAATCGGCCTTTACGAGTCCGGCGGAGAGGATACGAACCTCCAGCTTTTTTTTCGAAGCAAGATTCTGCACCTTGATCAGGTCACCGGGATTGCCATTGGACAGCGCTCTTCCTTTTACACGCACCTGGATGGAACCGCTTCCTGCCAGGATTGTGACCTCCTCCCCCCGTCTTACCGTCTTTTGCACAACCAGCAGATTGGGTGTGACAACCCGATCGCGGCGAATGGCGCGTTTGAGTGTTCTGCCGACCACCTGGTCCAGAGAATCGAAATATCCGCGCAGCTGGTGGTTGAGATCTCTCTCCACCAGCACCACGTCGTCGAGGGTGATGGCCTGGCCCCTCGCTATATCCCGTTTTGCCGCGACTATGCTGCCGGTGACGCCAATGTTGGCTGAGACGTAGAGCGTCCAGGGATTGGGTTTGGCGCAGCGTACACCAACCGTGGTTTTACCCTGTTTTTTTGCACTTGGCGGGCTGAAGGTTTCCAACGCCTCGCCGCAGCGGGAAAGCCTTAAACGGTGATCCAGTCTTGCCACTTCGATGGTGATCTTTTGCGCTAGGTCTGCCGTCTGATGCAACAAAAAAGTGTGCACGGCTTCCTGAATGGATGCATGTGATTGCTGTTTTGGATCTATGGAAGCAAGGCTTGCCTGGCTGAAGTTCCAGAGCAGGATGGTCAGTAGCGCCAATGTGCTCCATCTAAAGATAGTGTCGCTGGGGATTGTTTTCATCTCAAGTCCGGGTTGTTTGCTGTTCCAATAAAAATATAGCAACAACCATGCCGTAAATACCCAAAGGGGCTTGCAGATCTGTTCAAGCTTGCGGAACAGGCAAACACTGAGCTTTTTAGCGCGTTTTTTGCCTGATCCGCTACGCTTGATCAAGCCTACGAAACCAACTGGTCACTGGTATGACCTGCCAAACTAAAGATATTGTTGCCGCAGCCGCCACTCTAGACAGAAGGATAATCACGAAATTCCCGAGAGTTTGATTCAGGAGGTAACATGGCGGGTGTACTGGATGGTGTCGACCTTAGAACCCAGATGGCGGGGCAGAATCGACTGGAGATGTTGGTGTTTCGCCTGGGCGGGCGTCAACGTTTTGGCATCAACGTATTCAAGGTTAAAGAGGTTGTGCATTGCCCGCCGCTGACTGAAGTGCCTGGCGCGAATCCTGTCATTCGGGGGGTGGCAAATCTGCGGGGTGAGAATATATCAGTGATGGATCTCGGACATGCTATCGGCGGCCCGATGATGGGCGACCCGAAAGAGTATTTTGTGATCATGACCGAATACAATCGCCGTCAGCTCGGTTTTCTGGTCGGCTCCGTTGATCGGATTGTGAATATGAACTGGGAGGATATCCTGCCTCCGCCGAAGGGGCTTGGCAGGGGAAGCTACATGACTGCCGTCACCAGGGTGGATGATGAATTGGTTGAAATCCTTGATGTGGAAAAAGTACTGAGTGAGGTGCTCAAAATCGAGGAGGAGGCCAGCGGCGAGGTGGAAACCTCCGGGTTTGATCTGCAGAAACAGATCCTGGTAGTGGATGATTCGGTGGTGGCACGTAAGCAGATCAAGCGGGTATTGGATCAGATCGGCATCGAATGCGTACTCAAGAATGATGGTAGGGAGGCACTGCAACAGTTACAGCTTTGGTCAGGGGAAGCGGGAGAGATTACCGACCGTCTGGCGATGGTTATCTCAGATATCGAGATGCCAAAGATGGACGGATATGCACTGGTGACGGCAATCAGGCAGGATCCGAAGCTGGCCGCACTTCATGTTGTGCTGCACTCCTCTCTGAGTGGGGTATTCAACGAGTCGATGGTGCAACGTGTCGGTGCAGACCATTTTTTAGCCAAATTTGTACCTGATGAGTTGATGGCGATGGTGGGTGAACGTCTCCAGGCTTTAAAGGAAGCATCAACGGATTGAAGGATGTGGGATATCGCATTGAAAGCGTCTATCGACTCTCGTGACTATCTGGCCTTTCAGACCTTTCTGCAAGAGGCCTGCGGTATTTTGCTGGGTGACGGTAAAGAGTATCTGGTTGCCAGCCGCTTGAACGGTTTGATGGCGGAGCTTGAGGTGAGCTCCCTGGGCGAGCTGCTCAAGCGGCTCAAGGCGCCAGGCCAGAGAGTATTGAAGGTTCGGGTGATCGATGCGATGACCACCAACGAGACCTTCTGGTTTCGTGATCCGGGACATTTCAGCATGCTGCGCGAAAAGATATTACCTGAACTCGATCAAAAGGGCGGCAGTCCGGTCAGGGTCTGGTCCGCTGCCTGTTCGAGTGGACAGGAACCCTATACTCTCAGCATGGCCGTGCAGGACTACTGGAAAAAGTCTCCAGGCCGCCGTAATCGGGGGGTCGAGATCCTGGCGACAGACATCTCCAGCAGAGTGCTCGAAGAGGCAAGGCAGGGCATCTACTGCGGTTTGTCCATCAATCGGGGACTGGATGCTCAGCAGCAACAACGCTATTTCATACCCAGAGAAAACAACAGCTGTCTGGAGGTCAAGCCGGAGATTCGTCAACGTGTCAGGTTCAGGGAGTTCAATCTCAACGGTAACTATGCGCCACTGGGACGATTCGACATCATTTTTTGTCGCAATGTACTGATCTATTTCTCCTCAGACCTCAAGAAAAAGATTGTGGAGCGCATGGCACAGTCCCTCAATCCCGGTGGCTATCTCTTTCTGGGCTCTACTGAATCCCTTACACAGATTACCGATCGTTTTGAGATGCAGATGGCCGGCGGCGCCATTGCCTACCGCTTGAAATCGAACTGACCCATTCCGGCAACCCTTGCCGCCCGGCGGCGGATGTTTGCCGCTCTACCTCTGCCCCCCTCCCAAATAGAGTCCTGGTAGTGCCAATGCTCCTACGATGAGTAGCCGAGCAAATCAAGAATAGAGTTGGCACGATATCTGCTGCTTCTGCTGTGAACAGTTTTCTACGGAGCCGCTCATGAATTTCGACGACGCATTGGGGATCCATCCACAGGCCCTGCAGTTGCGTGCCCGCCGTGCCGAGGTGATCGCCAGCAATCTGGCGAATGCCGACACCCCTGGTTTTAAAGCTCGGGATTTTGATTTCCACAAGGTGCTGGCAGGTGAGATGCAGGGAGCGGTGCGTATGCAGACCACCAGCAACAAGCATATTCAGACCGATAATGGCCTGATCCCGCCAGCCCAGATGCTCTATCGCTCTCCCACCCAGCCATCTATAGACGGCAACACAGTGGACACAGAGCAGGAGCACAGCGCGTTTGCTTCAAATTCAGTGGAGTACCAGGCGAGTCTGCGTTTTCTCAACGGTAAGGTGAGTGGCCTGCGCTCGGCCATTAGAGGTGAATAGTTATGTCCATGTTCAAGGTTTTTGATACCGCTGCCTCAGGCATGAGTGCACAGAGTCTGCGGCTGAATCTGGTGGCCAGCAACATGGCCAATGCAGATAGTGTCAGTAGCAGTATCGGTGAAACCTACAAGGCCCGTCAGCCGGTTTTCAAAGCGGTATTTGATGAGATGGGTGGTGAAAACCCGGCGGTTGGCGTAAGGATGACCGGGGTGGTCGAGAGTAAAGCGCCCTTAATTAAGGACTGAAGTTTCACTGAAATTCTCACCATCCTGAAAGTTGGCACTCAAGCCACCATGCGTAAGAGGAGTGAGACGAAAGTATTTTCCCGGGGATTGCGAGGTTTGGGCCAAAGCCTGAGAAAAT
>JAESPD010000035.1 GCA_016756855.1 gamma proteobacterium endosymbiont of Lamellibrachia anaximandri | reverse complement strand
CGGTGGCATCAGGGCGATGATGGGTTGGCATAGACCGGAGGTGGCCTTTGATCCAAAATAGCTGCTCATGATCTTTGATCCTTTGCATCGCATTGGATCAACAGCATAGAATCAGAAAGCTATGTTGCCAAGCTTCTATTGGTGCAAGTTTGTTAATCTGGATGGTGGGGGGGTGAGTAGTTACCTTATTGTTTCATAAGAGGAAATTCAAAAATGGATTTTCCCTTTGTTAAGTCAGTAACATCCTGAAGTATTTCTGTAACATCAGAGTTCTCACCTGCCCATCGGAGTGCAGTATCTCCAGCACTATTCGTAATGTTTGGGTCAGCACCTGCATCAAGAAGAAGCTTTAATGCTTCTATATGGCCATTTCGTGCAGCCATCATTAGTGCGGTATTTATTCCATTATGAGCATTGGAATTAGCTCCCCCATGGAGTGCAGCAGTGATTTCTGCAAGATTTCCACCTTCTGATGCGTAAAAAAGTGTTTCATCTAAATACTCAGTAATCACTGTTTCTTTTATGTTAGGATCGATTTTAGTTGCATCTCCTTTTTTGCTTTCTTTTTCACACTTGCATTGTTCTGAAACCATATCCAAAAGCCAATACCAACCTGAATTTTCGTTACTATTCAGTTTCAATTCTTCAGCGGTTGGCTGTAACTTTCCGATGCATTTGAACTCAGCGGGAAGTGGTTTTGTAACCCAAATTAATTCGGTTTCACCATTCCAATTCCCGAAGGTCTTGCGCAACGGCTCTCTCAGTTTTGGTTCGGAAATATCTGGTTGCGAAGTTCCCATCCAAGCTGTCAGGGTAACGAGAACGCCATTTTCCGTTACTTCCATCCAATCATTCAGATGTCGTTTGGCTGGGTCGCCTCTACGAATCACTCGACACGCACCAAAGAGACCGTCTTCAATAGGCATCATAAACACGTCTCCACCAGAGTTATGCTCATTAGGCAGAGGCATCTCTTCTTCCACAGCGTCTTTAATTTTACTCTCTACAACTGCACCTTTGTTAACAAGGTGATTTTCGATATTTTTGTGGCCACCCCTCGATGCCATGTAGACCGGAGTATTACCATACTTGTCAGATGTATTTAAATCTGCACCTTCTTGTAAGACAAGTTTTACAATATCCTCAAAGCCATGCATCGATGCCCACAGAAGCGCGGTCTTGCCATTCCTATCCACCGCGTTCACATCAGCACCTTTGTTAATAAGCAGTTCTGCAATGTTTCTGCGTTTAAACTCCAGAGCCTTGTGTAGTGGGGGATTAGCATGTTTATTTACGGCATTGATATCAGCACCTTTTCCAATGATAAACTCAGCAATATCATCATGGCCTTTGATTAATGCCCAATTCAGTGGGGTGTCTCCATTCTTGTTCGTGCGATTTACATCAGCGCCTTTGTCAATGAGTATCTTAACGATTGTATTGTGGCCATTCTTTGAGGCGATGTGCAGCGGAGCATTACCGTCCTTATCAGTAATATTTATCTGGACCGTTGGCGAGAGGCTGAAAAATAAGAATCTCGGCGCTATCAGACTCATCACTTCATTAAGATGCCCCGATTCACATGCTTCAAAAAGTCTTTCATTATTAGTCATTCAAGCCACTTTTCCACGCAAAAACACATATTCTCTAATATATAAGAATTTATCCGCAGTGCGATTAATAGGGACAGACCAAGCTTTATTATGGCCACCTGCTGAAAATCCGCGACCTGTCCCCCATTGTTTCATTGTAATGGAGATGTAAAGCCGTTTTGACTCCACTGTGCTATTTACCAGTTTGAAGATAATATTTTTCGCTTAATATTCCAACTGCTAGCACTCGATGCTTCAGATTGAATCTTTCCATTGTCAGCTGAGCTCAAAGTAAATACCCCTGCGCCAGTCGGTTTTGGATACGCGGCTTTTAATCCATCCACGTCCTCTTGGGTTAAACAGGAGCCAGAGACTTGCAGGGACGCCTGAACATTTGATATTCGACCTGTAAGGAAATTTTCTGTTTTATGATGTTCAAACAATGAGCGATAAGGCGTATACATCATAATTGAGTTTGTATCCATGTCCGTGCTAAACACGTTCCCAACTTGATTATTTCTAGCTTCACAACCGGTTTTCAGCTCTCTAAATAGCTGAAACGGTATTGTCCAGCCCGCATATTTCATTAGCCCTTTAGCCATCATTATGTTGTTATTGTCTAAAAATCCGTTTACTGATGCACTAAATAAACCTGATGTTGTCAACCCGTTTACAAGATTATCAAAATCGGGCTGCGCCCATGGGTAAGAAGTATGGTATTGCTCATGGCGAAACCCTAGAACATGCATCAGTTCATGTAGAAAGGACCTATATTCTCCAGCCGTTACTCTCCTTTTGCCAGTCGATCTTCCAATTAGCCCAGCGTTCCCTCCACCAAACTTTAATTCTAAATAATCCGTATCCGTCATGGTTTTCGGTCTAAAAAGCGCATAGCCAACAGCACGATTAATATCCATCATCGCCAAGTAACCATTTTGGTCAGGACTGGCACTATCGTAAGGAACATATCCAGTCAGCCAAGTAGTAGTTGAATCGTAGATTGACATTTCCTTTACCTCATTTTTTACTCATGCACTCACATAACGGCCGAATGTGTAGCGTGTGGTAACGCGTCTGAAGAACGGAATGAACACAATTGATTTAATTTTCATGTGATATCAAAGTAACTTTTTGCATCTTTTAGCGCCTTGTTTCTATAGCTGTTCTCCATAGCCTTATAAAACGATCCGATTAATAAAAATAGAGCGCATGCATATATTAATGACAACTCAGATTCATAGTATGCATTTAGAATTGCCAATAGAAGTAAAAGTCCGGCAGATATATAAAATTGAACATCCTCAAATAATGATGGCAAATCAATGCCTATTTTTGTTTGGCATTTGAAAATCCAAGCCTCCCAGCCATTGTTTATTCCTAGCTTTTTTTCTAGACAGTATAAATATGCGCCCTTTTGTATTATTCCTCTCACGATTGCAGAAGAAATGTACCAAAAGAATAAATTAATTATTGAACCACCTGTAATGACAATTTCACTAATTAAATACGGATTGCTTATTGTTGCAAATGTTTTTGGCTCTGATGCAAAGGCATCTAAACATATAGCTATAGTTCCGCCAGCCACAAGAATGGACCAGTTTCTGGTCTTCCAAACCAACTGATCTCGATGGTGGATTTCCTGTTTCAATAATTTGTATATTTCAATTTCTTGTTCCATTTTTCCATATAACATCTAAGCATTTATCCACACATGCTGCGCACAGCAGACAAATGCCTGCTGAACTGATCAGCCCTACAGGACCGCCCAAGCATAATTAAAAGGAAATTGTTTTCAGCAGGCAAGCTGGAGACGGGATAAATAGGGTGTGTGCGGCGAGAAGTCGCCACCAGCAGTGTATCGATCTGGTCGCCAAAGACGTACCCATGGCCCATTGCTGCGCCCCTTTAATTCACGATTCAGACCCATAGTAGCCGATTTTCATTGGTAGCGCCGCATATCACTTCAATCACACCGATCAGCTCCAGATCGACATCATTGAGTCCGCAGCCGCAACGACAAGCGAGTTCGCTGCTGTTGAAATATGGGGTTCAATCCACCATCAATACGCCCCTCTCCTACCAGGGGGTGCTGGCGGCGTTCGAAAGGGATAAGGGAATCTTGCGCCAGGCCTGCCGTTAGGGCCTGTCTGGTGGATCCCCGAGACCCGCGAAGCAACGCCAGGCGAAAGCCCTCTGATCAGAAAGGGCACTACCTGGTTTGCAGCGCGACCGTCTGATCGATCACCAATGGGCAGGGGGGAACAACGAGACAGCCCAGGTCCTTTCAGGCCCGGAAGGGAAAATGCGAAACGACACCGATTCTTCGGCCCGTCACACAAAAAATGAAAACGGCCGCCGAAGCAGCCGTAAGTCATTGAAAATATGGTAGCAAGGGGCAGATTTGAACTGCCGACCCCCGCATTATGAGTGCGGTGCTCTAACCAACTGAGCTACCTTGCCAATTTTATTGCCGCAGAACACTGCGAAGCCCCGGAAGAATACTGATGCAACCAAATCATGTCAACTGCCCAGGGCCTGCTGACATTTTTCAGACATTAAACCGGAAGTGGATGACATCCCCATCCTTGACCACATACTCCTTGCCTTCCGAGCGCAGTCGCCCGGCATCTCTGGCGCCCTGTTCGCCCCTGAACTCGACAAAATCGTCGTAGGCAACGACCTCGGCGCGTATGAAACCCCGCTCAAAGTCGGTGTGAATCACGCCGGCCGCCTGGGGCGCCGTCGCACTGGCAGAGATAGTCCAGGCCCGCACCTCTTTCTCACCGGCAGTGAAGTAGGTCTCCAGACCCAGGAGATGATAGCCAGCCCGCACCACCCGATTCAGTCCCGGCTCATCCAGGCCCAAATCCGTCAGAAACGCCTCCCGGTCTTCCTCGTCCAGCTCTACGATCTCCGCTTCGATGGCAGCACAGACAGGCACCACATCGGCACCCTCGGCTTCTGCAAGCTCACGAACACTGTCCAGATGCGGGTTGTTCTCGAAGCCCTCTTCATCGACGTTGGCGATGTAGAACACCGGCTTGATGGTGAGCAGAAACAGATCCCGCAGTTCCAGCAACTCATCGTCCGAAAGCGTCATGGAGCGTACCGAATGACCTTCATCCAGGTGATCACGAACGCGCTCCAACAGCGCCTTGCGTGCCACTATCTTTTTATCTCCGGCCTTCGCCTGGCGGGCAGTTTTGTCCAACGCCTTCTCTACGGATTCGAGATCGGCCAGCGCCAATTCCGTATTGATTACCTCAATATCTGCCAGTGGATCGATCTTGCCGGCGACATGGACCACGTCGTCATTCTCAAAACAGCGCACGACTTGGGCGATGGCGTCGGTCTCGCGGATATTTGCCAGGAATTTATTTCCCAATCCTTCACCTTTGGAGGCCCCGGCAACCAGGCCGGCAATATCGACAAATTGCATCGTGGTAGGAAGAATGTTTTGCGGCTTGACGATTTCGGCAATCACATCGAGCCGTGAGTCAGGCAACGGAACCACCCCTACATTGGGATCGATAGTGCAGAACGGATAGTTTTCCGCCGCAATAGTCGCTTTGGTCAGTGCATTGAAGAGGGTGGACTTGCCGACATTCGGCAGGCCCACGATGCCGCATTTAAATCCCATGATCAGATATCCTGCTAAAAAATTGCCGCAAGGATACCGGAAAGATTCGCCAGGTTTCCAGTCGGATTAAAATTACTGGATGGTGAACAAGGAGGAAAAATTGGCAATTCTCAGGATATCCTGGATCGCTTCATTACCATTTATCAGCACCACACTGCCCGGCTTTTTACTGCTATGCTCCCGCAACTGCAGCAACATCCCCATCGCGGAGCTGTCCATATATTCTGCGTGGGAGAGATCCACGATATATTCCTTCTCACCTTTTGGCTGTTCCTTGTAGGCCTTGATGAAATCCTGGTGAGTTGAAAAATCAAACCTTCCGGCAACGGCAATCGTCACCTTTGATCCGTCACTTGAAATAGACTTGCTGATCGACATATGTCCTCCTTTAACCCGGCCTAAGCTGCCTGGGGTCTTTCCAGTTTAAAAAGATTTTCAAAACGCGAGATGCTCAGAATCTGTTCGATTTCATCATTGAAACCAATCAGCGTAATATCCGCTGTATGCCCACCCGCACGCTCGCGCAGCACCAGCAACATGCCCAAAGCGGAACTATCCATGTAGGGGACATTCGACAAATCGATCTCATAACGGCAGTAAGGGGCATCCTCTATCGTATAGGCATTGCGAAAATTCGCATGCTGCGAAAAATCAAACCGCCCATTGATCGATATCCGGACAAGTCGTCCATCACCTGAAATTTTTGTAATAATTGCCATAACTTTCCAACCAATACATCTGTCAGCCGACGGACCTGCTACCCAGATCCGTCAACACTAAAATAACTCAACCTCACCCTCGTCCATGGATGTCTGATCCACCGGCTTATGAGCCTGTTCCTGCGAGAACTCTTCATGGACCATGACCCGCAACTGCCCCATTTTCACTGCAAATGTCTCAGCACTGCCAGCCGGATCCTGCATCATGCCATCAATGTCAGACTGTACACGCCTGAAAATCTCATTCAGTCGCCCAATATGGTGTTCACTATAACCCGCCAACTGCCGGACTATGTCTTCAAACTGCAACGAGCGTACCGCATCGCCCACCAGGTAGTTGATCCGTCCCGACATCTCGGAGACCTGAGAAAGATGCAAAGCCGTGCTTTCATTCATCTGGCCGATCTGCTCCATCATCTCATCAACCTTGGATTTAGACTGAATCGCAAAAGTCATATCCTTAGAGGCAAGCTTTGCCACCGAATCTTTGGCCTCGGAAATACTATCGCGGGAGCCGACAATGACCTCACGTATCTCGTCGTTGAAACGGTTCGAACGCTGTGAGAGCTTGCGCACCTCGTCGGCCACCACCGCAAACCCCCGTCCCGCCTCTCCGGCACGAGCCGCTTCTATGGCCGCATTCAGCGCCAGCAGGTTGGTCTGATTGGCAATCATCTTGACATCGTTCAACAGCGCATCGGCCCTATCCATCTGAGTTGCCATATCCTCGATGGTTTCCACCATATAAATGGTGTTTTGGCTGATCTCGACAACATGAGTGACGAAAAACCGCAGAACCTTGTCAGTCTCCTGGGCAAATTCCGCAAACGACACCCGTCCACTCTCATTTTCGATATTGTCCGCGACATTGGCCAGCATCGCCTGAACCATGTCCAACTGGGCCTGGGACTGATCGTTTATGCCATTGAAGCTGCCTTGCAGGGTACCGACGGCATCGCCAACCAGCGCTCGAATCTGGCTCAACTCATTCTCCAGAGCCCCCGTCAAACCACCGACACCGGTTTGCAGATCATCGGCCAACCCCTGCATTTCTGTGGTCAGTGCGGATCCACCTTCAGTTGCGCTCAGGGCTAGTGCCTTGTTCCGATCATCTTGATAGAGCCGGTGGTGCTGCACCCCCCATAAGGCCATCAGCATCAGAAGAGCCCCCGCTTCAAACCAGCCTGAACCCAGCGCAAGCACGGCGGCAAACAGCACCACACTTGCCAGATAGGGTATCCAATGGGTTTTCAGGTATTCGAATTTCACTCTACAAAGCCCAGTTTCAAAACACGCGACCCGATACAGATGGTTTGACTTGCCGGGCTCTTAACCACTTATCGGCAAGACCGGGAAAAACCTTAGGGACTGTTGACACTACTCTGAACTCAACTCTTGCAGGCGTTTTCCGATCTTGTTTAACGAAAGGACTTCCTTCACAAACCCCCGCTTTACTGC
Organism: gamma proteobacterium endosymbiont of Lamellibrachia anaximandri; assembly: GCA_016756855.1. Lineage (GTDB taxonomy): Bacteria > Pseudomonadota > Gammaproteobacteria > Chromatiales > Chromatiaceae > QGON01. The sequence continues at coordinate 31,026 of JAESPD010000035.1, read as the reverse complement.
CTCCCCAGGCATGCCCCAAACAACGCTCGTCCTCTCATCCTGTGCGATGGTTGGAGAACCTGCCTGCCTCATCTCTCCCATCCCTGCAGCCCCGTCATCCCCCATGCCGGTCAACATAACGGCGATGGCATTGGCGCCAGCATTCTGGGAAAGAGAGCGAAACATGACATCTACAGACGGCTTGTGGCGATTGACAGGAGGACCATCGTTCAGCTTGCAGATATATCGTGCACCATCCCGCTGTATGATGAGATGACGGTTACCCGGGGCGATATAGACATGCCCCTGCAAAACCTGTTGACCATCAGTGGCTTCGACCACGGTCAGAGCAGTAATGCTGTTGACCCGCTGGGCAAACGGACCACTGAATGCTTCGGGAATATGCTGTGATATCACGATACCCGGCATATCCGGCGGCAGATCCCGCACTACGTCCTTGATCGCCTCCGTACCGCCGGTGGATGAACCGATACCGATGATTCTGTCCGTTGTGCGGAAATGTTTTTTTATCACAGGCTTGGAAAGCACTGCATCGGCACTCAATTTTTCCGTGACACTGGTTTTATTGGCAGCTCGCCGTTCCAGTGCCCGCACCCTGGCCTTGGCCGCCGTCTTGACCTTGCCGATGATCTCTTCCGAATACTCGGGCAACTCATGAGCCACATCCAGCTTCGGCTTGGAAACAAAATCCACTGCACCCGCCTCAAGCGCACGCAGCGTCACGTCCGCACCCTGTTCCGTCAGGGTGGAGACCATCACCACCGGCATTGGACGCAGACGCATCAGATTGCCGAGAAATGTAACACCGTCCATACGCGGCATCTCGACATCAAGCGTCAAAACGTCAGGGTTCAGCTTCTTTATCTTTTCACGCGCCACAAAAGGATCGGCGGCACTTCCAACCACTTCGATCCCGGGATCTTCACTCAGGATTGATGTCAACAACTGGCGCACCAGTGCTGAATCATCCACTACCAGAACCTTGATCATGATTTTTCTTCCATCACTACAACCAAACCTTCTCGTTTGTAAACAGATCCCAATCATCACACATCAGAAAAGCTCCACCTCTCCCACCACAGGTGCTTCTTCGATATCGTGCTGATAGGCAACCTCGCGCTTGACTACTGTATCGTTGTGCATATGTTTGAGTTTCTTAATTCTAACCCTGCCGCTGGCGGGATAGAAAACAACCTTTCTGGGGTAGATATCACCGACATCCTCACCCAGAAGATTTAACTGTTCCTGCTCAATATATTCACGGATGAACTGGATATTTTTCTCTCCAACATCTGACATTCCGCTGATGATCTTGCCACCCCCAAAGATCTTCACTGACAGATTGGGACGGTGCCCACCGTGACGCAAAATGTCATTGATCATATGCTCCATGGCGTAGTTTCCATACCGGGTGGAGGTGCTCACAAGATCACTGCCGCCCCAGGAACCACTGTCACTCAGAGGCAGCATGAAATGATTCATACCACCGATACCGAAAACAGTGTCCCAAATACACGCCGAAACGCAGGAACCCAATACCGTGGTGATGATCTCGTCATTGGTCGTCACATAATATTCTCCCGGCAGAATCTTCGCCGCCGGCATCTTATGATTTCGATCCCAATACCGGTTGATTGTCTCAAACCCCGGTAGAGAACTGGTCAGTTCCTTATGCATCATGTCCCTGCTATTTTACCTTTCGATAGATTGTCTGGCCTATCAATTCAAAACGATCCGTGAGTTTGAACAGTGATTCAGAGTGTCCAATAAAAAGATAACCACCCACTTTCAGGTTATCGGCATAACGCTCAATCAACTTAATCTTTGACTCCTTATCAAAATAGATAATCACGTTGCGGCAGAAGATCACATCCTTGGGCGAATCAATCGACCATTTCTGCATCAGGTTCAGTTGGCCAAATTCGATCAGTCTGCGAACCTCAGGTTTCAACCTGACCTTGCCGCCATGCTCCCCTTTGCCCTTCTGAAACCAGCGCCGCAGGCGCGCATTGTCCAACCCATTGACCCTTTCCATCGGATAGACGCCACTCGCAGCACGAGCGAGTACATTGGAGTCAATATCGGTAGCAAGAACCTTCACATCCCATCCTGCAACCTGCGCCAGGACTTCATTCAGGGTAATGGAGAGTGAATAGGGTTCTTCGCCGGTAGAACAACCGGCAGACCAGATACGAATATTCCTCTCTGCTGAATTTTTCGCCAGTAACTCCGGAATCACTGTATCGGCAAGATACTCAAAGTGGTGGTTTTCGCGAAAAAACGCAGTGAGATTGGTCGTAATGGAGTTGACCAACTCCACCATTTCATCTCCATCCTGGTTAGCGCGGATAAGATCGCAATATTCACTGAAGGTTGCCATCCCCAGTTTGCGTACCCGCCGCGATAGCCGGGAATAGAACATATCGAATTTATCATCGGAGACGACTATACCGGTACGCTGGTTCGCAATTCCGCGTAAAAACTCGAAATCCTTTTGGGTAAACTCAAACTCTCGATCGCGCATTACTGTATGGTCCTTCAACAATTTTATGACATTATTTTTCTGGATTAGCGCGTAGGCCAGATCAAGCATAGCGGATCTGGCGTTTCCGGATAGAGAGAGCACATGGATTTCGGGTTCCGCTACGCTTGAACCGGCCTACAATGTCTTGGTCAGCAGGTCGGTGGCGTTTTAAAACAGTTCGATATCATCGTCCTCTGCCTCATGCATCGCCTCTATCCCCATCTGCAGCGCCTGTTCTATGGTGGCGCCTGCCAGCAGGGCGTCAAACATCTCCTGTTCTTCACGCATGCTGTAGCGCGATCTGATTTTTCCCTGCAGACCGGTCCACTCATTGGGGTTATAGAGCCTGCCCTGATCACCCACCAGCTCCCCCAACGCCTCAAGTGCATGGTTCACATGGGAGAGCCGCTGCGAAAGTTTATCGTAAAACTGGAATGCCATAATGCTTGCCTGCATCTTGGCTGATACATCCGCCCCTTCCTGCTCGATTATGGCTATCACACCGGCATTTTCATCCCGGCACTGTAACTGACCGGCGGTTTGCGCAATGGCGCTCACGCTGGAGATCATTGAGGTAAAAGATTCACTGAGCGTTTGAATCGACTCCTCACCTTCCCGCATCGCCATATCGATCTGAGCAACTGCGAGGTTAAGCATGCGCATTGTTTCCCGCACCTGACTCCAGTCCAGATCAGGTTGCTTCGCCGTCGATGGCGCTATTGCTGTTTTATTCATCAGGTTTCTCCGATCCCCATCTATTCATGCCGCTTGTTTTATTGGCAGATTCAAGACTTCAAGCAATCCCAACAGTTCAGCTGCGGATTGCAGCTTCTCAGCTGTTGCAGACCACTTTACTTCGATATGTTGATTCACTGCCTCTTTCACGAAGGTACATAACAGTTGAATGCCTGCACCATCCACTTGGTCGAGGTCCCCTGCATTCAGGGTCACTGTGCCACCCAGCTCAAGCGATCGTCTCAATGTTTCCAGCATACCGGCCACTTCCTGTATGGTCAGGCTTTCGCCCAATGTCACAATATTCTCTTTGGCATCAAGCGCTGTTACTTCAGCGGCAGGGGAAGTAGCATTCAATCCCACCCCGTCATCCGCCGATTCTGCTGACGTCCCCATTTCCTGAAATGGGTCATGATTCATTACCGGGCCACTACTGTTTTTCCGTGTCGTCATTGCATGGTTCTCCTCTCAACTACATCCTGTGCGAGTAAGTTGAATTCTTTTGCCGAGCGACTTGAACCTCTGTATTCAAAGATCGTCCGCCCCGCGCCTGGGCACTCCGCCATCACCGCCGCCTCACGAATCGGCGTCGCCAACACACGTCCCGGAAAATGTTCAAGCACCTTGGCCTGTACCTCTTTGGCAAGCCGCCGACGCGGAATCAAACGACTTAGCTCAATCCACTGTTGCAGGGGTTTTTCCAAAAAGGGCTCAAATTTTTTCAGTGTTGCCATCATTTTTGCCAAGCCGTTGAGAGAGAGATAGTCTCCAGTGACCGGTATCAACACCTCATCTGCCGCAAATACTGCATTCGCCACCAACATTCCGGAAGAGGGCGGACAGTCATATAGCACGAAGGCCTGATCCTGCAGATTTCCCTGCAACGCGGTTTGTAACAAGCGTGCGCGCGCTGCTCCACCTTCGTGCAACTCTTCCACTTTGTGCAACCTGTTTCCAGCAGGTATCAACGTCACCAGATCCCTGGCATTGACTCGGACGGATTCGATATCCAGCGTTTCCAGTAGCACTTGGTCGATACCTTTTGAAGGTGGCCGGAAGATACCGAAACTCGCCGCCAGCTGACCTTGCGGATCCAGATCGATCACAGTGACACGATGCCCGAGCAGGGCCAGCGCATGCCCCAGATTGGTGGTAATCGTGGTCTTTCCCACCCCACCCTTCTGGTTGATGACTGCAATCCGGCGCATGAATCAAAACACTCCTATTCCGTCTCTTCGCTTTCACGGCACGATACTTAACCAATACTTGCCGGCAATCCTAATTCATCAGGATTAAAAAGCCTGTCGACATCCAGCAGCACAACCATACGCTCACCCTGGGTAACCATGCCTATGATGTATTTTGTATTGATGTGGGCACCCAGATCAGGCGCGGCTCGTACATCATCTCCCGGCACATCGAGCACATCTGAAACACCGTCAACAACAATGCCGACAAAGTTCTGCCCGCGCTCACTCTCCACAGTCAAAACAATGGTTACCGTAGTCGGTGTATATTCGGCATGATCAAGCTTGAGACGGGTTCGCAGATCGATAATCGGCACAATCTTTCCGCGCAGGTCCAGCACACCTTTTACATAGTCCGGCGTATCAGGAAGCGGACGAACCGCCTCCCAACCCTTGATCTCCTGCACCCGCAGGATGTCCACACCATAATCCTCTCCACCGAGCGTGAAGCTGAGATACTGACCACCCACTCCGGCAGATGTTCCTGCTTCACTCACTGTTGTTTCAGCCGGGGTCATTTCACTCTCCTGAAAACCTGTTGTATCGATCGATCAAACATCCACCTGATCCTCTACCTGTTTAAGTAGATGCACGATCTGTTCGGATAGCGGCCCGATGCCGCTATAGGCTTCTTCAGCCTCTACCATGGATCCGGCATTCTTCAGCGAAACCACACCCTTGATGATGCCGTGCATCTCTTCATGCAACCGTTCCATCTCCTGCATCTGCTGAATATGGCCATACTCTGCCATGGCAAAACCGTAGAGCCATTTTCCCAGCGCGCAATCACGATGGGATACCGCCTCATCATTGCTCATGCTTTTATTGCCATCGAGAAACTCCCGCAGCTGCATCTTCCATGAGAGGTGAGCCGCTCTGGCTGCATGAAAATCAAAGTCGGCATGATTCACGCTATGAGCCACTTCTGCCTGCGCTTTAATATCGAGGTTGAAGAAGTTCATCAGACCATCCATCTCCTGGGCCTTATCCCTCATGGATGAGGCAGCGGCAGAGGTCTCTTCAGCCAGCGCGGCATTCTGCTGAGTCATCTCATCCATGCTGGTCACCGTCTGGTTGACCTGATCTATACCTGTCGCCTGCTCCTGACTCGAGGCGGCAATCTCCGAGACGATGTCTCCCACCTTCTTGACACCGTTAACGATCTCGCCAAGGGTCTCACCTGACTCATTGACCAACTCAGAACCGATCTGTACTTTGTGCGCGCTATCCTGAATCAACGCCTTTATCTCTTTAGCGGCAGTGGCACTGCGGCCGGCAAGGTTGCGCACCTCGGTTGCGACCACTGCAAAACCCCGTCCCTGTTCACCTGCCCTGGCTGCCTCGACAGAGGCGTTCAGCGCCAGCAGATTGGTCTGGAAGGCGATCTCATCGATCACGCCGATGATCTCGGCAATCCTGTTGCTGGCCTCATTGATTTCATCCATTGCCACCACTGCCCGCTGTACCACCTCACCCCCTTTCTCTGCGGCTTTTCCGGCGCTTTCTGCAAGCTGGTTTGCCTGCTGGGCATTGTCAGCGTTGTTACGTACAGTGCCAGTCAACTCTTCCATGCTGGAGGCGGTCTCTTCGAGACTGCTGGCCTGTTGCTCGGTACGGCTGGAGAGGCTGTTATTACCTGATGAAATTTCACCTGAAGCCGTTCGCACCACATCCATCGAATCCCGCAGCTCTGTAATTATGCTGCGCAGATTATCCATGGTCTCATTGACGTTATCCTTCACCTCACCAAAAGTACCGCTGTATTGGCTATTGATCCGCTCACTCAGATCTCCGTTGGAGACCCGCTGCATGGTGACGGCAACATCATTGAAGACACTGTTTATCTGGTCGATCAAAGCATTGATGCCCTTTCCCAGATGCTTGAAAAAACCCGTCTTGTTTTCCAGTTTGACCCGTTGCGACAAGTCACCATGCAGGGTAGCTGCCACGATATTCTCCAGCTCACCCTCGACTGCCACCTCTTCGGTACGGTCACTCCACTCCACCGCTGTACCCAGACGTTTGCCATCTTCCGCAATAACCGGATTGGCGACGATACGCATGGTGCGGCCACCCACCACCAACTCTGACTTATGTGTCTGGGAAAGAGTTGCAAGCATCTTCGCCTGGTGCCCGGGGTGTTTATGGAAGGCATCGATACTGGCGCCCAGCAAACGGTCGGCATCGAACTCCGTAAGATCTTTGCGGATATCCTCTTCCGCCTCTTTAAACAGCGTCTTGACTGCTTTGTTCATATAGAAGATGTTGCGATCGTTATCGGCCATCATCACGCAGCTTGAGACATTATCCAGCGCAGTTTCGATACGGGCGGCGCTCTCGGCCCGTTCACGCGCCTCGTTCACGTCATAGCCCAGCTTCGTCTGCATCGACTTGATGCCACGATAGAGATCCCCAATCTCATCCCCGCGACGAAGTTCGATATCATCGGCATAGTGTCCTTCAGCGATGCGTCGCAGATAGTCCTGTGAGGCCTGTAACGGTTTCAGCACGCCACGCTGCAGGGCAAGGTAGAAAAACAGCGCCAGGATTACAAAACCAGCCGGCGGCATGGCTGATGAAATCAACTTGCCGAAACCGATAGTCTCTCCCAACGTTCCAGTGCGGGCAGCCGTCATCTTTTCGTATGCGGCATTGAGTACACCGAAACCCTCAAGCGCAGGTTTATCACTGACCTTTACCATCTTGTCGATGGCAACGGCAGATGCCTGCCCCACCACCATCGGTTGGATCTTGTCGAGCATAACCCGATAGTTATCAGCAACACTGCGAATAGCTGCCAACGCCGTTCGCTCATCCTCCGCCAGCCCTTTCAAGCGGCCATACTGATCCAGCGCGACAAGCAGAGACTGATGGTTGGTTTTGAAGCGATCCGCATACTTCTGCGCGCCCCGTAGCACATAGTTCTTGAAATTATGAATCGCCCCGCCATAACCGAACTGGGACTTCATCTCCGACAACAGCGACTGTCTTTCGGCGACCTCAGCCTGATACCCGTGCCACTGCGCTTCAGCCTCATGCATCGGTAACCAGGCAACCAGACCGGATACAAGAAAACTGACCGCCATGAATGCCATCACCAGATAGAACTTCTTCAGCAGGGGCAGATTAAACAGGGACTTGAACATACGGGTCAAAAGTCCGTCACCCTTAAAGGAGCCACCATTGATCGCTGCATAGAGTGACTCGGCACCCCGCACCTCATCCTGAGTCGGCTTGGTGCGCACCGACATATACTCTTTGACATGCCCATGCTCAAAGATTGGAATCACATTGGCCTTCACCCAATAGTGGTCGCCGTTCTTGGAACGGTTTTTTACGATACCGGTCCAGGGGTTGCCTGCCTGTATGGTTACCCATAGATCCTCAAACGCTGCGGCAGGCACATCGGGATGCCGAATGATATTGTGGTTCTTGCCGACCAATTCAGCCTCACTGAAGCCCGCCATCTCCACAAATGCACTGTCGGCATAGGTGATCATGCCCTTGAGATCGGTCCTGGAGACGATAATCATATCGTCTGGCATGGGGATCTCTTTTCCGCTATTCGGTTCGTTTATCTTCATTCAGCTGATTCTCTCAACAGGCAATTCCCATACCCACACAATCAGAACTCTTCCCACTCATCCCCTTCACCCTCCGCTACCGGAGTGATTTGGGTAACGCTGCTGGGCGCTGCCTGCGCTGCTGGCTTAACACTCGGCACAGGCTTGGGTGCTGGCGTCGCTCTCCTAACCATAGCCACAGGTTTCGTGTGCGCTGACGGCTCTCTTGCGGCAGTCATACGGCTTCCGCCATTCACCTTGAAGAAGTTCATCATGCCATCCATATCCTGAGCCTTTTCGCTCATGGAGGCGGCAGCCGCCGAAGTCTGTTCTGCCAGGGCAGCGTTTTGCTGGGTCACTTCATCCATACTGGTGACCGCCTGATTGACCTGATCGATGCCCGCAGACTGTTCCTGGCTGGCGGCGGCGATCTCGGAGATGATATCGCCCACTTTCTTCACGCTGTTGACGATCTCCTGAAGGGTTTCGCCCGACTCATTGACCAGTTCCGCGCCGTTTTTCACTTTGCCCGCACTGTCCTGAATCAACTCTTTGATCTCTTTTGCCGCCGTGGCACTGCGGCCTGCAAGATTACGCACTTCAGTGGCGACCACGGCAAACCCCCTGCCCTGCTCACCGGCACGGGCGGCCTCGACGGAGGCATTCAGGGCCAGCAGATTGGTCTGGAAGGCGATCTCGTCGATGACACCAATGATCTCGGCAATCTTGTTGCTGGAAGTATTGATGGCATCCATTGCCTGAACTGCGCGACTTACCACATCACCGCCATGCTCGGCCGTCTGTCTGGCACTGCTTGCCAACTGGTTCGCCTGCTGGGCGTTATCGGCATTGTTACGTACGGTGCTCGTCAGCTCTTCCATACTGGAGGCCGTCTCTTCCAGACTACTCGCCTGCTGTTCGGTACGCGCCGACAGGTTGTTGTTGCCGGAAGAGATCTCACCCGCAGCCGTGGTGATGACATCTGCGGACTCCCGCAGTTTGACAATCGTCTCCTCCAGATTGGAGATGGTCTCATTGACGTTGTTTTTCACCGCGCCATAAGTCCCGGCGTAATCACGACGGATGGGGTTGGTCAGGTCACCCGCAGCCATGCTCTGCATGGCGCTGGCAATATCACCAAACACATCACTGGTAGCCTCGATCAGTTCATTGATGCCCCGTCCCAGATCCTCAAAGAAACCGCTCTTGCCCTCCATGGAGATACGCTGCGTAAGATCACCACCTTTGGCGGCCATCACGATACTGTCGATCTCTTTTTCAACCTTCAGCTCATTGGTAATCTCGATCCACTGGGTCACACGCCCCTGATAGTCGCCATCGCTATCGTAGACCGGACTGGTAATCAGTTTGAAGTTGTGGCCCCAGGCATCGAAGCGACTGGTGCGGGTATCGGTAAGCTGGCTCCGGTACATCTCTGCCAGGGTCTCATCGGGAAAGAAATCGGCCAGACTGGTACCAATCAACTCATCGGTATCAAATGGTTTGCCCTGGCTGCGAATATTCTCCCCCAATTCATCAAACCGCCGATGGGCCGACTTGTTCATGAAGATCAGGATGTTGTCTTTGTCCGAAACCGTGATACTGGTCGAGCTGTTATTGAGCGCCTCCTGCAGACGAATCGCATCATTCGCCGTTTCACGGGCATCCATGACATCGAACCCAAGTTTGATCTGGGTCGATTTTAGCGTCTGAATCATCCTCCCTATCTCATCGTTGCGATCGGTCTCGACCCAGTCGAAATAGTTGCCCTCGCTGATCTGGTTCAGCTTCTCCTGGACATAAACCATAGGCTTGGTGACATAAGAGGTCAGTGCCAGACCGAAAACGAGGGTGGCAGCCGCCACGATCCCGAGCAACCCGTAGATCAGCACTTGGGGAACACCCATAAAAATCATGCCTGCCAGCAAACCGAACATAAGCGCGGTAAGTAAAACAGTGCCGGTAAGCAGGAACCTGATGCTCAGCCGCTTGAAACCTGCACTCAGCTTCGCCAGCCCTTTGGGTGCCAGGTCTTTTTTACTGTCTGCCAGCAGGTCACGGTAGAGCGGCTCAACAGCCGCAATCTCCTCACGCGTCGGCGGGGTACGCACCGACATGTATTCGGTGACCCGGCCATTGGTGCGCAGCGGCGTTACATTTGCCTTAACCCAGTAGTAGTCTCCATTCTTGCAACGATTCTTTACGATGCCGGTCCAGGGCTTGCCGGCTTTACTGGTGTCCCAGAGATCCTGAAAGGCCTGGGGCGGCATATCAGGATGCCGCACAATATTATGGCTTTTTCCATACAACTCTTTCCGGCTGAATCCACTGATTTCAACAAAATCCTTGTTGCAGTAGGTAATGACGCCTTTGAGATCAGTCTTGGAAACCAGGATGCTGCCCGGTTTCATCTGACGTTCATTGTTGGTAACAGGCTGGTTAATCTTCACTGTCTATCTCCCGCGATATCCGTGACCCGCTTCAAGCGGCGTCCTCATTCTCTGATTCCGTCTGTTCGCCCTGGTTGAGTAGCTTGTCCACATCCAGGAGCATGATCATCTTGCCGCCGGCATCCGCCAGGCCGGAGATATAATCGGTTGCAATGCCGCCGCCGAATTCCGGTGTGTTGCGGATGCGGTCTTTCTGGGTACTGAGGACATCGGAGACCTCATCCACCACCACGCCCATATTGCGCTCACCTCTATCACTCTTTACCCGCAGCACTATGACCACCGTATTTTTACTGTAGGGACGCACCTCCATCCCCAATCGCTGCCGCATGTCGAAGATCGGCACAATGGAGCCACGCATATTGACCACGCCCTTTACATATCCCGGCGAGTTGGGGATGCGGGTGGCCGTTTCCCATCCGCGAATCTCCTGCACCCGCAGGATGTCGACACCGTAATCCTCATCACCGAGTCGGAAGGTCAGGTACTCATCGCCCTGGTTTTCCAGTGCCGCTTCAATCTTTGCTTGAGGTTCATTCATCTCAATGTCTCTCTATCAGGCAGTCTGTTTCGCAGCGCCGTCCGCTCCGGTCTCGGCCGCCAGACGCAGCAGGCCGGGGATATCCAGGATCAGGGCCACTGAACCATCACCAAGGATGGTCGCACCGGAGATACCATCCACACGCTGGTAGTTGGCCTCCAGAGATTTGATCACCACCTGCTGCTGTCCAAGCAGGTCATCCACGAAGAGGCCGCAGTGACGGCCATCACCTTCCACAACCACCAACAGCCCCTCTTCCAAACTTGAGGCCTTGGGGTTTTCGATACCGAAAAGTTCATGCAGGCGCAGGATAGGCAGAAACTCGTCCCGAAGTTTGAAGGTCTCACCCTTGCCCGCCACCCGGTTGATCTGATCCGTCTTCACCTGGATCGATTCGATAATGGAGACCAGGGGCACGATGTAGGTCTCATCCGCCACGGTCACTGTCTGGCCATCGAGAATGGCCAGCGTCAGCGGCAGACGGATGATTATCGCCGAACCCTTACCGGGATCGGACTCAATCTCGATGCCGCCCCCCAGCTCATTGATGTTCCTGCGCACCACATCCATGCCGACGCCACGACCGGAGACATCACTCACCACGTCGGCGGTGGAGAAGCCTGCTGCAAAGATCAGTTCATATATCTGCTGGTCGGAGAGGTTGTGATCTTCATCGATGATCCCTTTTTCGATCGCCTTCTCTTCGATCTTGTCTCGGTTCAGGCCCTGGCCATCGTCGCGAATCTCGATGACGATATTGCCCCCTTTATGGGAGGCGCTGAGATTGATAGTTCCGGTCTCAGGCTTACCTGCGGCAAGCCGCTCTTCGGGCATCTCGATGCCGTGATCGAGGCTGTTACGCACCAGATGCACCAGCGGATCACCGATCTTTTCGATCACCGTCTTGTCCACCTCGGTGTTCTCGCCGGTCATCTTCAGTTCGATCTTCTTGCCAAGCTTGCTGCTCAGGTCATGCACCAACCGGGGAAAGCGGCTGAAGGTGAAACTGATGGGCAACATGCGCACCTGCATCACACTCTCCTGCAATTCACGGGTGTGGCGCTCAAGCTGTGCCAGACCGTCATTGAGACGTTCCAGCCTGTCCATTTCGAAATCCTCACCCAGCATGCTCAGCATCGACTGGGTAATGACCAGTTCACCGACCATATTGATGAGGGCGTCGATCTTGGAGATTTCGACACGAATGGAACCGCCGCCACTGCTGCTGCCAGTCTTACGGCGATCGTTGGTGCGGCGATCCTTACTGGAACGCCGATCGTTCTTACTGCGTCGCTCCACCGGTGGTGGCGCAGCCTGTACGGCTGGCGCCTCCGGTTCACTGGCTGCGGGCGCAGTTGTCGCCGAAACCATTGCCACCTCAGGTTCACCCTCAGGCAGTAACGGCATAATAATCAATTCGCAATCATCCTCGACCCAGTCGAAGATATCGTCGATTGCCTGTTTCTCCACCTCACCGTGAAGATGCAGATCCCAGGAGAGATAACTGTCTTCCGGTTCATAACTGGAGAGCGCCGGCAGGGCGCTGATGTCACCTTCGGACTTGAGATCACCCAATTCCGCCAGTTCACGAATGATGCGCAGCGGATCGTTTCCGGTACGCAGCATATGGGGAAGCGGTCGGAATACGATATGCCAGCCAATTGGCCTGACCTCGACGCCTCCAACCGGCTGCGTCGCCGCATCGGCTGCACCGACATCCGTCGCAGCCTCTCCTGGTTTACCGTTGAGGATCTGTTCCAGTTCAGTCTTCTGCTCCTGAACCCTCTCCTCATCCACTTCACCGTCATCACTGGTGGCAGCCAGCATGTCACGCAGTACATCCACCGACCGAAGCAAGGCATCGACAGCCTCGGGGGTAACCGGACGGCGGCCATCCCGCATCTCGTCCAGCAGCGTCTCCATGATATGGGTGAAACTGGAGATATCGTTGAATCCGAAGGTGCCACTGCCTCCCTTTATGGAATGGGCGGCACGAAAGATCGAGTTGATCTCCTCATCATCAACGGTTCCCGGATCCATATTGAGCAACCCGGACTCCATGATATCGAGGCCTTCAAAACTCTCTTCGAAGAAGACCTGATGGAATTGCGCCATGTCTATCGACATGAAAACCCCTCCCTCTTGTTGACAGTGATTACTGGCACGGGCGCTTAGCCCAATACCTTCTTAACCGTCGCAAGCAACTGATCTGGATTAAAAGGCTTGACGATCCAACCCGTCGCCCCTGCCATCTTTCCCTGCTGTTTTTTATCGTTTCCTGACTCGGTGGTCAGCATCAAAAGAGGCGTAAATTTGAAAGCCGGCAGGCCCCTAAGCTCCTTGATCAGACTGATTCCATCCATGTTAGGCATGTTGACGTCAGTAATAACGAGATTGAAGCTCTGGCCTTTGGCTTTGCTCAAGGCATCGACACCATCGACTGCTTCAACAACATCAAATCCTGCACCTTTCAAGGTAAAGGGCACCATCTGGCGCATGGAGGCCGAATCATCAACTGCAAGAATGCTTGCCATGCTGTTTCTCCTGGATAGGCATAAAAATTTTCAGGGTTACCTTGAATAGCCTTTTTCCGGCAATTTAGGACAGAAATCCGTCCCGGCAACACCTTGGGTTCATGCAGGCTATCGGCCCTGGAAGGTCTTTCTTTAGGGAGGATGTTGAAAAGTTTTTCAGCAATCGCTGGTAAAAAAGGGGTTTTGGCGTTATTTGAAGGGGGGGGCCGTGGGGAGTGGGTGTTCCTGTGGGAGTCTGGTTGGGGAGTGTTTCCTAAGGAAACACTCATACCTCCCGGTCGGAAAACTCCTGCGCAATCCGGTGAAACTCATCCTGCAGATGCTCAAACGCATCCACCGCCGCCGGATCGAAATGGGCACCACGCTCCTGCAGAATGATTTCCACCGCAGACTCATGGGAATATGGCTCTTTATATATCCGGCGACTGATCAGCGCATCGTAGACATCCGCCAGCGCCATAAGGCGTCCGGCCACTGGAATATTATCCCCTCGCAATCCTGCAGGATAACCACTGCCGTCCCAATGTTCATGATGTGTCAGCGCAATCTCCCTGGCCACCCGCAGAAAACTGGAACCGCCCAACTCCTCTTCGGCCCGTAACAGGGCATCATAGCCATACTGAGGATGACGTTTCATCTCATCCCACTCGTCGGGGTCAAGTGAGGTGGGCTTGAGCAGAATCCGGTCCGGCACACCGACCTTACCGATATCGTGCAGCGGCGCCGACTTGAACAGCAGGTCAATGGTCGCATCATCGAGATGCGACCGAAACCTGGGATGATCCTTGAGATATTCTGACAGCAGTCGTATATAGTGCTGGGTACGACGAATGTGGTTACCTGTTTCGTTGTCCCGGGTCTCCGCCAGGGAGGCCATGCAGAAGATGGCCACATCCTGGGTTCGGGAGATCTCCATGGTGCGTTCGCGGATCCGCTGTTCCAGCACTTGGTTTTGATTCTCCAGCACATGACGCGCCTGAGCGAGTGCCAGATGGGTCTTGACCCTTGAGCGCACGATCGGCGGACTCATAGGCTTGGTGATGTAATCTACAGCACCCAGCTCAAACCCCCGGATCTCGTCATCCACCTCGCCTTTTACGGTGAGAAAGACCACTGGGATGTTGGCCGTTCTTTCGTCAGCCTTGAGGCGGTGACAAACTTCGTAGCCATCCATCTGCGGCATGAGTACATCAAGCAAAATAAGATCGGGAGGGGTGGCACTGCCTGCCCGTTTCAGCGCCTGCTCACCATCTTTGGCTATCGAGAGCCGATACTCACCATTCAGCAGATTTACCAGTACATCGAGGTAGAAACTCTCGTCGTCAACGATCAGAATTCTGGGTTTTGACTCACTCACTCTACTCGCTCTCTGTGTAAAGGGATCTCTAACCATTCAGCGATCTGGTTCACGGTAACCAGAGCCTCATCGAATTCATACTCATCGATCTGCCCGCGCAATAAATCGATCTGTCTCGCCATCTCCGGCTCTGTGCGGGCAAAGGCTGCCATTGGCTGCAACGATAGACCCGCTTCCGAATCCCCCTCTTGCAGCAGACGGGACATTTTTCGCAGTATACCCCCTATCTCTGAAATGGAAATAAATTCTTTTTCCTGCCCGGCCTCAGTCTCCTGCCCCGCCTTCTCCCACTGACTCACGCAAGAAGCCAGTCCTTCAAAAACCGTTTTGGCGGACTCACACAACTGCTCGATGAGCCGTGGTTGATCCTGAATGTCATCCTGTCGGATCGCCTCTTCCAGCTTCCTTGCCGCCTCCTGCAACGCTTTGGCACCGATATTGCCTGCAACCCCCTGAAGGGTATGGGCATAGCGTCTGGAAGAGACTGTGTCCCCAGCTTCCAGAAAGCCAGTCAATACTCTGCAGCATCCCTGGTACTTGCGCTGAAAATCTCCCAGAAGTTTGATGTATAAAACACGATTCCCACCTACCCGCTGCAGCCCCCACGCCAG
Organism: gamma proteobacterium endosymbiont of Lamellibrachia anaximandri; assembly: GCA_016756855.1. Lineage (GTDB taxonomy): Bacteria > Pseudomonadota > Gammaproteobacteria > Chromatiales > Chromatiaceae > QGON01. The sequence goes on along the minus strand of JAESPD010000035.1, from coordinate 15,464 downwards.
CTCTATGCCCGTCAACTGCGCAGGCAGGGTAATGCCCTCGTCAGCACCGTAAGATAACCTTTCCTGTTGCTGTTGAACCTCACCATCGAGCCATAGTTTCAGCATCTCAAACAACGTTTCCGGGTTGATCGGCTTCGACAGATAGTCATCCATGCCTGCCGCCAGACAACGTTCGCGATCCCCAACCATTGCATGGGCGGTCATGGCGATTATCGGTAATTTCTCGAACTCCGGCTTGGCGCGGATGGCGCTGGTCGCCTCATATCCATCCATCACAGGCATCTGCACATCCATAAAAACCAGGTCAAAATCCGTCTCCTGCACCTGCTGAACTGCAACCTCGCCATCTTCAGCAATCACCACCAGCAGTCCAAAACTCTCCAGCAAGTCCCTCGCCACCTGCTGATTGATGCTGTTGTCCTCTACCAGCAGCACTTTGCCTTTGAGTCGTTTGACCTCAGATGCAATAGAAGACCTGACGCGCTGACGCCCCCGCTCATTGCGAAATGCCGACACAATGGTGTCGAAAAACGTGGAGGGATTGATGGGTTTGATCAGCACGCCATCGAAGCCGATCATCTCCGCCTGCTGCAGCACCTCTTCCCGCCCAAAGGCGGTAATCAGGATAAAACGCGGCTGCTCTATCAACTCCAGATGATTTTTTATATGGCGCGTCGCATCGATGCCATTGATTTCCGGCATTCGCCAATCCATCACCACAAGATCGTATGGGAGCGGCTCCGGCAACTCCCGTGCACCGGCTTCCAGCAGTGCCTCATAGGCCGCCGCTGCCGATCCCACGACATTCACGTCGAATGAGAACGAGGCCAGCATCTCCCGCAGGATGTTCTGCGCCGCCGGGTTGTCATCCACCAGCAGAACCCGCATGCCTTGCAGATCCGGGTCGGGTTCGAACAGCCGGCTTGAACCCCCCTCCTGGCGACCAAAATCGAGTACAAACTGGAATCGGCTACCTGCACCCACCTTGCTCTCGACAGAGATCTCACCCCCCATCAGACCAACTAGCTGTCGGCAGATGCTCAACCCCAGGCCGGTGCCTCCATGCTCGCGAGTGGTTGAACTGTCCGCCTGAACAAAGGCATCAAACAGATGAGGAATACGTTCCTCATCTATACCTATGCCTGTATCGGTAACGGAGAATCCCAGCCGCAGATGTTTGCGGTGTTGCTTCACCAGTTCCACGCCGACAATCACCTCTCCCTGGCGGGTGAACTTGATTGCGTTTTGCACCAGATTCACCAGAATCTGTCCCAATCGGAGTGGGTCTCCAATAAGGGCGCTGGGCGCTGTGACATCCCTTTTGAAGAGTATCTCCAGCCCCTTCTCTTCGGCTTTCATATTGACCATGCCGGCAAGATTCTCCAGCACATCATCCAGATTGAAGTTGGTCTCTTCGATATCCAGTTTGCCCGCCTCGATCTTGGAGAAATCAAGGATGTCGTTGATGATGCCGAGCAGGTTGTAGGCAGAAAAACGTATCTTCTCCACATAATCGAACTGTTTTGCGGTGAGGTCGGTCTGCAGGGTCAAGTGGCTCATGCCGATGATGGCATTCATGGGGGTGCGGATCTCGTGGCTCATGTTGGCGAGAAAATCACTCTTGAATCGATTCGCCGCTTCAGCCTGCTTTTTTGCCTCAGCCAACTCTCGCTCCATCTTCACCCGCTCAGTGAGATTGACCAGGATTCCGAGGTTGGCAATCCTGTCGCCAAAACGGATCGGTATGGCCGAGAGCAGCCCCTCTATGATGTGACCCTTATCTGTACGAAAACGCAGATTCCGCCCCAGGATACTGCCCCGCTCCCTGATCTCTGCGATGACTAAATCCCGGTCTTCAGCATGCAGGTAGAACTCGGCCATGTTACGGCCCACCAGGCTGCTGCCATCCGTTTCAATCTCAGCGGAAGAGTGGGGATTGGCGACCAGGATCCTGCCCTGAAAATCACTGACAACGATCGCCAGGGGAATGGTATTGAGGATCGTTTTCAACTGCTCTTCGCTACGCTGCAATATTCGTTGCCGTCTTCGCGTCTGAAACAGCCAGAGCAGGACAAACGCAAGTATCACGACAGCAACTGCAATTACTTTCCACAACAGCGTGTAGTCAACCTGCAGCGCATAACGAATAGCCAGCCATTTCTGCCGAATTGCCGTACGCTCCTCCGGCGTCAGACTATCCAGCACCTTCTGCAGAATCGGCACCAGTTCCGGCCAATCCTTGCGCACGCCGATACTGAGCGCGTAATCGTAGGGCGTCGGAGCCGCTACCTTGATGTTGCTCAGTCCTTCACGATTGATGATAAAGCTGCCCACCGCCAGGTTGCCGACATAGGCATCGACCTGCCCAAGAGAGAGACTTTCCAAGCCCGCCTGGGTATTTTCCATTAATACCAGTTGTAGCTGCGGATAGTCCCGTTCGAGATACTCCTGGGTCACATAACCCTGTTCCACGGCGACTCGTTTTCCCACCAAGTCTTCCAACCCCCCAACGAAATGCGCTCGTTCACGGTTGAATATGACAAAGGAAAAATCAAGATAGGGTTTGGTGAAATTCAGATACTCCCGCCGAGCCTCTGTCTCCACAAGAGCGGGGAGCAGATCGATTTCATGGCGTTTGGTTCCCTCCAGTACTTGCGGCCAGCTCAATCCAGGAGAGATCGAAATTTCCAGACCGAGGCTCTCACCAAATATTTTCATATAGTCCGCAGTGATGCCTTGGTGTTGACCCTTGTCATCCACCATCTCAATCGGCGGCCAGGCGGCATCAATGCCGAGGCGAATCTTGGGATGTTCGTCCAGCCACTGTTTTTCCTGCTGAGTCAGATTAAGCTGCCGTGCGGGGACTTTGGCTTCGGCCTTCACCCCCAGCCACTTCTGCATAATCCGCAGCTGTTCATCAACACCGATGGAAGCTAACGCCTTGTCGAGAATCACCACCAATGGCGCCCATTCAGATTCCCGATGGACAGCAAAGCGCTGCGGCGCAGGACCCAACCCCGGATCCCCGGAAAACTTCAGGTTACTCAACTGCTCCTGCCGGATCAGCCACTGGGCGACGGAGCGGTTACCCACATAGGCATCTGCATCTCCCCAGGAAACGGCCTTAAGGGCATCCGCCGTGGATTTGAACAGTTTCAGGGTGATACCGGGATGCTGATTCTGCAACTGCCGCATGGTTGAGAAACCATCCTCCACTGCCACAGTTTGTCCTTTCAGACCCTCTTTGTTTTTTATCCCTTCCGTATCACTGCGGATCACTATCGCTTTGAGTACGGTGAAAAAAGGTTGGGTAAACAGCAGGTCTTTAGCTCGCTCATCAGTCCTGACCACGGAAGCAGCCACCTTGAGTTCACCCTGACGAACCCGGTCCAGCATCTGTTTGAAGGTGGGTCCGGGAGAGACCCTGAACTCAACATCAAGGATGGCACCCATATGTTCCAGGTACTCTGCAACGATTCCACTATGAGTACTATTACTATCCATAAAATCGATAGGCGGCCAGTTTCCATCAACACCGATATCGATCACCGGGTGATGGGCCAACCAGTCCTGCTCTTCGGGAGTCAGGTCGAGTTTCACCGTTTGATCCACTGCGGGATCATCGACACCAAACCAGCGCTGGCTGATGGCGGCCCGATCCTCAGTACTCAGTTCATCGAGATAGCGATTGACCTTTTCCAGCAGGGATACACCGCCTTTCGACACCGCCGCCTTGTAGGCGCGGGTATAGAGAGGCTTACGCAATCGGCCGAACATTTCCGGCGAATCGATTTTCTTCAGATAGCGCTGCAGGTAGCTCGGCTGAGTAACGAAGGCCCGGACACGCTGGTCAAGTGCTGCCTTGAAAAGATCCTGATAGCCGTCGTAGAGGTCCAGTTTCAGCGCGGGATAGTGTTCCCGCAGATATTGTTCGTGAAAGCTGCCCCGGGTCACCCCAACCGGGAGTCCCTTCAGGTCATCTATGCTCTGCAGGTGACCCAGAACCGGATGGTAAAAAAGGTAGTAAGGACTGCTAAGGATCGGCGTGGAAAAATCCATCCGTTCAGCCCGCTTGCCGCTCTCGAACAGACCGGCGAGCACATCAACCTGGCCGGAGACCAACATCTCCTGCGTCGCTTTATTGTAACCACCGACAAAACGCAGGGGCACACCCGATTCGGCGGACCAGAGACGCCAAAGGTCAATGAGCGCTCCATCAGCCTCGCCCCGCTCATTACGGAACTGCACCGGTGCACTATCCAGCCGGTAGCCGATTCTCAACGCTTGGGAATGATCCGTCTCGGCCAATAGCGAGAGGGGACTCAACAGCAGTAATCCGAATACCAACCCAATCCATGGACGCATCCTGGCGATCCTCCCGTCAATTTTAGTTCTTATCGATACATGGATATTTTATACAGAAACTACCCAGTCTGATCCAATACCGATATATCTCGGGTAGAATAGCACCATACCGAAATTATCATCGTCATTCGACAACTGAAAATGACCCGATTCCTACTGTTGCTCACGGCCCTCCTGCCTTACCCTGGACTGGTCTTTTCCCTGACGCTGCCGTTGCCGGAAAACGGCGATGACATCGTGGGCGAGGTAATCGAACTGGAGGCCAGGTATGAAGATACCTTGTCCGATATCGCCCGAAAATATGACCTTGGCTTCAGGCAGATCAGGATTGCCAATCCGAAGGTCGACCCTTGGCTACCGAAAGAGGGGAGCCAGATCCTGGTTCCACAGCAATACATACTGCCCCCAGGACCTCGCAGCGGCGTAGTCATCAACCTGGCTGAGATGCGCCTCTACTACTATCCGGAGGCGCGGAATGAGGTGATGACTTTTCCTTTGGGCATAGGTCGCGAGGGTTGGAACACACCGACCGGCGACACCCACATCATCAGGAAAAAGAAGGATCCGGCATGGGTGGTGCCGGAATCGATACTCCAGGAACATGAAGAAAAGGGCGATCCGCTGCCACCGGTCGTCCCTCCCGGTCCAGACAACCCCTTGGGCGGTTACGCTCTTTACCTTGGCATGCCAGGTTATCTCCTGCACGGCACCAATAAACCCTACGGCGTAGGCCTGCGGGTCAGCCACGGCTGCATAAGACTCTACCCTGAAGATATATCCAGCTTTTTCTCCGAAGTTCCCAAAGACACGCCTGTACGCATTATCAACCAGCCTTACAAGGCGGGCTGGTTGAATGGCAAACTGTTCTTACAGGTCTATCCGCCCCTAAGTGAAGAGCTTGGGGAAAAGGGGCAAAACTTCACCGGTCTGGTCGCCGCCATGCTCAACAAACTCGGCCAGGATTCAAGAAAACCGGATTGGAATACGCTGCAGGAGATCGGGGGGCAGCAAAATGGAATCCCCGAAGAACTCACGCTCTGGGAGTAGTAACAAAAAACCCGGTCTGGATCACTCCAGCCGGGTCTTCCACTCTGAAGCCCTGCGGCTCCAGAGAAGCTGTCCGAAAACGAACTGCTTACTTGGCCATTGCGTCGGCCATGCCCTTCTCTGACATGCGACTGCAACGCTCGTTGCACTCTTTCGCAGCAGCAGTGGCGTCGTCGGCCTTGTTCATGGCAGCATCAGCAGAACCTTGGGCAGAAGCGGCATCGAGCTCCGCAGCACGAGCAGCCCTCATAGCGGCATCGGCAGTCTCCTGTGCCTTGGCAGCAGCATCACGCGCCGACTGAACATCAGCAGTGGTGGCGCAACCGGCAACCAGGCCCAGAGTCAGAACCAGAGCAGCAGCTTTCAACATCGTGGTGGTTTTCTTCATTCTCTTGATCTCTCGTTTCCGTGGAATAATCTTTTGAATAGGTTTACAGCCTGAGCTTGGGCTATTTTCTCTCTAAATTCAATGGCAAATTCCTCATATTTGAACAATTTACCCGTTGATAGTCGTCTAATGGCTTCCTTAACACCACCAATAGCCGACCAGAGTGTTGCAGCAACGGCATCCCGCCGCGACACTCACGACCTGATCGTGGAGAGGGGCTGGTGCGTCTGCATGGCTGGGTATCAACGCACCTGCGCCTCTCCGATGCCTCGATGATCGCTCGCCGCTGACACTTCACCACTGCGTCGGTTCCAGTAGACCGCTTGCATATTCCCATAGGACGAATCCAGAGGTTTCAGCGAATGCCCCATCTCAGACAGCTTGGTACGCACTCCGTTTTCCAGCGCCCCGGGTTCGAACTGCACCTGGTCCGGCAGATACTGGTGATGAAAACGCGGCCGATCCACCCACGCCTGCGGCCCCTTTCCATCAGCAAGCTCCAAGACTCCGAGCAGCAGCATGGTGATGATGCGGCTCCCGCCCGGTGTGCCGAGTATCGCCACCCCCTCGTCACCTGCAACGAACGTGGGTGACATACTGGAGAGCATCCGCTTGCCCGGAGCAATGGCGTTCGCTTCCCCTCCCACCAATCCGTAGATATTGGGCACCCCTGGCTGGGCTGAAAAATCATCCATCTCATCATTGAGCAACACACCGGTTCCCGGCGGGATGAAGCCGGAGCCAAAAGGATAGTTGATGCTCAAGGTCGCAGAAACCCGGTTACCCTCCCGGTCGAGGATAGAGAAGTGCGTGGTATCCCGGCCTTCACCGGAGCCGCCGATATTGCCGACGCTGGGCGTTGCCCGGTCACGTTGGATGTCCCGCGCCAGCCCGGCCGCATACCAGGGGTGAATCAACGCTCCGACCGGGACATCCACGAAATCGGTATCGCCCATATAGTCGGCACGGTCACGGTAGGCGCGGCGCATCGCCTCAATGATGAGATGGATTCGGGTTGCCTCATCCGCAGATTCCAGCCCCAATCCCTGCAACATGTTCAACATGCTGACCAGCACGATACCGCCGGAAGAGGGGAGAGCGGCACTGGTGATCTTCCACCCCCGATATTCGCCCCGAACCGGCTCCCGCTCAACGATCCGGTACTCCTGCAGATCCTTCAGAGTCCAGATCCCGCCAGCCTGTCTGACACCCTCCACCAGCCGGGATGCCACTTCGCCCTGATAAAAACCCTCCCGGCCCTTCTCAGCCAGCACAGTCAAGGTTCGGGACAGATCGGGCTGACGCAACAAAGCGTCTGCCGCAGGTAATTCACCGGCGTTGAGAAAGATGCCTTTGGCATCCCCGCCCTGGCGTAATGCCTTGAGCCGCCACCCCGCCATACGCAGATAATAGTCATCCACCGGAAAACCATCACGCGCCAACCGAACCGCCGGAGCCAGAGAGGTCTTGAGGGGCAAGCGGCCATACTTTTCAGCGATATGCACCAGCGCTGCCGGCTCTCCGGGGATACCGGCTGCCAAAGGTCCGTTGATGGAGAGACCCGGTTTCACCTTGCCAGACTCATCGAGATAGAGATCACGATGGGCGGCAAGCGGTGCCCGCTCACGTCCATCCACCATGACCTCGAAGCCGTCGCTGGCCCGATGCAGCAGCCAAAAGCCACCACCACCAATTCCGGAACTGTACGGTTCCACCACCGCCAGCACAGCGCTCACCGCCACGGCTGCATCGAAGGCGTTGCCACCGGCATCGAGTATGCGGTGTCCCGCCTCTGTGGCCAATGGATGGGCGCTGGCGATGGCCGCAGCAGAGGGTTTCCCCCCTGCTGCGGCAACACCGGACAGGGAGAGAATAAAACAGAAAAAAAGGCTCCAAAATGGAGCCTTCAAGTGTCTGTTCTGTGGTTTATTCCGCCTCACCAGTAATCTTCAGGTACTTGGCGTGGAGCTCTTCCTGGCTCTCTACGTGCTCTGGATCGATGGGAATACAGTCTACCGGGCAGACCTCGACGCACTGAGAGGTTTCGTAGTGCCCGACACACTCGGTGCAGAGATCGGGGTCGATCTCATAGATCTCGTCACCCTGAGTGATCGCGCCATTGGGGCACTCGGGTTCGCAAACATCACAGTTGATACACTCATCGGTAATGATCAACGCCATTCTATTTCTCCTGGCCGTTAATTAAAATGAAATGGATTCTAGCGAGTTCGCCTCTGAAAAACACTATCGATCTTCCCGATCAACCAGTGTCAGCCATAACGCACTCGCAATGCAGCCTGGACTTCAGGATGCACAAATTCGGATACATCGCCCTTCAGAGCGGCGATCTCCCGCAGCAGCCCCGAAGAGATAAAGGCAAACTGCTCTGCCGGGGTGAGGAAGAGAGTCTCCACCTTGGGCGCCAGCCGCCGGTTCATACCGGCCAGCTGAAATTCATATTCAAAATCCGAAACGGCACGCAGACCACGCAGGATCACATCCGCCCCGCGCTGCTGCACAAACTCGACCAGCAGATTGTCGAAGGCACAAATCTCCACATTCTCGATATCCGCCAGCACAGTCTCCGCCAGCGCCACCCGCTGCGCCAGATCGAAGGCCGGACTCTTGCCGGGGTTTACGGCCACCGCCAGTATCACCCGATCGAACAGCTTCGCCGCGCGCGCAACCAGATCGCTGTGGCCATTGGTGATCGGGTCGAAGGTTCCTGGATAGACAGCTACCGGCATTGGGTCAGACCTTTATTTCAAAATAAGATGATAGTAGCAGAAACCCATGAAAGGAATGATATTTGTCAGCCGCTACTCCTCAATGAAGTGAAAAGCGTGCCAGCCCATATCGGACCTGCCCCGCCCTCTTCTCTTTGAGCAACTCCCACCCCTCCGGCAGCACTGGAAGTGCTCGCCCGGCATCATCCTCAAGATAGATCCGGGCATTGTCTGCCAACCAACCATGCGACTGCAACAGGCGGCAACTCTCTGCCAGCAGGTCAGCGGCAAAGGGGGGATCGAGAAAGACCAGGTCGAAGGGGCGGGATGGCCGCTGCTCTGCCAACCATGCCAGGGCATCGGCACGGATGATCTCAAGCCGATCCAGCTGCAGCAGAGAACGGTTGGCCTCCAGCTGCCGCGTAACGGCGACAGCGGCATCCAGCATCACCACCTCGCCGGCGCCACGGGAGGCCGCCTCCAGCCCCAGTGCACCACTGCCTGCAAACAGATCCAGGCAGCGCACCCCTGGAATCAGCGGCTGCAGCCAGTTGAAGAGGGTTTCACGAACCCGGTCGCCGGTAGGCCGCAGGCCAGGCAGGTCAGGGAAATCGAGTTTCCTGCCGCGATGTACGCCGCCGATGATGCGCACCTTGTTGGAGGATCTTTTTGGCATAAATAGTGTAGGCCGGTTCAAGCGTAGCGGAACCTGCAACCCTGTGCGTTCAGAAATTCAACCATGCCCGATCCGCTACGCTTGATCAAGCCTACACATTTCAGGTTTCGTCCTTCTTCCCAACCCTCACCGTCACCATCCGATCCGGATGCACCCGCCGACGGAACGCACTGCGAATCTGGTCAGCCGTCACCGCCTCGATCTTCCCGGTGAAGGCGTCGAGATAGTCCAGAGGCAGGTTATAGAAACCGATCACCGCCAGGTACTCCACGATCTTGCTGTTGGATGAAATACGCAGAGGGAACCCTCCGGTGATGTTCTGCTTGGCTGCTGTCAACTGCGCTTTCGTCGGCCCATCCTCGACAAACCGCTGCAGGGTATCGGTCAATACCTGCAATGCCTGCTGCGCTTGCGAGTTCTTGGTCTGCAACCCCATTTGAAACAGGCCAGGCTGGCGCATCAGCAGAAAATAGCTGTAGACACTGTAGGCGAGTCCCCGCTTCTCCCGCACCTCTTCACTCAGCAGTGAGACCAGTCCGCTGCCACCCAGGATGTGGTTGCCGACATAGAGGGGAAAGTAGTCTGGGTCACCCCGCCGGATACCCGGCTGACCCACATAGATATGGGATTGGGCGGAGGGAAACTCGATAGTTTCCACCACCGCCTTCTCAAGTACAGGAACCGGCGGCAGCTTCGGTGAATGCTTACCGGGCTTCAACCCACCGACCACCCGTTCTGCAATCGCTTCCGCCTGCCCGCGATCCACTGCACCCACAATGGCGACCAGTGCATTACGCGCTACATAGAGCCGTTTGTAGGTGGCCACGATCTCCTTGCGGGTCAGCGCCTTCACCGATGCGGTGGTGCCTTCCGAATCGGTCGCATAGGGGTGATCGCCATAAACCAGGTGATAGAGCCGCTTCTTGCCGGTAGTGCCCGGCGACTGTTCATCCTGCAGCAGACTGGCGAGGGTTGCCTGCCGTTCCCGCTCCAGATCTTCCGTGTTGAACCGTGGCTGAGCCAGCACCGCCGCCAGGGTATCCAGTGTCGTATTCAGCGCATTCTGTTCGGTGAGACTGCGCACCGATGCCCAGGCCATATCGCGCAGAGAAGCCGTATCCAGACTGGAACCTACATTCTCCAACCGCTCGGAAATCTCATTTGCACTCCAATCACCCGCCCCTTCAGTGAGCAGGGTATTGGTCAGAGAGGTCACACCCAGATTACCTCCGTCGCGGGCGCTACCCGCATCGAAAACCACCCGCACGTCGACCATGGGTATCTCAGGGGCAGGAACGTAGAGCACCTTGGTGCCGTTTGCGGTCTGCCAGGTCTGTATGACCGGCCCTGCCAGCAGACTGCCGGAGAGCAGCCAACCCAGGGTCAGCAGCAACAGTTTCGAAATAAACTTACTTTCCATGTCGACCTCCAGCAGCGCCACGCTGTTTCACCTCATCCATCGGTTGGGGATCGAGTTTCGCCACACTCAAATTGTCTTCGATCAGATACTTCCGGGCCACCTGCTGGACCTGCTCGGCCGTGACTGCCTTCAGATGACCCACATACTCATCCGCCAGTCGCCAGTCGAGCCCCACCGTCTCCAGGCGCCCGATCAGCATTGCCTGATAGAAGACCGAATCCTTCTCGAACACCTTGGCCGCAACGATCTGGTTACGCACCCGGGCCAGCTCATCCTCACTGACCAGCTCGGTCTTGAATCGCTCCACCTCGGCCCGAAGTTCCGCCTCGATCTTGGCGATATCCTTACCCGGCACCGGCGTGGCATCCAGCATCAACATACCAGGCAGACGAGAGAAGGCACTGTAGTCCGCATCCACCGCTGCGGCATTCTTGCTGCCACGGATCAGGTTGCGGGTCAGCCGGGCGCTGCTGCCACCGTCCAATACATAGGAGAGCATCTCCAGCGCATAGGGTTCCCATGCCGCATCCGCCTTGCCGATCACCGGTGTCTTATAACCCAGCAGAACATAGGGCTGCCGCGCAGGCGCTTTGACCACGAAACGTTTGATGCCGCGCTGTTTCGGCTCGGTGCGAGGTTTGGGCTGATCGACCTTTTCCGCCTTCAATGGGCCAAAATGCTTTTCCGCCAAGGCGAATACCGCCTTGGGTTCAACATCGCCCACCACCACCAGGGTAGCGTTGTTCGGTGCATACCATTTGCGATACCAGGCCTGCAGATCCTCCACCTGCATCGCATCCAGATCTGACATCCAGCCGATAACGGGGATGCGATAGGGGGAGGCTTCATAGGCACCCGCATTGAACTGCTCATAGGTGAGGGACTGAGGTTTGTCCTCGGTGCGCATGCGGCGCTCCTCCTTCACCACCTCAACCTCTTTGGCGAACTCTTCTGCTGGCAGGGTCAGATTGCGCATGCGATCCGCCTCCAACTCAAAGGAGACATGCAGACGATCCTTCGACATGGTCTGGAAATAGGCGGTGTAGTCGCGGCCGGTGAAGGCATTCTCGCTGCCGCCGTTGGCGGCAATGATTCGGGAAAACTCTCCCGGCGGGTGCATTTCAGTCCCCTTGAACATCATATGTTCCAGCACATGGGAGACACCTGTTATACCACCATGTTCGTAGCTGGAACCGACCTTGTACCAAACCTGGGAGACCACAATCGGCGCCCGGTGGTCCTCTTTCACAATTACCTTGAGACCATTTTCCAGTTGGTGTTCATGGACTTGGGCCTGTACCACCAGGGCACTCAAAGAGAGTGTCAGTGCCGCAGCAAAAAGCAGTCGATTCATCAATAAAACCTCTGTGCCAGCCACAAAAGCAGATAAAAACAGGGTAAATCTGTTTTACATGCAGTTGTCGGCTTGTAAGAATGTCCGTTCGTAAAGTGTGGAACAACTCAATCGGAGCCGTTCGGTACTTCCTTTTGTATTTGTTGATTTATATCCTGGTGGCATTGTTCCAAAGCTTGCCGGGATTGTCCAAACAGAAAATTATGAGTGCAGAGAACCGATAGAGTTCCTCACACCAAGCAGGAAAACCTCTTACATGTTCGGATTTGGAAAGAAGAAAAAAGCGGAGCAGGCGGCAATACCCGAACCGTCACCACAAGAGAAACAGGGTCTCTTCTCGCGTCTCAAAGAGCGTCTTGCGCGCACCCGCCACAACCTTACCGACGGCCTCGCCGACCTGGTACTGGGCCGCAAGACCATTGATGACGAACTGCTGGAGGACCTGGAGACCCTACTACTCACCGCAGATGTGGGCGTCGATGCCACCAGCCGCATCATCGATGATCTGACCGGGCGGGTAAAACGCAAGGAACTCGCCGATCCCGAGGCGTTGAGCCGTCTTCTCAAGGCGCAACTACTCGACATTCTGCAAGCCAACGATACCCCCCAGGCAAAAGCGGAACAGGGTAAACCCCTGGTGGTGCTGATGGTCGGCATCAACGGTGCCGGCAAGACCACCACCATCGGCAAGCTGGCGCGCAAGCTCCAGATGGACGGCGAGAGCGTAATGCTTGCCGCCGGCGATACCTTTCGCGCCGCCGCCGTGGAGCAGTTGCAAGCCTGGGGCGAACGCAACGAGGTACCGGTGATCGCCCAGCACACCGGCGCCGACTCCGCATCGGTCATCTTCGATGCCCTGAAGGCCGCCACAGCCAGAAGGATCGATGTACTGATCGCCGACACCGCCGGACGCCTCCACACAAAGACCAATCTGATGGACGAACTGGCCAAGATCGCCCGGGTGATGAAGAAGATCGACCCCTCCTCGCCCCACGAAGTACTGCTGGTGGTCGATGCGGGCACAGGGCAGAATGCGGTCAACCAGGCGGTGCAGTTCAACGAGACGGTAGGCCTGAGCGGCATCGTCATCACCAAACTGGACGGCACCGCAAAGGGCGGCGTGATCTTCGCCATCGCCGACAAGGTGAAGGTACCGATCCGCTTTATCGGCGTCGGCGAGGCGATCGAAGACCTGCGGGAGTTCGATGCCAAAGAGTTTGTGGACGCCCTGTTCGAGCAATAGATCAGATGATTCACTTCGATAACGTCAGCAAGCGCTACCCCGGCGGACATACCGGCCTGGCCGGCGTCAGTTTTCGTATCGAAGCGGGAGAGATGGTCTTCCTCACGGGCCACTCAGGCGCAGGCAAGAGTACGCTGCTTAAACTGATCGGCCTGTTGGAACGTTCCAGCGGCGGCCAGGTGCACGTCAACGACCGCAACCTCACCCGCCTGAAGAACAGTCAGATTCCCTACCATCGGCGCGAGGTGGGGATGATCTTCCAGGACCACCGGCTGCTGAACGACCGTACCGTCTTCGACAATGTGGCGCTGCCGTTGGTGGTCTCGGGCATGGGATACAAGGAGATCTCCCGCCGTGTACGCGCCGCACTGGACAAGGTCGGACTGCTGAACAAAGAGAAAGCCGCACCGATCACCCTCTCCGGTGGTGAACAGCAGCGAGTCGGCATCGCCCGCGCGGTGGTGAGCAAACCCCCACTGGTGCTGGCGGACGAACCCACCGGCAATCTGGATCCGAAACTCTCCCAGGAGATAATGGAACTGTTCGGATGGTTCAATCAGGTCGGCGTCACCCTGCTCATCGCCACCCATGATCTCGACCTGATCTCCCGCATGGACAAGCGCATCCTCACCCTGCACAACGGCCAGCTGGTGCAGGACACCGGGAAGACGGAATGAGCAAGGGGCGTAACAATCCGATGCGGCGCCGTCCGGGATTTCGTCCCGATATCTGGCTGCAGCGCCATCTTCAAGTGGCCTTGGCCAGCCTGGGACGACTCACCCACGCCCCCCTGGGCACCCTGATGACCGCCGCTGTTATCGGCATCGCCCTGGCACTGCCCATCGGCCTGCACGTGATGCTCAACAACCTGCAGAACGTCAGCGGCGGCTGGGAGAGTGGCGCCAGCATCTCCCTCTTCCTGAAGCAGGAGATCAGCGACAAACAGGCGGCAGCACTAAGCAAAAAACTCCGTCTGCACCAGCGCATCAAATCGATTCAGGTCATCTCCAAGGCATCGGCAATGGCGGAGTTTCGACGTCTGAGCGGCTTTGGAGACGCCCTGGAGACCCTCGACAGTAACCCGCTGCCCGCTCTGCTGGTGATCCTGCCAAAGGACGAATACAGTACACCCGAGACGGCCCAGTTGCTGGTACGTGAACTCGGCCTGCTGCCTGAGACCGATATCGTTCAGCTCGACCTGCAGTGGGTACGGCGTCTGCAGGCGATCACCGAAATCGCCCAGCGGGCGGTGCTGGTACTCGCCACCCTGCTGGGGCTGGCGGTGTTGCTGATCATCGGCAACACGATACGTCTGGAGATCCAGAACCGGCATGCCGAAATCGAAATCACCAAACTGATCGGCGCCACCAACGGTTTTATCCGCCGTCCCTTCCTCTACACCGGCCTCTGGTACGGTCTCTTCGGCGGCATCATCGCCTGGCTGCTGGTCGCCATCTCCATCCTGCTCATCAGTGGCCCGGTGGCGCAACTGGCGATGCTCTACCAGAGCGCCTTCGACCTCTCGTCTCTGGATATCACCACCACCCTGCTGTTGCTTGCCGGCAGCGCCGGGCTGGGCTTGCTAGGCTCCTGGATTGCGGTGGGGCGGCATTTGAGTGCGATTGAGCCAAGTTAGTACCGAGAGGATCTACTCAAATTATTGAGAGTGCTGCATGCCCTCCTGTGGAGACGTCCATACATCAGTGCTCCGCCACAGTCAACTATTTATTAGTGATCCCATGAATAATAACGTATAGAATCACTAGTGTCCCAACGTTAAATCGAATAAATTCAATTGGTTATCCATGGCGCATTCTTCACTTTTGCAATCGGATTTCATAAGCAACTGATCCAATGGGGTTTTCTCGAAAAGAGTAAGGCTCAAAATCTGTAGAATTGTGTAGAGTTCTGTTTCTAGCTTGA
The DNA here is from genome assembly GCA_016756855.1 of gamma proteobacterium endosymbiont of Lamellibrachia anaximandri. Lineage (GTDB taxonomy): Bacteria > Pseudomonadota > Gammaproteobacteria > Chromatiales > Chromatiaceae > QGON01. The sequence continues at coordinate 322 of JAESPD010000035.1, read as the reverse complement.
GACGTTTTTTGATGATGGCTACGAGCACGTAGACCGAGATGGCAATCCAGATCTGGCTCTTTACTGCATTCTCTGTGGTTCCGAAAAAAGATTTGATTCTCAGGTGCTGTTTGATCCATTTGAAAAAGAGTTCTACCTGCCACCGATAACGATAGAGTTCGGCTACTGTCTGTGCTGGGATAGTAAAATTGTTGGTCAGAAAGTTGAAGGTTTTGCCAGTTTCGCTGTCGTGATATTTGACCCGTCGTAGTGGTTGAGGGTAATCGACTTTTGTATTGACTGGTTGAAACGCTGGTGACGAACCTGGACGAAGCCAGATAGT
>JAESPD010000034.1 GCA_016756855.1 gamma proteobacterium endosymbiont of Lamellibrachia anaximandri | reverse complement strand
AGGATGCATTAAGGCTGGTTCCTGAGTTGATTGGTGTGGGTTTGGCGATTTGCATCTTATCACCTGAACCAGCCTTTTTTATTGTTATATCAATATGTTAATCCTAAAGTAAGTGCCATTCGGGTCGGAGTCAAACAGCATGAACACTTAAGCGGCTGTCCGAAAATCGGGGTCCATTTCTGTCAACCAACTTCCAGCCTACCGCTATCTGATTGTGCCTGCTTAATTGATGTGAAACTCTAGAATTCATCAATAATCACCGACGCGAATATCGTCGCGACTCCAAATCGCACCACCAATGTTTCTATCCCGCTGGTTTACGTGGATAATTCCCACATGCACAAATCTATCTCATTGAAAGCTCATAGCTACTATAGGGTAACCCATTGACTCATCGCCCTAGAAAAAGGTTCGGCCAAAACTTCCTTCACGACACCTCAGTCATCCACCGAATCATACGCGCGGTCGATCCCAGAAAAGGCGACAATCTGGTGGAAATCGGTCCCGGACAGGGCGCGATCACGCTTGAACTTCTGACGATCCTTGGAGAGATGCAGGTGGTGGAACTGGATCGGGATCTGATCGCGCCGCTGGCACGTCGCTGCGGCCCGGTTGGTGAAATCAGGATCCACAACGCAGATGCCCTGAAGTTTGACTTTGGGACACTGGCCCAACCAGATCGCCCGCTACGGGTAGTCGGCAACCTGCCCTACAACATCTCAACGCCCATCCTTTTCCACTTGTTGCAATATGCAGACAACATCAAGGATATGCACTTCATGCTGCAGAAAGAGGTGGTGGAGCGCATGGCCGCCGGATCCGGCTCAAAAACCTACGGCAGGCTGTCGATCATGCTGCAGGCAAAGTGCGCGGTCACCCGGCTGTTCCACATCGGCCCCGGCGCCTTTAGTCCGCCGCCAAAGGTTGACTCTGCTTTTGTACGCCTGATTCCTCACGTAAAACCGCCGGTGCAGATCGATGATGAAACACTGTTTGCACAGCTTGTAACCCAGGCCTTCTCCCAGCGCCGCAAGACTCTGCGCAACAGCCTCTCTAAAATCGTTACGCCGGAGATCATACAGAGCGCAGGCATCGACCCCACCATCCGTCCCGAACAGTTGCCGCTGTCGGCCTTTGCTGAATTGACAAACCTGGCTTGCAAAGCCCTCGACTAGTCCCTATATATTGATACTTCAAGAACATGACTATGCAGAAATAATAAATCAAGGCGAACGAACATGAGTGAGGAAGGAAAACATCCGGATAAGGACGAACCTGAGAATAAAAACCCTCTGACCCGCTCTAACGAGGTCATGCCCAGTGTCATTCATCTGCTGCCTGTCACCGCCCGTCCTTTCTTTCCCGGCCAGGTCGTTCCCCTGCTGATGGAGTCACAGAGTTGGGTCGGCACCATGGAAGCGGTGGGAGACACGGATCAGAAGATGCTTGGCGTGGTACTCACCCACTCTGAATCAGCAGAATCCGCACAGCCCAACGAATTCATGAAGATCGGCACTGTCTGCCGGGTACACCGGGTTCAGCAGTCGGATGACCGCCTGCAAGTCCTTGTAGAGTGTCTGCAACGGTTCCGCATCGTGCGGATGATCGGTGACACGCCGCCATTCACCGCCCAAATCGAATATCTGCCCGAACCCAGCCGCAAGCAGGCCGATGAGATCAAGGCCTATGCCATTGCTGTGATCAACACCATCAAGGAGCTATTGCCACTCAATCCGCTCTATGCGGAAGAGCTGCGCATGTTTCTCGACCGATTCGGACCCGAGGATCCCTCGCACCTGACCGATTTTGCCGCCAGCCTGACCACCTCCGACAAGGTTCAGTTGCAGGCAGTGCTAGAAACCCTCGACCTTCTGCCGCGCATGGAGAAGGTGCTGGAACTGCTGCACAAGGAACTGGAACTGGCCAAGGCTCAGGCATCGATCCGAAAGAGTGTCGAAGAGAAGATGGATGGCCAGCAGCGTGAGTTTTTCCTGCGTGAACAGCTGAAGGCGATACAGCATGAACTCGGTATCGAAAAAGATGACCGTACCGCGGAACTGGACAGATTCCACGAGCGCCTCAACGGTCTGATCCTGACTGAGCAGGCGCAGAACCGCGTCGACGAGGAGATGGAAAAACTCGCCATGCTGGAAACCGGCTCTCCAGAGTATTCCGTCACCCGCAACTATCTCGATTGGATCACCCTGCTCCCTTGGGGCGTCGATTCAGAAGACAAGCTCGACCTGGAATTTGCCCGCAAGGCTCTGGACAAAGACCACTATGGGCTGGATGACGTCAAAGAGCGCATCCTCGAATTCCTCGCCGTCGGCATCATGAAGGGACAGATTGCCGGTTCCATCATTCTGCTTGTGGGTCCACCCGGGGTGGGCAAGACCTCCATCGGGCACTCCATCGCGGAGGCGCTGGGGCGCGAGTTTTTCCGTTTCTCCGTCGGCGGCATCCGTGACGAGGCCGAGATCAAAGGACACCGCCGCACCTATATCGGCGCCATGCCGGGTAAGTTCATCCAGACGATGAAAGAAGTGGGCACTGAGAACCCGGTGATCATGCTCGATGAGATCGACAAGACCGGCGCCTCTTACCACGGCGATCCCGCATCCGCGCTGCTGGAGGTACTCGACCCGGAACAGAACAGCGACTTTCTCGACCACTATCTCGACCTGCGATTCGATCTATCCAAGGTGCTTTTCATCTGCACCGCCAATCAGCTGGATACGATTCCCGCGCCACTGCTCGACCGTATGGAGATGATCCATCTCTCCGGATACATCGCCAGTGAGAAACTGCAGATTGCACGTAAGTACTTACTTCCGCGCCAGCTCAATAAAGCCGGACTTAAACGCCGTGACATCAAACTCAACAGTCCCAGCCTTCGCGCCATTATCGAAGGATATGCTCGGGACCCCGGTGTGCGCCGACTGGAGAAACAGATCGGCAAGATCGTGCGCAAATCTGTGGTCAAGATCCTTGGCGGAGAAGTAACCCCCATCGATGTGCCGCCCGAAGCCTTAAAGGATTATCTTGGCGGTCCGATTTTCCGTGACGAACGCAACATGAGCGGCCCGGGCCTGGTAACCGGACTGGCCTGGACCGCCATGGGTGGTGCGACCCTTAATATAGAAGCTGTGCGCACCCACACCTTCAATCGGGGCTTTAAGCTGACCGGCCAGTTAGGCGATGTCATGCAGGAGTCCGCAGAGATCGCCTACGGATATATCCTCAGCCACGCAGTAGCCTTCGGCGCCGATCTTGATTTTTTTAAAAGAGCCTTCATCCACCTGCATGTGCCGGCTGGCGCCACGCCTAAAGACGGCCCTTCTGCGGGCATCACCATGGCTTCCGCTCTGCTCTCTCTAGCCATCGACAAACCGGTGCGGCATCTCGCCATGACCGGAGAACTCACCCTTACCGGCCAGGTCTTCCCCATTGGCGGCATCCGGGAAAAGTTGATCGCCGCCCGGCGGGCCGGCATCCGCGAGCTTATTCTGCCGGATGATAACCGCAGCGACTATGAAGAGGTGCCCGACCATATCCGCAAAGGGCTGAAGGTCCATTTCGTCTGCAGCTTTGAGGATGTGTTGCCGCTGCTGTTTGGTGGCTAGTGCTCTATCTACGTGATAGAGCACTAGGTGTAAGATGTAGGCTGGTTCAAGCGCAGCGGAACCGGCAACCGCATCCGCTCTGCCAATTCAATAACGCCCGATCCGCTACGCTTGATCGTGCCTACACGCTTCTCAGCTGAACATCCACACAAATCAGAAACCCCATTAATGGCTGCTTGATAATCGTCAATGTCAGCCTATAGTGCGCCATTTATGCTTCGGCTTTTGAAAATCGACAGGCATCATGGCAGTTATTCAACTCGGCGAACGTCCGCCAACACCTGACAACAGCAACAGTCTCGTCCCATTTGCACTCGGATTCCGGCCATTTTTTATCCTCGCCGGCCTTGGCTCCGTGCTCATCCTCGGCACTTGGCTCGGAATCTGGACAGGCCTCATTCCGCCCCCCGAATACTATGGGATGATCGGCTGGCACAGTCATGAGATGCTGTTCGGCTATACCAGTGCAGTCATCGCAGGCTTCCTGCTGACAGCTGTACGCAACTGGACCGGCATCGACACGTTAATCGGCAAACCCCTTGCCATACTTGCCCTTGTCTGGCTTGCCGGACGGCTGGCGCCTTTCATCCCCATTCTACCCAATCCCGTGATTGCGATTAGTGATCTCATGTTTCTGCCGCTCTTTGCCGTGGCGCTCTACAGCCCCTTGATGCGGGCACAAAACAAGATCAACCGCGTCTTTCTTCCAATGATCAGCGTCATGGCTCTGGCTAATCTGTTGGTCCACGCCCAGTCACTTCATCTCTTTGACACAGCAATCCAGGGCAATGACCTGATGCTGAACTCGGTGCTGCTGTTGTTGATTCTGGTCAGCGGACGAGTGCTCCCCTTCTTCACAGAGAAGGCCGTAACCGGCTCCCAACCCCGATTCAATCGCAACCGGGAGCGCCTGGCGTTCGGCGCCATCATCCTCTGGACACTTGCCGAGCTGCTTTTCCCCAATCCCTGGCTGCTCGGTATCCTGGCGCTCACCGTCGCCTTTTCACAGCTCTGGCGTCTTATCGATTGGTACCACCCCGGCATCTGGCAGGTACCGATTCTCTGGGTGCTGTTTACCGGCCTTGCCTGGTTTGCCCTGGGCTTCCTGTTGAATTCGCTGGCCAGCCTGGAACTGTTCCCGGCGAACCTCGCCACTCACGCACTCACCACCGGCGCTGTCGGGATATTGACCCTTGGCATGATGTCCAGGGTAGCGTTGGGGCACACGGGACGTTCACTGCAGCCACCCAGACTGGTGGAACTCAGTTTCATTGCAATCAACCTTGCGGTTGCGCTGCGTGTCTTCGCTCCCTATGTTGCTCCGAACCAATACGGCCTCTGGATACAGCTCTCAGGGGGACTGTGGGTGCTCTGCTTCCTGCTCTTCAGCCTCTTCTATCTGCCGGTTCTTTTGAAGCCTCGGATAGATGGTCGTCCGGGTTAGCCGACAAGTATTATAGCTAAATACTATCAAGCAAAACACCCGATAGAAAAGTTTACTATTGACTATTTAATAAATTACTAATATTCTTTTGTACCAGAAGGCAGCAGCACCGCTTTCAAAAGGTTTTCAAACAAACATCCATGAGGATTAAAAAAATGTCTAAGATTGTTAAAGCCGCAGCAGCTGCTGCTCTGATCGTTGCTTCCGCTTCTGCTTCTGCCTGGTGGGGCGGTCCTTGGGGTAACCGTGGTTGGGACAACAATGGTTTCGGTGACGGCTGGGGCGACGGTTCTGGTGACTTCAGCTTCGGTATGAGCGGAAGTGCTCGTGGTTCTGGTTATGGCCGCGGCTACAACCGTTACAATGACTACTACGGTTACGGCGCTCCTTACGGCTACGCTCCTTACGGCGCTCCTGTAGCACCTGCTGCTCCTGTTGCACCTGCCGCTCCTGCCAAGTAATCACCTTTGGTGATCGCTGACAGTTAGCGAAGGCACATCACATGTGCCAATCCACACAGGCGGACATTTTGTCCGCCTGTGTGCGTTTTGGGCCTCTATTTTCCACCACCCTGCAATAGACCCAAACCGACGTATTCTTCAAGCCGAGCCCCAAGAATCAATAGAGAAGTACTGACCAGCCGGCAGCCATACACCAGCAAACCTTCCTCAGAATCACCCGCCGAACCTTGCAGGAAACATCTTACAGAAGTCTGTTTTGATTATTGACCTGGATGATCTCCGCTCAGAAACAGAACGCTCTCCGCCGATAAAAATCTGGTCAATATTGTTGGCAGTTGGTGACATCTCTCCAAGGTCTTGTTGGGCCAATCCATAGCCCCATAATCTGGAAGATAGATTTTAACCACTCCAGCACTCTCAACCCCCCGTGAAATACGCACCGTTAACAGCCATATGCACCAAGATACTGGCAACATAGCCGGCGGCTATTGCCGGTGTCCATTTGAGATGGCCGAAGAAGGTGTATTTCCCTCGCGCCTGGCCCATTAGGGCAACACCCGCAGCAGAGCCGATGGAGAGTAATGATCCACCGACGCCAGCGGTCAAAGTCACCAGCAACCACTGCCCCGTCGACATCTCCGGATTCATGGTAAGGACAGCAAACATCACTGGGATGTTATCCACGATGGCTGAGAGGACTCCAATAGCCACATTGGCGTTGGTGGCGCCCCAACCCGCATACATCATCTCGGATGCCATGCTCAGATAACCGATAAAACCCAGTCCACCCACGCAGAGCACCACACCGTAGAAGAAGAGCAGGGTATCCCATTCAGCTCGAGCCACCGGACGAAAGACATCGAAACTTACGATATCACCCAACTGCCCGTCATGTTCGGCACTCTCCTGGCGGCTGCTGTGATAGCGATAACAGGTTTTCTTCAGGAAAAAGCCGAACAATTGGAGATAACCTAGCCCTGTCAACATACCGATTACCGGTGGCATATGCAGAAAGTTGTGGAAAGAGACTGCGGTGGTAATTGTGGCAAGAAACAGTGCTATGATGCGCCGTGCTCCCCGTTGCATCGCCACGTATTCCCCTGATGTATCCGGCTTAACGTCGGGTACAGCAAAATGCATGATTGCAGCCGGTACCACAAAGTTTACAACGGCTGGGATGAAGAGTGCGAAAAAGGTCCAAAATTCCACCATACCTTTCTGCCAGACCATCAATGTGGTGATGTCTCCAAAAGGGGAGAATGCTCCGCCTGCGTTAGCGCCGACTACGATATTGATACATGCTAGGGTAACGAAGCGGCTGTTATCCCCTCCCACTGCCAGCACGACGGCACACATCAACAGTGCAGTGGTCAGATTATCCGCAATAGGCGAGATGAAAAATGCCAGAGTACCGGTAATCCAGAACAGGGAGCGAAAACCAAAACCACTACGGACCAACCAAGCACGCAAGGCATCGAATACCCGCCGTTCCTCCATGGCGTTGATATAGGTCATCGCCACCAGCAGGAAGAGCATCAGCTCCGCATACTCCAGCAGGTTATGCCGCACCGCGTGCTCTGCTGCTTCATTTAGCCCGTGGCTGGCATAGACCCAGGCAATTACACCCCAAATGAGGCCTGCGGCGAGAATAACCGGTTTGGATTTGCGCAGATGGGTGAACTCCTCTGCCATGACAAACAGATAGGCCAAAACAAACAGCCCAATAGAGAGCCAGCCTACCCAGTGTCCAGTTAAATCGAGATAGTCCGCCGCATGCTCTGCCGCCATCAAGCCACCCGGTAGTGCTGTAAATAGCGTAGCCGGGACAAGTTTTGTCGTAATATTATTCAGTTTCATTCCTGCATAAATCCTTAGAACACCAAGTTCATCATTACCATCATCACGACCAGAAACAGCACCGTCATAATGCCTCCTGCTTTCATGAAGTCCGCTACACGGTAGCCTGCCGGCCCCATAATCAATGCGTTGACCTGGTGGGTGGGGATGAGGAAAGAGTTGGAGGTGGCAATCGCCACAGTCAGTGCGAATACAGCAGGATTGGCGCCTGCGCCGATAGCGATGTTGACCGCCAATGGCACCAGCAACACGGTTGCGCCGACATTGGACATAACGAGGGTGAAGAAGGTGGCCAGTATTGCAACTGCAGCCTGAATCACCCAGACCGGCATATCACCAACTACAAAAAGCACCTGTTCGGCGATCCATTTGGCAGTACCGGTTGTCTCCACAGCAAGACCCAGAGGGATCAGTGAGGCAAGCAGAAAAACTGTCTTCCAACTGACGGCATCGTAGGCCTCTTCGATGTTCAGCACGCCCGACAATACCATTCCCATGGCACCGGTCAACAGAGCAACGGAGAGACGGATGTCAGTGAACAGCACCATGAAGAGAGCAATACCGAAGAAGATGGCGGCTGGTAGAATCTTGTGTGGCCGCATCTCCTCTTCTCGTGGGTATTCGGTAGTCACTACCACGAAATCACGATCCTTTTCGATCCTCTCCAGTGCATTCCATGCAGTATGAACTACCAGCGTGTCACCCGGATGGAACGGCATACTGCGGATATCGTCGCCCTCGCGCATCGTTTCGCCATCACGATGCAAGCCTATCATTGCCAGACCGTAAGTCTTGCGCATCCAAACGTCACGGGCATTTTTGCCGATCAGGCTGGAGCCTGGGGGAATAACCACTTCAGCAATACCCGCCTTGGTGACGGAAAGAGACTCGGAAAAAGTGCGCAGTTCCTTACGTTTTTTCAGTTCATACTTTTCAACGAAATGCGTCAGATCATGAGGATCGGCTACAATACCCAGGACCATTCCTGCCTCGATAATGGTGTCACGAGCCAAGGCGCCTGGGCCAACCCTGCCCGCTTCGCCAGAGCGCTTATTTGCAATAACCCGCACCCGGTAGCTGGTTTCAACCTCATCGAGTTTTTTACCGATCAGATCGCTGTTGTTGGTCACGACTAGTTCGTTTACGGCAAAATCCACGCCATATACGTCATGGAAATAGGCCATGGGGTCAGAACCTACGGTGCTGCTTTCGCTTTTGGTCTTCGGTAATACAAAACGCCCGGCCAACACGAAATAGAGGATGCCTGTGACGATTAATGCCGCACCCACCGGGGTGACCGAGAAGAGTCCCCAGGTATCCATCTGCTGTGCAGCGGGTAGTGCTTTGTTGGAGGTAAGGATCAAGTCGTTCAACAGTATCAGCGGACTGGAGCCGACCATGGTCATGGTGCCTCCAAGAATCGCGGTAAAACCCATCGGCATCAGCAGACGTGACATGGGTAGCCCTGAGCGGGCCGAGATCCGCGAGACGACCGGGAGGAAAAGAGCCGCAGCCCCGACGTTCTGCATAAAGGAGGAGATAAATCCCACGGTGGCTGAGATGATCGGAATGATCCGCCCCTCCGTGGTTCCGCCAACCTTCAGAATAAAGGCCGCCACCTTGCTCATGATACCCGTCTTATCCAGGCCGGCACCGATGATCATGACCGCGATGATGGATATCACCGCGTTGGAAGAAAAACCGTCGAACAGGTGCTTGTTATCCACTAGCCCCTGCTCCAACCCCATGTAAGGGGCCAGGAGTGTGGTCAGTCCCAACAACACCATGACGGTTGCGGCCGCAACGTCGACACCCACAACCTCAAATGCAAACAGGTAGATGGTCAACATCAGGATAGCACTGACCCAGGCAACCTCTACCGAAGGGACCACGCTAGCCAGGAACAAGGCAAGCACTGCAAACACCACCGCTGCGATCATCTGTTTTGGGGTGACTATTCCCGGTTTTGCGACAGTCTGTTCTTCATCCGCAAGTTTGTTCATTCTTTCTCTCTTCTTCGATAATGTTAAATTCTTTGTGAGTGCAACAATGCACCCATTGAAAACAGGTTTTCACACTTCGCACCAGTGTCTGCGGCAGCAAATAGGCAATCACCTGCTCCACCCGACCGGGGATGGCTACTTATCCTGGTCGATGAGTCTTAAGCGGCTGACTGTTTAGAGGGTCTGGCTTTTGACCGATCCTCAATAAGCACCAGAGGAACAGGGAGACGGCTGCCACGATTGGGAATAATCTCCTCCATCAATACCTTGATCGCGGAATCGTCCGGCATGGAAACCAGAAAGATCAGTGAAGGATGGTTGCAGATATAGTCAGTAAGATTGGCGACCGCATTCGCGCCTAGCTGGATGCGCTGACAGCCAAGTCCAGCCTGTTGGATCCGGCTTTCAAGTGCTGAGATATTCATGGTATCGACTGCACCATGAACCAGTAGATCAATTTGCGCATTCTGACCCTGACAGGCTTCAATAGCATAGTCGAGGGGAGTCCCAAGTCCTCTGCCGTCGCTGATCAGAGCAATACGCTTGATTACAGGGCCCTTTACCGCCTTCCGCTTCGCCACCTGCGGCTTCTCGCGGGTTTCCGGTCCATAGCCCAGCACCTTCATTTTTTCGCGCATGGATAAAAATTCACCTGCATCCTGATTAGCCAGACCGGACAAAATTTTCTTCAAATCATCACTGAGTATTTTCATTATCTTTAATTCCGAATATTAATTTCTTCTGATATTGCAATCCCCATGCCAGCTGTGTCCAGATGTAACCTATTGTTTTTACAAGCCGTTAGAATTCCAAATCCAAAGCAATCGTTGCACAGTGCAATGGCTGGTAGAATTCTTTTCTGGAAAACAGCAGCAAATGCACTGATGGCATAAGTCTGGTAGGATCGTTGCAATAAGTAACGGATGGTTGCGTTTTGTTATGGCTGCTCTCTTTGATCTAACCAGCTTGCGGGGCAAAATCACCAGCGCGTATATCACGCTGGTCGTTAGTACCGCGGTGCTTGGCATCATTGCCTTTTCAGACCTGTTGTTTCTTGAGCGACAGGTGACAGAGGGGGAGATGGTTTCTGATTTCAAAGATGCGGTTCTGGAGATGCGCCGTGAGGAAAAAAACCTGTTTCTCTATGCAGACACCGATGCGTTCTCCAGGGCTGGCGAACATGCCGCGTTATCCCTGCGAATCCTGCGAGAGTACCAAACCGCCCTAGGCGCGATTATGCGTGAATCCGATCCATTGATTATGGCGAAGACTCTAAATATCTACCGTACCAAGCTGGGGCATTGGAAAGCGGCAGCGGTCAGCGACCGGAAATCATTACAAGACGAGATAAGAACACTCGGACACCGGATCTATCTCGCCGTTGAATCACTGTCCAATCAAGAGCGCCGGATGCTGGAGACCGCGGTTCGGGAGTCCCAATGGTTTTTACTGATATCCCTGTTCATGATTGGGCTTTCGATTTATATCGTTGGACGTCAACTCAAACGCGTGGCAGTCACCCCTCTCAAGCAGTTGGAGTCCCGGCTGATGCCAATCGCCGAAGGGCGCTTCAATCATTTAGACCCACCATCGAGTGACCGTGAATTCATCACCTTTACCAATGCCTTCAATCGGATGCTAAAAGAGCTTGAGGTCCGTCAAAAGCGTATGTTGCAATCGGAGAAATTGGCATCATTGGGCATACTTGCATCCGGCGTGGCGCATGAGCTGAACAATCCACTGGCCAATATCTCCTCATCCTGCCAGCTACTTTTGGAAGAACTGACTGAGGCAGACCCAGGACAACTGAATATCTGGCTGAAACAGATTGACAGCGAAACCGAGCGTGGCCGGAACATCGTGCGAACACTGCTTGATTTCGGTAGCCAGCGCGTCTTCCAGAAGCAGCAACTCAAGCTGCTGGATCTGATTAATGAGACCCAGATCATTATCGGCAAGACGTTGCAGCAATATTCGGCAAAACTCTCGATCAATGTGCCCGATGACCTTGCTCTTGAGGTAGACAAGCAGCGCATTCAACAGCTGTTTATCAATCTTATTCAGAATGCCCTGCACGCAGGTGGTCAAGGCGTCCATCTGCGGATCAGCGCCATCTCTTGCGAGCGAAGTGTTTCGATGATCCCAGATGACGCCGAGGTGGCTGGAAATCTCAACTGCATTACCGATTACAAGGGCAGGTTCATCGAGATTCTGGTTGCCGATAACGGTCCCGGTATCCCAGCCGAGCAACTCTCCAATGTTTTTGACCCGTTCTTCACTACTAGCGAACCGGGCCACGGCGTTGGACTCGGACTATTTATTGTTCAGGAGATCGTACGCGAACATGATGGCTGTCTTGCCATCGCCTCACGCCAGGGAAAGGGGGTCCAGGTGATCGTGCTGCTTCCCGACAAGGCACCCAAATGACCGGATCAAGTCATGACTGAATCTTCATCGAGTACAGGACACATTCTGATCGTTGATGATGAGCCAACGGCGGTCAACAATCTGGCCCATGTATGCCGCAAGCAAGGCCATGAAGTCGCCACGCGAACAACTGGCATGGGGGCGATCGAGGCACTGGAAAACCACCGTTTCGATGTCATCCTTACCGACTTGAGAATGGAACGGATCGACGGCATGGATGTGCTTCGCAAGGCCAAAGCGCTGAATCCGGAAACTGCCGTCATTCTGATCACAGGTTTTGCCACACTCGATTCCGCAGTGGCTGCGATGAAAGCCGGAGCGTTTCACTACATTGCCAAACCTTTTCGCCTGGATGAGGTGCGCGAGGTCGTACGAAACGCACTGGAGATGGTCAACCTGAAACGGGAGAATCGACAACTGAAGGAGCAGTTGACAAACCGCCGTATGGGACCCTCCATTATCACCCAAGACGCCATTATGCAGCGTCTGCTGGAGATGGCGCAGCAGATAGCGCCTACCGACACCAATGTGCTCATTACCGGAGAGAGCGGAACAGGCAAAGAACTGCTTGCCCGCTTCATCCACAACCATAGCCATCGACGAGACAATATTTTTCAGGCGATCAATTGCGGTGCCTTGCAGGAGGATCTTCTGGCCAATGAACTTTTCGGTCATGAGAAGGGAGCCTATACAGGCGCAACCGAAGCGAGAGAGGGTTTGATCGAGGCAACGAACGGAGGCTCGTTGTTACTGGATGAAATTGCGGAGATGTCACTGGGCATGCAGGTCAAGCTGTTGAGGGTCATCCAGGAGAGGGAGGTTCAGCGTTTGGGATCGACTCAGGCAACGGCAGTGGATATCCGTTTGATTGCCGCAACTCATCGCGATCTGCGTACGGAAGTGGCTGCAGGCCGCTTCCGCCAGGATCTCTATTACCGTCTTGATGTTGTTGATCTGCATCTTCCACCATTGGCTCAGCGGCGTGATGATATACCGCTGCTGGCATTCTATTTTCTGCGCAAGCATGCCATGCGTATGGAGCGCAGTGTGAATGATATCGTTCCTGCAGCAATGGCTATCCTGCTTGAGTATGACTATCCAGGAAATATCCGCGAGCTTGAAAACATCATCGAGCGTGGTGTGGCGCTGGCCCAGGAAGGGCAACTGACCACGGCAGATCTTCCAGCCACCCTTGCCGGGCATGCCGTGCATGTGGTTCGCGAGGAAGCGGGACGCCTGCCCACGCTGGCAGAACGGGAGATTGACTATATTCGCTACGTATTAAAACAGAGCGGGAAGAATCGCACTCGGGCGGCGGAGGTTCTTGGTATCGATCGTGTCTCTTTATGGCGGAAGTTAAAAAAGTACGGTATGGAAAAGGAACGGCAGAGCGATGTGAACGCATCTTGAGGTAATGATCTCCGATATACTAAGGAGAATATTGGATAGGCGACATCACCAATCAAGGGACGCCGAATATACGTCCCTGTGGGTTTAGCGGTGGATCCCCTGCCGCCGACACCCTCGTTTGTGTATGCCGCCTATCCTATGCACCCTTTAGTAAAGACGAATCCTGACTTTGGTTGTAAATTTTCAACCCCATGGTTGTTAATAACCATAGCTGCAACGGGATCATGATATTCACGACAATTGATGATGATTATTTAAATGGGGTATTAACATGTACGGAACCACTGGCTTAATTTCAAGTCTTTTAGGCGCCTATCAGATGTCAGCGGTGTCGATGCGTTATAGCCGATTCATGCCCCGCGTTTACAATTTGGCAAAATCACTGGGGTTCGAGCGGGGAAAAATCATGCCATCCCGGGCCTTCTGCTCCGATGAGAGCCAGGGGTATCCGATCATATTGATCGCAAAGCATTTCGGCTCCTTTCCCTTTAATCACGGCCTGGTAGGTGGCATTGTGGCTACCGACAGGCATTCCCCCCATGCGCATCACGGAAAAGATCTGGTTATCATTCAAGCCAGCCATGTGGGTTACGATCCTGAAAATGGAAGATTTGGAGTTTACCGCAGGCTACAGACAGAAAAGACTAGCGAGACCTCCAACTGCGGAAAGATCTGTGGCGCATTGGATTGGTATCTGCGTGAATATGCGTTCGCGCGGGACAATATTTTTCTCTACCAGGAAAACGGTAAAAACAAGGTCATTGTAGACAACCTGCTGTTACATGCAGAACGTAACGAAGGCCTGTTGCTCAAGTTAGATAGAATCGTGAAAGTGGACGCCCAAGGCAATCCAATACCGGAAATATCAAAAAGTACCGCAAAGGTTTTTTCCGCATCACCGGCTCTACTTGATTATCTGGAAGACTATGAATGGAAGCAGGATCGCGCTGAACTGATCGGCCGCCGCCTGCATCCTGACCTTTTCTTTTACAAACGTGAAATCAGCCATCATCATGAGGGCCGGGATCATCTGGAGAAAAACCTTATCGATGTAATGCCCTATGTTGTTACATCACAATGGCCGGCACTCACGGCTGCTCAGGCTAACACTCAGGTAGAGTTTGACCGGGCCTTTCGAACCATCCTTCAGGAACCCACATACAAAAATAAAAAGATCTTGTTCATATCGGGGCTGAATGTAGATATCTCACCACAGGAAGGACAGGTGTTCCCCCTTACAAAGTTCATTCCATGGGCTGCTTACGTCCAGGACGAACATGGAAATCATCAGACATGGGAACAGGCTGAACTCTATGCACAACTGCAAGCGCAGCCACCAGAGAACCCGGATCAGGTTGACCTGGAGACGGCTATCGAAATCATGGAGAAGGAAAAAGAGATACTGTTACCCTTTTAGCAAGCAAACAGAGGACAGCCCACATTGTTGGGTTACGGCCCAAAAGAGGGCCTAACCCAACCTACCCAAGCGGTTTGCCATTCGGGACAGATCCACTTTTTCGGATGGACAAGTCGTCAGAACGGAATATCGTCATCAAAATCATTATCGGGCATCGGTGCAGCTGCAGGCGCTGATGCTTGCGGCTGCGACGGGGCCGAACGTTGTGGCGCAGGAGCGCTATCGAAAGAGGCACTGCCACCGCCCCGGCTGTCGAGCATCTGCATCTCACTGGCCACAATCTCCGTGGTATAGCGGTCCTGACCATCCTGCCCCTGCCACTTACGGGTACGCAGACTGCCTTCGATATAGACCTTGGAGCCCTTTTTCAGATACTCGCCCATGATCTCACCAAGGCGGTTGAAGCCTACCACGCGATGCCACTCGGTTCTCTCCTGCTGCTGGCCTGTGTTCTTGTCTTTCCAGCTTTCGGACGTTGCCACTGTGACATTGGTAACTGCTCCACCACTCGGCATGTAACGGGTCTCAGGATCTTTACCCAGATTGCCGATCAGGATTACTTTGTTGATTCCTCTTGCCATTTTTCCTCCTTAGACTCCAAGATTTGCAGCTTCCCTGCCCGTGGAGCGCTGTATAAATTTGATTGGTTCAACTCCCCTGCTCCAAAAAGACAGGGGGGAGTCTAGAATAACTGATTTATGCCTCAGAGACACAATAGGGATCCAGCGCAGATTCATCAAATAAGGCCAAATCCACTTTCAGATAGGCGATACCATCCTCGACGATGACAACCGCCTGAGACACGCCATCAACCTCGGTCAGCTTTCCTTCGAGCAGGCTGGCCTGTTGTAGATCCATACTGCCCACCGGCAGGAGGAAGTTACTGAGCTGCTTCGGGTCGCTCATGCCCCGCGCGACCAATAGCCAGAGCAGGGCAACCCCACCACAGAAGAGGAAGACCCCTTCAATACCGAACCGGGTATGCACCCAACCACCCAGCAAGCCTCCGCCGAAAGCGCCGATGAACTGCGAACTGGAGTAGACACCCATCGCCGTGCCTTTGCGCTCGCCCGGCGCCATCTTGGCGATCAGAGAGGGCAGCGTCGCCTCCAGCAGGTTGAACGCGGTAAAAAAGACCAGCAGACCCACTGTCATGCCGATCAGACTGCTCTTGAACAGATAGAGTCCGAACAGGGATAGCATCAGCGCCGCAACGGCACCTATGAATACAGATTTCATCCGCTGCTTGCTCTCTGCGGCAATGATAAAGGGAACCATCGCCCCCATGGCCAGCAACATCACCGGCAGATAGATTATCCAGTGACTCTCACTGACCAACCCAAGATCGCGCAGGACCAGCGGATAGGCCAGGAACAGCGCGGTAAGAATCATATGGAGGGCAAAGATACCAAAATCGAGCCGTAACAGTTCCGGCTCCGCCAGCACCTTGCCAAACTGCCCCGGCACGGCCTCTGCATCACGATGAAACACACTCTTCGCCGGTGTCGGCACCACAAACAACACCACCAAAATCCCACTCAGAGCAAGTCCTGCAGTCAACCAGAAGATACCGGGGACGCCGATCCAGCTATTGAGTACGGGTCCCAACACCAGGGATACCGCAAAGGCGAAACCGATGCTCATGCCGATGATCGCCATGATGCGCAGGCGCCGCTGCTCACGACTGAGATCAGCTGCCAACGCCATGATAACCGCAGCTATCGCCCCACCACCCTGCAGGGCGCGTCCGAGAATAATGCCCCAAATATCATCGGCAGATGCAGCCACCACGCTGCCAAACGCGAATATCAGCAGGCCGGCGATGATCACGGGTTTGCGTCCGACGCGATCGGAAAGCATGCCGAAGGGAATCTGCAAAACAGCCTGAGTCAGACCATAAACACCGATAGCCACACCAATCAGCAAGGGCGTCACATCTGCCAAACCTTCGGCGTAGAGGGCAAAAACCGGCAGAATCAAAAACAGACCCAGCATGCGCAGGGAAAATATTCCTGCCAGCGAAAAGGCTGCACGCCGCTCAACCGGGTTCAGGCCCGATGCACCATCCCCTGCTTTTGTCATAACTGATCCACTTTGCCACTCACTAAAAAGAGCGCGTATAGTAGCAGGTTCGCCCAAATAGATGCACACCGCTGAAAATGCGGTTTTACGGGCCTCAGAGCCGCAAAACAAAAGATGGAAACAATCCGAATTCGTGGGGCCCGTACTCACAATCTGCAGAATATCGACCTTGATCTGCCCCGTGACAAGCTGATCGTCATTACCGGTTTGTCTGGTTCCGGCAAGTCGTCCCTGGCCTTCGATACCATCTATGCCGAGGGCCAGCGTCGTTATGTGGAATCACTTTCCGCCTACGCAAGACAATTTCTGTCGCTGATGGAAAAGCCCGATGTGGACCATATCGAGGGACTTTCACCGGCCATCTCCATCGAGCAGAAAACCACCTCCCACAACCCGCGTTCCACCGTCGGAACCATTACCGAGATCTACGACTACCTGCGTCTGCTTTTTGCCCGCGCCGGCACCCCACGCTGCCCGCAACACGATAGCGAGCTCGAAGCACAGACGGTCAGCCAGATGGTGGACCAGGCGCTTTCCCTGCCTGAAGGCAGCCGTCTGCTATTGTTGGCTCCGGTTATATCCGAGCGCAAGGGGGAACACCACAAGCTGTTGCAGGAGATGCATGCCCAAGGGTTTATCCGTGCCCGTATCGACGGCGAGATCTTTGAGCTAGACGAGCCGCCGGAGTTGGAACTCAACAAGAAACACAACATCGAAATCGTCGTGGATCGCTTCAAGGTGCGCCCCGACCTGGCAAACCGGCTTGCAGAGTCCTTTGAGACTGCACTCCATCTCTCCGACGGCCTTGCCCGGATCGCCTGGATGGATGAGAGCGGCGAAGAACTGGTCTTCTCCTCTCGCTTCGCCTGCCCACAGTGCGGCTATAGCCTGCCGGAACTGGAGCCCCGTCTCTTCTCCTTCAACAACCCGGTTGGGGCCTGTCCCACTTGCGACGGCCTTGGAGTGGAGCAGTTTTTTGACCCGGAGAAAGCAGTCGCCCACCCCGAACTCCCACTGGCTGGCGGTGCCGTGCGGGGCTGGGATCGCCGCAACGCCTACTACTTCCAGATGATCACCTCTCTGGGCCGCCACTACGATTTTGATCCCGAAACTCCCTGGGAGGGGCTGCCGAAAAAAACTCGCAGTGTTATTCTCTACGGCAGCAAGCAGGAGTCCATCAAGTTCAGTTACTTCAATGAACGCGGCCGTTCCACCACCAAGACCCACCCCTTCGAAGGCATCATCCGCAACATGGAACGCCGCTATCGAGAGACCGAATCCAACGCGGTGCGCGAGGAGCTTGCACGCTATATATCAAGCCAATCCTGCCCTCAATGTGGCGGTACGCGTCTCAATGAAGCAGCTCGTCACATCTTTATCCTGGAACATAATCTGCCGAAACTGACAGCACTGCCCATCGGCAAGGCTCTCGGTTTCTTCTCTACTCTGGAGCTTCCCGGCAAGCAAGGCAAGATCGCCTCCAAGATAGTGAGTGAGATAGAGCAACGACTCAGTTTTCTCGCCAATGTAGGCCTCGACTATCTGACCCTCGACCGTAGTGCAGAAACGCTCTCCGGTGGAGAAGCGCAACGCATCCGGCTCGCCAGCCAGATCGGTGCAGGCCTCGTGGGTGTCATGTATGTTTTGGATGAACCCTCTATCGGCTTGCATCAGCGGGACAACGAACGTCTGCTGAAAACGCTCATCTATCTGCGTGACCTGGGCAACACCGTCATCGTTGTTGAGCATGATGAAGAGGCGATCCACATGGCCGATCATGTGGTTGACATCGGACCCGGCGCAGGGGTGCATGGAGGCCGAATCATTGCTGAAGGCACGGCAGCACAAATCACAGAAAACACCGAGTCACTCACCGGCCAGTATCTTGCTGGTGTAAGATCGATAGCGATTCCCGACACGCGTACACCCAGCGATCCCGAACGGCAACTTCAGGTAACTGGTGCACGCAGCAACAACCTGAAGTCTGTCAATCTCTCCATTCCGGTCGGCACCTTTTGTTGTGTCACAGGAGTTTCCGGCTCAGGCAAGTCGACCTTGGTCAACGACACCCTTTACCCTGTCTGCGCTGCCGTCCTGAACGGCGCCAACACATCGCCGGCACTGTACGATGAGGTGCTGGGTCTCGATCTCTTCGACAAAGTCGTGGATATCGATCAGAGTCCTATTGGGCGCACCCCCCGCTCAAATCCTGCCACCTACACCGGCCTCTTCACCCCGATCCGTGAACTCTTTGCCGGTACTCCGGAAGCCCGCGCCCGTGGCTATTCACCAGGGCGTTTCAGTTTCAACGTCAAAGGGGGGCGCTGCGAAGCCTGCAGAGGCGATGGCGTCACTAAGGTGGAGATGCACTTTCTGCCCGATATCTATGTGCAGTGCGATATCTGCAAAGGCAAGCGTTATAACCGCGAGACCCTTGAAGTCAAATACAAGGGCAAAACTGTCGACCAGGTGTTGAACATGACGGTGGAGATGGCGCTTGAGTTCTTCGACGCAGTCCCGTCCCTCAAGAGAAAATTGCAGACCCTGATGGATGTCGGCCTCTCTTATATCTCATTGGGGCAAAACGCCACCACACTCTCCGGCGGTGAGGCACAACGTGTCAAGCTCTCCCGCGAGCTATCGAAACGCGATACCGGCAATACGCTCTATATCCTTGATGAGCCTACAACCGGGCTCCATTTTCATGACATTAAACACCTGCTGGAAGTGCTCCACCGCCTGCGTGACCACGGCAACACCGTAATTGTCATCGAACACAATCTCGACGTCATCAAGACCGCCGACTGGGTTATCGACCTGGGACCGGAAGGGGGGGATAAGGGTGGCGAGATCATTGCGACCGGAACCCCGGAAACCGTGGCGAATATCGCTGCATCCCATACCGGCCGGTATCTGAAACCACTGCTTGAACGAAAACGGTAGACCCGTTCAAGCGCTGCGGAATCGGCAGATACTGCAGGTTTTACCGAATCCACTGCCTGATCCGCAGCGCTTGATCAGGCCTACAAATCGCCTGTTATTTTGATGGGATCCCCAAGCCCAGCATCAAAGCACTCCCTGGCGCTGCCTCGATTGACAGCAATCTCGATCAACCCCATTGAATTTGCATACCAAAACGGCTCTCCCGGTGGGCATTCACTAAAGATCAATCCAGCGTTGATTTTCTGATTTGCAAGTACTACCACTGAAGTTTCATCGAGATTAATAGCACGTATGCCGGTAATCAGGTTACCGAAGTCATCAATATAGATAATCTTCGACAGGTCGTCAGGAAGTCCACAGCCCATTACCTGGGTATTCGTCAGGGACTCTCCCTGAACTGCTTCGTCTTCAGCGATTTTCGCAGCCACTGGCGCAAACAGATCCCTGCCGTGAAAACTGCTGGAGAGTATCTTAGGTCGCCAGGTTATTGACCAGATTCTGCATTGGGAGGCCCTGCGCACAACCAGTGCAAGCAGGCCATTATCCGGCCCCACATACCATTTGCCATCTGCCTCCAGCATGAGAGGCTGACGGCTGCCACCCACTCCCGGATCCACTACACAAACAAATACCGTTGCAACGGGAAAGGGGGCCGATAGCCTTGGGATGAGATAAGCTGAGAGTTCAGGAGTAAACCGAGGCAGATCGGAGATCAGATCGACAACACGGGATTGCTCTGAATGTTGCAGGATTGCGGCATGCATCTGTCCGGTATAGGGACCAGTCACACCGAAGTCGGTAAGTGTGGCAATCAGTTTAGGCACTGCGGGAGAGCAGACAATAAAAAAGCCGGGTAAACCCGGCTTTTTTATCAATCTTCGCTTTCGCTCGATTCGTCTTCAACAGGTCTGTCGACAAGCTCGACAAATGCCATCGGCGCTTTGTCACCATCGCGATAGCCACATTTAAGGATACGCAGATAACCACCTGGACGATCCTTGTAACGCGGACCGAGGTCGGTGAACAGCTTGCCGACTGCGGTATCGTCGCGCAGGCGCGCGAACGCCAGCCGACGCTTGGCAACGCTATCACTCTTGGACATGGTAATAAGTGGCTCGGCTACACGGCGCAATTCTTTTGCCTTGGGCAGAGTGGTTTTGATCAACTCCTGGTTGATCAATGAAACAGTCATGTTGCGAAACATCGCCTGGCGATGACTGCTGTTACGGTTCAATTGCCGTCCGGATTTGCGATGACGCATGGATCGACTTCCCTAAAATCTAATAGTTAATGAATTCGGTGTTAGCTGATCAGTGAATAAACTGATCGTCGATGCCTTCCGGCGGCCAGCGCTCGAGGCGCACGCCAAGAGAGAGTCCGCGGCGGGCAAGGACATCCTTGATCTCTGTAAGAGACTTCTTGCCAAGATTAGGCGTCTTCAGAAGCTCAACTTCTGTCCGCTGAATCAGATCCCCGATTAAGAAGATATTCTCAGCCTTCAGACAATTTGCAGAACGAACGGTGAGTTCTAGATCATCCACCGGACGCAGCAGGATCGGATCGATTGTCGGCTCTTCAGGTTCGGCAGTCGCCTCGGCAGCTTCGGCCTGCAGGTCAACAAACACAGAAAGCTGGTCGCGCAGGATGTTTGCTGAACGACGAATCGCCTCTTCCGGATCGATTGTACCGTTGGTTTCCAGCTCGATAACCAGACGATCCAGATTGGTACGCTGTTCTACACGTGCAGCTTCAACTGAATAGGCGACACTGCGCACAGGACTGAATGAGGCATCGACCTGTAACATGCCGATAGGGCGATCATCTCCAGCGGCACCCTGACGGGTGGCAGCGGGTTGATA
This sequence comes from gamma proteobacterium endosymbiont of Lamellibrachia anaximandri, assembly GCA_016756855.1. Classification (GTDB taxonomy): domain Bacteria; phylum Pseudomonadota; class Gammaproteobacteria; order Chromatiales; family Chromatiaceae; genus QGON01. Next base: position 18,528 of record JAESPD010000034.1, on the reverse strand, counting down.
GCCTCGACCGCGCTTGATCTGCAATGTCATGTTGATCTCGCCAGACTTGGTCAGGTTTGCAATCACATGATCCGGATTCGAAATCTCAACATCATGGTCGAGCGTAATGTCGCTTGCCAACACAGGACCAGGGCCCTTTTTCTGAAGTTTCAGGGTAGCCTCTTCACGCGAGTGCATTACCAAGGCAACCTGTTTCAGATTGAGCAGAATATCCAGCACATCTTCCTGCACACCTTCAATCGTGGTGTACTCATGCAGTACTTCCTGGATCTCAACGTCTGTAATCGCAGAACCTGGCATGGAGGAGAGCAGGATCCGGCGCAGCGCATTACCCAAGGTATGACCGAAACCTCTTTCCAGGGGCTCTAAAGTCACTTTTGCATGGGTCTCGCTGATCGACTGCACATTCACAATGCGCGGCTTGAGAAACTCCGTAACGCTTTCAGTCATGAATCTTCCTCTCGACAGACCTTACTTGGAGTACAATTCAACGACGAGTTGCTCGTTGATTTCCGCAGACAGATCGGCACGGTCGGGAACACGCTTGAAGGTTCCCTTCATCCCTTTGGGATCGACTTCGACCCAGTCCGCAAAACCATACTGCTCCGCTAATGCGAGGGCACCCTGGATGCGTACCTGTTTTTTCGCCTTTTCACGAATCGTGATCTCATCGTCGGCGGCTACCTGGTAGGAAGCAACATTAACGATCCTGCCGTTTACCATTATCGCCTTGTGGCTGACGAGCTGTCGCGCCTCGGAGCGAGTGGAGCCGAAGCCCATGCGGTAGATGACGTTATCGAGACGACACTCGAGAAGTTGCAGCAGGTTCTCACCGGTCGCACCCTTCTGCTGCGCAGCAGCCTTATAATAGTTGCGAAACTGACGCTCCATAACACCGTAAATGCGGCGTACTTTCTGTTTTTCGCGCAATTGCAGACCGTAGTCAGAGACGCGACGACGACGGTCGCCACTCTGGCCCGGAACCTTCTCCATGTTACACTTGGAGTCTAAGGAACGGACGCGGCTCTTCAGGAACAGATCTGTTCCTTCGCGGCGACTCAATTTACATTTGGGACCAATGTACCTTGCCATGATACGACTCCAGAATCAGACCCGGCGCTTCTTGGGAGGCCGGCAACCGTTATGCGGTATAGGGGTTACGTCGGAGATGCTGGTAATCTTGAATCCAGCATTGTTCAAAGCACGCACGGCAGATTCACGACCAGGACCTGGGCCTTTGACGTTAACGTCAAGATTTTTTAGCCCATATTCCTTGACCATCTGACCTGCACGATCTGCTGCAACCTGTGCAGCAAATGGCGTGCTCTTGCGTGAACCACGGAAACCGGAACCGCCGGCAGTGGCCCAACCCAGGGCGTTGCCCTGACGGTCGGTAATGGTAATGATGGTGTTATTGAACGACGCATGTACATGCGCGATGCCATCAGTAACGGTCTTTTTGACCTTCTTCTTGGAACGGCCAGTTGGTTTTGCCATTATCTGTTCCTGCGAACTCGTTTATGTGTAAATCTTAACGCTTTATCGGACGACGTGGACCTTTGCGGGTCCGCGCATTGGTCTTGGTACGCTGACCACGCAGCGGCAGACCACGGCGATGACGGATGCCCCGGTTACAACCGAGATCCATCAGACGCTTGATATTCATCGAAACCTCACGACGCAGATCACCTTCGACTGTGATCTTTCCGATGATGGCACGAATTGCATCGACCTGACCCTCGCTCAGCTCCTGGATCTTGACAGAAGGCTCAATACCTACCTCTTTACAGATCTCCGTGGCGCGAGTGCGACCGATGCCATAGATCGATGTCAGCGCAATAACTGCGTGTTTGCGATCTGGAATGTTGACTCCTGCGATTCGAGCCATTCTCTATTCTCCTGAACTTCTCAAGCGACTTTCGTTGAGCGTAAGTGGTTAATAGTACCCACCCCCGCAAAATAAATCAAGCGGGAAATACTAATTCACCTTGCGATTTTAGCCTTGGCGCTGCTTGTGACGGCCTTCTTTGCAGATGACCCGCACGACGCCTTTGCGGCGGACGATCTTGCAATTACGGCAGATCTTTTTTACCGATGCACGTACTTTCATGAACCTGTCTCCAAAATCCCATTAGTGCAGGCTGGAAAAATCAAGCTGCACATGCCTGGCGGGGCTAACCTGCCAATTTAAACTAACTGTGAACCACCGTCATCAATCGCCGACAGATGGATAAGTAATCAATGATGTCAGCGGACCAGACCGCCGCCACTGCCTTTGAGGTTGGCTTTCTTCATCAAACCTTCGTATTGATGGGACATCAGGTGCGCTTGTACCTGCGCCATGAAATCCATTACCACCACCACGATAATCAACAAAGATGTGCCACCGAAATAGAAGGGCACATTCCAACCAACGATCAGAAACTCAGGTAACAGACAGACTGATGTAATGTAAATCGCACCAGCCAGGGTCAAGCGTGACATCACGCCATCAATGTATTTTGCAGTCTGCTCGCCTGGACGGATGCCGGGAATGAAGGCACCGGATCTTTTCAGGTTGTCCGCCGTCTCTCTGGAGTTGAAAACCAGAGCCGTATAAAAAAAGCAGAAGAAGATTATCGCTGCCGCATAAGCCATGACATAGACCGGCTCACCCGGGGAAAGCTTGGAAAATATGTCCTGGATCCAGCGCGTGTCTTCACTATTACCAAACCACTGCCCGAGCGTTGCCGGGAATAGGATGATACTGGAGGCAAAAATCGGCGGAATTACACCTGCCATATTGAGCTTTAGCGGCAAGTGCGTGCTTTGCGCCGCCATTAAACGCCGACCCTGCTGACGCTTCGCATAGTTGACTGTAATCCTGCGCTGACCACGCTCGACAAAGACGACAAAACCCGTCACTGCGATCGCCAGGACGAACAGGAAAAGAATCGTCAGCGCATTCAACTCACCGGTACGGGCCAATTCAAGCGTACCGCCTATCGCCGAAGGCAAACCCGCAACGATACCGGCAAAAATGATCATGGAGATACCATTGCCGATACCACGCTCCGTGATCTGCTCACCCAACCACATCAGAAACATCGTTCCTGTAACCAGAGAGACTGCGGCAGTGACGATAAAGCCCAAGCCCTGCTGGGCAACAACGGATTCTCCGCCAACTGTCTGGCTCTGCAGCGCGATTGAGATACCAACTGCCTGAAACGTTGCCAGCACAACAGTGCCATAGCGCGTGTACTGGGTAATCTTGCGGCGCCCAGCCTCACCCTCTTTCTTCAACTGCTCAAGCGTGGGGATAACGGCCGACATCAACTGCATAATGATCGAAGCAGAGATGTAAGGCATGATGCCAAGTGCGAAAAGACTCGCACGTTCAAGCGCTCCACCGGAGAACATATTGAACATATCCAGGATCGAACCCTGGGCCTGCTCAAACAGTGCAGCAAGCGCAACAGGATTTACGCCAGGCACGGGTATGAACGTGCCAATACGAAAAACCAGTAACGCACCAGCAACAAAAAGCAGTCGCTGTCGCAACTCCGTCAGGCGGCCCATGCCGCCCAACGAGTTCATCATGGAAGCGCCTTGACCAGCCATTTAGCCCTCGACCTTGCCGCCAGCCGCTTCAATAGCGGCACGAGCACCCTTGGTTACGCCAACGCCTTTCACGGTGACAGCGCTTTCGATCGTGCCGGAGGCAACGATTTTGGCACGCTGAATCACCTTAGTGATAACACCGGCCTTCTTCAGCGTCTCCAGATCAACAGTTTCGCCCTCGACCTTGGCAAGCTCGCTCAAACGCACCTCGGCGGTCACCATGCCGATCCGGGAGCGAAAACCAACCTTGGGAAGACGACGCTGCAGTGGCATCTGACCACCTTCGAATCCAACCTTGTGGAAGCCGCCATTACGGGATTTCTGTCCCTTGTGGCCACGACCACAGGTCTTGCCGAGACCACTGCCAATACCACGCCCAACGCGTTTTTTGGCAGACTTACTGCCTTCAGCAGGCTGTAAACCATTAAGTCGCATCTCAGGACTCCTCGACCTTGACCATATAGGAAACCTTGTTCACCATACCACGGGTACAAGGAGTGTCTTCAACTTCGACCGTCTGGTGCATACGGCGCAAGCCCAAGCCCTGCACACAAGCTTTGTGGCTAGCCAGTCGTCCGTTCATGCTTCGCACCAAAGTGACCTGCATCATTTTCTTGTCAGCCATGAGTTACCCCAGAATCTCTTCGACAGTCTTGCCGCGCTTGGCCGCAGCTGACTCAGCATCAGCCATCTCTTTCAGACCATTGATCGTCGCGCGGACAACATTCATCGAATTGTTCGTGCCGATACATTTTGCCAACACGTTTTGTACACCCACCACCTCAAAGACTGCACGCATGGCGCCACCCGCGATGATACCTGTACCTTCAGATGCAGGCTGCATATAGACCTTGGCTGCGCCATGGCGGCCGACTATCGGATACTGCAGCGTGTTGCCGTTCATCTTAACGGAAACCATGTTTTTGCGAGCAGTTTCCATTGCCTTTTGGATGGCAATCGGCACTTCGCGGGCCTTGCCGGTACCAAAACCAACACGCCCCTCTCCGTCACCAACCACGGTCAGAGCAGAGAAGCCGAACTGGCGACCACCTTTGACAACCTTGGCGACACGGTTGACGTTAATAAGCTTTTCAAGCAGATCATCGCCTTCCGGCTTTGCATTATAATTTGCCATAACCTCGAACCCTTAAAATTGCAGACCGGCTTCGCGCGCCGCATCAGCCAAGGCCTTTACGCGACCGTGATAACGAAAACCCGAGCGATCAAATGCAACCCGCTCGATACCCGCCTCTTTCGCCCTTTCAGCGATATATTTACCAACTACAGAGGCAGCCGCTGCATTTCCACTCGCACCCGAGAGTTCGCCTCGAACACCTTTATCCAGAGTGGATGCGCTCACCAGGACTTCAGAGCCTGTAGGCGCGATGACCTGTGCATAGATATGCCTTGGTGTACGGTGAATAGCCAGACGATGGACGCCCAGTTCACGAATCTTTGCGCGAGTCCTACGACTACGACGTAGACGAGATTGTTTCTTATCCATCGTTTAACCCTATTTCTTCTTGGCTTCTTTACGAACCACATGTTCGTCAGAATAGCGGACACCTTTGCCTTTGTAAGGCTCCGGAGGACGGTACGCACGAACTTCAGCCGCAACCTGCCCAACCAACTGCTTATCTGTGCCCGAAACAACAATCTCAGTTTGTGAGGGTGTTGCTATTTCAATACCCTCCGGCACCGGATATTCCACAGGATGGGAAAAACCGAGACTCAGATTGAGCACTTTGCCCTTGGCCTGGGCGCGATAACCAACGCCGACGAGTTCAAGCTTACGCTCAAATCCCTGAGTAACGCCGGTCACAAGATTGTTGATGAGCGCACGCATCGTGCCGGCCATCGCCCAGGAAGATTTGTCTTCCTGCTTGGGAGAGACCTTGATAACGCCATCATCCTGGTTGATTGCCACCAGATCGTTTACGAGCAACGCCATCGAGCCTTTAGGACCCTTGACAGAGACACTCTGACCATCCAGCTTGACCTCAACACCCGACGGTAGGGAAATTGGACTTTTTGCTATACGAGACATCTTCTTACACCCCTTACGCGACGATAGCGATGACTTCACCGCCCTGTCCCGCAGCGCGGGCAGCACGATCGGTCATTATGCCTTTCGAGGTGGAGATGATTGCGATACCCAAACCGTTACGTACTTTGGGAAGATCACCGCAGCCTTTATAGATACGCAAACCAGGACGACTTACCCGTTTAATCAGGTCGATAACAGGACGCCCTTCAAAATAGCGCAGATCCACGACCATAGTCGGCTTGGATGCACTCTCGTCCATCTTGACATCCTGCACATAACCTTCGTCTTTCAGGAGGTTGGCAATTGCAATTTTCTGCTTGGATGCCGGCAGTCTGACTGAAGTCTTATTTGCCGATTGTCCGTTACGGACACGGGTGAGCAAATCCGCAATGGGATCTGACATACTCATTTCGAGCTCCTGGGGTCAGTCCGTCTTTGCGACGCGATACCCAAATATAGTTAATCCTGGCAGAGATGCCCGGAGAAAGCGGAGTATTCTACCAGCTTGCCTTCACAAGTCCAGGAACATCTCCGCGCATGGCCGCTTCCCGCAGTTTGTTACGGCTAAGACCGAACTTACGGTAGAATCCATGGGGACGACCAGTAACCCGGCAGCGATTGTGTTTCCGGGAAACACTGGCATCGCGAGGCATCTTCTGCAGCTTGAGAACGGCCGCTTCAACCTCTTCATATGTGCTGTCAGCACTCTTTATGACAGCCTTCAGCGCTTCACGCTTGGCTGCATACTTGGCTACGGTGCGGGCACGCTTGTTCTCACGTGCAATCATGCTCTTTTTTGCCATAACGAAACTCAGTTCTTAAAGGGAAACTTAAAGGCTTCCAGCAGTGCACGTCCCTCTTCATCGGTACGTGCAGTGGTGGTAATCGTAATATCGAGTCCACGCAGCTTATCGATTTTATCGTAATCGATCTCCGGGAACATGATCTGCTCTGCCACACCCATGCTGTAGTTTCCACGACCATCGAAGGATTTTCCGTTCATACCACGGAAATCCCGAATACGCGGAATTGCTACATTGATCAGGCGATCAAGAAACTCATACATGCGCTCTCTGCGCAGAGTCACCTTGCACCCAATCGGCCAGCCTTCGCGGACCTTGAAGCCTGCGATGGACTTGCGGGCATGTGTGATAATCGCTTTTTGGCCGGCGATTTTCTCCATATCGCTCACTGCGAACTCAAGGATCTTTTTATCGCCGATAGCCTCACCAACACCCATATTAAGGGTAATCTTGGTGATCCGCGGTACCTGCATAATGCTCTGGAACTGAAACTTGTCCATCAACTGCTGGACAACAGTGTCAGTGTACTGCTGCTGTAATCTTGACATTGCCGGACTTGCCTCAGATATCTACGACTTCGCCGCTGGATTTGAACACTCGAACCTTTTTACCGTCTTCAAGGGTCTTGAAGCCGGCACGGTCACCCTTTCCGCTTGCGGGATTGAACAGGGCAACATTGGAGATATGCAAAGGCATCTCCTTATCGAGAATACCGCCAGGCTCACCCTTATTCGGGTTTGGCTTGGTGTGCTTCTTCGCCATGTTGATATTTTCGACAACGACACGATCATTTTCCATCATGCGAATGACGGTCCCTCGCTTGCCCTTGTCTTTACCCGCGACGACGAAAACCTCGTCGCCTTTCTTAATCTTATTTGCCATGTCTGCCGCCTCACAAAACCTCTGGTGCAAGCGATATGATCTTCATAAATCGCTCGCTCCGTAATTCACGGGTAACGGGTCCGAAGATACGAGTACCAATCGGCTGCAGCTGAGCATTCAGCAGTACAGCAGAATTGGTATCAAATCGAATCACGGAACCGTCAGGACGACGCACACCTTTTTTCGTGCGCACGACAACTGCATTGTAGACGTCGCCTTTCTTAACCTTGCCGCGAGGGATCGCATCCTTCACGCTAACCTTTATGATATCGCCAATTCCGGCGTATCGACGGTGCGAACCGCCCAGTACCTTTATGCACTGAACCCGCTTTGCGCCACTGTTATCGGCAACATTCAGGTTTGTCTGCATCTGAATCATGGTTCTGCCCTAATTAGTATTAATCTCTGTCGGCAAAATATTTTGCCTACCGATCAGCTGGCGCGCTCGAGAACTTTTACCAGCCGCCATTTCTTCGTCTTGGACAAGGGTCGGCACTGTTCGACCATCACCGTATCTCCCTGGTTGCATTCGTTGCTTTCGTCGTGCGCATGCACTTTCGTGGAACGACGTATGTATTTTCCATAGAGCGGATGCTTTACCTGACGCTCAATCGAAACGGTAATGGACTTATCCATTGCACTGCTGACGACCTGACCAACTAGAGTGCGGTTACTGGCTGCCTGTTCGCTCATGATGCGCTGCCCGATTTCTGTTCATTCATAACTGTTTTAACACGCGCGATATCCTTACGAACCGTATTCATACGATCGGGACGCGCCAACTGACCGGTGCCCTTCTGCATGCGCAGATTAAACTGCTCTTTCTGCAATTCTTCAAGAGCGACGTTTAACTCCTCAGAGGACTTTTCACGCAATTCGTTCGCATTCATCACATCACCGTCCGTTTCACGAATGTAGTGGGAACCGGTAGCTTGGCTGATGCCAACGCAAACGCCTCACGAGCCAGCTCTTCCGAAATACCTTCGATTTCATAGAGCATTCGACCGGGCTGGACCTGCGCCACCCAATACTCCACATTACCTTTACCTTTACCCTGACGAACTTCCAAAGGCTTCTTTGTAATTGGTTTGTCAGGAAACACCCGTATCCACATATTTCCACCACGCTTTACATGACGGGTAATGGCTCGACGCGCTGCCTCTATCTGGCGAGCGGTGATACGTCCGCGGCCGGTTGATTTCAGACCGAACTCACCAAAAGATACGCTGCTACCGGTGACCGCAAGGCCACGGTTTCGACCCTTGTGCTGCTTACGGAATTTTGTTCGTTTTGGCTGCAACATCGATTACGACCTCTTCGCGCCGGGTTTGGTTTTTGGTGCAGCTTCAGCAAGTTCGCCGTCACCAAAAATTTCGCCCTTAAAAATCCATACTTTGACACCGATGATACCGTAAGTGGTATTCGCTTCAGCGAAACCGTAGTCGATATCTGCGCGCAATGTATGTAGCGGGACGCGGCCTTCGCGATACCACTCACTGCGGGCAATTTCTGCACCATTCAGGCGACCGCCGATGTTTATCTTGATACCTTCGGCACCGAGTCGCATGGCATTTTGAACCGAACGCTTCATCGCCCGACGGAACATTACGCGGCGCTCCAGCTGCTGCGCAACGCCCTCGGCAACCAACTGGGCATCGAGTTCCGGCTTGCGGATCTCTTCAATGCTGATATGCACCGGAATTCCCATCATGTCGGATACCACAGCACGCAGCTTGTCGATATCCTCGCCTTTCTTACCAATCACAAGGCCAGGACGCGCTGTGTGAACGGTAATGTGGGCATTCTTGGCTGGCCGATCGACCTGGATCCTGCTGACCGAAGACTGCGCCAGGCGTTTCTTCAGGAATGCACGAACCTTAAGATCCATATTCAGCAGATCAGGGAACTGCTTTGAATCCGCGTACCACTTGGAAGTCCAGTCCTTAACGATGCCCAGACGTATTCCGGTAGGATGTACTTTCTGACCCATATCGGCCTCTCTAACCTGTTACTTGTCGGCGACAGTCACGGTAATGTGACTGGTGCGTTTTAGAATCCGGGAGGCACGGCCTTTCGCCCGCGCCCTGATGCGTTTCATGGTTGGACCTTCGTCCACGCCAATCACTGCAATCTTGAGCTCGTCAATATCCGCGCCTTCATTGTGCTCTGCGTTGGCGATAGCGGATTCGAGAACCTTTTTCACCAGAACGGCACCTTTCTTCTTGCTAAAAGCAAGAATGTTCAACGCCTGCTCTACTGGAAGCCCTCGAACCTGATCTGCAACCAGACGCCCCTTCTGGGCCGACATACGTGCATGACGCAATTTTGCTGTTGCCTGCATTATGAATTCCTCTTACCTGGACTTCTTATCGGCAGTATGACCCCGATAAGTACGGGTCAGTGCGAACTCACCGAGTTTATGTCCAACCATGTTCTCGGAAATTATGACCGGAACATGCTGACGACCATTGTGTATTGCTATGGTAAGCCCCACCATCTCAGGCAAAACCATGGACCTGCGGGACCAGGTTTTGATTGGGCGCTTATTATTCTGCGCTACTGCCTCTTCCACCTTTTTCGCCAGGTGATGATCGACAAACGGGCCTTTGCGAATTGAACGTGGCACGACACTAACCCCTAATTTAATTACTTACGGTTCCGACGACGAACAATCATCTTGTCGGTACGCTTGTTGGTTCGGGTTTTGTAACCCTTCGTCGGCATACCCCAGGGTGAAACCGGGTGACGGCCTCCTGATGTACGACCCTCACCACCACCATGTGGGTGATCCACAGGATTCATCACAACACCGCGAACGGTAGGACGAACACCTCTCCAGCGCGTTGCGCCGGCTTTTCCGAGTGAACGGAGACTATGTTCAGGATTGGAGACTTCGCCCATCACTGCCCGACAGTCAGCGGGAACCTTTCGCATCTCACCGGAGCGGAGACGAAGGGTCGCATAATCACCTTCACGGGCAATCAACTGAACAGAAGCACCGGCAGAACGCGCCAGCTGCGCACCCTTCCCCGGCTTCATCTCAATACAATGCACCAGCGAACCCATCGGCATATTGCGCAGCGGCAGGCAGTTTCCTACGCCAATCGGCGCATCAGCACCGGAACGAACTTCGTCACCAGCCTTTAGCCCGTGTGGCGCGATGATATATGAACGCTGACCATCCTCATAGCGAATCAAAGCGATATGCGCGGTTCGATTCGGATCATATTCAAGACGCTCCACGACGGCGGAAACACCCTCTTTATTGCGCTTGAAATCGATAATACGGTAGCGCTGCTTATGGCCACCACCACGATGACGCGTGGTGATGCGACCGTTATTGTTACGACCGCCAGTCTTGCTCTTCTTTGCTAGCAGTGGGCCATAGGGAGCGCCTTTGTGTAGCCCCGTATTGACCACTTTTACAACAAAGCGGCGACCTGGGGAGGTCGGTTTTGTTTTAACGATTGCCATTATTCCAATCCCGTTTAATTAACTCAGGCGCCGCCGGCGAAGTCGATATCACTGCCGGGCTTGAGCTTAACGTAGGCCTTCTTCCAGTCGGAACGGCGACCCTGCATAGCACCAAATCGCTTGGCCTTACCTTTTACATTTACCACCTGGACCCGCTCGACTTCGACATCAAACATCTTCTCAACCGCCTTGGCGATTTCACGTTTGGTCGCGTCAGTGGCAACCTGGAAGGTGAACTGGCGATTTGCATCCGCCGCGTTTGCACTCTTCTCAGAAACCAGCGGGCTCAACAGAACCTTCATCAGACGTTCATTGTTCATGCCAGGCGCTCCTCAATCTTTTTCACTGCACCTTCAGTCATCAGAACCTTTTCGTAGGCAACAAGACTGACCGGATCGATCTCATTCACATCGCGAACGTCGACACCATAAAGGTTGCGCGCCGCCAGGTAGAGATTTTCATCAGGACTCTCTGCAACGACCAGCACATCTTTCAAATTCAGCTCTTTCAGTTTGCCTGCAAGCTCTTTCGTCTTGGGCGCCGAAACAGCAAACTCATTAATGGTAACGAATCGCTCCTGGCGCACCAGTTCAGACAAAATCGAACGAATCGCACCGCGATACATCTTACGATTGACCTTCTGTGCAAAGTTGCGCGGGGAAGCTGCAAACGTCACACCACCGGAACGCCAGATGGGGCTGCGAATGGTGCCGCTTCGAGCACGACCCGTACCTTTCTGACGCCAGGGCTTGGCGCCGCCACCGCGAACAGCCGCACGATTTTTCTGCGCCTTGGTTCCAGCCCTAGCCGCTGCCATGTGAGCAGTGACAACCTGGTGAACCAGGCCCTCGTTATACGAAACACCGAATACATCATCGGATACCTGGATCGTCTGCGAGTCGCCGCCAGCAGAAGTTACATTCAGATCCATTAGATTCACCCTTTGCTCTTCATCTTCACTGCAGGCACGATGACAACGTCACCACCTTTGGAGCCGGGCACGGAACCCTTAACCAACAGCAGGTTGCGTTCGCCATCGACACGAACGACTTCCAGATTCTGCTGGCAGCGCTGCTTGTCACCCATGTGGCCAGCCATCTTCTTGCCTTTGAAGACGCGACCCGGGGTTTGGCATTGGCCAATGGAACCCGGTGCACGATGAGAGATCGAGTTACCGTGCGTGGCATCCTGCATATGGAAGTGATGCCGCTTAACACCACCCTGAAAACCTTTACCCTGAGTACGACCTCGTACATCGACCAGTTGTCCGGCCTCAAAGATATCGGCCTTGATCTCAGAACCGATCTCGATGCCTTCGCCTTCGCCATCTTCCAGGCTAAATTCCCAGAAACCGCGACCGGCCTCTAAACCAGCCTTAGACAGATGACCAGCCGCCGGCTTGCTTACGCGGGAAGCCTTTCGGTTACCTGTAGTTACCTGAACAGCACGATAACCATCAGTATCTTTCGTTTTAAGTTGAGCAACCCGATTGGGCTCAACTTCGATGACGGTCACAGGAACTGACACGCCCTCTTCGGTGAACACCCGAGTCATTCCGGCCTTCCGGCCGACTACTCCAATCGCCATGGTTCTTAACCTCAGTTCAACTTGATCTGGACATCAACGCCAGCAGCCAGATCGAGCTTCATCAATGCGTCAACCGTCTTATCGGTTGGATCGACGATGTCCATCAAACGCTTATGGGTGCGAATTTCGTACTGGTCACGTGCATCTTTATTGACGTGCGGTGAAATCAGCACAGTAAACCGCTCTTTCTTCGTCGGCAGCGGAATCGGTCCCAGCACCTGCGCACCAGTGCGCTTTGCTGTCTCCACGATTTCGCTGGCAGACTGATCAATCAGTCGATGATCAAACGCCTTCAGACGGATACGAATTCTCTGGTTAGCCATTATCTTTTACTCGATGACCTTGGATACAACGCCGGCACCTACGGTACGGCCACCCTCACGGATAGCAAATCGCAGGCCTTCTTCCATTGCAATCGGCGCAATCAATTTTACCGTCATTTTTACATTGTCTCCCGGCATTACCATCTCTACGCCCTCAGGCAGATCGCATGCACCGGTTACGTCGGTCGTTCTAAAGTAGAACTGCGGACGATAGTTTGCAAAGAACGGGGTGTGACGTCCACCTTCGTCCTTGCTCAATACATAGACTTCGCACTCGAAGTGTGTGTGCGGGGTAATCGATCCCGGATGCGCCAGCACCTGACCACGCTCAACCTCTTCACGCTTGGTGCCGCGCAGCAGCACGCCCACGTTGTCGCCCGCTTCGCCCTGATCCAGCAGCTTGCGGAACATCTCGACACCAGTACAGGTGGTCTTCGCGGTCTCTTTGATTCCCACGATCTCGATCTCTTCACCAACCTTGACCACACCGCGCTCAATACGACCGGTTACCACGGTACCGCGTCCGGAGATTGAGAACACGTCCTCGATAGGCATCAGGAAGGCACCATCTATTGCACGATCCGGCTCAGGAATGTAGGTGTCCAGGGCCTCAATCAGCTTGGCAATGGAGCCAGCACCGATATCGGACTCATCGCCTTCCAGCGCCTTCAGCGCGGAGCCGATGATCACCGGCGTGTCGTCGCCGGGGAAGTCGTAGCTGTCGAGCAGCTCACGAATCTCCATCTCAACCAGCTCCAGCAGCTCTTCGTCGTCTACCATGTCCGCTTTGTTCATGTAGACGATGATGTAGGGCACACCTACCTGACGGGAGAGCAGGATGTGCTCACGGGTCTGAGGCATGGGGCCGTCAGCCGCGGATACCACCAGGATCGCGCCATCCATCTGCGCTGCACCCGTGATCATATTCTTTACGTAGTCAGCATGTCCCGGGCAGTCAACGTGCGCATAGTGACGGTTATCAGACTCATACTCAACGTGCGAGGTGGCGATGGTGATACCACGCTCACGCTCTTCCGGAGCATTATCGATCTGATCGAAGGCGCGCTGTTCGCCACCGAACTTCTTCGCCTGCACCAGCGTGATCGCTGCCGTCAAGGTGGTCTTGCCGTGATCAACGTGACCAATGGTGCCCACATTGACGTGCGGTTTTGTGCGTTCGAATTTTTCCTTAGACATTGGTTTTCTCTCCAGGTCTCTCTAACTATATTCAAAGATAAATTCGCGCGCTTACGCACGCCTTGACAAACTGGAGCCCAGAAGCAGATTTGAACTGCCGACCTCACCCTTACCAAGGGTGTGCTCTACCAACTGAGCTATCTGGGCGAAACTCTCTATTGCCTTCCCACCGGGCGTGCAACATAACTAAACGGCAGCACTGCCGTCGTGGCGACCACCGAGTTATGTGACCCCCATCTATAATTGGAGCGGGTGATGGGAATCGAACCCACGTATTCAGCTTGGAAGGCTGAAGTTCTACCATTGAACTACACCCGCGCAGCCAAGCGACGCTTCGTTCACCAAAACCGCTACAACTTCAAAATCTGGTGGAGGGGGGAGGATTCGAACCTCCGAAGGCTGAGCCGTCAGATTTACAGTCTGATCCCTTTGGCCACTCGGGAACCCCTCCAAGCGCGAGCCGGGCATTCTGCCGCCTTGGGAACACAAAGTCAACACACAGACGAAACAAAATCAACCGACGTAGGGCGCTGCAAATTATACACAGACACGGGTCGACGCTCACTTAAAACCCTTCGATTCATCCAGTTCAAACGACCGGACTTGCAGGCAGCCCTGATTACCTTTTAACTACCCCTCAGGAAAAAACCGACAGCCATAGCAGATCCAAATGAAAAATCAGACCTTTGCTGCCTTTGCAGCCACCTCGATACTCACCATAACCGGCTGCACCGGGATACCTATAAATGATCCGCAAACCACCATCGTGATCCCGCCAATGACGCCACCACACAACCTGCCAGCCTCGATGGATGACCGCAAGCCGGACATTATCTACGATATCCTTGCCGCTGAAGTCGCAACCCAGCGCGGCCAGCACGACATTGCCTATGAGTACGCCTCCAATGCCGCCCGTAGCAGCCGGATCCCTGCCACGGCTGAACGTGCAACGAGACTGGCGCTGCTTAGCCACCAGACAGATAAGGCGCTGCAGAGCGTAGACTTCTGGATTGAGATCGACCCTGAATCTCTTAAGGCCCATCAGATTGCGGCCATCCTCCATATTCGCGCTAAAAACCAGCAGGCGTCGGTCTTGCATTTGAGTAAGGTTGCGGCGATCGCCAATCAGTCAGGCCAAACCGGTTATATTCAGGCGGCCGCCATCGCCGAGAAATCCACCAACAAAGACAACGCCTTGCAACTGATGCAACAGGTCATTCCTCAGGATACGTCTGATCCGGAGGCACTGTACGCCCTCGCCCTGAGCGCCAGCCATGCGAAGAAAAACACCGTTGCTGAAGACTATCTTCGCCGCGCCCTTAAAATCCGGCCGAACTGGACAAAAGGCCTATTACTGCTAAGTCGCTCATTGATGGTACAGGAGCGCAAGAATGAGGCTATAGAGGTTCTTGCCAAGGCCGCCCTTCAATCACCCGAAGACATTCAGCTCCGTATCACATACGCCCGCACGCTGGTGGATCTGCATCGGCTTGACGATGCACACGACGAGTTCAGCAAGCTCTACAAATTGGAATCCGATAACGCCGAAATCGTCTACGCTCTCGGAGTGCTCTCCATTCAACGCAAAGAACTCAAGGCCGCGAGAGGCTTTTTTCAGCATCTGCTGTCGATGGGAAAAATGGGGAGTCAATCCACCCTCCATCTGGGACAGATCGAAGAGCTCGACAAACACCCTCAAAAGGCCTTCGAATGGTATGAAAAGGTCGACGGCAAAGAGCGGGCTGAGGCACGCATCCGCATGGCGGGCATTCTGGTGTCCCTGGACAACCTGAATGGCGCCCGTGAAGTATTGCAGCAATTGCGCTCATCCACACCCACAAACGCCCTCAGACTCTTTCTCATCGAAGCAAACCTGATGCGCGACGCCGGTGAATACAAAATCGCGATGGAGATCTATGACGCCGCCTTGCAGAAATTTCCGGACAACATCGATCTGCGTTATGCCCGCGCTCTGAACGGCGCCGATCTCGGCCGGGTCGATATCCTTGAAGCAGACCTGAAACGCATACTGAAAGACAATCCAGATCACGCCGACTCTCTCAATGCCTTGGGTTATACCCTGGCCGACCAGACAGATCGTCTGCAGGAGGCACAGGCCTATATCCAGAGGGCGCTCGACCTGAAACCCGGCAATGTTGCCATCCTCGACAGCATGGGCTGGGTCGAGTACCGGCTCGGCAATCTGGAGCTGGCCCTGAAGTTTCTGCAACAAGCTGCCGACAAGGAACCGGATGCCGAGATCGCCGCCCACCTTGGGGAGGTTCTCTGGATGATGGGGAGAAAGCAGGAGGCCCGTGCCGTTTGGGACGCCGCAATGAAGCGGGATCCAAAGAATCGATATATCGGCCCCACCAAACAGCGGCTCTCTGACAACTGAGCCAGCACATGCCTGAAAGCATTGCATGGCCCGCCCCGGCAAAACTGAATCTGACCCTGCGCATCGTTGGACGCCGTCCCGATGGCTTCCACGAATTACAGACAGTCTTTCAGTTTCTCGACCTGGGTGACGAACTCCGCTTCCAGCCACGCAGTGATGGCCGTATCCTGCTCTCCGCACCACTTCCCGGCGTACCCTGGGAAACCGACCTCACGGTACGCGCGGCAAACCTGCTGAAACAACACACAAAGTCCACGCAAGGCGTCACCATCTCTATCGACAAGCGCCTGCCGATGGGCAGCGGCTTGGGCGGCGGCAGTTCCGATGCCGCCACCACACTTGTAGCACTCAACCAAATCTGGGAGACGGGACTGGACAACTCGACACTGGCAAAGCTCGGCCTCACCCTGGGAGCCGACGTGCCAATCTTCATCCACGGGCGGGCTGCCTGGGCGGAAGGTATCGGCGAGACACTCACTGATCTGGATCTTCCCCAGCCCTGGTACCTTGTCCTTGCGCCCGGCTGCCACGTCTCCACCGCAGAAATATTCTCAGCACCTGATTTGACACGCAACTCCCCCCGCATCAAAATACGCGACTTTCTGGAGGGCGACAGGAGAAACGACTGCCTATCCGTGGTGCGCCGACGCTATAACAAAGTCGCAGCAGCACTCGATTGGCTGGATCAGTTTGCTCCGGCGCAGATGACCGGTACCGGCGCCTGCGTATTTGCCGCATTTTCAGATGCATCAGCAGCAGAAGCGGTTCTTAATCGCTTGCCCGCTGACTTCGTGGGTTTTGTGGCGCGTGGGGTCAACGGGTCACCGCTGCTGACACGGGTCGTTTAACGAGCTGTTGAGTGGCACTAAGAATTATTGGGGTATAGCCAAGTGGTAAGGCAGCGGGTTTTGATCCCGTCACTCCCAGGTTCGAATCCTGGTACCCCAGCCATTTTCCGTCAACCAAGGGGATTCCTCCGTGCCCGCCACTGCCATGACCGTATTTTCCGGTAACTCAAACCCGGAACTTACCAGCGAAATCGTCTCCCATCTCAATATTCCCCTGGGCAAGGCCCAGATTGGCCGTTTCAGCGATGGCGAGGTCATGGCCGAAATACAGGAGAACGTCCGTGGTCACGATGTCTTCATCGTTCAGCCCACTTCGGCGCCGACCAATGAAAACCTGATGGAACTGCTGGTGATGATCGACGCCGTGCGCCTCTCCTCAGCCAAGCGCATCACCGCCGTCACCCCCTATTTCGGCTATGCGCGGCAGGATCGCCGCCCCCGCTCCGCCCGCGTGCCGATCACCGCACGACTTGCCGCCAAGATGATCGCCACCGCCGGCGCCGACCGGGCTTTGACCATTGATCTGCATGCCGACCAGATTCAAGGTTTCTTCGACATCCCGGTAGACAATGTCTACGCATCACCCATATTACTTGGCGACGTCTGGCGGCAGAAACACCAGAACCTGATGGTGGTCTCTCCGGATGTCGGCGGCGTGGTGCGGGCTCGCGCCCTGGCCAAACGACTCGACGATGCCGACTTGGCAATCATCGACAAACGCAGGCCCCGCCCCAACGAAGCCAAGGTAATGAACATCATTGGGAAGGTTGAGGGTCGCAGCTGTGTACTGATCGACGACCTGGTGGATACAGCCGGCACTCTCTGCCAGGCGGCAAGCGCCCTGAAGGAGCATGGCGCCGCCAAAGTCGTGGCCTACTGCACCCACCCGGTACTCTCCGGCCCCGCAGTTGATAACATCACCAATTCAGTGCTTGATGAGCTGGTGGTCACCAACACCATCCCTCTGTCACCCACAGCTGCAGCTTGCGGAAAGATCCGCCAACTCAGCATTGCCGAACTACTGGCGGAGACCATGCGCCGCATCAGCGATGAGGAGTCGGTCAGCTCGCTGTTTATTGATTAAAGATATTGGGCTAAAGGCTGGCAAATCGGATATTTTCCTGAATCATGTGTCAAGCATGTAGGCCAGATCAAGCGTAGCGGATCGGGCATCCAGGCTTTGGCAGAGCGGTTTAGGTTGCCGGCTCCACTACGCTTGAACCAGCCTACGACCCTGCCATCAGTATTTTCCAATTAACAAATGAGTCTGAAACAACCCAAATCATTCAACCGGTTTTATCCTGCTTGAAAATCAAGCTGAATAGCTGGTGACGTGCTTTTTGCAGACAATCAGCGGCTTCATTATCAC
>JAESPD010000033.1 GCA_016756855.1 gamma proteobacterium endosymbiont of Lamellibrachia anaximandri | reverse complement strand
GCTTTGGCCCAAACCTCGCAATCCCCGGGAAAATACTTTCGTCTCACTCCTCTTACGCATGGTGGCTTGAGTGCCAACTTTCAGGATGGTGAGAATTTCAGTGAAACTTCAGTTTCCAAACTCGATTGTATCTATTTCAGCGTATGGTTGACACTGGGGTAAAGTGTAGGATGTGGTGAGTATGACGAACCGCATCAATCACAACAGGTGCGCATCGCTACGCTCAGCACATCCTACGTTCCCGTGTTTTTCGCGCAGGCATTGAGGCAGGCATTCAGGGAGTCAAATCTGCCTTTTTATCTTCATTTGATATCCAGTCAGGATAGACAAATTTGACTCCAATTACAGTCTATTACTCTTCATTCTCCTGTAAAGGTTTCGCCCACTGAACCCTGGATGGTACGGAAGACGATTTGGATGCCGGACCGTATGCCCAGGATCGAAGCAGACTCTCGTAGGCGCCGAGGACAGCAGGCCAGGTGAATGCCTCCTGGTGGCGAAGACGGCTCGATGTTGCCATCTCTTTCAGTTTCGCCTGGTCGCCGACCAGACCCGCAATATGATCACGGCATTCTGCTTCGTCACGGAAATAGATGGCTCCGTCTCCTGCCACCCAGCGGTTGAACTGGTTGTCATGGGCCAGTACCGGGGATTTCGCCCCCAACGCTTCTACCAGGGAAGGATTGGTTCCGCCCACCGTATGGCCATGGATATAGAACCCGCAGTAGAAGCGCAGTGCGTTAATCACTTCCGGCTCGTAGACGGCACCTGGAAAGATAACCTGGTCGCCGGCCGCATCCAGGACGGCTTTGTGGTAGGGAATGCCATCTGGATAATAGTTTCCAAGTACTACCAGTTTCATGCCGGACGCTGATGCGGAAAAGGCGCGTACTGTTTCAAGGATCGAATTTTCCGGTTCCGGCCGGGCGACCAGAAGCGCATATTTTCCCGGTTCGACCCCAAATCGGTCGAGCATTTCCCTGGAGGCATCTTTGAGCGCGTCGCTGCCGTAGAGGAGTACCGAGATCTTCTCACTGGAGACCCGGGTTTCGAGGTGGCGTTTGATACCGGGATGATCCGCGATCAGGTGATTGCCCAGGTAGCAGCCGCACACCTCATTCATCATCAGCCAAATCTTTTCAGGCAGCGACCACTTCGGGCGCTTCCATTCGATTCCGTCCATATTGAACAGATTCGTCCTTCCCCTCAGGCGGTAGAGGAGAGAAAATACAGCTGTGTTGTAACCCAGAGTCAGTTTGAGAGAATCCTCGCCGGCGGCATGCAGTGTTGATTTCCAGTCGAACATTATCGTGCCGACCGCACCATTCAACTTGACGGGGATATTCACCCGTCTGATACCTCTCCATGTATCTTCATAGGTCTGGCCGGCACCGTCCAACTGACAATAGACCGTTACTTCCCACCCACGCTCCGTGAGATAGAGTGCAAGCCTCTCGGCAAAGGTTTCAAAGCCGCCGTGATTGGCTGGAACGCCGCGTGTGCCCAATATGGATAATTTCATCTTTTCAGGTGATCGCATAGTGATCTTGGCCTTGGCAGTTGGTGTTGCAGGCGACAATCCAAGAAGGTCCAGTGCTTGGAACACTCTAACCGATCACACTTCGGTGTCTTGCGGTCATGGCAGAGCATATTGAGCTTCGACTGATGGGGGCAGATCAATTCCAGTTGCCTGATCCCATTAGCTTTCTCCAACTTGCCTGAATATTGGAGCCGTCGTTAAACACAAATTTTCAGCAAGTGATAACGCTTAATTGAAAGCCTACGTAATAAAATGCTATAGACCTATATACCAACCAATGTAGATGTTTCGGCTAAAACACTACCGCCGGGGTGAGGGTTGTACGGTATATGCAAGTGGGGTGGAAACAGTAGGGTTAAAAATAGGGACGTTGTAAAATCCAGGATCACGACAGATCCCGTAAAGGCGGTGGGTGGCTGACCAGTAAATGTCAGCTGATGTTGCAGAACAAGGTGGCAGTTAGCAGGCCCCGGTACCGGTCAAAAAACCCACACCTAACCACAAAGAGCACGAAGAGTATAAGGTAAGATATTGGTTAACCATGAATTCTCTTTCGGCAATTGCTCCCTGCGTTGCTCTACCTCCTGCATCCATGCAGTCGCGTGTTCTTCGCGCGCTTTGTGGTAAAAACAGCGTTTCCGGACGGTCACTGGTTAGTGATAATTTACTGACCATGAAGACTCAGAATGCGCTGGAAGCGGTTCTCGTCGTTCTGGATCAGCAATGTAACCGGTCAAACCCTGTCAGGGAAACAGATGCTTGACGGCGTCGCGCTCCTCCAGGAGTTCGGCCAGTGACCGATCCATCATCTGGCGTGAGAAGGGGTCGATATCGAGCCCTTTGACCACCTCCCATTTGCCTTGGTCACAAGTGCAGGGCATACCGTAAAACAGGCCTTCCGGGATACCGTAAGAACCATCAGAGGCGATTCCCATGGAGACCCAGCGCCCAGAAGAACCCAGCGCCCAGTCGCGATTGTGGGCGATGATGGCGTTGGCAGCCGATGCGGCGGAGGAGAGGCCACGCGCCTTGATGACGGCGGCTCCCCGCTTGCCGACATTGGGAATAAATTCGTCTCTGTACCATGTCTCGTCGATTCGTGTGGATGCTTTCTGGCCCGCGATGGTAGCGAAGCGGATGTCGGGATACATGGCTGGAGAATGGTTGCCCCAGAGTGCCATCCGCTCGACGGAGTCCACCGGCTCGCCGGCCTTGCTGGCGAGCATGGAGATAGCCCGGTGGAGGTCCAGGCGCATCATCGAACTGAAGTTTTCCCGTGACAGGCTCTTCGCCGAGTTCATGGTGATCAGTCCGTTGGTGTTGGCGGGATTGCCGACGATGGTCACGTGGATGTTGCGCGACGCCACTTCATCCAACGCTCTGCCCTGTTCCATAAAGATAGTGGCGTTTTTCAGCAAAAGGTCCTTGCGTTCCATACCGGGACCACGTGGCATGGCGCCAACCAGCAAGGCATAGTCAGCGTCCTTGAAGGCTGTTTTTGGATCACCAGTACCGATCACACCTGCCAGCAAGGGGGAAGCGCAGTCTTCCAGTTCCATCATGACGCCTTTGAGCGCCTGTTGTGCGCGTTCGTGCGGTACTTCCAGTAAATGCAGGATGACAGGCTGGTCCTTGCCCAGCATCTCGCCGGCGGCAATACGGAACAGCAGTGCGTAACCAATCTGGCCTGCGGCGCCGGTAACGGCAACTCGAACGGGGGCTTTGGCCATAAGGTGCTCCTTCAATCAGTGCAGAGTGGATTATTGAAACGGTTCAATTTCTATACAGCGCTTTATCGGTGCGCCGATACGCCGTGGTATCCCTTATGAAGCCCTCTCCCCACGAGATTTGAGGAGAGGACTATTAAAGAGATATCTACCAGCCGACAGCCTCCTAGATATTACCCAGGATGGCGTCGACACTTGCCTTGGCGTCACCATAGAGCATACGGGTGTTGTCCCTGAAGAACAGCGGGTTGTCCACGCCGGCATAACCGACGCCCCTGCCGCGCTTCATCACCACCACGGAGCTTGCGTTCCAGACCTCCAGTACCGGCATGCCGGCGATGGGGCTGTTGGGATCGTCCAGGGCGCTGGGGTTGACGATGTCGTTGGCGCCGATCACCAGCACCACATCTACCTTCGGCAGGTCCTCGTTGATCTCATCCATCTCCAGCACGATGTCGTAGGGCACCTTGGCCTCGGCCAACAACACGTTCATATGGCCCGGCATGCGGCCCGCAACCGGATGGATGGCGAAGCGTACGTTGATATCCTTGGCGCGCAGTTTGCGGGAGATATCGTTGATGGTGTGCTGGGCCTGAGCCACGGCCATGCCGTAGCCGGGTACTATGACCACCTCCTTGGCATTGTTCAGCATCTCGGCCGTCTCATCGGCGGAGGTCTCCGGGGAGTACTCCTGTTGTTCGCCGTCGCCCGATGGAGCCACGGTGCCACCCGCAGTGCCGAAGCCACCGGCGATCACCGCCAGGAACTTGCGGTTCATGGCGCGACACATGATGTAGGAGAGGATGGCGCCGCTGGAGCCTACCAAAGCGCCGGTAACGATCAGCAGGCCGTTGTTCAGCATGAAGCCGGTGGCCGCCGCCGCCCAACCCGAGTAGCTGTTGAGCATGGAGACCACTACCGGCATGTCGGCGCCGCCGATGGCCATCACCATATGCACACCGAAGACAAAGGCGATGAGGGTCATGATGACCAAGGCGGTAATCGCCGCATTACTGTGCTCGCCACCGACGAAAATCGTCGCCAGAAAGATACTGGCAAGACCCAATCCAAGATTGAGCCAGTGACGCGCCGGCAGCATCAGAGGTTTGCTGGTGATAATCCCCTTGAGCTTGCCAAAGGCCACCACGGAGCCGGTGAAGGTGATCGCACCGATCAGAACGCCGATGTAGATCTCGATTTCGTGGATGATCGATGCCGCGCCGGTGAGGGCGTGGGCCGGGTCTTCCGCCGGACCGAAATAGCCGGCGAAACCTACCAATACCGCCGCCATGCCGACGAAGCTGTGGAGCATGGCCACCAGTTCCGGCATCTCGGTCATCTGCACCTTGATGGCGAGGAAGAGTCCGATGCCGGAGCCTATTATCATGGCCGCCGCCAGCCAGGTGTAACCACCGCCGTGGACCTGATCACCCATGAAGATGGTGGCGATCAGGGCCAGAGCCATGCCGGTGATGCCGTAGGCGTTGCCACGCCGGGCTGTTTCCGGGTTACTCAAACCACCCAGGGCCAGAATAAAAAGGATGGCGGCAACGACGTAAAATGCTGTTTGCATACCTGAAGTCATCTATCAAACCTCTACTTCTGGAACATCTTCAACATGCGCTGGGTGACCCAGAAGCCGCCGGCGATGTTGATGGTTGCGATCAGGACGGCGACGAACGCCAGTATTACCACCAGCCCGCTCGAACTGGATATCTGCAGCATGGCGCCGATGACGATGATGCCGCTGATAGCGTTGGTCACGGACATCAGCGGTGTATGCAGGGCGGGGGTGACGTTCCAGATCACCATATAGCCGATGAAGCAGGCCAATACGAACACGGTGAGGTGCGACAGGAACTCCGGCGGAGAGACCTGGCCCAGAGCGGCCAGTAATAATCCACCGACGGCAAGGCCGACTGCGCCGACCCAGCCGCTCTTTTTTACCTCTTCTTCCACCGGCTGCGGCGGGGCCGCAGTTGCCGGTTTGGGGGCGGGGGCCGCCGAGACCTTGATCTGCGGCGGCGGCCAGGTGATCTCGCCATCTTTGATGACCGTGGCGCCGCGGATAACATCATCCTCCATGTCCACCACGATCTGACCATCCTTCTCAGGGGTCAGGTCGGCCAGCAGATGCCGCAGGTTAGTGCCGTAGAGCTGGCTCGACTGCGTCGCCAGACGACTGGGCAGATCGGTGTAGCCTATGATGGTGACACCGTGTTTGACGGCGACCTTGCCCGGTTCCGTCAGGGCGCAGTTGCCACCCTGCTCGGCTGCCAGATCGACGATGACGCTGCCATCCTTCATCGATTCGACCATCCCGGCAGTGATCAGCTCAGGGGCTGGTCTGCCGGGTATCAGTGCGGTGGTGATGATGATATCCACGTCCATCGCCTGCTCGGCAAACAGCTTCATCTCCGCCTCGATGAACTCCTTGCTCATGGTCTTGGCGTAGCCGGTGCCGGAAGATCCGTCCTCTTCCTCCTTGAATTCCAGCATCAGGAACTCGGCGCCCATACTCTCCACCTGCTCCTTGACCTCAGGGCGGGTGTCGAAGGCCCGCACCACGGCGCCCATGGAGCCGGCCGCGCCGATGGCAGCCAGGCCCGCGACACCCGCGCCGATAACCATGATCTTGGCCGGCGGTACCTTGCCTGCAGCAGTCACCTGGCCGGTGAAGAAACGGCCAAACTGGTTGGCTGCCTCCACCACAGCGCGATAGCCGGCGATATTGGCCATGGAGCTGAGAGCGTCCAGCTTCTGTGCGCGGGAGATGCGGGGAACGCTGTCCATGGCCAGCACTGTGGCTTTGCGTGCGGCCAACTTCTGCATCAGCTCCTCGTTCTGGGCCGGCCAGATGAAGCTGATGAGGGTGCCGCCCTCGCGCAACAGTACGGTCTCGTCCCGGCGGGTTGGGCAGTCGATATCCGGGGCGCGCACCTTGAGTACGATATCGGACTCAGCCCACAGGGTCTTGGCCTCCTCCACGATCTCAACCCCCGCCTCACGGAAGGCATCGTCGCTGAAGTTTGCCTCAGCCCCGGCACCCGCCTGGATGGCCACCGAGAAGCCCAGCTTCTGCAGCCGCTCGGCAGTCTCGGGGGTTGCAGCAACCCGCTGCTCCCCTTCGTGGCACTCTTTCGGGATACCAATCTTCATCGCCATGATCGCTTAGCCTTTATAGGTTGATTTGAACAGGGGCAACGCGCCGCCGGCCTTCAGGGGTTCCACGTCACCAGGTTCGAAGGCCGGGTTCAGCGGGAGCCGCTCGCCGTTGACCTCCAGAAAAAGATCCCCTTCAAGGTTGGAGACACCGATGGAGACTGTGTCACCCTGGTTGATCTTCGCGTAGTCCGCCTCGCTGGCGAAGGTCAGGGGCACGATACCGAAGTTGACCAGATTGGCCACATGGATACGGGCAAACTGGGAGACCACCACGGCGCGGATGCCCAGCCAGCGGGGGCAGAGCGCCGCATGCTCGCGGGAGCTGCCCTGACCGTAGTTCTCGCCGCCGACGATAATGCCCTGACCGCCTGCATTGCGGTGTTCGCAGGCACGGGTGGAGAAGCTCGGATCCACCGGGTTGAAGGTGGCCTGCATGGCGTACTCCTTGACGTTGGAGCGCAACGGCAGAAAGGTGCCGGCGGGCTGGATGTCATCGGTGCTGATGTTGCCCCCCAGCTTCAGCAGAACCTCGCCTTTCAGGGTATCGGGCAGCGGGTCGAAATTCGGCAGGGCCATGATGTTGGGGCCGCGGATGACCTCTACCTTCTCTGCCTCTTCCTGGGGCAGGGGCATGATGAAGGATTCCATATCGAGGATCGCCGGCGTCTGTTTGATCTCTACATCCGCTTGAGGGATTGAGATCTCGCCGGTGATGGCGCTGGCTGCCGCCACCAATGGGCTGACCAGATGAACCTCGGCGTCGGCGGTGCCGGAGCGCTTGGGGAAGTTGCGGTTGAAGGTGCGCAGGGAGATGCCCTTGCTCACCGGGGAACCGCCCTGACCGATGCAGGCGCCGCAGCCGTTATCCTGGATGCGTACACCGGAGTGAAGGAGCGAGGTCATGTAACCGGATTCGGCCAGCTGCATGGCCACGGAGCGGGAGCCGGGGTAGAGCAGGGTGTCTACAGAGACGCGCTTGCCCTTTAGCAACTCGGCGAAAGAGGCGATGTTCTCATAGGAGCTGTTGGTGCAGCTGCCTACGGAGACCTGGTTGATCTTGGCGCCGACATGGTCCGTCACCTTCTCCACATTGCCCGGAGAGGGGTAGATGGCAATCAGTGGCTCCAGGGCGGAGAGGTCGATATCGATGACACGCTCGTATTCAGCCCCATCTTCAGCCTCCAGCGGCTGATAGTCCTGACCGCGTCCACGCTCCTCAAGAAACGCCTGGGTGCGTTCGTCGCTGGGGAAGATGGATGTGGTCGCGCCCATCTCGGCGCCCATATTGGTGATAGTCGCGCGCTCGGTGAGGGATAGACTGGCAACACCGGTACCACCGTACTCAAAGATAGTGCCCTTGCCGCCCTTGACGCCATTGATCTCCAGCATCTTGAGGATGACGTCCATGGCCATTACGCCGGGCTGTATTGAACCGGTGAGGTTGACCTTGACCACTTTGGGCATGGGCATGCTGTACTCGCCGGTGGCCATGGCCAAGGCTACGTCATAACCGCCGGCACCCATGAAGATGGCGCCGCAGCCACCAGCGTTCACGGTGTGACTGTCCGCGCCCACGCCGGTCATGCCGG
Organism: gamma proteobacterium endosymbiont of Lamellibrachia anaximandri; assembly: GCA_016756855.1. Classification (GTDB taxonomy): domain Bacteria; phylum Pseudomonadota; class Gammaproteobacteria; order Chromatiales; family Chromatiaceae; genus QGON01. The sequence goes on along the minus strand of JAESPD010000033.1, from coordinate 33,243 downwards.
GCTTGACGAAATTTTCTATATTAAGGAAGTGACAGATGCCGGTTCCCGCCGGGGAGTAGACGATGCCCAGCTTCTGGGCCACGGTCTTCAGATATTCATGATCGTCCGGATTACGAAACCCGACCTGTAACATACTGTGGTCGACGAAGTTGACGGAGAGCGGCTTGACCCGATTGACGCCCATCGCCTCCAGCTGCAGCATGCACATGGTGCCGGTGGCGTCCTGAGTGAAGGCCTCGTCCACCTTGATCTTGATCACAGTGCCGGGCGCGGGCAGCTCATCCCCATCAACAAGGTGGTCGAGCAGGATTTTCTCCGTCAAATTCAAAGGCTTCATTTGGTTCCTCCTTAGGAACTCGTTAATTTATTACCGTCGGTGGCCTGGGCAGGTTCCACCATCAATGTGGCCAAAGCCAGCCTGTTCAGGTATCACCCTTACCGTTTATGCAGAAATACCATAAAGAAACCGAACGCGGCACGCAAACCTTCCCTTGCAAAAAAATCCCGGCAGCGATGCACGAATGCACTGGACAAGGCTGACAGGGGTAAAAAATTGACATGAGCACGCCCGAGAAGGGGCCATTCATGTGTCACGACTGATACCCACACCAGAAATTTAGCAATTATACTGGCATTGCAGTAACAATACCGTAACAAAAAAAGGAATATGGGCATGGTTTGCTGCATTTTGGTATAAAAACTCTGAGCGCAACGAACACTCGAAAAGGGCATCGGCTATACTCACTCTCTAAATTTGTAACAAACATCCACTATGATATCCGTGTGGGCTTTCGGAACGGATGAAGAAATTCGATGCGGTGCTCTCCTCCACCGGCCGGACCGATCCTCACAAGCTGAGAGTGGAAGAGGGAAAGAGGGAAAACACCCACGGTAAGGATTCCAGTACAGGACCGCGGGTGGCTCATTGGGATAGACAGGTCTATAGATACTTAAATTTAAAGCTGAGCTGACGAGGGTTAAATTATGGCAGAAAAAAGCAGTCCGAAAGAAACTCAAGCCGAAACAAAAAAGGGAATGAAAAAAAGAGCAAGAAACATAGAAAAACATATGGATGCGGTTTGCAAGCTACCCTTCGTAAGCGAGTTGGACGACGGGGAATGTGGTCGGTTGGCAGGAATCGCTGCAGTTATTACCCTGAAAAAAGGCCAAATCCTGATTGAACAGGGAAAAAGGGACGATTCCCTTTACGTGTTAATCAAGGGACGACTGCAGGTAAATAGGGCGACTGGAGGCGGGGGGCATGTCACCCTGGCGTGCATCCGGGAAGGAGAGATGGCCGGCGAAATGGGATTTCTGGATGGCTCGGAACACAGCGCCACTCTCCAGGCGGACGACACGACAGATGTCCTCCAAATCAAGAGGAAACATCTTGAAAGCCTGCTGGAAGAGCACCCGCAAATAGTTTACAAACTGATGCGCGCCATTGCCCGAGAGGTACACGAGATCACGAAGCGCATGAACATGCAGTACGTGGAAATGAGTAATTATATCCACCACCAGCATGGGCGCTATTGAGCATTAAAAATAAGGGCCGCATTAAAGGTGCTGTTCCATCTTTACAATCGATAGGGTAGCGCCTTTGTTTCCAGGACCCCGGGTTTGGCAGACATCCCTCAGGGATTCAGGCAGACCAGGCGTCGTGCAGCCTGCTTCTGGCCATTTCATACGCCTTAGCCGCCATATTTAGGCGTTTTTCCAATGCCTTCAGCGCCTTTCTGTTTTTCTTCGACTGCTTTTGCTTTCTGCCCTTGGCGTCCAAGCCGCAGGTCGCCTTCGACCATTCCTTGTCGGCCACCTGCCACGCGTAAAATGCTCTCCGTTCGGTGCTATGCAACTCGAATGTGGAATCGGGATGCTCCAGCCACGCCCACTGCGATTGCCGGTGTTCATCTTCATGCATAATGTTCTTCCGGAGGAGAGCAGAATATTGATCTGGAGCTTGTCTTGCTGGTCGCAGCTGTAAGTAGAGGCAACGACCGGGGGAAAAGTGCTGACTCTGAGCGCGCGCCTCACTCTACTGGGAGAAAGCACTCCAGATCATTATATCTGTCCACCCCTGCGTGTAATAAGCTCCTGACTCAGGAGACGGATATGGCTCATCTCCTCTTGGATGATCTGGTCGATTTTGTCTTTGCCACCTCTCTCGGGAACCATATCCTTCATCCCCAGGTAGAATGCGATCGAATCCTTCTCGGTCATTATGGCTGCCTTCAGGATCTCCTCCATTGAGGATGTATCTATCTCTTTCTGGAAAAAAACCCGGGTATCCGCAAGCGAGCGCAGGTAGCCGATAGCCTCGTTATTGAGATCAGCAAGGGTCGATTTCCGCTGTTCATCCGTCAGGGATTTCCGTATGTCCGAAAAGACATCCTCATGCTCCTCTTCCATCCGGGCAAGCTCGATGAGGAAGTCTCTGCCTGCTGGGTCGCCGATAACGGTCCCGGCAGCCTTGCGGTAAAATTCCGCCCCGTTTCTCTCGATCTGCTCGGCCATCTCGAAGACTTCATCGGCATTAAATTCGAAGCTCATGATCTCTGTCTCTCATTTTGTAATCGTTCGGCCCCGCTCTCTGGTAGAACCCCTTCTTCTCTTTTTCAGAGGAGTGACGGGGTGGAGGAGGGGGGACTCAACGGCTACAGTTGACGGGTATCCAGGTCAAAATTTGCTATCCATTCTAATATCGGTGGAGTCGATCCAATACCCCATGTTCAACACGCTATCGTGCTGAGATTGGAGCAGATCATAGTGAAATCTCTCCTCATCGGCGAGGGATTCCGCCAACTCACGCACCTTGGGGTTTTTCGCCTTTTTGAGCAGCTCTTCAAAAAAACGGATCGCCTTTCTCTCCATCTCCATCGCTACCTTGAGTGCTTCGGCGCCGTTGGCATTCTTGTTGTCTTTTCCCCGCTTGGCTATAGCCGTTTCCAACTGGTCGACAACCGACGCTGGTCCTTTTTTCTGCATCTCCCTGTCGGCGATGTCCCGCCAATCTTCTCCACCCGTTATGGAAGTGAATATCTTTTCCAAAACTGCGAGGTGGCCATCCTCCTCTACGGCAAGCCGTTTGAACATGGTTTTTCCAAGCTCATCTTCGGTCACAACGGCAGCACGTTCATAAAACCCTTTGCCGCTTATTTCCAGCTTGATGGACTCTTTGATTAACTCAACCAATTGATCATCGATATCGACCATATGCCACCTCCAAAGGAACACAACACCCGACCACGCAACCAAACAGGAAAAGTGGGAACGTGTCTCCCCGCTCCCACCTTCCCGTTATATATTACAGAATCAACCAAGCGTACCCAATGCAGCATTGAAGGTTGCGCTGGGACGCATGGCTTTTTCCGTCTTCGCCACATCCGGGCAAAAGTAAGCACCCATGTCGACCGGCTGGCCCTGTGCCGCGATCAGCTCTTCGGTGATCGCTGCCTCATTCTCTTCAAGCTGCTTCGCCAGTGGAGCAAAACGTGCCTGAAGCGCTGCATCACTGGTCTGTTCGGCCAGTGCCTGCGCCCAGTACATGGCAAGATAGAAATGGCTTCCCCGGTTATCCAACTCATTGACCTTACGGGAGGGTGACTTGTTGTTATTCAGGAACTTGCCCGTTGCCTGATCAAGCGTATCCGCCAACACCTTGGCCTTGTCATTGCTGAATGCAATGCTCAGATGCTCCATGGATGCGGCAAGCGCAAGAAACTCGCCAAGGGAGTCCCATCTCAGGTGCCCCTCTTGTCGGATCTGCTGAACATGCTTTGGCGCAGATCCACCCGCGCCTGTCTCGAACAGTCCGCCGCCATTCATCAGCGGTACGATGGAGAGCATCTTTGCGCTGGTGCCAACTTCGAGGATCGGATACAGATCGGTGTTGTAATCGCGCAATACATTGCCGGTAACCGAGATGGTGTTCTCGCCCGCTCTCATACGCTCAACGGAGAGTTTCGCTGCGTCGTAAACACCCATGATGCGGATATCCAGTCCACTGGTATCGTGGTCCTGTAGATATCTATCAACCTTTTTCTTCAACTCAATATGGTGCGTCCGGTCTTCATCCAGCCAGAAAATTGCAGGCCAACCAGTTGCCTTGGCGCGGGTTACGGCCAGTTTCACCCAGTCCTGGATAGGGGCGTCTTTTACCGCCACCATGCGCCAGATATCACCCTCTTCGACATCATGCTCATGGATAGTGCTTCCATCGGCAGCCACGACGCGGATAGTGCCATCGCCTGGTGCCTCGAAGGTTGTGGGGTGCGAACCGTACTCTTCAGCCTTTTTCGCCATCAGGCCCACATTGGGGACAGTGCCCATGGTGGCAGGATCCAGCGCGCCATTGGCGATACAGTTATCAATGGTAGCCTGGTAGAGCGGTGCGTAGCTGTGGTCGGGGATAACAAACTTGGTGTCTTGCAGTTCGCCATCTGGGTTCCACATCCGACCGGATGTACGAATTGCGGCGGGCATTGAGGCGTCGATGATCACATCGCCGGGGACATGCAGATTGGTGATGCCCTTGTCGGAGTTCACCATTGCTAGCGCGGGACGGTCTGCGTAGAGCGCCTGGATATCAGCTTCGATCTCTGCTTTTTTGTCCGCCGGCAGGTTCTCAATCTTGGCGTAGAGGTCGCCCAGACCGTTGTTGAAATCAACGCCGAGGTCGGCAATGACATCCGCGTGTTTTTCGATGACATCTTTATAGAAGACCTTTACGCAGTGACCAAAAATAACCGGGTCTGAGACCTTCATCATGGTCGCTTTCATATGCAACGAGAAGAGTATGCCCTGCTGTTTGGCATCTTCCACCTGCTCCCCGAGAAATTTGGTCAGGGCATTTTTGCTCATGAAAGTTGCGTCAACCACTTCACCGGCTTCCAGCGGTACGCTCTCCTTCAGAACGGTGGTGCTTCCGTCTTTAGCGACAAACTCGATTTTTGTATCGGTTGCCTCAGCCATGGTTACAGATTTCTCGTTGGCACAGAAATCCCCACTGTTCATGGTGGCGACATGGGATTTTGAGTCCGAACTCCAGGCGCCCATGGAGTGCGGGTTCTGCTTCGCATAATTCTTTACCGCGCCCGGCGCTCTGCGGTCGGAGTTTCCTTCTCGTAACACAGGGTTGACAGCGCTGCCCAAAACCTTGGCGTATCTGGCCTTGATCTCCTTCTCTGCATCGTCTTGCGGATTCTCGGGATAGTCAGGGAGGTCATAGCCCAACTCCTGAAGTTCCTTGAGCGCGGCCTTCAGCTGTGGGATCGAGGCGCTGATATTTGGCAGTTTGATGATATTGGCTTCCGGTTTCTTCGCCAGATCACCCAATATGGCCAGATCATCGGATTGTTTTTGGTCGTCGGTCAGATTATCGGGAAAGTTCGCGATAATCCTGCCCGCGAGAGAGATATCCCTCGTTTCGACATTGATGCCGGTTCCTGCTGTAAATGCCTTGACGATAGGCAGAAAGGAGTAGGTCGCCAGCGCGGGCGCTTCATCTGTTTTTGTCCAAACAATCGTTGATGTCTGTTCTGTCATGTTTCTTCCTCAGTAAATTTGCATCTGGATCCTGCGATTGCCCGCAGGACCCAGGTTGAACTGTTTCGTCAAACTGTTAGCTATGATACGTAGGAGCAGCGGGATGCAGCTGTCCGTGTGTCCATATTCCGTCCACGATTGGTGTGGTCATCAATCTCTGCTGCTGAACCGATCATACGACCAAACAGGAAAGTGGTGAAGGCGGCTGATTCCATGGTCGAATCGCTGATCTCCCCATTCGCGTAAGGCTGCCACAGCATCTTCAGCAGAATCACTGCGATCACTGCATCCACGTTGACGCAGTAAACGTTGCGGCTGACGCCGGTCTTGAACAGGGCGTTGACCAGTTCATGGTAGAACTCGTGGAAGACGTTATAGTTGCCGCGCTCCTTGAACAGATCGTTGACGAACACCTCGCGGGGATCGTAGTTGATATCTTCGCCCTTGAAGACCGGGTGGTTCACGCAGGGAATCTTTGCGTAGGAGAGATTGCCTACCGCCTTGGCTTTGGCCTTGTACGCCTTGTACTCCTTGGCGTAGTCGGTGGCCATGGCGGCCAGATCCATGCCGTGGCCGGAGTCGCCGGGACTGCCCAGGCCAGAATCACGGAAGCGGTCCAGCAGGAAGGCGATAGCCTCGAAACCGTTGCCGCCGTGGGCGTAACCTGTGTGAGTCAGAAAGCCAATATAGCTCTTGTTGACCTGAACCCGTTCCGGGGCCTCGGGGCCATCTGCGCTGACCGCACCCTTTGCCCCCTGAGCGGAGATGGTGCCAGGACCGTTGGTGATGATCAGACCAAGCAGGACGGAAAAGGCGTAGAGCGCCTCTATATCCGGGCGATTACCGAGCAGGGCCAGATGGGCGGTCTCGGTAAAGCTCCAGCTGCTCATAAGCTCTTTGTTGGCTACGCCGCAGAAGCTGTGCCTCTCCTGGTTCTCTGCAGTGGCGGCTGAGCCGATCAGGGTGCTGAATACCCGGAAGTGCCAGGGCATGTTACTGACGGTGGTAACCGATAGACGCTTGCGCATCAGTGCCTTCCAGGCCAGATGGGTGGTGATGGCAGCGACCAGTACGCTGCAGCTTAGCTTGCCGCCACCCTTCTGTTCCAGGGCCTTGAGGAAGTCGATGAATACTGATTTGGCGCCGCGGGCCTCGATCGCCTCCAACATGGCGACGTTACAGCGACCCGAGTAGTCCGTGAGGAATACCCCGGCGTCCGCAGCTTCCAGTTGGGTGCTGAAATTGAATCCCACGTCTGACGGATCCTCCAGACCACTCTTCTTGAACAACTCTACCAGCGCAGTGGTGACAGTACGTGCCTGCTCTACCAGTTTCGGCCCCACCATGGCGACTGCCGCAGAGAGTGCAGTATTGGGACTGTTGCCAGCCTCACGGGAGGCGTCAGCGGCGGCCAGCCCGACCTTACCGCTCTGGTTGACGAAGGTATTCAGGGCGACGTTGGCCAAAGCTGTACCATTCTCATCCGGGTACTCGCGAATCAGACTCTGTACCAGATTCTCCTCAAATGCGTGGGTGGAGGCGTCCAGTACGCTGGTGCCGTGAATCTTGGTCACCTGAGTCTTGGGGTCCATCATGGAGGCGCCGGAGGCATCCTTCATGGTTTGGCGTGGGAAGACCGTGCCCACCTGTTCGCCGAGGCCGGCAATCTGAGCGTTGTAGGGAGCCATCGCCTCGACGACCGGCGGTTTCAGAGTGTCCGGCAGATCAATGCCCTGGTTGTTGCTGAACCAGCACTTAAGGGAGAGATCGCCCACAGAGTCGAAATCGGGCTTGGCGCCCCGTTTCGCCATCACGGCGGTCATGGCATCCGGGATATGGGATATGTTGACCACCACGGCGCCTTTCTCGGAGCAGACCGGGTTTTCCGGGGTGAAGATGGCGTCCACGCCAAACTTCTCCATGAACCACTCCTCCTTGGCCAGAGCGTTATCACCGGCCCCGGCGATGGCGCCGGCATGTCCGCATGCCTTGGTCAGCTTCGCCTTCCAGCGGCCCACGATACAGGCAACCACCGGCTTGTCGAATTCGAGATCATGCTCATAGTAGCCGCCCGGCTCGATATACATCACCGCAGACTTGGAACGATCATCGTTGTGGAATGCGTGGGTCCACTCCTGTGCGGCGTAGTGGATATAGACATCCTTACCGGAGGAGAAGGAGACCGTAGTGCCCCAACCACCGGTCGCCAGGTAGACCGCAATGGTGGTGGTGAAGTTGCCGGAGTTGGAGTAGATGGCCACAGATCCGGGGAGTAGTGACTCCTCCGGTGCGCTGCCACCCAAGGCACCGCCGATACGAACATGGTTGTGGGAGTCAGCCAGGCCCAGGCAGTTGCCGCCGAAGATATCGATGCCGTGCATCTGACCGATGGCGCGAATGATGCGGGCGTCACGTACCGGCACCTTCTCGGTGAGTATGACGATCTTCGTCAGATTGGGATTGACCCGCACCGCTTCGAGTACGCCGTCGCGCACGCCGGAGGGCGGCAGGTAGACCACCACCACGTTAAATTCCTGGCCGTCATCCACCGCCTCGGCCACATTGTCATAGACCGGGATATCACCGGTAGAGGTCTTCATTTTGGAGCCGGAACGCCCAGGCGCGGTGCCACAGACGATATTGCCGCCTGAATAGACGTGGCTCACCGGGGTTACGGTACGGCTCTCGCCGCCAGTGATGTTGAGAACGCAGATCCGGTCATCTTTCGTGGCCAGTTCTGTCAGAGAGTTGACTCCCACATAGTAGTGGGGAAAAGCAGCTACACCTTGCGGATGCATAATTGGGCTCCCTCAATCTTGCGCGGCATGCTCATTGGGCCACGCTAGGAAATTCTTGGTTACAGATATAAATCAGGGCTGCGAAAAGCCGTTATTCGGCGATCCCCATCTTCTTGGCCACGATTTCACGACCACCGTTTTTCATCCACTCATCAACAGCCTGTGCGTAGTTGACCACCTCACTCATAGCGGAATCGAAGCCGAACATCTGATAGGGGATGCCCAGGGAGTCCAGGGTATCCTGCATATAGCCCATGCCGCGGATCAGGTTGGGGCCGCCACGTCCCACTACTACGTAGAGTGGTTGCGGACCATGGGCGTTGAAGTGATCCCGCAACGCATCCGCCATAGCGCGGAAGGTCTCGTAGATATCGGTGTTATTGGCTTTGCCGCCAATGATGAACAGCACGTTGGTCTGCTCCAGCCAATATTTGTAGACGATGCGGCTGATGTCGTGCATCTTGGCGTAGGGAGGGTTGCCACCGAAGTCAGATGAGATGGTGGCTGCGTCACCCAGCAACTCGGTCACCAGGGCGTTGGCGCCGCCGCCGAAGGTCATGGCGGAGATGGTGCCCGCTTCATTGATTACAAATACGTCGGACTGGCCTTGATAGGTGCGCAGCGAGTTCACCTCCTGCTCGAAGTCGGGGTAGCTGGAGGTGTCCAGATCATCCGGCAGACCCAGGCGGGCAACGTTGGGATCATCGTCGTCGAAGCCACACTTGAAGTCACAGGCCACGGGAATCAGCCGCCCCTTCTTGTTGGACATCATGCGAATAGGGTTCAACTCCAGCGTGGTCATCCCATAGTTGTGGTAGAGGTCCCACAGCTTGGGCAGGTTCTGCACCAGGGGACTGATCAGCTCGCTGGGAGCGCCAAGGCGCTTCAGGGCGTTGGAGATGACAAAACCCTTCAAACCGGTGAGCGGATCGAATGGGATACTGGTGATCTTCTCCGGGGGCAACTCTTCAATATCGACGCCGCCGTGATGGGTGATGGTGATGGTCGGCGCACGGAACTCGGTATTATCGGTGATGGAGAAGTAGACCTCGCAAACCGCAGGCACCGCGCCCTCGAAGGTAACGCCTTCGGCCTTGCTCAGGGTGTTGTTGTGGAAGTGCTCGGCAAAATAGAGCCGCTCCTTCTCCCTCATGGCACTGCTCAGATCCTTGGCCCTGCCCAGCAGACCGGACTTACCCTTCTTGCCGACGCCGCCCTTGAAGATCGGCTTGACGAAGACTTCGCCGCAACGCTCGATAAGGCTTTTGATCTCTTGATCGCTCGCCTCCGGACCCAGCACCTCGGACCGAGGAAAGCCGACAATATCCAGGAGTTTTGCGCCGTGACGCATCCCAGTGATGTTCATTACATCTGTCCCCTTAACACTCTAAAATATACATTGTTTCGCAACCATTCCGCCCAGCGCTGAGGCAGGCTGACCACGGAGAAATCCCCGATTTCTCCGTGGTGAATGGCTACATGGTATCTAGTATTCTTGTGGCAGGCTCTTCAGTTCAGCCCAGGAATAGACCGGACCCTTCACACAGACATAGTCCTTACCCACGTTGCAACGACCGCATTTGCCAATACCACACTTCATCTTGTTTTCGATGGTGGTGTAGATCTGCTCATCCGCAAAGCCCAATGCCTGCAGATTCTGGATCACGAACTTTATCATGATCGGCGGGCCACAGGTAATAGCAATAGCGTTATCGGGTGACGGCGCCTTATCCATCAGATTGGCCGGAACGAAGCCCGTATAACCCGGCCAGCCCTCCTCGGGGGCATCCACAGAGAGTTGCACTTCGACTGACGCCTTGAGCTTCTCGAAATCGGCCTCGTACATGATGTTGCTGGAGGTGCGGGCACCGTAAAAGACAGTGATCTTACCGAAATCCTCACGCCGCGCCACAGCCGTCTGAATCACCGGCCAGATCGGGGCCAGGCCGACGCCGCCGCCGATGAAGACCAGGTCCCGGCCCTTCCAGTCGTCCAGGGGAAACTGGTTGCCGTAAGGGCCACGAATACCGATGAAGTCGCCGACTCTGGCGGCGTGGAATGCCGAGGTGACTCGCCCCATCTTCATGATGCTGAACTGCTTGTACTCTTTGACCAGCGGCGAGGAGGCGATCGAGATCATCGATTCGCCTTTGCCGAACATCGACAGCATGGCGCACTGACCACAGTTGTGCTCGAAACCGTCACTATTCGGGAATTCGACCTTAAAGGTCTTGATTGCCCTGGCGCCCTGGGTCTCCTCATCGATACCGACGATGCGTCCAATCTTTGGAAGATAGATGTTGTCCGTCATTGGCTCACCCTCTCCAAAACCGCGACAATGTCGATACCGACCGGACACTCCGTGATGCAGCGGCCGCAGCCCGTGCACTGCTGGGTATTATGATTTTCGACGAAGTAGAGAAATTTGTGGTTGACCCGCTGCCGCAGACGCGAACCAAGGTCGCCCCTGGGGTTGTGTCCCGAGGTGTGCATGGTGAAATCCGGGAACTGACAGTTGTCCCAGGTCCTCACCCGCTCGCCCTCGCCCGAAGTCGGGCTGGTCACTTCATCGTTTATGTCGAAACAGTGACAGGTCGGACAGAGGAAGGTGCAGATACCGCACCCAATGCAGTGTTGCGCCATATCGGCCCACAGCGGGGAGTCGAAGTTCTCGCGGAGGGCCTCGGGAATGGCGTCCAGATCGCCGAGGGGACGCTGGGGATAACTGCGCGAGGTCTCGTGAATCTTCCCAGCATCGGCCTGGTCACTGTCACTAACCGCATCGAAGGCGTCGCGGCCCCGCTCCATGATTTCGACTCCCTTCGCCGTGATTCCCTTGACGTGGAAGCGGTCGCCCAGGTCGGTCATCAGGATGTCGAGACCCTCCTCGGAGTGCGGAGAGCCACCGACCGATTGACAGAAGCAGTTGGGGGAGTGGGGTTGGTTGCAGGCCAGGCCGATCAGGGTCAGCTTGTCGCGTCTCGCCCAGTAATAGGGATCCTCGAACTCTTTATTGAACACCGTGTCGTTGCGGGGCATGCCCCTGCCGTCGCAGGGCCGTACACCGAAGACCACGGTGGGTATTGGATCAGGCAGGGTCGAGGTCAGCAGAGGAACGCCGTCTTTCTTTTCGAAACGGAAGAAGACCTCGCGTTGCGGGAAGACGAACGTCTTGATGGAGCCGATGGTGTTGGTATGAGAGAGGTCGATATCGGCGCCGGCCTCGATCCTGGCGTAATTCCAGACCGAGTCGGCGAAGGCGGGAGCGTGCACCTCGCAGTCGTCGAGGGTATCGACCCACTCCCTGAGTTTTTCCTGGCTAAGGATCTTTTCCATGGGAGCTACCTGATGAAACTATTGGGGTCTTCGTCCCGGAAGGACGACAGTAGTGAGGCCTGTTCGATATCGTGTCCCGCCTGGTACTCGAACATCTCGAAGGCCTCTTTTTCCAGCTTGGTATTGAGCAGACGCAGCGGGATGTTGACCGGGCAGACCCGCTCGCATTCGCCACAATCGATACAACGACCAGCCAGATGAATGGCTCGCGTCAAGTGGTAGACAGCGCTTTCGGAGGTGTTCGCCGAGCGTTCACACCAGCGTATGCGGTTGGCCTTCTCCTTGGCACTGGTTCCCAATGTGACCACAAACGTGGTGCTGTCGACTACACACTCAGGGCAGTAGCACATAGGGCAGACCGCGCGGCAGGCGAAACAGCGTAGGCAGCGATCAAAGTGGTGTTCCCAAGTCGCCCAGCGTTCATCCTCAGAGACGTTCTCCGCCTCCTTGGCGGCATGGAAGGGCTCGTTGTAATCACGCGCTTCGACAGAATCGCCGAAAACCACGTTATTCAGCGCTGGAGCGGCCGCGCGGCATTCGAGGCAGCGGTCGGCCAAAACCTCGCGTGCGGGTATAACGGTTTCAGTTTCATCGCCATACACGCTGACACTGATACCGTCGGCGCCGTCAAATGTCACCCGGCTCGCCGTCCTGCCCTTCAGCTTGTTAGAGAGCTTTTTTGGATCGACGACGCCTGTACCTTCACAGGAGATGCCTATGACCACCACATCCTCGCGCTTGAAGTAGTTCTCCTGCAGCAAAACACCGACGGCGCGGCTGTCACAGCCCTTGGCAACGATACCGACTGGACGGGTATCAGGTGTCTTGGAGGCTGCCTGCTGCTTGCGGTCCTTGACCAGATAGAGCGCCAGATTATTCAGACAGGTTGGATCCCAGACCAGGGAGGCGGCATCGTCAGCCTCAGTCAAGGTACAGGGTTCAGCAAAGGCGCTTGCCGAGCCATGTCGAAAACCCAGCACCGACTTGACCTCCCCCCTCTCCAGCAGGCCGGCGGCAAAGTCTCGAATCTCTTCTACATTGACCATCAGCGCTCCGCCTTCAATCGATTTTGGGGACCCAATACGCGAAGGTCCTCGACAAAATCGTCGACCACTTCTGCGAATTTTGCCCCCTCTGCAGCCGAGACCCAGGACATACGAAAACGCTCCGATTCCAGGCCGATGAACTGGAGCAACTCCTTCACCAGGTAAAGTTTACGGCGGGCCAGGTAGTTCCCTTCCATGTAGTGACAGTCACCCGGGTGGCAGCCCGAGATCAGCACGCCATCCGCCCCCTTGTTAAAGGCGGAGAGGATATACATGGGCGACACAGATCCTGAACAGGGGATGGTGATAGGGGTGGCGTTTGCCGAATATTGAATACGCGATACACCGGCCAGATCGCTGCCGGCAGACGAACACCATTTGCACAGAAAAGCCACTATGCGTGGTTCAAACGTTTGTGCTTCGGTCGTTTTCGATGGGTTCGACACCTGAATTCTCCTCCCATTACGCCATGATGGCGCTGATCATTTCGTGAATCTGCAGTTGGGTGACGTTCTTGACGTCGATGGCGGCGCGTACGCAGACGCCTACGCAGGAGCCGCAGCCTTCGCACAGGACCTCATTGACGCTGGCCTTGCCATCCACGAGAGCAATTGCATCATAGGGGCAGGCGTCAACGCACATCTCACAGCCGGTGCACCAGGGGTCTCTGACCTTTGCCACGGTCGGGCTGTGGGCCAGTTGATCCTTGGAGAGCAGGGCGATGACCTTGCTGGCGGCGGCGCCTGCCTGGCTGACCGTCTCCGGGATATCCTTCGGACCCTGGGCGGCCCCGGCAAGGTAGATGCCCGCGGTCACGCTCTCGACCGGTTTCAATTTCGGATGGGCCTCGGCCAAAAAGCCATCCTTGTCGCGACCTATCTTCAGGATCTTGGCGATTTCGGCCGTGCCCTTGGATGGCTCCATCGCCTGGGCCAGAACCACCATGTCGGCATTGATCTCGACATTGCGCCCCGCCAGGGTATCGACGCCCATCACCTTGAGTTTGCCGTCCTTTTCGTAGACCCTGGAGACCCTGCCACGCAGGTAGATTACGCCGTCATTCTCCATCGAGCGCTGTACGAACTCCTCGTAACCCTTGCCGCCTGAGCGGATATCGATATAGAAGATATAGGCCTGTCCGTCGGGGACATGGTGTTTGTAGAGCGTTGCATGCTTGGCCGTGTACATGCAGCAGATCTTCGAACAGTAGGCGCAGTGGTTCTCTGGGTCCCGCGAGCCGGAACACTGGATAAAGACGATTTCTTTGGGCACCTTGTGGTCCGACGGCCGCATAATATGGCCCTCGGTGGCGCCGGAGGCCGAACAGAGACGCTCGAACTGGAGACCGTCGAGCACATCCGGGTAGCGCCCGCCACCGAATTCACCCATATGTTCCATACCGTAGAGGTCGAAACCGGTGGCGACGACAATAGCCCCTACATCTTCCTCGGTAACGGTCGGCTTCTTGTCGTAATCAATAGCCCCGACGTCGCAGACCTCCTCGCACTTGCCACAGACCACCGGATCGAGTCCCAGACAGGCTTCTTCATCCAGGGTAAAGGAGGCCGGAATCGCTTGGGCGAAGGGGATATGGATAGCGCGACGGTTGGTCAGGCCCACGTCGTATTCATTGGGCACGGCGACAGGACAGACAGGGGTGCAGTCGTCGCAGAGCTTGCACAGCTCTGGATCGACGAACGCTGCCTTTTTCTTGATCTTGACCTTGAAGTTGCCGACAAAGCCGGAGATGCTTTCGACCTCGCTCTCGGTCATCAGCGTGATCTTGGGATTCTTCGACACCGAAACCATCTTCGGCGAAAGGATGCACTGGGAGCAGTCGAGGGTCGGGAAGGTCTCCGACAGCTTGAGCATGTTGCCGCCGATGGTCGCCTGTTTTTCCACCAGAACCACGTCGAGACCGGCATCGGTCAGATCGAGGGCGGCCTGAATGCCGGCAATACCCCCACCAACCACCAGCGCCCGGCGGGTAACCGGAACACCGATGGGCTCCAGCGCCTGATTGTGCTGCACGCGACGCACCGATGCACGGGTGATCTTGAGGGCCTTTTCGGTGGCCACCTCCATGTCTTTATGAACCCAGGCGCACTGCTCGCGGATATTGGCAATCTCGCACTGGAAGGCGTTGAGGTCGCCCAGCTCCGAGGCATCGCGGAAGGTCTTTTCGTGCAGGGTAGGGGAGCAGCAGGAGATGACCATGCCATTGAGGTCGTTGTCCTTGATGGCATCGATGACTGCAGTCTGACCCGGGTCCGAGCACATGTAGACATAGTCTTCGGAAAAAACCACACCGTCATCCTTGGCCAGCTCCTGCGCGACCTTCTTGACGTCGACAGTGGCGGCAATATTCTTACCGCAGTGGCAAACAAAGACACCGGTGCGTTTTGTCATTGCGCGTCCCCAGTAACAAGCGGTTTCTTCTCCAGCGATTCGAGCCCGTATGCATATCCCTTGTCGAATGCCTTCTTGTTGACTTCAAGAAAACGGTCTGGAACCAGTCCCGGCAGGGCCTTCTTCATCGCCTCCGGGGTGACGATCTTGGTAATGGCGGAGAAACATCCCAGGGTCACCAGATTGGCGAACAGGCGATTGCCCAACTCCTCCGCGAAGCGAGTAACCGGTGCTGGATACATCTGCACCCTCCCGTCATCTTCCTTGGGCGTGACCAGATCCGCCTCATATATAAGGACGCCGCCGTCTTTCAGCTTCGGTTCATAGGTAGTGTAGGAATCCTGTGACAGAGCGATCAGTACGCCGGGCAGGGTGACATAGGGATAGAGAATCCGACTTTCGGAGACCACTAGCTGGGAGCTGCAGGCACCGCCGCGGGCCTCGGGACCGAAGCTCTGGGTCATGGTGGCGAACTTGTCGTCATACATCGACAGCGCCTTGCCGGTGATCAGGGCGCAGCGGACGATGCCCTGGCCACCGAAGCCGGAGAATCTGACCTCATGCATCTACAAGCCCTCCTCGTCCACGCCCATATCTTCGGCCATCATCTGGGCCTCTTCATCTTCCATCAGGGCCTGCACCTTGGCTCTCTCCTCCGCCTCGCGCTTGGCCTTCTCCTCACGCTCGGGCTTGCTCATGCCGTAGAGCTGATAGTCGTCGCCCAAGACGTTGGCGTAACGCTCGTTGACTGCCTCTTCGTAGGTCGGTTTCTCCTGATTGACGAATCGGCCCATGACGATATCGCCCTGGAAGTCGATACCCACTTCGCGGGTATCGACATCTTTCTCAACCCCAGCTTCCTCTTTGTAGTACTCGAGGGCATCAAGGCCGTCGCCCAGGCGATTACGACGCTGATAGAGCGTGGTGCAGGGGGCGATCACCTCGATGAAGGAGAATCCTTTGTGGTTCAGCGCCTCGCGAATCGATTTGGTGATATTGCGCGCATGCAGCGAGGTCCAGCGCGCCACGTAGGTCGCCCCGCAGGCGTCCGCCAGAAACGGCAGGCTGAAGGGGTATTCGTAGTTACCGTAGGGTGTGGTGGAGGCGTTGGCCGTCTGCGGCGTGGTCGGCGTCACTTGGCCGCCGGTCATGCCGTAGGTGAAATTGTTGACGCAGATAACCATGATGTCCATGTTGCGGCGGGCGGCGTGGATGAAGTGGTTACCGCCGATACCCGTGAGATCGCCGTCGCCGCTGACCACCACCACCTTCATTTCAGGGTTGGCCAGCTTGAGGCCGGTGGCGACGGGGATGGCGCGGCCATGGGTGGTGTGTATGGAATCGAAGTTCACGTAGCCGGCGACCCGGCCGGTACAGCCGATGCCGGAGATCACCGCCAGCTTGTCCATGTCCATGCCGCTCTTCTTGACGGCCTCGGCGAAGGAGTTGACCACGGTACCGATCCCGCAACCCGGGCACCAGATATGCGGCATCCGCTCCATGCGCAGGAAATCCGTCATCGGGCTCTCTGCGCGGAATTTATCGATATTGACTTCAATGCTCATTTGCTGGCCTCCTTGATAGCGTCAAGGATGACTTCGGGATCATGCACCGCGCCACCGCAATGGGGGACGCTGACGACTTTGCATCGGCCGGCTGCACTGCGTTCGACCTCCCTTACCATCTGACCGTAATTGATTTCCGGAACCACGATCGCCTTCACCTTGCCGGCCAGTTCCTCGATTCTCTTTTCCGCGAAGGGCCAGATGGTGATGAGCCGCATCGATCCTGTCTTGATGCCGGCCTCGCGCGCCAACTGCACCGCCCGGGAAACGATCCGCGAGGTGATGCCGTAGGAGACGACGACAACATCTGCACCGTCCACCTCACTCTCATCGAGCTGGATGATCTTGTCTGCGTTGGAGTCAATCTTTTCGATCAGGTGAGTAACAACTTTTTCGTTCTGATCCACGGTCAGGTGTGGATAGCCACGCTCGTCATGGGTGAGGCCGGTGATGTGGAATCGGTATCCGTCACCCGCCTTGACCATGGGCGCAACATCCTTGCCGGTGAACTGGTAGGGCCGGTAATCCGCCTTGGGACCCTCGTACCAGTTACGTTCCACCACCCCGATCTCCCCGGCGGGTGGGATGACGACCTTCTCGTGCATGTGTCCGACGGTCTCATCGGCCATGATGAAGACCGGGACTCGATAGGTTTCCGACAGGTTGAACGCCTCCACCGTCAGATCGAAACACTCCTGGGGCGAATCCGGGCAGAGCGCGATAATCCGGTAGTCGCCGTGAGATCCCCAGCGTATCTGCATCATATCCTGCTGGGCGGGGAGGGTCGGCAGCCCGGTGGAGGGACCGGCGCGCTGGACATCGGCGATCACCATGGGGGTCTCTGTCATGACGGCCAGGCCAAGATTCTCCATCATCAGAGAGAGGCCTGGGCCTGAAGTCACCGTCATCACCTTCTGCCCACCCCAGGCGCCGCCAACCAAGGCGGCGATGGAGGCAATCTCATCCTCCATCTGGATGAACATGCCGCCGGCAGCCGGACAGCGCTCTGCAAATCGTTCAGCGGTCTCGGTCGACGGCGTGATCGGATAACCGGCAAAGAAGCGGCATCCGGCGGCCAATGCCCCCTCGGCAATTGCGTGATCGCCGTCGAGGAAATGAGAGCCCTCGAGTACGCCTTTCGGATCGGCGGCAGTCTTACGCATTCTCATTCTCCTCTGTCTCCGCCTTGCGGGTGACGTAAATGGCGAACTCCGGACAGATGGTCTGGCAGAAGTCGCAATCTCTGCAATCGTCCGGCGATTTGATGTAGGGGGGATGATATCCCTTGGCGTTATATTCGGATGACATGGCAAGGGCGTCGGTTGGGCAATAATTGACGCAGAAACCGCAACCCTTGCACCAGGCCTTGTTGATGGTCACGACGCCGGTGATTTGTTTGATTTTGCCGAATGCCATCCTGTTTCCCTCAGAGCAGACCTTTCCCGGTCAGCAGGGGACCGGGAGGCGTGTGATGGAGATCCAGCCGCAGTACCGACTCGGATCCTCCGAGGGCGATGGCCATCAACTGCGAGAAATAGACGACCGGCATGGTATGGAAATCGGAGTGGATTTTCAGGGTTGCCTCCTGACGATGGTCCAGGTTGAAGGCGCACAGGGGACAGCTTACCGCCACCGTGTCCGCACCCTGCGCCTTTGCAGCGCCCAGGATTTCGTAAGTCTTGTCGGCGATGATTTCGGGCTTGTCGACGGTCTGGTGGGCGCCGCAGCACTCGGTCTTATGGCTGTAATCCACCGGCTCGCCACCCAGGACCGTAATCAGATCCTCAAGCACCCTGGGGTTCTCGGCATCGTCGATTGCCGCCTCGTTGGGGCGCACCAGCATGCAACCGTAGTAGCAGGCCACGCGCAGGCCTTCGAGGGGTTTGACCACCCGCTCGCGGATGGCATCGAATCCGATCTGATCACGCACCACCTCCAGGACATGCAGGACGTCTACATCCCCGGCGTAATCAACAGGCTCGTCATACATGAAATCGTTCATGCGAGCCAGATCTTCCTCACTGGCGCGGGCGCGGTGATTGGCCCGTTTGAGGGTGTTGAAACACATGGAACACCCTGTCATGAGCTGTGAGTCACCCCGTTCCCTGGTGCGCAGCAGATTACGGATTGGCGCCACCTGACGCATCAGATCATCTGCCGAGAGGGAGTAGACGGTGCCGCAGCAGTTCCAGCGATCCAACTCCACAGCTTCCACCCCAAGCCGATCCATCGCGTAGAGGGTGGAGTCCTCGAAATTTCGGGCATGGTTCTTGAGCGTGCAACCTGGAAAATAGCTGAGCTTCATGATGTGAACTTTCTCATGCTGCCGATGAGGGCAATGGGCGGGATTGCGCGCAGATCCGCCTTGGAAATCTTCTCCGCTTGCAGGTGATCCTGCCGCGCACGCAGCTTTATCTGGCGCATGGACTCGATCAACTCGGCAATCCGAACCCCTTTGGGACAGCGCATATTGCAGGTCATACAGGAGACGCAGAGCCAGATCGCTTCGGAATCAAGCAACTCATCTTCCATTCCCAGTTGCGCCAGCCGGATCATCTGATTCGGCGGGACATCCATGTAGGCGGCCATGGGGCAGCCGGCGGAACACTTGCCACACTGGTAACAGGCCATCAGGTTCTGATCTGCGAGCCGCTGAACCTTGGAGGTAAAGCCGCTGTTGATCTTGTCTCTTGAGACAAACACGGTCATGAGATAGCTCCTGCGTCGGGGAGTAACCATGGGAGTAGGTGGAAACTGCTCACTTGCCTTCCTTCCCATTGCCACAACTACAACCGATCCGGCTGCGCAGTATGGAGTGACGGGCCGGGATATTGCCGAGGCGGGCCAGTTGGTGCAGTCTGACGTCCTCTGGAGTATAGGAGGGCAGAATCACCGGCGAGATCAGATCGCTGTCGATGCCTTGCTCCATCATCTCCCCGGCATAGGCGGTTACATGTGCCAGGCTGAGTTTGCCGAGTTCCACCGACTTGGCGTACTCACTGGCCTGCTTGCCGACGCGGCGACCGAAGACATTGTAGTCGAGTACCGAATTGCCCATCAGGCGGTTGCGACCGTGGACGCCGCCCGAGGCCTCGCCAGCGATGAACAGGCCCGGGATATTGGTTTCGCACCGCTCGTTGATCTCAATGCCACCGTTCTGATAGTGGAGCGAGGGATAGATCAGCATCGGCTGTTTGACGATGTCGATGTCGTAGTTGTCGAATGCCCGGCACATACCGGGGAACTGATGCCTGGTGTAACCCTCGCCATGGATCATGTCGATGAGTGGGGAGTCCAGCCACACGCCGCTACGGCCGGAGGCGGTATCGACGCCCATGTTCCGCTCGCTGCTGCACTCACGGATGATAGCGGCGCTCTCCACGTCGCGGGGTTCGCGCGGGAAGACGAAGAGTTCGCCATCTTTGTTCAACGGCTGGCCACCTGCGCCACGGATCTTCTCTGTGATCAGGAAGCCGGCGATCTGCTCAGGGTATATGGCGCCGGTGGGATGGTACTGGACCGAATCCATAAATTTGAGGTTGGCGCCGACACGGTAGGCCATCACCAGTCCGTCACCGGTAGCGCCGTAGTGGTTGGTGGTGGCGAAACCGCGGATATGCAGCCGTCCGAATCCGCCGGTGGTAATCACCGTCGACTTGGCCCTGACCACCATGAACTGCTCGGTGTCGAGATTGTAAAGGACGGCGCCGGCGCATTGGCCCTTGTCGTCCAGCAGCAGCTCGATGGCCGGCTCGAATTCACGGATGCTGATCTCGTCAGGGTGGTTCTCCACCTCGTCCATCAGGGTACGCATGATGATGGCGCCGATGTAGTCGCGGCAGGAGACCATGCGCTTGCGCGAGGTGCCGCCACCATGCAGGATCTGGAGCGAACCGTCCTCCATCTTGTCCCACATAACACCCAGATTCTCCAGCTCCCGGACGACCTCCGGGCCATCCTCGGTCAGTGCGCGAACCAGCTCGGGCTTGTTATCGAAATGCCCGCCGCCGATGGCGTCCAGATAGTGTCGGGTGGGTGAATCCTGGGGCGCGACGGCGGCCTGCATGCCGCCCTCGGACATCATGGAGTTGGCGTCACCCAGGCGGAGCTTGGTGGCGATCATCGGCTTGATGCCGTTCTTTATGGCAGTGATGGCGGCCCAACAGTCGGCGCCGCCACCGCCGATGATCAGCATATCGGTCTCGTAATCGGGGTTGGCGAGACTCGCCTCCATCCGTTTCGGGTCGAGCATCGAATGGGCTTCGAGCAGATCGGTGATTTCGGTGGTGAGCTGTTCACCCTTGTTGGGTCCGATGCGGATGCGACTACGCGCGGCGGACGCGGAATCGGGGTGGTACCTTGAGAGTACGTCTTCCCGTTCCGCCGCATTCATCGGTGCATAGACCGGCTTGTCGCTCTTCGCCAGCTCCAGCCTTTTGGATCGAGTCTGATTCACCTTTTCAAGCGAATCTTTTAGATAATCCGGATACATTCATTTCCTCCGAAAGCACGCTCGTTGTCGCTAAGAAACTGCCCCTTCAAGCGCCCCGAAAGTGGTGTTGTCTTACCTTCCCTAATTCTGCAGGGAGGCCGTGCTACTCCGTATCTCTCGCGTAATAGCGCTCGCTGAGAGCCTCTCTGTCCAGGGACATCAATTCGGCATACTCGCCGTCATATTCGCGGTTCTTTATCTGCTGGATGCGGGTATCGAGTTCTTTACTCTCCTTGCGCAGATAGCGTCCGTAGAGGCGCTTGCCGAGAATGGCGACCTTGTGCTGGATGATCTCGGAAGGGCAGCGCAGGGCGCACAGACCACAGCCTACACACTCATATGAGAGTTCCATGAGTTCAGCAATGTCGCCGCGCATGGCGGACTGGATGTAATCCATGACCTGAAGTCCCTGTGGGCAGGCCTTGGTGCAGGTGCCGCAGGCTACGCAACGGAAGACGACAGGATAGAGTTCTTTGATGGTGTCAACGTCAGGAGTGAGCGTTTCCAGGTCATAGACCGCTTTCTCCAGGGGTACTGAGGGTATCTGAGAGAGTGCCATCCCCTCCTGAACCAGGGTGGTACAGGCGAGACCGGTATGAATCCGATAGTCTCCGGGCAGTCGGTAGATAGTGCCGCAAGCGCCGCAGAAGCCTTCGCGGCAGCCCGCTCCGCGGATGATCTGCTGGCCACTGTACTCGATGGCTCGCATGATCGTGGAGTCATCGGGAACCAGGGCGGGTTTGCCCATGATGGAAACTGTCACCATACGCGCCTGGGGTTGCTCCGGCTTGCCGGTATTGCTCACAGCCTTATTCTTATCATCGGTTTCGTTTTGCTGATCGCCACTCATAGGGATTTCTCCGCCTGTGCCTATCATTCAAGCCGTTCGGCCCGATTCCGGATCCCGCTATGGAATATCCGGACACTCACTCATCCAACTTCTGCCTCGCGGTTATCCCTAACGGCATGGCCGACAGGATTTCCACAGTAATCTCCAGGTTTCTTGAAGGTCGATGCTAACACTACAGTTCGTGCAAATACAAAATTTGTTAAAAGCCAATCGCCAGGAATAGGGGGAATATGCTTCTATGGCGCGCCACCGGCCTAATAGCACCGCCCATAGTCCAGTTCGGATTCCTCGCCTACCTGCTGCTCCCTCGCGTTTTTCAGAGGCATTATTGTTTAATTCTCCCCAAGTCATCGAGATGCCAGCAGGTGCACGTGAATGCTCATCGATGCATTCGGCGTGTTTCTTAATACTGTGACAGAGTGGGCAAAAATTCCTTCGAGGAAAAACCTTTAAGCATCTCTTAAGAAACCTGCACTAACTTGGTAATTAGG
The DNA here is from genome assembly GCA_016756855.1 of gamma proteobacterium endosymbiont of Lamellibrachia anaximandri. Classification (GTDB taxonomy): domain Bacteria; phylum Pseudomonadota; class Gammaproteobacteria; order Chromatiales; family Chromatiaceae; genus QGON01. The sequence continues at coordinate 10,712 of JAESPD010000033.1, read as the reverse complement.
ATTTTTTTCCCAAAATATATCCTGATGCCGAAAGACCGCAGCTTTAACTGGTCTCCTAAAGAAAATAGCTATTGGAGGATATAAGTATGTCCCTGATCAAATATATGTTGCACGTGTGTGTTGCTTCAATTCTGTTGGTATCAACAGGATCAGCTGATCCTGTGCAACCTGATAAGCAATACAGTATTAGTGATCTCATAAACAATGCCTTACTGAGTAGGGAGGTCACAGTTCTCGTCCAGGTAAGAAAGATCACTGGAATAGATGCCCGGGGCAGACAGCAGATTTTGTATGAGAACAAGGCTGGAAAGCTTGTCCAACTTGATCTCCTCGCTTCTACTGTTCAACGCCTTGATGGCCGTATGATATCTGTCGGAAAGTATGAAGATATTCAGCTGGAACTGTCGAATGATGTCCATCTGCTTGGAAAAAACAGTGTGGTTTTGCGGACACCGTTCTCTGATCAAAAAGGCACAGCTACCATCAAGGCAGAAGGTGAGATCCATGTTAGTCCGGCGCGGGTCGTTACATCACAGATAAAAATTGAGATGGGTGAATTCTCCCGCCCGTTGTCGCCCGCATTGGTGCGTGCGTTACTGGCAGGGGCTCCCGCGGGAGGATGCAGCACGGGCGCCATCTGCTAGCAACCTGTTGTATTTTTCAGTGCCGGCCAGCAGATGATATCTGCTGGTTTGGCGCTGCTTCCTGACTTGCACCAGATAGACCAGTCCCGGTTCTGGCATAGATTCCTAATGACGGTTTCTTCCAATTCAGGGCATCCTGCCAAAATCACCCTGTGGGTCTGCTACCTCAGGTTGAATCATCCCACTTATATGCAACAATAACAGCAGGAAAGTGAATTGAAGCCCTAGTAGAATATGCTATCTTTTGGCGAGGCAATGGAATGAAAATCCTCCACACATCAGATTGGCATATCGGCCGGGCGCTTTATGGACGAAAACGCTATCAGGAGTTCGATGCGTTCCTCTCCTGGCTGGCGCAGACAATCGATCAGGAGCAGGTGGATGCACTGCTCGTGGCCGGCGATGTCTTCGATACAAGCACGCCGAGCAATCGGGCTCAGACGCTCTACTACCGGTTCCTGTGCCGTGTGGCGGCTTCATCCTGCCGTCATGTCGTCGTGATTGCGGGTAATCACGACTCTCCCTCATTTCTGAATGCACCCAGGGAACTATTGCGCGCGCTTGACGTTCACGTCATTGGCTCGACCGGCGAGAGCTGCGACGAAGAAGTCCTGCTGCTGCAAAATCAGGATGGCTCTCCGGAACTCATCGTTTGTGCAGTGCCCTATCTGAGGGATCGCGATATTCGAGTGGCACAAGCCGGTGAGAGCATTGACGACAAGGAGCAGAAACTGATCAAGGGCATACGCACCCACTATGCCGAGGTGTGTGACCTGGCTGAACAGAAACGTAACTCATTGGGTATAGATGTTCCCATTATTGCCATGGGGCATCTCTTTGCCGTCGGAGGACAAACGGTTGATGGAGATGGTGTCCGCGAGCTATATGTAGGGTCACTTGCCCATGTGACCTCGGGAATCTTCCCGGAATGTATCGACTATCTTGCGTTGGGCCACCTCCACGTCCCGCAGAAGATCAATGCCTCGGAGGTTATGCGTTATAGCGGATCTCCGCTGCCGATGGGCTTTGGAGAGGCCACACAGGAGAAGAGTGTCTGCCTCGTAGAGTTCGCTGACAGAGAAGCAACGGTGACATTGATCAAGGCACCGGTCTTCCAGCGGCTTGAGCGCATACAGGGTGATTGGGATGAGATATCCGCCCGGATTCTGGCGCTGTCCGCAACACAAAGCCAGGCATGGTTAGAGGTTGTCTATGAAGGCGAGGATGTGATCGGTGACCTGCGTGAACAACTCGAAACTGCCATATCAGAGACCAACCTGGAGATTCTTCGTGTGAAGAATAACCGGATCATAGATCGGGTACTCAAGCGGATTCACGATAACGAAACCCTCGACGATCTGAATGTTGACGATGTCTTTGCACGATGTCTTGAGGCGCATGAGGTGCCGGAAACACAGCGCCCTGAACTTCTGCTGGCCTATCAGGAGACGATTACCGCTCTCAACCAAGCCGATACCCAGGCAGAATAGAGACGGAAAATGCGCATACTGCTGATACGTTTTAAGAACTTGAACTCGCTTGCCGGTGAATGGGAAATTGACCTGGCACACCCCGTTTTTTCATCCGACGGCATCTTTGCCATAACCGGGCCGACCGGTGCGGGTAAAACGACGATCCTCGATGCTATCTGTCTTGCGCTTTATGGTCGAACGCCTCGTCTCAACAAGGTCACCAAGAGCGGGAACGAGATCATGTCGCGGCAGACGGGTGAGTGTTTTGCCGAAGTGACCTTTGAAACCCAAGCGGGACGATTTCGGTGTCACTGGAGCCAGCACAGGGCACGAAAAAAACCAGGTGGTGAGTTGCAGGCGCCTAAACATGAGATTGCGGATGCTGATTCAGGCCGGATTCTTGAGTCAAAGCTTCGCGGTGTTGCCGATCAGATTGAAACGGTTACCGGCATGGACTTCGACCGTTTCACCCGCTCCATGCTGCTTGCACAGGGAGGCTTTGCGGCTTTTCTGCAGGCGGCTCCTGACGAACGTGCGCCTATTCTGGAACAGATTACCGGCACAGAGATCTATAGCCAGATCTCCATCCAGGTTCATAAACGACACTCTGAAGAGCGTGAAAAACTGGATCTCCTACAAGCTGAACTGGCGGGGATGCAACTGCTGAGTGAAGAGGATGAGCAGCAGTTGAAAGCAGGCCTGGAGCAGATGGTTCTTCAGGAGGCCGGTTTGAATCAGGATATTGATCAGAACAATCAGGCCATAGACTGGCTGGAAGGAATCGAATCCCTTGAAAAAGAGTTGGGCTTGCTTGCTAAACAGAAGCAAGACATGGAGATGCGACTGAAGGACTTTCAGCCTGGGCACGAAAAGCTTGAACGGGCAACGCAGGCCTTGGAATTGGCAGGCGATTTTGCCAGTTTGAGTTCACTGCGTCGTGAGCAGGAAACGGATCAGCAACGCCACAAAGCGTGTCAGCTGGCTCTGCCGGAACAGGAGGGTGAAGTAACACGGGCCGAAGAGACCCTGAAGCTGGCCAGTGAGAAGCTGGCACAGAAGCGAGACGAGCAAAAAGAGACGCTGACTGTTATCCGTCAGGTGCGGGAGTTGGATCTCAAGCTGCGAGAAAAAAAGACGTCTATCAAAAAGGCTGCCGATCTCGTTTCAGCTGCGACAAAAACGCTTGATACCCATCGAACCAAGTACAGTGAAGATTGCCAGATTCTGAATGAGCAGAAAGTCACCCTCAAAGAGGTTCAGAAACTTCTTTCAGAAAGCGAGGCGGATAAGGGACTTATCGAACAGCTTGCCAGGATTCTGAGTCAGTTTGATCGGCTTCGTGAACTGGATGGAAATGTCCGCGATAAGGCTGAGGAAGTGGTTTCAGCCGAGACCCAAAAGAGAGAAGCCTCACGATTGTGGAGTGAACAATCAAAAGCGCTACAGGGACAAAAGGATGCCCTCGAAGTTATCCAGAAAAAACGGCTTCACCAGCAGAATGGATTGACAGATATTCTCGCTGAAAGAGAGGTTTCAGCATGGCGAAACCTCCTCTCTGATCTCAAAGAGAGAGAGTCACTGCTGAGAGAGACCGGCCAGTCACTGATGTCGCTGAATGCATCACGCATTAGCCTCGGTCAACTCAATCGCCAACATGAAAAACTCACTGCCGAAGAGGCTCCGTTGGCCAGGCAGATACTGGATCAAACTGAGAGGCTCTCGGCCTTGGAACGGGAGTTGTCGCTGCTGGAAACGCAGCTCTCCCTGCTGACCCGAATCCAGAGCTTTGACGAGGCCCGGCAGCAACTACAGGATGGTGAGGTCTGCCCCCTTTGCGGTGCAGAGGAACACCCGTATGCAGAAGGAAATATTCCCGCCACGGATAAGACCGCAACTGAACTGAAGCGTGTGAGAGAGGAGCTAAAACAGACCCGTGATCTGCTCTCTGATCTCAGTATCAAACAGGTCGGAATTCGGAAGGATCTGCAGCAAAACGAGACACGCATAAAAGAGGCCGAAGACAAGATTTCCACCGAAGAGCAGCAAATTCATGAGGGGTTCAGGGTGCTTGCTGTTGTTGAGGATGGGGGCGACGATCCGGCAGATACCTTACTGCGGCTACAGCAGGAGAATAGCGAAAAACTTGAGACGACCTCAAAGGTCGTGTCGGCTGCTGAGAGATACGAGAAGGAGATTGCCTCCTTACGTGAATTGATTGAAGAGAGAAGAGAGACGCTGGGCCAGTCAGAGCAGGAAATCCAAGGTTTGGTCTATAAAAAACACGCAGCAGGACAGGCAGTCGATGGCCAGAAAGATGCGTTGGATGCACTCAAAATCCAGCTGCAGAAAGCTCAGGAGAAGACGCTGCAAGATGTGCGGGTCTACGGTTTCCAGGAGCTGCCCATGGATGCGCTGGACCCGATTCAGGCTGAGCTGATTACACGGCAGGATCAATGGCTTGATCGGCAGAGACAGCAGAATGATCTTGGAATTCACATCTCCAACCTGGAGTTGCAGACAGAACATCAAGCCACGCAAATCAACACATCAGAGGCCGTTCTGATAGAACAACGTGAGATTCTGAGTAACCTGAAACGTGAGCAGGACTCCCTGACCCAGGATCGGTTCGTGCTTTTTGAAGATAAGAACCCGGATGCTGAAGAGACCCGTCTCTCCACCTCTGTTGAAAAGGCCGAAAAACAACTCGAAGAGTCCCGTCAGCTATTTCATCTTGCAACGGGGGAGCAAGGCAAACTGAAAGCCGCGATTGCGTTGATTGAAAAGACGATGCTTGGCAGGGCTGATCAGTTGAAACAGAGTCAGGCGGCGTTTCAGATCCGACTTGAGCAGTTCGACTTTACCGATGAAACCAGCTACCAGGCTGCCTGTCTGCCCGAAGAAGAACGTAACAATCTGATGCAGCAAGCCCAGCGGCTGGCAACTGAGCAAACAGAGTTGAATACAAGGAGCCGGGATAGATCATCATTGCTGGATATCGAACGAAAAAAACAGAGAACGGATCAACCTCGCGACATACTCAAGCAGGCGTTGGAGGCGCTTGTAAGCCGCCAAAAGAGCCTCCAGCAGGAGGTTGGCGGCATGCGGCAGAAGTTGGATGAAAATGAGAATCTGAGGCGCAAACAACAGGATCGAGCCAAGCAGATCGACGCACAAAAGCGCGAATGTTCGCGCTGGGATCTTCTGCATGAACTCATCGGCTCGGCAGATGGCAAGAAGTATCGCAACTTCGCCCAAGGTCTGACCTTCGAGATGATGGTCGGGCATGCCAACCGGCAACTGCAGAAAATGACCGATCGCTATCTTCTGATAAGGGATGATGGGCAGCCGTTGGAACTCAACGTGGTGGATAACTATCAGGCGGGCGAGATTCGTTCAACCAAGAACCTGTCGGGGGGTGAGAGTTTTATCGTCAGTCTCTCCCTGGCGCTTGGTCTCTCCCAGATGGCCAGTAAAAACGTCCGGGTGGACTCACTGTTCCTGGATGAAGGGTTCGGTACCCTGGATGAAGAGGCCCTGGATACAGCGTTGGAGACCCTCGCTGGATTGCAGCAGGATGGCAAGTTGATCGGTGTGATCTCCCACGTCTCAGCTCTCAAGGAGCGCATCGCCACTCAGATAGAGGTAATACCGCAAGCGGGTGGAAGAAGTACGATCAGCGGACCCGGATGTGGCAGGATGGAATAGTGGCATTGGATATATGGGTATCCGCATAGTGTTAACAGGTCCAAGGTGAAGTAACGAAGGAGCATCGTACAATGCCGCGTTTTTCGCTGGAGAGTCTATGGCCGTTTGTGGCGATAGTGGTGGCGGTCTATGGGGCACTGCTGCTGATACTCTATTTTTCCCAGTCCCGCCTGCTCTACTATCCGAGTTTGCCCAGCAGGGCGATCATGGCTACGCCAGATCAAGTCGGACTGAACTTCGAGACGCTCGCACTCACCACCGACGATGGCATAACCCTGCACGGCTGGTTTCTGCCGCTCGAAAAGCCGCGCGCCACGCTGCTTTTTTTTCACGGTAATGCCGACAATATCTCACATCGCCTGGATTCCCTGGAGATTTTTCACCGGCTTGGTCTGGCGGTGCTGATCTTCGATTACCGCGGCTTCGGCAGGAGCGAAGGCCGTCCGACAGAAGCAGGAAATTACCGGGATGCAGAGGCCGCATGGCGCCTTCTGACCGAGCAGAAGAAGATACCTCCTGAGGATATACTGCTGTTCGGTCGTTCCCTGGGGGGTGCTGTTGCCGCCCGTCTCGCCTCAAGTTATCCAGTCAGAGGCCTGATTCTGGAATCTGCCTTCACTTCAGTGCCGGATATGGCAGCAGATCTCTACCCCATGTTTCCGGTGCGTTGGCTGTCACGTTTCCAATTTGATACCAGGGCTTATCTTGAATCTGTCAGCTGCCCGGTTCTGGTGGTTCATAGTCCGGACGACGAAATCATCCCTTTTAAGCATGGGCAGCAGCTCTACCAGGCGGCCCGTCAACCGAAACGGTTTCTGGAGATCGGCGGAAGCCACAATATGGGGTTCCTGCAGAGTGGCGACAGTTACCGGGAGGGACTGGAGCGATTCATTACAATGAGTGACCGTAGGTGATTGAAGTATGTGTATCGTCATAGCTAGAACCCTTAACTGCGGATAATCAACGACAAAATGTAAGGACTGCGGCTGGAGCATTGGCGCCGATTGTCTGTAAACACGAACGGGTCATCACTCATGGCAATGGACCTCAGATGGCTTTGCTTGCACTACAGGGAGTGGCTTTCAGCTAGGTTTCAGCTTGTTGGTTTAATATTCCCCAATAGTAAGGAGTTTTTCGGGATGTAGTCCGGCAAGTATGCCGTTTTTTGGAGAGTCGATATGAAGATGTTATATAAATCAATTTTTACGATCCTGTTGAGTGGGATAGCATTGTTTGCCGCAGCTCAGTCGCCCAGCTATCTTCAGCGGGGACCTGTACCGTTTGAGGCCTATGATCGTGACGGCAGCGGAGCTATCACTACAGATGAATTCAATGCCCTTCGCAACGAACGAAGGGCAGCACGCGCCGCCGAGGGGCGGCCGATGCGCAATGCCGCCAAGGCCCCAACATTCGAACAGTTAGACCTCAATGCAGATGGCGTTCTGGGTTCGGACGAAATGGCCGCATTTCGGCAGCAGCAAATGTCACAACGGCCCAATGGAAAGGGATCTGGAAAGGGGGCTGAGATGGCTTCCGGGCGTGGTGCAGGCAGGGGGCGGAATATGCCCTCATTCGTTGAATTCGATCTTAATGGTGACGGTGCCATGACCGAGGATGAATTCATCGAGGCTCGTGGCCGGCGAATCAGCGAACGCGCCAAGCAAGGCTACATGATGAGGGGTTTGAAAAACGCACGGCCTTTCAGTGAAGTTGACCAGGATGGTGATGGTGTGGTGAAAGAGTCTGAGTTTCTGCAGATGCAGGCCCAGCACCGCCAGTCACGTACTCAGTAGGCGTTTTTATGGTGGCCAGGGAAGGCCATGATGATATCTTTCAGGGAGAAGTGTGAGTGTGCGGTTCCTGGTCTATTCATAGTCTGGAGCAGCGGGTTGCACCCTGCGTTCGTCATGCCAACCATTGACCTCTTCCTGATCAAGCGTCAATTTGCTATTCCCTATGAAAGCCTGAGCATTAATATCAAGGTTTCTCGCCGTCTTCGCATGGCTAGTCACAACCCACCGTTCTTCGGATCCGCGAACAACCATTTTTTATCCATGAGTTTTCGCGGGTTGACAGCCGGATATTCCCTACTAATTTACTAGGTTATAGCCACTATCAATAACCAAAGGCTATTTCATCACATCATAGACGGCTGGGGTTCACTTTTATTTACAAGAGGTTACTTCTACCCTCCGCCTGTCTTCGGGGATTTGCCAAGGAGTATGCATAATGAAAAAGGTGATCAGGATGTTTTGCCGTACAAGTCTAATTGTCCTTCTTATCCAATTTGCCAGCTTCGGAGCACTGGCACAGAATGCCTCAGTAACAGTCGATACCGTACGCTGGAACGGTAATAAGGATCGCTTGGTAGTGAAAGGCCGGAGCGATACCCTTAACCTCGTCTTTTTATCGGATGCATTAACGGGGAAGGAACTAGCCACAGCACAGGCCGATGATGATGGGTACTGGATAGCAAAAGTGAACGATCTTTCAATTTCGCCTTGCTACGTACGTGCGGTATCCGGCGGTAGCACCGTGGAAGCACGGGTTAAGAGAGCGGGTGGAAATTGCAGTAGCGCTGGACTCCCACCGGACCTGACAGCGAGTATTTATAGGGACAAACTCTGTTTCCTGTGCCACGGCGATGATGGAACGGGCATCATGGGATCCGGGGGCGATATTCAGGGCAAGTCGGCATACGACACTCGTCGTGCGATAGCCGAGGAACTGGTCCACACGGGTATTGACGTTACACCCCAGGAAGTCAAGGCACTTACAGCTTTCCTGGAAAATACCACTCCTCTTCCGCCTTTGGAGACGGTAGATTTTTCCGACCCGGAGCAGTGCAGGATTTGCCATCCTCGTCAGTTCCGTGAGTGGTCCGGCAACATGATGGCCTACAGCGCCCTCAGTCCGACATTCAGCGCACTGGAGGCCCTCGGCAGTGCCTTCTCGGTATCCCAGGGAGGTTCCGGATTCGCTGCCGGTGATCATCCTACGGCCCTGTTCTGCCAAAGCTGCCATAATCCGGCGGACACTTTACTTGGCAATTTCCCAACCTTGTCTGACAGCAATGGCCATGCGATGAGGGATTTTGCGACCAAGGCTGGACGAGGCGGCATCTCCTGCGACATCTGCCACCAGATTTCCGGGCCGGATAGATCACTTGGGTTTGGCCGTCTCGGCGACGGAATCGCGAATACAGCGTTTGTACTGGAACCCGGAGATACGAAGTTTGGGCCGCTGGAAAATTCGGAGTACAGCCCTACACATACTTCGGCTCATGGCCAGGACATCAATATGCAAGACGGCTACCTGAGAAGCGGTGAGTTCTGCGGTACCTGCCATGACGTGCGTACACCACCGGATGGCAACCTGGCCGATGCCGTTGATCCGGTGACCAACGAGCCTTTCCAGCGCTTGGAAAACCTCTTCACTGAGTGGAAAAATGGCCCCTACGGGCCGATCAATAATACGGTCGGAGGTGTTGTGACCTGCCAGGACTGTCACATGGATCTGGGTCCGCCAGAACCAGCAGGTTCTTACGCTGAAGGAGAGACGACAGTTTACCCGCGTCCCAGATATGTGTTCGAGCGGGAAGAGGTGAGCACCCACTATTTCACGGGTATCGATATCGCATTGGTCGACTTTCCGGGCCAGGACAATGAGGCCCGCGATGAGAACGGCAATGTCATCGGCCAGGTACAGCGGCGCCGGATTCTCATGGAGTCGGCGGCCGAGATCGCAGTATCGGCCCCTGCGGATGCGGACAGAGGCAGTACCATTCCGATCACGGTTCACGTAACCAACAGCGGTACCGGGCATAATCTGCCTTCCGGCTTCTCTCAGGAACGGCGGATATGGGTCGAACTGATCGTTTCCGATAACAATGGTCAGCCGGTCTACGAGAGCGGTACGTTGGTTGATACAGCACATCCGGAAACCGGTGAAATGGAACCCGACGGCAATCTCGATGATGAAGATCTGCGAAATCTTGTCGGACCGAACGGTGGTTCCGGCGTTATTGATCCGCTCACATTGGAGGCAGATGTGATACATGGTCCGGACTACAACCGACGCCACGAGGATCCGCCTGTCTACCAGGGTCTTGCCAATTTCGGCAACGAGTTCATCCGAATTCCGGTGGATGGAAACGGCGAGCCGATGCGGGACGACCAGGGGCATTTCATCGAAGAGGAAGTGTTCATGCCATTCCTCTCAACCCACACGGACAACGGCTTTTCCATTCCCGCGTTAGAGACCGTGGATGTACGCTACGACGTCGATGTACCAACGGGCATCGAAGGCCCGCTGCAGATCAATGTTCGTTTACGCGCCAGAGCCTTCCCGCCGCGTTTCCTTAGAGCTTTGGCAACAGGTCGGCCGGATCTGGTCAACGAGAAGATGGTCGATAGAAACAGGATTGTTGACATGGTTTCCGCTGCACCAGTCAACGTGCCGATCCAGTAGCGCTAGCCAACAATGAAATCGCCTGGCAGGCCTGGTGTTCAGCTGGGTCTGTTTGGGCGTGATTTCATCCACAAGCAGCTGGATCGGCACCATGATAAGCAGGTTGACCATCTTGTTATCCGCGCCGAAAAGCTGAATCACGATTGCCGCTGGGATGACGGATGCGGCCACGTTGACGAATTCGTTGCCGATCAGATTGGTGACAATCAGCTGGTGGGGCTCGCTCAACATGCGTTCGATGAGGGTGATCCGGTGGTTGTCGTTACGCCGCATCTGTTCCAGTTGCAACTTGTTGAGGGAAAACAGGCTGGTCTCGGAACTGGACCCCCCCCCCCCCCCCCCCCCCCCCTCGTCCTCTGTTGTTTTGTGTGGAGAAAAAAGAGAGAGGTAATGGGTGGGTGGGTGGTAAAAAATATTTTTT
>JAESPD010000032.1 GCA_016756855.1 gamma proteobacterium endosymbiont of Lamellibrachia anaximandri | reverse complement strand
CATTCCGGAAATGATGAAGAAACTGCTACTGAATACGCGGGCAGTCTTTGATTATCTGAAAATGACTCGCAACTCTAATACACTATCAATGGGTTAGGCGTTAGCGTAGATTTGCCGTGTATAGGCCAGTTCCGGCGCAGACTGATTCCCTCAATCCTGTTATTCTTATTCGTTTTCCGCAGTCCAAACCGAACGAAGACGATGAAGACTCAGATCCAGTCCCTGGTCGCCGGGGCGCTCCAGCATCTCGCCGATGAAGGGGTTATCCCCGCAGACGCCATTCCCACTCCCAATATCGATCGCACCCGCGACAGCAAACACGGTGACTTTGCCACCAATGTTGCGATGGCGCTGGCGAAGATCGCGCGCTGCAAGCCCCGGGATCTGGCGGAGAAACTGGTTGCCGCACTGCCGGATTCCGATCAGGTGGAACGCACTGAAATCGCCGGTCCCGGCTTCATCAACTTCTATCTGGCGCCCGCTGCCTATCATCAGCTGATACCTGCAATCATGGAACAGGGTTCCGCATTCGGCCGCAGCAATCTGGGTGCTGGCAAGCGGGTGCAGGTGGAGCTCGTCTCCGCCAACCCCACCGGCCCGCTGCATGTGGGACATGGGCGCGGTGCCGCCTACGGCTCCGCTGTGGCCGACCTGCTTGAGGCAGTGGGCTACGAGGTGCATCGCGAATACTACGTCAATGATGCCGGTCGGCAGATGGATATTCTCGGCACCTCGGTCTGGCTGCGCTATCTGGAGTTGTGCGACGAGCCATTGACCTTCCCGGCCAACGGTTACAAGGGCGACTATGTCTGGGATATCGCCGCCACCCTGCACCGGGATCACGGCGACAGCTACTGCCACAGCACAGAGGAGGTCTTCGACGACATCCCAGCCGACGAACCGGAGGGCGGCGACAAGGAAAAGCACATCGACGCCCTGATCCATCGCGCCAAGGTGCTGCTCGGCGACAACCGCTACCGTTTCGTCTTCGAACTCGGCCTCAATACCATCCTCGACGACATCCGCGACGACCTCTCCCTGTTCGGCGTCGACTTCGAGGAGTGGTACTCGGAGCGCACCCTGATGGAGAGCGGCGAGGTCAACAAGATGATCGAGCGCCTGCGCAAGTCGGACCACGTCTACGAAGAGGGCGGCGCCCTCTGGTTTCGCTCCACCGCCTTCGGCGACGAGAAGGACCGGGTAGTGGTGCGTGACAACGGCCAGACCACCTATTTCGCCTCCGACATCGCCTATCATATGGATAAGCTGGAACGCGGCTTCGACCGGGTGATCGATATCTGGGGCGCGGACCATCACGGTTATGTACCCCGTGTGCGGGCCGCACTGAAAGCCTTGGGCGATGACGACAGCAAACTCGACGTACTGCTGGTGCAGTTCGCTATCCTCTTTCGGGGCGGCGAGAAGGTACCTATGTCAACCCGCTCCGGCTCCTTCGTCACCCTACGCGAACTGCGCAAAGAGGTGGGGGCCGATGCCGCGCGCTTCTTCTATGTGATGCGCAAGTGCGAGCAGCACCTCGACTTCGATCTGGATCTGGCGAAATCTCAATCCAGCGACAACCCGGTCTACTATGTACAGTACGCCAACGCGCGCATCTGCAGCGTGTTGCGCCAGGCTGCCGACAAGGGAATCGACGCTCAACCCAGCAGCGGCACGAAAAATCTGGAACGTCTCACCGAGCCCCACGAACAGGCGCTGCTCGTCACCCTTGCCAAATACCCCGAAGCGGTGGAAGCCGCCGCCACTCATGAAGAGCCGCATCAGCTCACCCACTATGTGCGCGAACTTGCCAACGATTTCCACACCTACTACAACGCGCACAAGTTCCTCATCGAGGACACCGCCCTGCGCGACGCCCGCATGAAACTGATCCTGGCTACCCGCCAGGTGCTGCGTAATGGTCTGCTACTGCTCGGCGTCTCTGCCCCGGAGAGTATGTGACCCATGGTCGACTACAAGCGGCGCGCCGCCCCCAAACGAAAAAACAATAAGCACAACAGCAACTGCAGCCTCTGGTTTTTTTCCGGTTTCATCGTCGGGGCATTTATCATGGGGCTGGTATGGCTGAAGCTGGGCCAGGATCTCGCCGAGGGGCACATCCCCGGGGTTACGCCGCCAAAACCCACGGCAACGCAACCCAGGCAGGCCGAACCGGAACAGCAAGAGGCGCCTAAACCACGCTTTGATTTCTATACCACCCTTCCGGAAATGGAAGTGGTGATCCCGGAGGACGAGATCATCGAGAGCGAGACGCCTGCAAAACCCGCCACCCCGACCCAACCCGACAAGAAGCCGGCTGTGATACAGGGAGTCTCCTACATCCTGCAGATGGGCTCATTCCGTAAACATGCAGACGCCGACCGCATGAAGGCAAGGCTCGCCCTGATCGGCATCGAGGCGGAGATCCAAAAGGTCAGTATCAACAACCGGGACACCTACCACCGGGTTCGCAGTGGCCCCTACAACAGCAGTCAGCGGCTCAACGAGGCACTCACACTGGCCAAAGAGAACCGCATCAGCACACTGGTGATAAAACTCAAAAAATAGCCCATAATCTTTCCGGGTACACCTTGATCACCGGTACAAATCTATCGCAAGAACAAAAGCCCTAATGTTTCGGCGCTTTTAGTCGATAAAAGTTGTACCCTTGTTCAACGATCAATGTCTAATCTGAGCTTGCACCATGGAACTTGAAACCTACCGTTTCACTCCCGGCAACGGCTGGGACAGGGAACCTGACCACCACCTCGACTCCCCGAATACCCTCGTGCTTTTTTTCGGGGCGCCTGATTTTTCTCTGATCGAAGATGGCGTATCGTGGCTGGAGGTGCGCTTCGCCCAAAGCGTCATACTCGGCTGCTCATCCGCCGGAGAGATCTACGGCGATGAACTCTCCCTCGACTGCCTGGTGGTGGCGGTACTCCGTTTTCGCGAGACCCGCCTCAGGGTTGCCTGCACAAAGCTGGCGCTAACCAGTGATTCATCTCGTGTGGGACATCAAATCTCCTCCGCGCTGTTGGAGAACGATCTACAGGGCATACTGGTATTATCCGAAGGCCTCAGCGTCAACGGCAGCCAGATGATCGAAGGGATAAATAGCGCACTACCGAAGAACATCACAGTCACCGGAGGTCTGGCTGGGGACGACGACCGGTTTGAGCGAACCTGGGTCTGGCATGACGGGCTTCTCAGCTCCAAACTAATCTGCGCATTGGGCCTGTACGGCTCCAAGATTTCCATCGGACACGGCTCGAAAGGGGGATGGGATCTGCTGGGCCATGAACGGGAGGTTACCCGTTCAGTCGACAACATACTCTATGAACTCGATGGGCAACCCGCGCTTGACATCTACAAGCGTTATCTTGGCGATCGCGCCTCTGGTCTGCCAGCGACTGGGCTGTTGTTTCCACTCTCCATGCGAGACCAGGAGGCCACAGACGACCCTAAGGTGCGCACCATCCTGGCTGTCGATGAGACCGAACAGTCAATCACCTTCGCCGGTGATATTCCACAGGGCAGCTTCGTCCGCCTGATGCGCGCCAATTTCGACCGATTGATCGACGGCGCAGCCTCAGCCGTCGAAGAGATCAACCTCAGCCGCTATCACGCAGGCCCGATCCTCTGCATCGCCATCAGCTGTGTGGGACGCAGACTGGTGCTTGGTGAACGCACCGAAGAGGAGATAGAGGCAACCCTGGAGGGATTGCCCGGCGAGACCCGGCAGATCGGTTTTTACTCCTACGGAGAACTCTCCCCTTTGAGCAGCGGACGCTGCGATCTGCACAATCAGACCATGACCCTGACCCTGATCTGGGAAGATGAATAATGCACCGCCTGTTGTGCCGGCAGCTTAAAAAGATCGGCCTCGACCCTGCCTCAACCCCCCCCCCCACCCTGGATCAGTGGCGTGAACTACTGTCGCACATCGACCGTACCTATGAGCAGTCGGACCAGGACCGCTACACCCTTGAGCGCTCCCTGACCATCTCCTCCGACGAGATGCATGAGCTCTACACGCGTCTCAAAGACTCGACTGAAGCTCGATGGAAGGCCATCGCCAACGCGCTGCCGGACCTGCTCTTTCTACAGGATGAGAAGGGTATCTATCATGAGATCTTCTCAGAGGCCAGGGACGATAAACTCTTTCGTCCCGAGAGTGAGATCATCAACAAACACCCCAAAGACATCTTCCCTCCACAGGTTGCAGACACCTTCATGACACTGCTGCAGAAAGCGCTGGATACACAGGAGATCCAGATCCTCGAATATGAACTGGATGTACCTGCAGGCAGACGCTGGTTCGAGGCTCGCATGACGCCAGCCAAGTTGCGGCTCGACGGAGAAAAAACCGTGATCACCCTGGCCAGGGACATCACCGACCAAAAACAGGCGGAGATCCGGCAACGGCTTGCCTCCACGGTGTTCGAGGCCGTCACCGAAGGTATGGTGATCCTGGATCGGAATCACCATATTATCTTCGTCAACAGCGCATTCACCTATATCACCGGTCATTCGGAAGCTGAAGTTGTCGACAATAAACCACACTTTCTGAAAAGCGGCGCAAGCGAGGAGAAGCTTCGTATCATCTGGTCTATCGTCGAAGCCAAGGGCGTTTGGCGCGGGGAGCTACAGAACCGCCGCGCCAATGGTCAGAGCTACCACCTTTGGCTCAGCATCAACGCAGTCAAAGACAGCAAGAAGAGAATAACCCACTACGCCCTCGTTCTTAGCGATATATCGGAACTCAAGCGCTCCCAGGAAGAGCTGGAATATATCGCCAACCACGATCCTTTGACTCACCTGCCGAATCGGGCGCTGTTTCACGAACAGCTGGAACAGGCGATACACCGCTCGAAACGAATCAACCGCAGAGGCGCCGTCTTCTTCCTTGATCTGGACCGTTTCAAAAACATCAACGATACATTGGGACACCATGTTGGCGACGACCTGCTCTTCCAGGTTGCCGAGAGACTGCGCCAGACAGCCCGCGAAGAGGACATGATCGCCCGGATCGGCGGCGATGAGTTCACCCTGGTCATCGAAAATCTGCATCGACCGGAGGATGCCGCCAAAGTCGCAAAAAACCTGTTGAAGACCTTTTCGGCACCCTTCCCGCTAAAAGGGTATGAACTGGAGATCTCTGCCAGTATAGGCATCAGCATCTTTCCCGATGATGGCGATGAAATCAGCCAATTGACCAAACAGGCAGATTCCGCCATGTACAACGCCAAGGAACAGGGTCGAAACACTTTCCGCTTTTTTACCCAAAAGCTGACTGAAACCGCCTTCGAGTTTTTTGATTTGGAGATCAGCCTGCGCAGGGCGCTGGAACTCAATCAGCTCTTTCTGCTCTACCAGCCGCAATACGATCTGATCAGCGGCGAACTTATCGGCGTCGAAGCCCTGATACGCTGGAACCATCCCGGTATGGGGATGGTCTCCCCCAACCGCTTCATCCCCATTGCAGAGGTCAGCGGCCTTATCGAACCCATCGGAGAATGGGTGCTGCAAACCGCTGCCACCCAGGCGATTCAGTGGGACATGGCGGGACTTAAGCCCTTTCCCGTCAGCGTGAACCTCTCCCGGCGTCAGCTCAGCAATCCAGGACTGGTCGAGATGGTGCAGCGAATTCTCGAAACGACGGGCCTGCCAGGTGAACGTCTTGAACTTGAGATCACCGAGAGCGCCCTGCTGGAGACAGAAGAGCGGGCCTGCAGCAGTCTGGAAAAACTGCGTGCGATGGGATGCAGCATTGCCATTGATGATTTTGGTACCGGTTACTCATCACTCGCCAATCTGAAGCTCTTCCCGCTGGACAGACTCAAGATCGACAAATCCTTCGTTCGCGATGTGACCAAAGACCCGAATGACGAAGCGATCATTCGCGCCACCATTGCACTCGGCAACAGCCTGCAACTCAGTGTAATCGCCGAAGGGGTGGAGACCGAGGCCCAACGCGACTTCCTGTTAAAAGAGGGATGCCGGGAGGTACAGGGGTTTCTGTTCAGTCAGCCGGTGGAGGCGAAGAGGATTGAGGAGATGAAAAGAAGGTTAAAGGTGAAAGGTTAAAGGTTTAATATTTCTGTGCCACCGGATAGGCTGAGCGCTGTCGAAATTGCCGCAGTACCGGCAACCTAAATCGTTCTGATAAAGCCTGGATGCCCGGTCCGCTACGCTTGATCGGGCCTACATGCTAAAGCTGGAAAATTGAAGATTTTCCTGAATCTTGCGTCAAGCTTGATGAAGCCCTTCAGTCGCCAACGGCAGTAGCGACAGCGTTCGGCTTACCCTGTGGCACGGCCACCTTTCGCCTTTAACCTTTAACCTTCTTTCTTAATCCCCCGGACAACCCGCATTGAACTCGACCGGCACAGCCTGAACAGCATCGCCGGACTCGCCCCAACTGTAGACCTCGGTGGTCGCGGGGTCGCATTTATCGCAGCTTGATCCGCAGGAGGCATAGACGCTCTGTTTCTGAACCCGGCCCTTGCGAATCCAGTGTTCGAGCATGCCGCGTACCGCATCCGGGTCAGCATCGAAGTGCATGGCGATATCAGCCAGGCTCGCCTGCTTACGCGCCATCAGGTAACGTTTGATATCTGCAAGAATCATATCTCCGCCCCCTGCATTTCACGCTGCTCACGTTGCGACCAGACCCGCAGTCCGATGACGACCATCACCAGCAGGGTCAACAGTCCTACGATCCATGCCGTGGCGCTCTCCGGGTGCCGGGAGTAGGTTGCCGCCTGATAGAAGATACTCGACGCCATGAAGGCGACACCGGTGGTCCATGCAGCCACAAAGGCCGCCCAAGCGCGGCCCGCTTCCCGCTTGATCGCACCGATGGTGGCAACACAGGGGAAATAGAGCAGGATAAAGAGCAGATAGGCGAAGGCACCCGCCTGTCCGTCGAAACGCGCAGCCATGGCGCCGAAGACGCCAACATCAACCGCCTGGGCCTCTGCCGCCGCCTCTGCGGAAGTGACATCACCTACGTCGAGCGCCAAAGGGTCACCCAGCAGATCCTTCACCCCCACAAGGTTCTCCGGCACAGTGGCCGCAGCCTCGATCAGCGCCTGCCAAAAGTCGAAGGGCGCCTCTTCCGTTACTCCTGCCTCTGCGGCGGCCAACCCGGTATAGATGGAGTTCAGGGTACCGACCACCGCCTCTTTGGCCAATACACCGGTAAAGATACCCACCGTAGCCGGCCAGTTGTCCTCTTTGATACCCATGGGCGCAAACAGGGGTGTCAACACTTTACTGACCGCACTGAGTACCGATTTCTCTGAGTCTTCGTTACCGAAAGTGCCGTCCGTTCCGATGGAGTTAAGCACATTGATCGCCAACACCATGAGGATAATCACCCGACCCGCCTCTTTGATGAAGAGCCGGACCCGATCCCAGGTACGCAAGGCGACCCCCTTGGCAGTCGGCAGATGGTAGGGGGGCAGTTCCATCATGAAACCGGTACTCTCTCCGGAGAGCAGCGTCCGTTTCATGATCATGCCGGTGAGGATCGCCACCGTGATACCGATCATGTAGAGCCCAAAGACCAGATTCTGCCCGTTGCTGGGAAAGAAGGCGGCGGCAAAGAGCGCATAGACCGGCAGCCGCGCCCCACAGGACATGAAAGGGTTCATCAGAATCGTCAGTTTACGCTCACGAACACTCTCCAGGGTACGGGTCGCCAGCACTGCCGGTACATTGCAGCCGAAGCCCACGATCATCGGCACGAATGCCTTGCCCGGCAGACCTATGGAACGCATGAAGCGATCCATCACAAAGGCGGCCCGGGCCATATAGCCGGTATCCTCCACCACCGAGAGAAAGAGATAGAGTGCGGTAATGATGGGGATGAATGTTGCCACCACCTGAACACCGCCGCCCACCCCGTTGGCGAGCATCACCACCATCCAGTCGGGGGAACCGATCTCTGAGAGCAGCAGACCAAAGCCATCGACAAAGATAGCCCCGGCCACGCCATCGAAAAAGTCGATGAAGGCACCACCGATATTGATGGCAAACATGAACATCAGGTACATCACAGCCAGAAAGACCGGAATGCCGAAGATACGATTCAATACCACTTTGTCGATGCGGTCACTGAGCGTCTTGCCCACCTTACCGCGCTCATGTACCACGGTCTGCGCCAAGGCGTGAGCATGACCGTACCTGGCATCGGCGATATGGATATCCGCCTCCTCTCCAGCGCGATTCTCGATGGCCTGCCGCCACTCATCCACTTTCGTCTCAAGTGCAACAGTGGCATGGCTCAAGGCGAAGGCATCCTCCTCCAGCATCTTCAACAGCAGCCAGCGGCGTTTGGCCCGCTCCGGCTCCTCCTGCAACAGCGGTTCCATCTCTGTAATCGCCTGCTCCACCACCTCTTCCTGTGCCAGGGCAAAACCGCCGCCGACACAACCTGAGGCAAGATCCTGAATTGCCGCCTTCAGTTTGATGATGCCCTCACCAGTCACCGCGACGATAGGTTGTACGGAGCAACCCACTTCACTACTGAGCTTGTCAAAATCAATATCGATGCCGCGCTTGCGCGCCACATCCATCATATTGACGGCGATCAACAGGGGCACCCCCATCTCCAACATCTGCACCGTAAGATAGAGGTTACGCTCCAGATTGGCGGCATCGACGATATTGATGATCAGGTCCGCATCCCGCGACAACAGATAGTCACGGGTCACCTGCTCATCCAGGGAGGCGGCATCGAGGGAGTAGATACCAGGCAGGTCGATAACGGTGACATCGTCACCGTCAAGGTCGAAATGACCCTCTTTCCGATCCACCGTGACACCGGGCCAGTTGCCGGTGCGCTGTCGGATGCCCGTCAGGGTATTGAAGAGTGCTGACTTGCCGCAGTTGGGATTTCCTGCCAGGGCAATCGTCAGGGGTTTGTCGCCCGACGACCGGACAGGTGTCTGCGCGTCGTTTTCACAACAGCCCATGATTTAAACCTATCGAAACGTCTACGTCGTGCCGCTGTCCGGGGCTGACATCAGCAGCTTCTCGGCCACTCCGCCCCCAAGGGCCACACGTACACCGCCATTTGCCACCACGACCCCACGACCCCGGTGCTGGAGCACATCCACCTCCGAGCCAACTCGCAGACCCAGGCTCAGCAGGCGCCGCGTCATCTGGCGTCCACCCCGCACCTCAAGAATACGGGCATGTGCGCCTACCGGCAGGCTCGCCAGTGAAACGGTATCGGTGACAGATTCAGATTCCAGACTCATCGCAGACACTATGAAAATACCTAAATAATTATGATTCTCATTTAACCAGGTTTAACCCTGGCTGGCAAGAGGAAAGAATTACATAATTTAACCATAAACTGATATGACTGCAGTCAACTTGCCACGCCCCACAGGGTATGTTGAAAACGCACTACATAGGCTTGATCAACAGATCCACCCGATGAGGCTTCAGGAAATGCGCGCCATCCTCTCTCATGTGGGCCATGAACGCTCTGCGGATCTGCTCAAATCGCGCCTCATCGATATCCAGCTTGGTATGAGTCACCTTGAGGAAACGCGATTCGAACTCATCCCAGGTATAGGTTCCTGGCACCTCGAAGAAGAGTTCCTGCCGCAGATCGAATGCACCGGTTGACACCTCGATCTCGATGGCGTTGAAGGCCCGCTGACGCACCTTTTTCTCATCGTGGATGAGCGACATCAAGGCATTGAACTGCCCCGTATAGACCGGCTCTGAAAAGTAGGCCAGCCCCCCAGGCTTCAATACCCGGTGGATCTCCCGCATCGCGGCCGGCATCAGCTCGGCAGGGACATGGTGCAGCGACTTCAGCATCCACACGATATCAATGCTGCTGTCCGCTTCGCTGATCGCCTGCGCCCCTTCCATACGAAAATCCACGTTTCGCAAGTTCAGCTGAAGGTTTTTCTCATGCTGTACCCGATCGACCTCCGTGGCGATAAAGCGGGACGCCGGATAGCGCTCCGCCAACTGCCGGGTGGTCCAGGCAGCACCACATCCCAGTTCCAGGATACGGGCGTTATCCAGCGGCAGGAGCCGCTCCATCAGCGCCTGTTCTGTCGTGGTTTCATAGGCATTCGACTTGTGAAGTTGCATGGTTTCGGCTGACAAGAGTCACGGGCTCCGTTAAGGTTTGGGTCTGAATTAAAAGCGATTTCATTTCGCGGACGTATCATTTTACTACAGATGGAGCAGAGCGGTTCACGCGCCCTCTCTGTCTCAACCCCAGGATCTCAATAACTTGCTCTCCGAACAACTGGCAAACTGGATGCACCGCATTCGCATTCACCTCTCCAGACCGGATGCGCTGTTACAACTCTCGGGCCTGGGTCTGATCACCGGTTTTCTGGCAGGCGGCGTAATCGTTGCTTTCAGACTGGCGGTGGAAGGCAGCCAGGCCGGGCTGCTGCCTGGTGGTCTGCCGGAAAATTACGAGGCGCTGCCGCCATTATTGCGTTTCCTGCTACCGGTCATCGGCAGTCTTTTGTTGGGATTCATTTTTCACAATTGGTCTAAAGGTCTCTATGTTCTCGGTATTGCCCGGGTTATGGAACGACTCGCCTACCACCAGGGCTACCTCACCCTGCGCGAGTTCATTCTGCAGTTTGTTGGAGCGGCGATCGCAATCATAAGCGGGCATTCCGTCGGCCGGGAGGGACCCCACGTCTTTCTTGGCGCAGCCAGCGGCTCACTGCTCGGACAGCAACTCTCACTCCCCAACAACACCATCCGCACACTGGTCGGCTGTGGCACTGCGGCAGGTATCGCCGCCTCTTTCGACACTCCACTTGCCGGAGTGATCTTCGCCCTGGAGGTGGTAATGATGGAATACACTCTGGCGAGCTTCATGCCCATAATCCTCGCGGCCGTCAGTGCCAACAGCATCGCCATCTACTTTCTCGGTGACGAACGCGCTTTCGATATGTCGGCGCTGACCTTGGGATCGATGCAGGAGCTGCCGATTCTGCTGCTGCTCGGACTCGTCGTAGGTACGGCAGCAGCCGGCTTCAACCAGCTAATCCAGGTTACTTCCACCTACAGCCAGCCGCTGGCCTTCTGGCAGCGCACCTTGTTGGGGGGCATTATCGTCGGTCTTTTGGGGGTCATCGTTCCCCAAGTGCTGGGGATTGGATATGACACAGTCAACGACATCCTGTTTGGAGAACTTGCTATTGAACTGCTGTTGGTTCTGATTATTGCCAAGGTGCTCGCCACTTCTGCAAGTATCGGCATGGGCATACCTGGCGGCATGATCGGGCCTGCGCTCTTTATTGGCGCAGCCATCGGCGGTTTTATCGCACCACTCGCCGGGCTTCTAATCGATGGGGAGGTTTCAGATCCGGGCCTCTACGCGCTGATCGGCATGGGCGCCATGATGGGCGCCAGTCTGCAGGCGCCGCTTGCCGCCCTGACCGCTATCGTCGAACTTACCTTCAGCCCACAGATCGTGATGCCTGGCATGCTGGTGATCGTCGTCGCCAGCCTCACCAGCAGCGAACTCTTCCGCAAACAGTCTCTTTTTATCACCATCCTCAAATCGAGTGGCCTCGACTATCGTACCGACCCGGTGATGCAGTCACTGCGGCGCATTGGCGTTGCCAGCGTAATGAATAACAACTTTCTCCGCTGCGACAGGGAGATGGATCGTAATTCCGCCCGCCAAATCTTGAAATTGGCGACGGAATGGTTGGTTATCAACAAAGAGGATGAGCCCGCAATCCTGATGCGGGGCCTCGATCTTGCGCGATATTTGGAGGAGTCAGAGGAGCAGAATATAGACTTGCTCTCTATTCCGGCACGGCGCTATCAGCTTGCCGGCGTGTCGATGCAGGCCAGTCTGCAGGAAGCCCTCGAAAAAATTCAGGAGAGCGGCGCGGAAGCACTCTTCGTGGAACGGAGAAAACATCGTGGCGCATACCGTATTTTGGGCATCCTGACCCGGGAACAGATTGACTCGGCTTATCGTTTTTGACCCCGATCATCTACCCTGCCGATAGTACGGCAAACCGTTGCGAAAAAGCATATTATACTCGTCTTGTTTGGACACAACGACTAATAGGACAACGATCATGAATGAAGTCCAGAATCCTGAAAACATCATCTACAATGACCAGTCTATCCGCCTTGATGAACTACTGCAGGAGCATGATCGTCTAGTATCAGAAAACACGAATTTAAAGAAGAAAAATAAGAAGGCCATTCGCCGCTTCAACCGTGAAGAGCAGCTAAAACCCTATCAGGCTGAACTGATCAAGATGCAGCAGTATCTTGAGTCCACCGGCACGCGTTTTATCATTCTGTTCGAGGGAAGAGACGCAGCTGGCAAGGGCGGCACCATACGTCGTGTTGCCCGCTACATGAACGAGAAACACTACCGTATCGTCGCCCTCGGAAAACCTACTGATGAACAGAAGACCCAGTGGTTTTTCCAGAAATACGTGACCCAGTGTCCCCGCGGAGGGGAGGTCGTACTCTTCGACCGCAGCTGGTACAACCGCGCCATCGTTGAACCCATCTTCGGATTCTGTACGCCCGACGAGTACGAGAATTTTATGATCGGCGTAACCGGTTTTGAGAAGGATCTGGTGCGCCAGGGCACTATTCTGGTGAAACTCTACTTTTCCGTGACCAAAGAAGAGCAGGCCCGCCGTTTTGAACGTCGCAAGACCGACACTCTGCGGCAGTGGAAACTATCCGAGATCGACGTCCAGGCCCAGGATCGATGGGACGAGTTCACGAACCAGAAGTATGAGATGTTAAAACGCACCAATACAACCCACTCACCCTGGACCATTATTCGCTCCATCGACAAACACCAGGCCAGGCTCAATGCCATGAAAGTGATCCTGAACGCCGTGCCTTACGAGCGGCTGGACCCAACACTCGACTTCGTACCAAGCCACGACGTCGTCATCTCCGGCTCCCGTGAACTGGAACTGATGGAAGCCCAGCGCCTCCAGAGCGGAAAATTCGTGGGGTGAGCCGTAACCGAAGGCCCAGTGGACCTTCGCAGTACGGCGAACGACCGGACAGGAGGTCCGAACCGGGGGTTAAAAAGAACTCAAATGCTCAGCCAGGGATGGCAGCTCACCTCTTCCTTACGAAGCCCACCGTCTGTAGGCCTGATCAAGCGCAGCGGATCGGGCGCTCGATGCCGGTTCCGCTACGCTTGATCCGGCCTGCGGCTTGCGATGACCACCGTAATAAGGTTTCAAGCGTCTCAGCCAGCCGCATCCGTCCCCCGCGTCCTGCGAATCAGCTTCAACACCACAATCAGCATTGGGGTTCCATGCATCAGTAGATCAAATATATCGATGGGACGGGAGAGCGTGCCATCAACCAGCATCTTGAGTTTTTCCCATAGATGGGGCTCAGGATAGAATGGGGCCAACGCCAGCAGGACTGCTGGCAATACAATCATTTGTAGTGGAATCTTATCTAACCAGGACATCATTGGCGGTTCTCTTTCAAATACATTCTCGGCAAAGTTTACGGTATCGATCCGCATCTGCGGCACTGAAACAGCAGACGATTATCTGTTCAAAATCATCCACCCACTCTCTCATGGCCGCAAGGGCAATCTCGGCAGCCTGCTGCTTGGGGTAGCCATAGGCACCCGTGCTGATCGCTGGAAAAGCAATCGTGGCAGCACCCTGTGCTTTTGCCACAGCAAGTGATTCAAGGTAGCAGGATGCCAGCAACGCTGACTCGCCCCTCTCTCCACCCTGCCAGACAGGCCCAACTGCGTGGATCACCCACTTGGCAGGCAATCGAAATCCGGGCGTAATACGCGCCTCACCTGCCGGGCAGCCACCGAGAGGCCGACATGCGGCAAGCAGATCGGGGCCAGCCGCCCGGTGAATTGCACCATCCACTCCTCCACCACCCAGCAGGGTTGAGTTTGCGGCATTGACCACGGCATCCACTTCAAGTCGGGTGATATCTCCCTGTACAATCCCTATCTGGCCCATCGTATTAGCCCCCAGGTATGTCGACGTCCACACTCAATTTACTGCTGATTGTTTTGCTGCTGATCTGGTTCTGGCGCGACAGTCTCAAAGTCAGAGAGAAAGCCACCCGCATCAGCCGTGCCGCCTGCAATGCTCAAGGCGTGCAATTTCTCGATCAAACCGTCGCCCGACGCCGAATTGGAGTGAGATGGATACGCGCAGGTTTGAAATTCCGCAGACTCTATGAGTTCGACTACAGCCAGGAGGGGAGCGGCAGACAGACAGGCTATATCATAATGCTGGGCAACCAGCTTGAGCTGCTGCATATCGAGACCGAGGAGCGCGACGAGTCGTACTAGCCAATAGCCAAGACAGGCTCGTCACCCAGAGAAGAAATCGAGGTTGCCAGGACCTGTTAACAGACCCTAGTGTTATTTCACCACCCGGAGAGCAGGCCGGTTACCTGAACCGGGCGGATCAGGCTCGTCATCAGGGCGTTCAACACCGGCTTCTGCCTCGTCGGGAAACAACATACCCCGGTTGCTCTCCTTGCCGTAAATCCCCAGCACTGCCGTCGGCGGTAAATGGACATCCTCCGGACTACCATTGAAACGGGCGCTAAAACTGATCCACTCGTTTCCCAGTTCAAGCCCAACCACCGCGGACGGACTCAGATTCAGCACCATTCGCCCCTCATCCACAAAATTCCGAGGAACCATAACCTGCGGATCATCGGCATTGACCAATAGGTAGGGCGTCTCTCCGTTATCCACCAGCCAATCATAGAGAGCCCGGATCATATAGGGCTTATTCGAAGTCATTGGCAGCAATACTGAACGATGTTAACCGCGCATCTCCCGCTCCGCTTCAGAGAGGCACTGGACGAATGACTCGCGCTCGAAGAGTCTTGCCGCATACTCGTGCAGCCCCTTGGCGGATGGGGGAATCTCAATCCCCAACACCGGCAGACGCCAAAGCAATGGCGCAATAGAGCAGTCGACCAGGGTAAAATCATCGCTCATGAAGAACGGCTTGGCGCCAAACACCGGCGCAGTCGAAATCAGGCTCTCTCGCAACTCCTTGCGCGCCTTGGCCGCATCCTTCTTGCCCGCCATGATGATATCCAACTGGCTATACCAATCGTTATCGACCCGATACATCAGCAGTCGCGAGGTCGATCTGGAGACCGGATCCACCGGCAGCAACGGCGGATGTGGAAAACGCTCGTCCAGATACTCCATGATAATACGCGACTCATAAAGCTTTAGGTCCCGATCCACCAGGGTTGGCAATGTGCCATAGGGATTAAGCTCCATCAAAGCTTCAGGCATATTGAGTGGATCGATGTCGTTTACCTCGAACGTGATGTTCTTCTCGGCCAACACCATCCTTACTCTGTGACAGTAGGGATTCTGCGGGTCCGAATAGAGGGTCATTACTGAACGCTTGTTAGCAACCGCCGCCATTGATACCTCTCCAAACTTGTCCGGTGAAGCCGCCCCATCAGGACTTGAATCAACCGGAAACAAAAAATAACGAACGAAAAAAGGCGCACAGTATACATCAACTGTGCGCCCTGTGTTTCAGATATTGACTATCGCCGTATCAATGGACGTCTTTCCAGTACTCTTTCTTGAGCATGTAAGCGATAACGAAGAATACCGCAATAAAGAGGAGTACCCACTTACCCAAACGTTGACGCTCCATCTGAATCGGCTCACCGACATAGCTCAGAAATGCAGTCAGGTCACGGGCAGTGCCATCGTACTCTTCTGGACTCATCGTTCCCGGAGTAATCTGTTCGAAGTGGTCGAACACCTGGGCATCGTTACCGGCAGCATCCTTCTCAGTCTTGAACACAGCCTTCTGAGGACCTTGCAACTCCCACAAGACATGGGGCATGCCGACGTCCGGAAAGACGATGTTGTTCACACCGAAAGGACGTGCGTCGTCCTGATAGAAGCTGCGAAAGTAGGTGTAGAGCCAGTCCACACCACGCGCCCGGGCAATCACGCTCAGGTCTGGCGGTGCAGTTCCGAACCACTCTTCAGCCTGATCGGCGGACATGGCGATGTTCATGGTGTCACCGATCTTGTCGGTGGTGAACATCAGATTCTCCTTCACCTCCTGCTCGGTCAGACCCAGGTCCTTCGCCATTCGATTATAGCGCTGGTACTTGGCTGAGTGACAACTCAGGCAGTAGTTCATGAAGACCTTGGCGCCCCGCTGCAGCGAAGCCTGGTCGGACATGTCAACGTCGGCGTGGTCCAGGTGGGCACCACCAGCAGCCATTCCCAGTGCAGGCACCACGGCCAATAAAAATGCAGAGATCAGCTTTTTCATTCGGTCACCCTCTCAGGAACTGGCTTGGTTTTATCCATTGTGCTGTAGAACGGCATCAGCAGGAAGAATGCGAAGTAATAGGTAGTGCCGAT
The DNA here is from genome assembly GCA_016756855.1 of gamma proteobacterium endosymbiont of Lamellibrachia anaximandri. Lineage (GTDB taxonomy): Bacteria > Pseudomonadota > Gammaproteobacteria > Chromatiales > Chromatiaceae > QGON01. The sequence goes on along the minus strand of JAESPD010000032.1, from coordinate 25,774 downwards.
CTGTGCCATTAACTTGTAGAGATCAGTGGTCGGCTGGGTACCCAGGAAGCCGAGCACGATAAAGTCCACCACGAATAGTCCGAGCACCACCTTGTAGAGCGTCCCTTTGTAGCGTATCGACTTGACCGGACTGCGATCCAGCCAGGGCAGGAAAAACATCACCAGGATGGAGGCGAACATGGCAACAACACCCGGAAAGGCTGAACCCATAATCGAAGGCACCGCCCGCAGAATCGCGTAGAAGGGCGTGAAGTACCAGACTGGCGCGATGTGGTCAGGCGTCTTCAGCGGATTGGCCGGCTCAAAGTTGGGGTGCTCAATGAAGTAACCCCCCATCTCCGGCGCGAAGAAGACAACTGCCGCAAACAGAAAGAGGAAACCCGCAATGCCTGCAATGTCTTTTACACTGTAGTAGGGGTGGAAGGGGACGCCGTCAGCTGGCGCGGTATCGCTCCACTTGTTGCCTTTGGGTCCCTTCTTGATCTCGATGCCATCAGGGTTGTTGGAACCCACCTTATGCAGGGCCACGATATGCACGAAGACCAGTGCTGCCAATACGAACGGCAGCAGGAAGTGCAGGGCAAAGAAGCGGTTCAGGGTGGCGTCCGAGATGACGTAGTCACCACGAATCCAGACACCCAGATCAGGCCCGATCACCGGCACCGCCGAGAACAGGTTGACGATAACCTGCGCCCCCCAGTAGGACATCTGCCCCCAAGGCAGCAGATAACCCATGAAGGCTGTAGCCATCATCGCCAGATAGATGATTACACCGATGATCCACAACAACTCACGCGGCTTGCGGTGAGAACCGTACATCAACCCGCGGAACATGTGCAGGTAGATGACGATAAAGAATGCCGATGCGCCGGTGGAATGCATGTAGCGTATCAACCAACCCCAGTCCACGTCGCGCATGATGTACTCGACTGAACCGAAGGCCATCTCAGCATCGGGTTTGTAGCTCATCGCCAGCCAGACACCGGTGAAGATCTGCAGCACCAGCACCAGCATCGCCAGTGAACCCATGAAGTACCAGAAGTTGAAGTTCTTCGGTGCGTAGTATTGCGCCAGGTGCTCGTTCCACACCTTGGTCATCGGAAAGCGATCGTCGATCCAGCCGACGAAGTTCTGCATCATGCTCATCAGGAAGCACCTCCATCAGCACCGATCAGTATCCTGGTATCGGTAAGATATTGGTAAGGGGGAATCTCCAGGTTCTTCGGCGCCGGTACGCCTGCGTAGACGCGGCCGGCAAGATCGAATCGGGAACCGTGACAAGGGCAGAAAAACCCGCCCTTCCACCCGGGACCCAGATCGGCAGGGGCCACTTCAGGACGATAGGTGGGTGAGCAACCCAAGTGGGTGCAGATACCGACCGCCACCAGATATTTCTCCTTAATGGAGCGGACGGGGTTCTTGCAGTAGTCAGGCTGCTGACCGGTATCGTCAGAAGCGGGATCCTGCAACTCAGCATCCAGAGTCGGCAGATCCTTCAGGTTCTGCTCGGTACGAAACACGATCCAGACGGGTTTGCCGCGCCATTTGACGCGCATCATCTGCCCCGGTTCCAGTTTGCCGATGTTGGCCTCGACCGGCGCACCTGCCGCCTTGGCTTTTTCACTGGGGGCCCAGGCCGCCAGGAAAGGGTACACAACGAATCCGGCGCCAACCGCACCGACCGCACTGGTGGCTAACGTTAAAGTACGCCGCCTTTTCAAATCAACGCCATCTGCGCTCATATCTTTCAGACTCCCCGATTTTCTGGACAGATCGACACATTTTTAATCATGTGCAACGACCCTAGCCGTTCAGGACATTAGAATATACTTAAAAACCCCTAAATTGACCGCGCATTCTCCCCCAAGCTTATCAACAGGTCAAGACTGACTGGGGTTTTTCTCCTCATTATCGCCCCAGATCAAAAGCAACCGTCTCTAAGCAGGATTATCGATATCGACAAAACGACAATCCAGTGAGAATCTTTCCGCCAGGTGCTCAGCCAATGCCTGTACGCCATAACGCTCTGTGGCATGATGTCCAGCAGCAAAATAGTGTATGCCCCGCTCTCTGGCAACATGCACTGTGGTTTCCGATATTTCACCTGAGATATAGGCATCGAGATTAAGATCTGCCGCCGCTTCGATGAAACCCTGAGCGCCTCCGGTACACCAACCCACGCTTTGAATTGCACCACCACCAGAGTCGATATGCAGGGGAACCCGGCCCAGCACCTCCTGCAAGTGCCGCTGTAACTCTACCGTCTGTAGCGGAGCCTCCAGGTCACAACGCCATAGCAGTCCACTCCCCGCTTCAGTCACCTTTGGATTTGGAAAGGCCAACCGCTCCGCCAACTGACGATTGTTACCCCACACCGGATGCGCATCCAGCGGCAGATGATATACCAGCAGGTTGATCCCGCCTTTGATCAGGGCGCTGATTCGACGCCCCTTCATGCCTCTGATCTGTGCGGACTCTCCTTTCCAGAAAAAACCATGATGCACCAACAAGGCATCAGCCTTCCAGTCGACGGCGGCATCGATCAGAGCCTGGCTCGCCGTAACACCCGCCATCAACCGCTTCACCTCTGAAACCGCCTCCACCTGCAATCCATTGGGACAGTAGTCATCGAAGCCGTCAGCATTCAGGCAGTCATTGCAGTAAGTTTCGAGCGAGTGGATGTTGATCATTATTATCACGTCCTGACAGTTGAACTGATGACATGTTAGGTTACCCTCACTATGCGAATCGGAAAACTCCTCTCATTTCTGCTCACCTCGGTAACTGCCGGCATTGCAGCCGCAGTCGTCATTCTCTTCCTGGTACCGGGACTGCTGCACGATAACAAGCCGCCGGAACCAGCGCTCAACAGATCAGACGGTGGAGAACAGATCACCAGGCAACCGGGACCTTTCTCGTACGCAGACGCAGTCTCCGTTGCCGCGCCCTCCGTAGTCAATATCTTTACCGCCACGATTACCACTGAACGCCAGACATTGCGCTTCAGGGATCCGATACTGCAACACCTGTTTGGCGACTCTCTGCCGGAAAAGATCCGGCAGCGGCGCGATACCAGCCTGGGTTCCGGCGTCATCATTACAGAGGACGGCTATCTGCTGACCAACCATCACGTTATCGACGGCGCCGATGAGATAAAGGTCGTACTCGCCAATGGCCACAGCGTCAACGTCAGCCTGATCGGCAGCGATGAAGAGTCGGATGTGGCGGTATTGAAGATAGACGATGAACCAAACCTGCCGGCGATACCCATCGGCAACTCCGATACACAAAGGGTGGGCGACGTTGTGCTCGCCATCGGCAACCCCTTTGGCGTCGGTCAGACCGTCACCATGGGAATCGTCAGCGCCACCGGCCGCACCCACCTTGGTATCAACACCTTTGAAAATTTCATCCAGACGGATGCGGCCATCAATCCCGGCAACTCAGGCGGCGCCTTGATCAACGCCCACGGCGAGCTGATCGGCATCAATACCGCTATCTTCTCCAAGAGCGGCGGCTCTCAGGGCATAGGTTTCGCCATCCCCTTCGATCTGGCTGAAGGAATCATGCGCCAGCTGATTGCAAGCGGCCAGGTGGTGCGCGGCTGGCTGGGCATACAGGGACAGGATGTGACCGAAAAGCTGGCGGAGGCGTTTGGCCTGCATGCCGTAGAAGGCATTCTGATCACAGGCGTACTCGAGGATGGCCCTGGGAGCCTGGCCGACATGCGTCCCGGCGACGTTATCACCGAGGTCAACGAGGTCAGGCCCCACAACTCTCATGAATTGATGCAGCTTATCGCCAATGAGCCACCGGGATCGGTCTTGAAGGTCAAAGGTTGGAGAGGTAATGCCGAATTTGCGGTCGACGTGATATCCCAGGAACGCCCACCCTCCACCCGCTGAGATAACAGACAAAACCCGGCTGTGGATTGAGCCTGAATCGCGAGAACTCGTACGATGGCAGCGATAAAACCGGACAATCAACCGCTGCTGATCGATTCCAGGGCATCCGGGTAGGTAGTACCGACGATCCCCTGCCCGTTTATCCAGTCGAGATACTCCGTCAGAGCCCGCTCCGAGCTGGCGGTAAAGTTCTTACTGTGTCCAATGGCCGCCAGCGGCAGCGACACCGGCCCCCCGGCAAAATGCTCACACCACTGACGGGTGATCTCAATCAGCTGCGGTGCCGGTAGCGTGGAGAAATCGAGCATCACCATCCCGAGTTGCCGCAACCGGCTGAGCCGGCCTAATATCCTGGCAGCGATCCCACCCGGCCCCCGGTAGGAACCCTGGCAGCCCTCTGCCAATCCAGCCTTGCGCAAGGCCTTCAGATGATCCATGCGGGCCACCCGGCCCGTGAGAATGGGGAACTCCCACACGCCACGGGAGACCGGAGCAGCGAGATCCTGATCCGCATTCCAGAAAGGCAGATCAGGGACATCACGGAAATCGCTCCACTCCCCGGCAGTGGCGTTGCGCAGCCCCGGAGCCACTGAGGAATCGATGAGAATACCCTGATCCGACAGAGCCGCCAGCACCAGGGCAGACGGCTGGATGCACCACCCCCCGGCGCGAAAGGCGATACAGCGATAGTCGGGACGCTGCTGGCGACCCAACTCCTCCAGCCATACCTTGCCCTGTTCCAGCAGACCGGCCACCTCCTGGAATGGGAGATCACCAATGCGCCAGCGCGAGAGATCGAGTTGCCAACTCCCCGCTGGATCGAGTTTTGCGTCCCACCATTGGGGATGCAGGTGGAGTTGCAGGTCGTGACCTCTGGCCAGAGCCTCTGTCAGCTGCAGTCTCACCGCATCACTTTGGGCGTGACAGGCAGGCTCCCGCTCCATGGCGGCAAACTCCAGCGCCTCCACAAACAGGGTCAGCGGTACACCACGGGATTCGGCAATGGCGAGGATACGTTCCGTCGACCCCAGTACGCAAGGACGGGGCTGTCCGGAACCGTCGCCAAAGACCTCGTAGTCAACTGTGAGTATCAGCTGTGCCGGTTGATTCACGGAAATGCCTGGATTGATCCACAGACGGGATCGGACTACCAGGTGAACTCGCAGCTGAAGCGTTCACCGGGTTCCGCCTGAAGGGTACCCACCAAAACGTCGATGGGCTGCCGACTACCCAAGCTCTCGGAATACCAACCCAGATGGGGCTGCTCCTCACCACGGTGGATTCGCCACTGCAGGGCGGGATCGCCTTGAATCTTCAGCGTCTCCCCCACACCCTGCATACGGGCCAGAAACTGCTGGGGGGCATCCCCCGCCTGCAGTGTCACATCGGGATGAAAGTGGAAAAAGAGCCGCACCGCTGTGACGGCATCGGCATGAATCTCATCCTCAACCCGCAACTGCCGCTGCTCCGCCACCAAGGTCACCCGGCGCTGGTGGCGCACACTCCGATCGGCATATCCGGTAACACTGCCCGCCACACTCATGCGACTGAAAGAGTCTGTCATCTCCAGCCCTTCCAGGTGCTGCCGGGAGTGCTGCAACCAGAGAAAGGCGCCGCCGATCTGGGATTGGTCGTGGCCGTTGATCTCCACCGTATTGTGGGCGGCGGTGCTGCGAAAGTAGTCCCGCCAGTCGGGCTGGGTGTGGTAGCAGTAGGTGCCGGGATCCACCAGCCACCAGCGGCCATCGAGGGCCAGCAGCAGGCTGTTGGCGTCAGCGTGGCCATGAGCCGCGATGGAGGGATAGCCCAAGGGTCCGGCGTCAAAAATGACGTGGGCACCATTGCCCTTCAACACCGCATAACCACCGTCGGAGAAGAGCAGACCACCCGGCGCTGCATGATCTTCCGCTGCCTGGACACTGCCCTCATCCTCACTGCCCGCCATCAGGGCGTACCAGAAGGCCTTTTGCGGGAGCTTGTCGCCACTGCAGCCTTGGCCGGTCACCGTGCGAATGGCACAGCAGACGTCTCGATAGGGGTCTGTCGGATCCTGCGGCTCAAAACGCACCACCACGCCGTCATCAGAGTCGCCTATCTGTGGCACGGTCCCACCCGCCGGGCGCAGGGCACTGATGAAGCGCTCCATCGCCACCACCCGGGAACAGAAGGTGTCGCTGAAGGGGTTGCCGTAACGCTCCCCCACCAGCCGGTTGAGCAAGAGGTACTCCATCACCCAGAGGTGATAGTAGTTGGCCTGCTCCCGGTTTACCCCGTCCTCGAAGACCTGTTTCACCGCCTCGGCTTCAAGCTCCTGCTTTGCCTGCGCAGCCCAGATCTCACCCTCATCGCCCAGATCGAAGACGTTGCACCCGACCCAGAGGCCGGTCAATTCACCGATCAGATGGTTGTTGGCGGAAGAGTGACGGGAGAGGTAGTGTCGAATAAAGTGGGCGTGCTGGTAGATAGCCAGCCCCAGCGCGGCGGGATCCTTCGCTTGTCCAAAGAGCCCCTTTGCATCACGCAGAGAGAGCAGGCTGTGGACGAAGGCCCAGGCCACCAGGCGCAGGGCTACCTCCAGGGTGCTGCACCAGTGTACGCCGAGACCGAAGGGGTTCTGCTCGATCCAACTGTCGATCTGGCCCACCGCCAGATCGGCATAACGGGCATCCCCAGTGGCAGCATAGGCCACGGAGAGGGGCACCAGGTGGGGATGACGGGCCACCTCCCAGAGAGTTTTGCAGTTACCCACCCGGTCGTTGTCCCGGTAATCGATCCCTTTGCCGTAGATCAGCGGCGCGACTATGCCGGACTCGGGATCCTGATGCCAGTTGAAATCCCCCAGCACGCTGACCTTGTGGTGGCCGAAGATATCGACCTCACCGCTAAGCAGTGCCTCGTAACCGCCGAATTGGTCACCGTAGGCACTCTGCCACTGTGCGATAATCGTTTGTGGATCTCCCTGAAACAGTGACTCACGACCGCTGACCGGCTGCTTGGGACGGGGCTGCCAACCGCCGTCGATGCGTCGGCGCTCCAACTTTCCCTGGATCACCCGGCCGACCCGGAAGAGGATCTCCGCCGGGCCCATCGCCTTGATGCGGTTGATCTTCCAGGCCAGGGAGCTCATGCCGACATCCCGTATTCCCGGTGCCATATCTCAAGGTTGAGCAGCGCCCAGAGCAGTTTTTCGTGGTTCTGCACACCATTGACGTGATCGTTGACGTAACGCTCCAATACCGGTCGATTGAAGTAGGCCGCGGTACGGGAGTCGGCACTTAGGATATGGTCGCAGAGGTAGTCCCTCATCGGACCTTGAAACCACTCGTTCACCGGCACCCGGAACCCCACCTTGGGCCTCTCCAGAATCGACTCCGGCAGGATCTGCTTCATGCCCTCCCGCAGCATCCACTTGGTACTGCCGTTACGAATGCGGCAGTCGTCCGGCAGGGAGGAGATGTAGGCCGCAAGATTGTGATCCATGAAAGGCATGCGCGCCTCCAGTGAGGCGGCCATGGTCATGCGGTCGCCCCGCTCCAGCAGGTTGTCCGGCAGCCAACTGGTCTGGTCGAAATAGAGGATTCTGCGCAAGTTGCTGTTGTCGGGCGCAACGTCATAGGGCGGTCCCTCGAAACCCTGGTAACCGTCGACACGGAAGGCAGCCAGGGCCTCCCTGTCGCGCCAGTTGAGCGCACCGAACCAGCGCGGCATGCGCTCCTCCCACTGTTTCAGGCTCAGGTTGGCGACGGCGGTCTTAACCCGGCGAAACTTGTAGGGTAATGCGTTGACCAGACTGTTGATCGGCGCCTGCAGCAAGTCAGGCACATAACGGTAATACTCCGCATAACGATCGAAACCGTGCTTGGGATAACCCCCCAGAAACTCGTCACTGCCCTCGCCGGTGAGCACCATCTTCACCGTCTTGCGCGCCTCCAGCGACAGCAGGTAGATGGGGATATCAGAGGGCTCGGCCACCGGCGCATCACGAAAGCGCACCAGCTTGGGCAACTCGTCCATCAGGTGGGCCTGGGAGACCGTCAGTTCATGGTGGTCGGTATTGAACTGATCGGCGATATTCTTGGCATAACCCAATTCACTGTAGGTAGACTCCTGAAAACCCACGGAGAAGGTTTTGATCGGCTCGTTGCTGTGCCGGCTCATCAACCCCACGATAGCGGATGAGTCGATGCCGCCGGAAAGAAAGGCGCCGAAGGGCACATCCGCCACCATGCGGCTCTCCACTGCCTTATCCAGTTCCCGCATGAAACCAGCCACCGGGTCTGCCACTGCGACAGTGGAGTGGCGGGGATCGCGATCCGGGGGCGTATAGTAGCGGCGCACCGCGAGTTCACCATTTTTCCACACTGCGCATGCGCCAGGCGGCAGCTTTTCGATCCCCTGAAACAGGGTACGGGGCCAAGGCACATAGCGGTAGGCCAGATAGTCCCAGACTGCGCTCCGGTCAACCTCCCGGGCCACCCGTTCATGCACCAGCAGGTTCTTGATCTCAGAGCCGAAAATAAACTCGTCCCCCCTGCGCCAGAAGTAGAAGGGCTTCTTGCCGAAACGATCCCGGGCGATAAAGAGCTGCTGGCGCTCCTCGTCCCAGAGGGCGAAGGCGAACATGCCCTCCAGCTTGTCGACGCAGTTCTCGCCCCACTCATCATAGGCGGCGAGCAGGGACTCGGTATCAGAGGTGGTGTGGAAAACGTAACCCTTGGACTCCAGCTCCCCCCGCAGCTCCCGGTAGTTGTAAATCTCGCCGTTGAAGACCACCTGGGTGGTAGCGCGGTGATTGGCCATCGGCTGATGTCCGCCACCGAGGTCGATGATGGAGAGGCGTCGGTGGGCAAGCCCGACGCTGTAGCGCCCGTCTCCGCTGTCGGTGGCGTAGAACCCCTCATCGTCAGGACCGCGATAGACGATCTGATCCGCCATCTGCTTCAGCAGGGCCTGGGGGGATTCGACGGGGTTATTAAGGACGAAGCCGGCAATACCGCACATAGTTATTTTACTTTCTCTACAGGTGCATCCGTACAAAGCGGATTTGCAGATACGACCCGGTGCAAATCACGCCGCGAACGCGTCGGATTATACATAGAAGGCTCTGGGGTGTCCCTCTGGGAACTGGGTAAAAAGGTGACAGGTGCTACCGGATGCAAGCTCTTTTTCTATTTGAAGGCGCGTAGGCCCGATCAAGCGTAGCGGATCGGGCATTCGGGCTTTGATGAGCGATTGAGGTTGCCGGTTCCGCTACGCTTGAACCTGCCTACAAGACTACAGAATGGCTCCCTCCCCGCGGGGAGGGAAAATCAAAACGATCCTGATACCTGTCACCTGTAACCTGTCACCTTCTTTATCTAGAAACTGGTAGCCCAACCCAGCTCTATCTCCCACTGGCTCATCCATATCTCGCCTGTCTGGGGGCCGGTCATTTCGCTCGTACCACCCACACTCTCTTCCGGCGCGTACATGAAGGAGACATTGATCTCACTTTCGCTCTCCAGTTTCCAGCCAAAACCGGCAGTGTAGTGCTGTCGAACCACGGCGGGCGCCAGGAGGTTGAAGAGCGCCTGTTGGTTCTCGAAAGGCTTGGATGCCTGGCTGAAACCTGCCCGGAGCGTCAGATCTTGACTGTAGAGCCACTGCAGGCCAAATTTGTAGACGTTCATGTCATCCCAGCCGAATCCGTAACCCTCATCCGACCCCATCAGCGGCGGAACCGGACCGACAGAGGAGTTGCCGATCGCATTGACGTCGGAGAAGAGGATGCGCTGAAAATCGAAGGAGAAGGTCCAGTCCGGTAAAAATATGTAGGAGAAACCCAGATCAAAATTGGCGGGAATATCAAAGTTGCCCTGTTCCGCAAACAGACCTTTGTATTTGTCGAAATTGCTCATCCACATCTTGGTCTGGTAGGATGCGCCAATCTTCAACTGTTCGTCGAATTGCCACAGCCAGCCCACTCGCAGCCCACCGCCGTAAGAGACATCGGTGCCATTACCGGTAACATGGTCAGGCGATTCAGACATCAGCTTAAAGGGCTCCAGCCCGGTAGCCGAGAAAGACTGAATCGAAAGGATCGGTGTGATGCCGATCGAGTGCTGCTCATTCAGCAAACGCGAATAACTGATGCCGATGAACATCTGCTTCAGGTCGATGCCGGTGGGACTCGATGCATCAAACTGGGGATCACCCGTCGGGTTGAAACGTGCAAACACCGCCCTGTCGTACTCGGTATTCATACCACCATTGCCACCTATGGCAATGCCAATGGAGCTGACCTCATCCAACATATAATTGGCTGCGAAATGGGGAATGAGAAAGAGATCGTTTTCACTTTCAACCTTCCCCGGCTCGATGGGCGCCATTCCCGGAGGGAGATTGGCATCAGCGGTATAACCCCGTTTGGGGGCAAACAGTGAGGCACCCACTTCAATACGGTTACCGACCACCGCCAGGGAGGCCGGATTGCTTGCCGCGCACATGGCGCCAAAGGCCATAGCCACACAGGCGCCGGCCATCGACTTTGACTTTGGCCCATAACCATGGGTCCAGTAACCGTTGGTCGCTTCGACCGGTACTGAGAGAGATACACTTACCAATAGAGCAAGCGATAGGACATATTTTTTCATTTGAGGCTCCTCCAAACTACGGACTTCAGGAGTTATTCTTTTTGGCCAGTTGGGGATGTTGATCCGGGTAATCCCTTAGTCGTCCAAGGGAAAATACTTCAGCCCAAGAAAGCTTCAAATGATATACGTCAAAGTAATGCGGAAATCGCAGAAAGAAAGGCCGAGTTCTCACTCGGAGTCCCCACGGTGACCCGCAGGCAGTCCTCCAATAGCGGGTGGGCGCCATGCAGATTCTTAACCAACACGCCTCTCCCCTTCAGATCCTCAAACAGGGAGAGCGCCCTGCCCTGCGGAACGCGCAGCAGGATGAAGTTGGCATCGGATGGATAGGGGGTCACACCCTCCATCCCGTCGAGTTCGGCAAACAGTTGCCCACGCGCCTCACGGACGGCAAAGGTCTGCTCATCGAGCACCGGCTGGTGGGCCAAGGCAAATTCAGCACTGACCTGGGTCAGCACATTGATGTTGTAGGGCAGACGAGTCTTTTCCACCTCTCCTAACCAGTCTGCCGGACCCGCCAGCAATCCCAGCCGCAGACCCGCCAACCCCATTTTGGATACGGTGCGCATTACCAGCAGATTGTCGAACTCGCCCAGGCGAGCCATGAAGCTCTCATTGGTAAAAGGTGCGTAGGCCTCGTCGACCACTACCAGACCAGGGGCTGCCTCGATAACATCCTGGATGGCGTTTTTGTCAAACAGGTTGCCGGTAGGATTGTTCGGATAGGCAAGAAAGATCAGCGCCGGCTGCTCTTTTTCGATAGCCGCCAGCAGGGTTTCCAGATCGAGACTGAAGTCATCGCCGTTGAGGGACACCCCCGCATAACGCATACCACAGAAGGTGGCGATCATGCGGTACATGACAAATCCGGGGTCCACCGACAACACTGTCCGGCCGGGGGCCGCAACACTCATCGCCAGCATCTGGATCAGCTCATCGGAACCGTTACCGAGGATGATATCCGCGCCCTCGGGAACCGACATCGAAACCCGCAGCCGCGCCTTCAGGTCGGAAGCCTGAGGGTCGGGGTATCGGTTTACATCCACCCCCGCCAGCAGGTCGAGCCACTCCCGGCGCAACCCATCCGGCCAGGTGTAGGGATTCTCCATGGCATCGAGCTTGATCATGTCACCGGGATCCGGCACATGATAGGCGGAGAGCGCGCGGATCTCGGGGCGCACCCACTGCTTCAGTTTTTCGTTATCGCTCATCGCTTACTCTGTCGGGATATTCAGCTAAACTGCCAGCCACACCGCCTATAATCCAGCCCCACAGCAACCACCCTCTTGCTGAACCGGCGGACAGGGCACGCTGCCGTAGGAGCAGAAAACGCAGCAATCCCCCGGCTTTGGCCGCAGCAGTTCACCACAACCGGCGCATTCGTAATACCACTGACAGGCATCTGTCGGCATCTCCTCTTCGGCACGATGCCCACACTGTGGACAAGTAATCACTGAACGTGTGACTACTGACACCATCATTTTTTCCCGCGATACTCTGCGGAGCGCGCATGGGCCGTTAGCCCCTCGCCACGAGCCAGCACCGAGGCGGTCTCCGCCATGGTCACCGCCCCTGCGGCCGAGGCAAAAATCAGGCTGGAGCGCTTCTGAAAGTCATACACCCCCAAAGGAGAAGAGAAGCGCGCTGTGCGGGAGGTGGGCAGCACATGGTTGGGACCTGCGCAGTAATCGCCCATCGCCTCGGCGGTATAGCGTCCCATGAAGATCGCCCCGGCATGGCGAATCCGCTTTGCCATCGCTTGCGGATCCTCCACCGACAGCTCAAGATGCTCAGGTGCGATGAAATTCGCCACCTCCACCGCCTCATCCATATCACGAGTCTGGATCAGCGCGCCGCGCACCCGCAGTGCGGTGGCGATGATCTCCCGGCGCTCCATGGTGGGCAACAGTTTATCGATGCTCGCCGCCACTTGGGCGATGTAGTCGGCATCCGGGCAGAGCAGGATCGACTGGGCATCCTCATCGTGTTCCGCCTGGGAGAAGAGATCCATGGCGATCCAGTCAGGATCGGTCTTGCCGTCACAGACCACCAGAATTTCAGAAGGTCCGGCCACCATATCGATGCCGACCTGGCCGAATACCGCCCGCTTGGCGGTAGCGACATAGATGTTGCCTGGGCCGACAATCTTGTCCACCGGCGGCACCGAGTCTGTGCCGTAGGCCAGCGCAGCCACCGCCTGGGCGCCGCCAACGGCGAAGACCCGGTCCACACCGGAGACGTGGGCTGCCGCCAACACCAGTTCATTCAGCTCACCACCCGGCGTCGGCACCACCATGATCAGCTCCGGGACACCGGCCACCTTGGCGGGTATGGCATTCATCAACACTGAGGAGGGGTAGGCCGCCTTGCCACCAGGCACATAGAGTCCGACCCGCTCCAGCGGGGTCACCTGTTGCCCCAACAGTGTGCCGTCCGCCTCGGTATAGGACCAGGACTCCATCTTCTGATGTTCGGCGTAGGCACGCACCCGGCCTGCAGCAACCTGCAGCGCCTGCTGCTGCGCCTGTGGGATCTGCCGCCAGGCCTGCTCCAGCCGTTCCAGCGAGATCTCCAGATGCGCCGGGCTCTCAGCCTGCCAGCGGTCGAAGCGGTTGGTAAAATCGACCAGTGCCGCATCTCCACGCCTACGAATCTCGTCGATGATATTATTGACAGTGTCGTTCACCGCCTTGTCTGATACCGACTCCCAGGCCAACAGCGCATCCAGCTGCGACTGGAAACCCTCATCGGCGGTGTTCAGTATGCGAATGTCGGCCATGGATCTGATCCCTACATGTTTTTGGAACACGAAGAAGTAGGCCGGTTCAAGCGCAGCGGAACCGGCAACGCCTTTTTTCGAAACGCCCGATCCGCTACGCTTGATCGGGCCTACGTTCTCCTGCGGCATCACGCTCCACCACCTCAGCTATCGCCTCTTTCAGCGCCATCATCGTGGCGTGTTTCATCTTCCAGGCAGCCTTGTTGATGATCAAGCGGGAACTGATATCGGCGATATGTTCCAGCGGCACCAGTCCATTGGCTTTCAGCGTGTTGCCGCTCTCAACCAGATCGACGATCAGATCCGCCAGGCCGACGATAGGCGCAAGCTCCATGGAGCCGTAGAGTTTGATGATCTCCACCTGCTGCCCCAGCGAAGCGTAGTAGCGCTGGGCGCTCTTCACATATTTGGTGGCGACTCGCAGACGTCCCGGCCTGTCGGCCACTGCGTCCTTGAAACCGGCAGTCATCATACGGCAGCGGGCGATCTTCAGATCGAGGGGTTCATAGAGCCCCTCGCCACCATGTTCCAGCAAGACATCCTTGCCTGCCACGCCCAGATCCGCCGCCCCGTACTGGACATAAGTCGGTACGTCGGTGGCGCGGATAATCACCAGTTTCACCTGTTCGTGATTGGTGTCCAGAATCAGCTTGCGACTGGTCTCCGGATCGTCCAGCGGCTCAATACCGGCATACGCCAGCAAGGGCAGACTCTGTTTGAAGATACGTCCCTTGGAGAGTGCGATAGTGACAGGTACGTCAAATTTCATGCTTTTCATTTTCGTTTCCTGACACCATCAACTGGGTATACGCCGGATCTCGCCACCCAGTCCGGAGAGTTTCTCTTCAATATTCTGGTAACCACGATCGATATGGTAGATACGATCCACCAGCGTCTCACCATCCGCCACCAGTGCAGCCAGCACCAGACTGGCGGAAGCGCGCAGGTCGGTAGCCATCACCGGCGCGCCGGTCAGGCGTTCAACCCCGGTACAGATGGCCGTATTGCCCTCAAGGCGAATCCTGGCGCCCATGCGCTGCAGCTCCTGCACATGCATGAAACGATTCTCAAAAACGGTCTCCGTGACGGTTCCCACCCCCTCTGCCACTGAATTCAGCGCGGTGAACTGGGCCTGCATATCGGTGGGGAACGCGGGATAGGGTGCGGTATGCACGTCTACCGCCTTGGGCCGCCGACCATGCATATCCAGCGTCATCCAGTCCTTGCCAACCTCGATATCAGCACCCGCCTCGCGCAGCTTCTGAGTCACTGCATCCAGCAGATCGGGGCAGGTGTCCCGCACCTTTACCCGTCCACCCGTCATCGCAGCCGCCACCAGGTAGGTACCGGTTTCAATACGATCAGGCAGCACATCGTAATGGGTGCCGACGAGCTTCTCCACACCCTCAATGGTGATGGTGGAGGTGCCTGCACCGCTCACCTTGGCGCCCATCTTGTTCAGACAGTTCGCCAGATCCACCACTTCAGGCTCCCGCGCGGCATTCTCGATCAACGAGGTGCCGTCGGCCAGGGTCGCCGCCATCATCAGGTTCTCTGTGCCGGTCACGGAAACCATGTCCATGACGATACGCGCACCATGCAGGCGTTTCGCACGGGCACGAATATAGCCTTGCTCAACATCTATGTCCGCCCCCATGGCCCGCAGTCCGTCGATATGCAGATTTACCGGACGGGATCCAATGGCGCAGCCTCCGGGCAGAGAGACATCGGCCTGGCCAAAGCGACTGAGCATGGGACCCAGCACCAGGATCGATGCACGCATGGTCTTGACCAGCTCATAAGGCGCATAGAACTCCTTGATGGTGCTCGTATCGACCTCGATACTCATCTTCTCATCCACCACCAGGGTGATGCCCATACCGCCCAGCAACTCCATAGTGGTGGTGATATCGTGCAGATGCGGTACATTGCCGACGCTCATCGGCCCATCGGCCAGCAGCGTCGCCGCCAGAATGGGCAGCGCCGCGTTCTTGGCCCCTGCGATACGGACTTCACCGTCCAGGGGACCTCCACCATTGATGATCAGTTTATCCATCGACTCTGTTACCGGATCTGTCGGCTGTGCGGAAAAACCGTGCATGATAACGAAAATCGGGGCAAAACGGGAGAATGGAGCGATCCTCAGCCAAAACCAGACCCATCTCCACTCCAAACGCCCAGGGGCAGCACCAGTGCCGTGGCACGGTCAGATCGGCTCAAGCAGTTGCAGAAAACGATTTTTCTCCTGTTCATCCCAGATGGGCAGCCCCTTGATCGTCGACAGCAGCCCATCCAGTTCACCTCTGAACCGCTCGATATTCTGTTCCTCAACAAAATAGAGGGGCTGCTTTGCATTTCCGCCAATATTTACCCCAGTACTGAGTGACTTGAAGTGGTTAAGACGCTTCGAACGTTTCAAGTGTTTTAGGGTACGCAGCCCATTCTGTGTGCTGGGGTAGACAAACACCCCCTTCACCTTCAATCGGGCCAGGAGAAAAAGGACGAACGCCACCAGATCGCCCATTACCTTGCCGGAATTCCGATGGTCCTCATCACTCCGCTTTTCACCTTTCGGCGGCACCGCGATACCTATGATGTAGAGATAGACGTTGTCCCGATCAATCGACCTCCAGCCCAACGCATCCCGGGTCAGAATCTCTTCATGGGAGATCTTGTTGTCGAGAAAACTGTGGTAGGTCTCCTCCGCCACCGGCACCACCCCCCAATATCCTATCGGCGTCCCGGTGAAATCGAAAACGACCTTCATTGCATAGGCATTAAGACGCTGGCAGGCCCAATAGGTCCTGTCGGGGACAATCACCTTACCGCTAAAAGAGGCGCGCCTTAACTCCAGAACCACTTTCATATCACTCTTGGACGTGGCCATTCTTGAACTGTAACTGTCATTGAAACAGTCCGGCACCGCAAGCCCTGTCTGAGCTTGTGTCGTTTCCAGTTCTACATAACCCCGGTTCTTCTTATTCCGCCAATCGACAGATTTTTTTCTCGACCAAAATATCAGGCTCAGCGCCAATGCAATCAAACCCAATATGATTTCGACCCGCTCGACGATCTCCCACATTCAATTTCCCATCCCTTTCAAGTTTATCAGTCCCGCCGCAAGCGGTCTGAAATGGCCATAGGTGTATAAAATCGCAGCACGATGTAATAGGTCGACACCAGAAAAGTAAACAGGGTGCTGAGCTGAATCAGATATGAAGCCTCTGCCCCGATCTCCCCCAGATCATAGGCCAGAACCGCGACAAGCAGGGAGAATTCACTGAGTTGTCCCAGGCGAAAACCCACTTCACGACTCCGCTCGTTATCCTCGCCGGCATGATAGAGCAGACGACGAAAGACCCAGGGTTTGATCAACAGCAGCAGCCCCGCCAACAGTAGTGCAGGTAACACGACTGCCGGCAACATCTCCAGATTGAAACCTGCCCCAAGAGAGAAAAAGAAGAGGATCAGAAAAAAATCCCGGAGCGGTTTCAAGCTTTCAGCGATATAGATCGCTATTGGACTGGTCGCCAGCGAGATGCCGGCAATAAAGGCGCCGATCTCATGGGACAGCCCCAGCACACCCGCCAGTTCAGCCATGGCCAGACACCAGCCTATCGCCATCAGGAAGATATACTCTTTGATCTTGCTGAAACGCCGGATCAAGGGTATGAGCATAAACCGGGCAACCAGCCAGCCGCCGCCAACCATCAACGGCAGGGCCAGCAAAAGCAGGACGATGTGCAGCGCCCGGTTCATCTCGCTGCTGCCGCCCTGCAACATCAGCAGCATGGCAATCGCCAGCAAATCCTGCAACAACAGGATGCTGACGATGATCTCACCGGTACGTTGATGATGCAGCACCGTGGTCGGCAGCAATTTCAGGCCGATAATAGTGCTGGAGAAGGTCACCGCCCCACCGATCACAAGACACTCGATCGGGTCGAAACCAAACGAAAAGGCCAGAACCGCACCGATGAATGCAAAAATGAGGGAGCTGATGAGCGTAACCAGCGTGGTCTTGCGCACCATGCCCAACAGCTCTTTCGGCTGCAGGTCCAGACCAAGCAGAAACAACAGGAAGATGATGCCGATATGGGCTATCTCCTTCACTGTCTCGGGGTCGCCGATGAGATGCAGCCCCCAGGGGCCGAACAACGCACCCAGTACGATATACGAAATCAGCAGCGCCTGACGCACCAACAGAGCGGCAGTGGCCAGCACCGCCGCACCGGAAAATATCAGGAAGAGGGTGAAAAAAATCGGGGACTGGTCCACGTCTGTCGATACGCTTTCAAGGCGTCTTGGCGGTCACCGTCAGCAGCAGGTCTTCCAGATTACACAGTCCTGCGATAGCAATCAGCGCCTGCGGCATGCCGGAGACCTCCAGGCTCGCCCCATGATCCTGCGCACGCTTCATCCACTCCAGCAATAGCGCGAGACCTGCGCTATCGGTACGTTTGGTATGTGAAAGATCAATGGAGATCCCCTGAGAGGGGTTGAACAACTCCTGCGACTGGGCAAGCAGACTCCGCGCAGTGGAAAAGGTCAAATCCCCCTCCACCCGAAAGTGAAAAGCGCCCTCACGAAAAATGGTCGCCTCGTTCACAGATCCCGTCCTATTCAAGACCCTTCTCTTCCGCCTTGCTGAAAAGAAACTGACCAACAATCTCCTCCAGCACCAGGGCGGACTGAGTCATGGTGATCTCGCCACCGTCCGCCAACATATCCTCGCTGCCGCCGGGGTCGAGCCCGATATATTGCTCACCCAATAAACCAGAAGTATAGATCTTGGCAAAAGTATCGTCAGGAATTTGATCGTATTGGGATTCAATGCGCAGGGTCACCAGCGCTTCGTAACTCTCCTGATCATAGCGGATACCCACTACCCGGCCGAGACGAACCCCCGCCATCGCCACCGGCGAACGCACCTTCAGGCCACCGATATTGTCGAAACGGGCAGTGACTTCGTAACCCTCACCCGTGGTGAAGGCACTCAGATTGCTCACCTGCATGGCCAGAAAAAAGAGCGCAATCAGCCCCGCCGCCATAAAGGCGCCGACGGCGATCTCGACCTGTCTAATCTTCATCATTCACTCTCCAAACATCATCGCCGTTAAAACAAAATCGAGTACCAGCACCGCCAGCGCCGAATGGACCACAGTGCGGGTGGTGGCCCGGCTCACACCTTCCGAGGTCGGTACCGAATCGTAACCCTGAAACAGGGCAATCCAGGTGCAGACCAGGCCGAACACCAGGCTTTTGATCACCCCGTTGATCACATCCTCATTCCAGTCGATCTTAGCCTGCATCTGACTCCAGAAGGCACCGTCATCCACACCCAGCAGTCCCACCCCGACAAAATAGCCGCCCAGAGCACCGATGGCACTGAACAGGGCCGCCAACACAGGCATGGAGATCAGACCGGCGACGAAGCGTGGAGTGAGGATACGGCGCACCGGGTCCACCGCCATCATCTCCAGCCCGGAGAGTTGCTCAGTAGCCTTCATCAGACCGATCTCGGCGGTCAGCGCGGAACCGGCCCGACCGGCGAACAGCAGCGCGGTCACCACCGGCCCCAGCTCCCGCACCAGCGAGGCAGCAACCATCACCCCGAGACTGTCCTCAGCTGCGAACTGGGAGAGCACGTAGTAGCCCTGCAGACCCAGCACCATGCCCACAAACAGGCCTGAAACGGTAACGATAACGAGGGTGCGCACCCCGACGGAGTAGGTCTGTGTGACCAGCAATCCTGGTCGCGACAGCAGGC
Source organism: gamma proteobacterium endosymbiont of Lamellibrachia anaximandri (assembly GCA_016756855.1). GTDB lineage: Bacteria > Pseudomonadota > Gammaproteobacteria > Chromatiales > Chromatiaceae > QGON01. Next base: position 6,688 of record JAESPD010000032.1, on the reverse strand, counting down.
TGGTAATACCGGCAACAATCTGCAGGAACAGCAGATGAGCACGTCCGAAGCGCTCCAGCGCCGCCATGCCATGGTGCCCAAACCGGGCCAGCGCGTCCAGCATCAGGGCTTCCTCCCGGATCCAAGCAGATCCTCCACCAGAGGCGGAGCCTCATAATGGAACCTCATGGGTCCGTCCGGCAACCCCCGCATGAACTGGCGCACCTGATCGGATGTGGATATCGACAGTTGATCCGGCGTGCCCTGTTCCACCACCTTACCCCCTGAGATCACATAGATCAGATCGGCGATGGCCGACGTCTCCTCCACATCGTGGGAGACCAGGACACTGGTGATCTGCACCGCGTCGTTGAGACGCCGGATCAGCTTTGCCAGCACCCCCATGGAGATCGGATCCTGACCGGTGAAGGGCTCGTCATACATCACCATCATCGGGTCCAGCGCAATAGCCCTCGCCAGCGCCACCCGCCGCGCCATGCCGCCGGAGAGTTCCGCCGGCATCAGACCGTGAGCGCCCCGCAACCCCACGGCTTCAAGCTTCATCAGCACAAGAACGCGGATCATCGACGCCGGCAGATCCGTATGCTCCCGCAGAGGATAGGCGACATTCTCAAAGACATCGATATCGGTAAGCAACGCACCACTCTGAAATAACATGCCCATGCGCATGCGCAACTGGAAAAGCGCCCTTCGGGAGAGACGGTGCACGTCGATGCCATCCACCTCGATGGAACCGGCATCGGGCCGCAATTGGCCCCCGATCAGTTTCAGCAGCGTGGTTTTGCCCGTACCGCTCGGCCCCATGATCGCCGTTACCCTGCCACGGGGGATATCGATATCGATGCCATCGAAGATCATCCGGCTGCCATGGGCGAAATGGAGCCCGCGTATTTTGACGATCGGCGTTTCAACGCTGCCGGAGAGGCCTGACATTTCCAGATACAATCCCTTCGTGAATGAGAGTCGCCATTGTGTCGGTGGGCTGTGGTGGGGTCAAGCAAGACCCAGCAGTTGTGCCAGCTGACGCAGATCCTTCAGCACCGCCATATCCATTCGTTCGCCCTCGATGAACAGCAGCACATCGGCGCCCTCCGGCACCTGCCCTGCCAGCGACTCGAGCAACGTCCGCTGTGCACGCAGATCACCCAGGCTTGAGGTCGTCAGACGGTAGGCAGGAGACACCCCTTCGGAAAGCGGCTCCCCTTTCGTCGCCAGGGTGAAGCAGGGAATCGCCCCCGTCCAGGCAGTCTCCATGACAGAATCGACAACAACGCCGCCGAGATTTTCTCCCAAAAGATCGGCAATCGCGACTAAATCACAGACCCCACCCTCCTCTTCTACTGCAAGATAGAAGCGAAAGCCCTCATCTACATCCTCCACCCAGCGCTCCACCTGCGCCTCATCCGCATGACACCAGAGCGCCATCGGCACCAGCACACCCGGTATCTCATTGGCATAGTAGGTAAGCCGCCAATCCTCCGGCAGGTCATCAGGATAGAAACTGCCTTGCCAGACGGGAAGATCCCAACCCACGGCGAGAATATGAAAGACAGGACGGTTATCGGGCATAATCGTAGTCGATACAATCGGAGTTCAGAAGATGGCGGACATTCTACCTTTCAAACGTCCCAAACTCAGCGAGAAACATAAAGGCAGGGGATTGTGCCGGGAGGGTTTCCACAAATGGGAAGTGCTGAATGAACAGTCATTCGACGTAAAGCAGGGGCGACTGATCACCCGCTATCGGTGCAAACGGTGTGGGGCGACCAAGATCAAGGCGCTGTAAGCCGGCTCAAGCGTAGCGGAACCGCCAACCTCAATCATTCATCGAAGCCCGAATGCCCGATCCGCTACGCTTGATCGAGCCTACGCACCAGTCAGCGGATCCTCAACCGCTCCACCACCTCGCCGTCGATCAGGTGGCGTTGCAGGATCTCATCGAGATCCTCGCTATCGATATAGGTGTACCAGACCGCCTCCGGGTAGACCACGATCACCGGCCCTTTGTCGCACCGATCCAGACAGCCTGCCGTATTGATGCGAATACCGCCGGGACCGGCCAGACCCAGCGCCTTGACCTTCGTCTTCAGATATCCCCGCATCTTTGCCACGTTAAACCTCGCGCAACATCTACGACCATCATCTCGCTGGTTGGTGCAGAAAAAAAGATGGTGGCGATAGTAGGACATGTCTGCCTGCCGTTGTGATTACAATCCAATTAACCGGTATTATAGTGCCTGCCCTAACCCTGATTACCATACCTCAGCGATCCGTGACCCCAGAACAACTCCTGAAAGAAGCTGACCGCTGCGTCAAGTGTGGGCTCTGTCTGCCTCACTGCCCCACCTACCGCAAGTTGGCGAATGAAGCGGACTCACCTCGGGGCCGAATCGCGCTGATTCAGGCACTGGCCAATGGTGAATTGCCACCATCACCTACCCTGCGTTTACATCTGTCACGCTGTCTCAACTGCCGCGCCTGCGAAACCGCCTGTCCCTCGGGAGTCTCCTATGGCGAACTGATAGACGCCACCCACGCCATGCTGCAGCAGTCAGCGGGTATCAAAAGGCCGCTGCGCCGGGCATTCCTGAACCTGCTCAGTGAACGCAAACTTTTCGGCCAAATCAGCCGTCTGCTGCCGCTGCTGTCCCGTAGCGGAGTGTTGCATCTGCTCAAAAAGACGCCATCAAAGCCTCTCAGACAGCTGGCGGATCTGGCATCGGTAATGCCGGCTTACCAAACCCCTCCTTCCGGCCTCACCCCAGCCACCACGGCAGGCGGCGGCAGTGTGCAACTTTTTATCGGTTGCATATCCAGCCAGGTGGACCGCCCGGTGATCGATGCTGCCATCCGCCTGCTTACCCACATGGGTTTTGCGGTGAACGTGCCCAAACAACAGGTCTGCTGCGGCGCCCTGCATCGGCACAACGGTTTCCCACAAACGGCCGACCGGCTAAGCGAGCAAAACAGCAGTGTGTTTATCTCACCGAAACCCACGGCCCTCATCACCCTCGCCGAAGCCTGTCACAAGGAGCTGCTGGAGCAGACCCAGTCCACACCACGCCTGCAGGCAATTTCAGCATTTCTGCTCGACACACCCTGGCCGGAGACATTTCATTTCACCCCGCTGAAGGCGAGGGTAGCGGTACACCGCCCATGCTCGGCATCAGAGGACTCTCCCTTGACATTGCTGCAGCGGATACCCGGCCTCACCCCCTTCCTGCTGCCGGAGAACGCCATCTGCTGCGGCGGCGCAGGCAGTTATCCACTGACCCAGTCGGCACTCGCCCAGTCGCTTGGCGAGGACAAGATCGCACTGCTGAGAGAGACAAAGGCCGACATACTGGTCACCAGCAGCACCGGCTGCACCCTGCAGTTTCGCACCCAGATCAAACGTGCCGGACTCGATATCGAGGTACTGCACCCCGTGGAGCTGCTGACACGACAACTGGACTTGAACAGTCAGTCAGACAGGCTTATCTTTCCCCTATGAGACAGAGAAACTACAGCCCAGCCGACAATCTGCTGATCGGCATCGATCAGGCCCTGCGCACCCTATTTGGACGCCCCCAGGTCACCGAACGCAGCAACCCCGCTCAGAACATCGCAGAGGCGGAGATGAGTGACCGGGAGCGGGACGAAACCGCCCGCCTGATGCGCATCAACCACACCGGCGAGGTCTGTGCCCAGGCGCTCTACCAGGGACAGGCGTTGACCGCGAAGCTGCCGGATGTGCGGGAGAGCATGGAACGCGCAGCCCAGGAGGAGAACGACCACCTCGCCTGGTGCGAAAGACGTTTACAGGAACTGGACAACCGCAAGAGCCTGCTCAACCCGCTCTGGTTTGCCGGATCGTTCGTCATGGGCGCTGCCGCAGGATTGGCGGGGGACAAATGGAGTCTAGGCTTCGTTGCGGAGACAGAACATCAGGTCGAAGCCCACCTGAACAACCATCTGAACCGCCTGCCGCCCCAGGACGAAAAGAACCGCGCCATCCTGGAACAGATGAAAGAGGATGAGATCCACCACGCCACCGTCGCCCTCGAAGCGGGCGGTGCCGAACTACCGGAACCCGTCAAACAGGCGATGAAATTCACCTCAAAACTGATGACGAAATCGGTTTGGTATTTATAAAGGGAAGGTAAAAGGAGAAAGGTTAAAGGATTAGCCAGCCTGAGCTTTGCCCGGAAACAGTCCATTGCCGACAAACGTATAGGCCCAATCAGACACGGCGGATCGGGCATTCAGATTTGGCAGAACACATGAAACTGCCGGTTCCACGGCGCTTGAACCAACCGGCAAATCTCCCACAATAGTTACGACGAAGCTTGGCCTGTCAGCTGGCACTGCCTCCTTTTTCCTTTTTCCTTTCTCCTTTAACCTTTAACCTTTAGCCTTTCTCCTTCCGCCCCAGCACTGCCCCAGACACCTCGTCCCAAACCGTTTCCCCAAAGACGCGCTTTACCACCAGCGGCAGGCTGACGGCACCATGCGCCAACAGCCGGCTGTGAAACGCCTTGAGCGACAGCTCAGGCTCCTGGCGCTGCACAACTTCCCTTGTCTGCTCTATCAATGCGACGCCGACCAACGCCATGAAGGCATCTGTCGGCCGCCTGGAGAGATGGATCAGCCGGGACTCGGCCAAACCGGGGGCGGGATGATCGAGCAGGGATTGCAGTCGATCCAGTGCCTGATGGCTGTCCAAACGCCCCATGTGAAATTCGAGGTCCACCAACGCCTGCTCCGCCAGCGCGAGGCGACGGCGGGCCAGCAGCAGCATATCCTCGCGGGTGAAAAAACCTCGAGCCTCCAGCAACCAGCTGATGTAGTGTGCCCAACCACGCTTGAATGCGGCGGATGGGTTGATCTGCCGCACCAGGCTATGGGCCTGCACACCCCCGGCCCAAGCCAGGTAGTGGCGCCCGGTCCAACCACTATAGAGGCAGCGCAGGCGTATAGCCGAGAGGGTTTCCCCACCCTTCAATTGCCGCGTTTCGTCCGGTATCAGCAGGATTCCCCCACTCTCGCTGCGCAGATAACTACCGCAGTCGGGGCGGCTGAAACAACCATCGGTAACGCGAAACTCCAGCGGTTGTGACGGCAGCTCAAGCAGATCCTGCGCTTCAACAAAGGCCTTGAACCTGTCACTCTCTTCGCGGTAAGCCTGACACCTGGCATCCCCGCAGAGGTCAGCTTCGGAAACATACTGTTCGCCCAGCGCCTCCTGGTCTATCCCCAACTCGTCGAGATGGCGCAGATAGCGCGCCTGCTGTTGCCGCGCCAGTGCCAACGCCTGCTCTCCCGTCAGGGACAACTGGTGCCGATGGGTCAGCAACCGGTTCACCTGTTCAGGGCCGCAATCGGACCCCCCCGCAGCCTCGGGAGCCAGGTCGTTGATCAGAAACTGACGAAAATCCTCGATCACCTCTGCAGCACTCGAACCGAGTTCCTGCAATCGCCCCTGTTCAGCGCAACATTGATGGGCCTGTGGCAGTTCACCATGGAGCCGATGCAGCCAGGGAAGACCCGCTTCTGACATCTCCAATGCCTCAGCCAGCCAGAGGGTCGAGACCAGTTCCGGCAGTTCCGCAAGCTGGGTACGCGCATCCCGCAGATAGTTGCCGGTACGTTCCAGTATCCCTTGCAGCGCTTCACAAAGGGAGGCAGGCTGGCGCACCATCAACTCCTGCAGGGAGCGCAACGGCAAGTATCGAGCCGGGTCGCGGTGACGCCAATCCTGCTCCAGCAGCATGCGGTGTTCTATCATTGCAGCCCCGAAGATCAATTGAAGATCGAGCTGCCGATCAGGATCAAGCGCCTCGAACCGCAACTCTTCCAGTCCCAGCAGAAGATTGCTCAACCAGGAGGAGAGCGCTCCGACATCATCGTCGCCATCGGCAGCCAACAGCCCTTCATAGCCAGGCACACCGGCAAAAATCGCTGCCACGGGATGGTAGCGAAACCAAACCTTGTAGAATTCGGAGATGAGCGCATCGAAGTTCGCAGTCTCAGGCATTACGGATCTCATAGTCGTGGGTAATCTCCGCCATCTGCCCGAGCATGATGGAGGCGGAACAGTATTTCTCGGCACTCAGGGAGATTGCGCGGGCGACATGTTTTTCGCTCAGCCCCTTGCCGGTGACGATAAAATGGGCATGAATGCGGGAAAACACCTTCGGCTCGGATTCGGCACGTTCCGCCTCAAGCTCCACCACGCAATCGGTCACCTGCTGGCGAGATTTACGCAGGATACTGAGGACATCGAATTCGGTACACCCCCCCATGCCCAGCAGCAGCATCTCCATTGGCCGCACGCCCAGATTGCGTCCACCATGCTCCGCTGGACCATCCATCACTACTGCATGACCACTGCCTGATTCACCCAGCATGGTGGCGTCCTGCACCCATTTAACCCGTGCCTTCATCACAACTCCGAAAAAAATATTACATTTCGACAATAAATTTACAGTTCAGCCACCCATTAACCTCGACGAACCGAAACTTCATTCACTATGATATTCAATGAATCATTGAGAATTAAGTGTCTGTATCATCAAGGTTGAACGGTACACCGTAAGCGCTCCAACAACCCCATCTTTCGCCCATCTGCACATCACGCCAAACTTTCAGCGTCGATTTGTAACTGCAGCAGGATCGCCACCTGTTCAGTGGCCTCTATCGCAGCGAG
>JAESPD010000031.1 GCA_016756855.1 gamma proteobacterium endosymbiont of Lamellibrachia anaximandri | reverse complement strand
CCTTGCCCGACCCGGTATTGTCCCTCAATGCCGCCAATCTTCCCCTGGACAGTTTTGATCTGACCCAGGAAGCCATGACCCAATTTCAGGTCGGCATCAGCCAGAAACTGCCCTGGTCCGGCAAGCTTGAGCTGCGTGCCGAGGCGGCGCGCTTGGCGGCCTTGGGCAAGCAGGATAAAGCCCGCGAGGCGCGGTTGATGCTGGCCCGCGATGTGAGGCGCAGCTGGTGGAATCTCTTCTATCTGGATCGCGCCCTGACCACGGTAGAGGACAACCAGTCGCGGTTGCGCTCCTTCGTCCAGGTGGTGCAGGTCAAATACCGGGTGGGGGAGGGACTTCAGCAGGATGTGCTGCTGGCACAAGTGGAGCTTTCAGGCCAGCTGGAACGGGCGGTACGCCTGCGGGGCATGCGCCGTAGTGAGGCGGCCCGCCTGCAAGCCCTGATGGCCCATCCAGGCGGCTCATCAGTGGAGCTGGAGCCAATAGATACTCCTGAGCTGGCGGATCTGGAGGGTGCTGATACGTGGCTGCAGCAGGCCCTGGTTGAGCGTCCCCTGCTGAGTATGAAACAGCATTCGCTGGATGCCTCAGATCGGCGACTGGAGCTGGCGCGTAAAGGGCGCTATCCCGATTTCACCCTCAAGGGAGCTTACGGCCTGCGCGGTGGAAACAATCCGGACGGCTCATCCCGCAGTGATTTTCTCTCCATCGGTGTCAGCCTCAACCTGCCGATCTATCAGGGCAATAAGCAGGATCGGGTGGTGGATCAGCGCAACAGTGAACGGATGGAGGCCCGCTACGCCCTGGATGATGCCCGGTATGAGATCCGCGAACAGGTGGAGCGGGCGCTGGCGGACTATGAACAGGGCCGGGAGCAGGCCCGTCTGCTGCGCAACGGGATCATCCCCCAGACCGAACAGGCGGTGGCCTCCATGCTTGCCGGTTATCAGGTGGACAAGGTGGATTTCCTCACCCTGGTTCGCACCCAGATCAAATTGAACAACTTTCGTATCGCCTACTGGAAGGCCCTGAGTCAGGCCAAACAGGCCGAGGCACGTCTGCTGGCTGCGGTCGGTGGGGAGAAAAAATCATGAATAGATACCCGATGGGTCTCACTGCCGTGCTGCTGGTTGGCATAGGTGCTGGAGTTTGGCTGAGTGGTTACCAGCCGCAGATACCCTGGATTGTTCTAGGGCTGGAGAGTGCAGTAGCGGCGGGCAATGAAGCGGGGAAGAAACCCCTGTTCTGGCGCAACCCGATGAACCCGGCCATCACCTCCCCGGTCTTCACCAAGGATGAGATGGGCATGGACTACCTGCCGGTTTATGCGGATGACGGCGGGGCAGCGGATGAACCGGCCGGCACGGTGAAGATCGACCCGGTGACGGTGCAGAATATCGGTGTGCGCACCGTCAAGGCCAAACGTCAGGTCTTTTCGCGCTCGGTGCGGGCGCTGGGCAGGGTGATCGCCGATGAGACCCGCATCACCCGTCTCCACCCCAGGACCGAGGGGTGGATCGAGAAACTCTTCATCAACAAGACCGGGGAACCGGTGAGGAAAGACGACATCCTCTTCTCCATCTACTCCCCCAAGCTGGTCAGCAGTCAGCATGAGTATCTGCTGGCGCTGCGCAATCTGAAGACATTGGGTGAGAGTGAGTATCCCGATATCCGCGATGGTGCCCTTCAGATGGCGGAGATCTCCCGCGAGCGGTTGCAGTTGCTGGATGTGCCGGAACACCAGATTCGGGAGCTGGAACAGAGCGGTAAGACGTTCAAGGCACTGCACGTCCACTCCCCCTTCGACGGCATCGTGATGAAGCTGAATGTGAGCGAGGGGGAGTATGTGACCCCCAAGAGCGAACTCTACCGTCTTGCCGACCTCACCAGGGTATGGGTGCAGGTCGATGTCTATGAACATGAGCTGCCCTGGGTGCGTATTGGTGATAAGGCGCAGCTGACCCTGAAGAGTATGCCGGGCCGGACCTTCGAGGGCACCGTCTCCTATATCTATCCCTATGCAGAGGCGAAGACCCGGACCATTAAGGTGCGTCTGGAGCTGGATAACCCGCAATTGGCCCTGAAACCGGATATGTTCGCCGATGTGACTCTCAATACCGGCCTGCAGAAGGATGCGGTGGTGGTGCCGGACTCAGCGATTGTACGCTCCGGTGAACGGGAGCAGATCTTCGTGGTGCGCGCGCCGGGCAAATTCGAGCCGCGAGCGGTGACCCTGGGCCAGAACAGCGACGGCTGGGTGCAGGTGCTCGACGGGGTCAAGGCCGGCGAGGAGGTGGTGGCCTCCGCTCTGTTCCTGATCGATTCCGAATCCAAGCTGCGTGAGGCCACCGCCAAGATGCTGGAGGCGGCCAAGGCGGAAGCCTCCGACGGTGAAACGGCAATGGATATGGATATGCAGGGGATGTCCATGGACGCACCTGATATGTCGATGGATGAGATGCGCCTCGATAGCAGCGCTTCCGATGAGATGGATATGGGTGGCTTTTCCCTGGATGAAGGGAGCAGGCCATGATCGAGTGGATCATCAACGGTTCCCTGCGTAACCGCTTCCTGATCATCATCTGTAGCCTGCTGTTGCTGGCGGCTGGCATCTGGGCGGTGAAACAGACCCCGCTGGATGCCATCCCGGACCTGTCCGACGTGCAGGTGATCGTCTTTACCGAATTTCCCGGCCAGGCCCCCAAGGTGGTGGAGGAGCAGGTCACCTATCCGCTGACCAGCGCCATGCTCTCTGTGCCCTACGCCAAAACGGTGCGGGGCTACTCCTTCTTCGGCCTCTCCTTCGTCTACATCATCTTCGAGGATGGGACTGACCTCTACTGGGCTCGTTCCCGGGTGCTGGAGCAGCTCAACTACGTCACCAGCCGGCTGCCTGATGGAATCAACCCCACTCTGGGACCGGATGCTACCGGAGTCGGCTGGGTCTACGAATACGCCCTGGTGGACCGCAGCGGCAAACAGGACCTCTCCCAGCTGCGCTCGATCCAGGACTGGTATCTGCGCTACCCCCTGCAGACGGTGCCAGGGGTGGCGGAGGTGGCCAGCATCGGTGGTTTCGTCAAGCAGTACCAGGTGGAAGTGGACCCTAACGCCATGGCCGCCTACGGCGTCACTCTGAATAAGGTGAAACACGCCATCAAACGCCCCAACAATGATGTAGGCGGGCGGTTGGTGGAGCTGACCGAGACCGAGTACATGGTGCGAGCCCGTGGCTACATCAAGGGTCTCGACGACCTGCGGGAGATCCCGGTGGCGGTGGATGGCCGGGGCACCCCGGTGCGCCTGGGAGATGTCGCCCAGGTACAGCTGGGTCCGGAGCTGCGCCGTGGTGTGGGGGAATTGAACGGTGAGGGTGAAACCGTCGGTGGTGTGGTGGTGATGCGCTTTGGTGAAAACGCCCTGACCACGATTCAGAAGGTCAAAGAGAAACTGGACGACTTGAAGGCTGGGCTGCCCCAAGGGGTGGAGATCGTGCCGGTCTATGATCGCTCAGACCTGATTCAACGGGCGGTGGACAACCTGCAGCACAAGCTGTTGGAGGAGTCGATCGTGGTCTCCCTGGTCTGCATTATCTTCCTGCTGCACGCCCGCTCCGCGCTGGTGGCGATCCTCACCCTGCCGGTGGGTATTCTGATGGCCTTCATAGTGATGCAGGCCCAGGGCATCAATGCCAATATCATGTCTCTCGGCGGCATTGCCATTGCCATCGGTGCGATGGTGGACGGTGCCATCGTCATGATCGAGAACGCCCACAAACACCTGGAACAGATGGCCCACCGGCTCAGTCGTAAACTGAGTGACCGGGAGCGCTGGCAGGCCATCGGCAACTCCGCCCGGGAGGTGGGGCCGGCGCTCTTCTTCTCGCTGCTGATCATCACCGTCTCCTTCCTGCCGGTCTTTACCCTGCAGGCCCAGGAGGGGCGGCTGTTCAGCCCCCTGGCCTTCACCAAGACCTACGCCATGGCCGCCTCGGCGATCCTGGCGGTGACCCTGGTGCCGGTGATGATGGGCTTTTTCATCCGTGGAAAAATCATTTCGGAGGCGAAAAATCCCATCAATCGCCTGATCCATCTGCTGCACCGACCGCTATTGTCGCTGGCGATCCGGGTGCGATGGCTGACCCTGGCAGGCGCTGTGGTGCTGCTGGGCTTCACTCTGCAGCCGTTGCAGCAGTTGGGCAGTGAGTTTATGCCGCCTCTGGATGAGGGGGACATCCTCTACATGCCCACCACCTATCCGGGCATCTCCATCACCAAGGCCAGGGAGCTGTTGCAACAGACCGACAAGATCATCGCCACCTTCCCCGAGGTGGCGACGGTCTACGGCAAGGTGGGACGGGCCGAGACCGCCACCGACCCGGCGCCCCTGGCGATGCTGGAGACCACGATTCGGCTGAAGCCGCGAGAGATGTGGCCCGATCCCGCCAAGACCACCAAGGAGCTGATGAACGAGATGGATGCGGCGATCAAGTTCCCGGGGCTGGCCAACAGCTGGACCATGCCGATCAAGACTCGTATCGACATGCTTTCCACCGGCATCAAGACCCCGATTGGGATCAAGGTCAGTGGGCCGGATCTCGGGGTGCTGGAGGCCCTGTCGAAAGAGATCGAGCGGGTCATGAAGACGGTACCCGATACGGTATCCGCCTTTGGTGACAGGGCGGTTGGGGGTTACTACCTCGACTTCGACATCGACCGCAAAGAGGCGGCCCGCTACGGACTCACCGTGGGCGATGTGCAGGATGTGATCCAATCCGCCATCGGTGGCATGAATGTCTCCCGCACGGTGGAGGGTCTGGAGCGATATCCGATCAACGTGCGTTACCCGAGAGAGCTGCGTGATGATCCGGCGCGGCTCAAGCGGGTGCTGATCCCCACGCCCGGCGGTGAATCCATTCCTCTGGCCCTGGTAGCCGAGATCCATCTGCGCCGGGGGCCGCCGGTGATCAAGAGTGAGGACGCCCGGCCCAACGCCTGGATCTATGTCGATATCAGCACCTCGGATATTGGCGGATATGTGGCTGTGGCAAAGAAGACCGTGAGTGAGCAGGTGAAGATTCCGCCGGGTTATGCCCTGGTCTGGTCAGGGCAGTTCGAGTACATGGAGCGGGCGGAGGAGCGGCTGCGCATCGTGGTGCCGGCGACCCTGTTGATCATCTTCCTGCTGCTCTTCTTCAACTTCGGCAATCTCAGCTCACCACTGGTGGTGATGCTCTCCATCCCCTTTGGGCTGATCGGCGGCATCTGGCTGGTCTATTGGTACGGCTTCAACCTGTCGGTGGCTGTGGTGGTGGGTTTCATCGCCCTGGCCGGGGTGGCGGCGGAGATTGGTGTGCTGGTGCTGACCTTCATCGATCAGGCGGTGGCGGAGGCGCGCCACCAGAGAACCAGTCAGGGTGAGGCAGGCTGTCTGACCAAAACCGAACTGATGGACGCGGTGCTCCAGGGCACTGCGGAGCGGGTGCGCCCTATCGCCATGACCGCCACTGCCATCATCGCCGGTCTGTTGCCGATCCTTTGGAGCACCGGCACCGGTTCCGAGGTGATGCAACGCATCGCCGCCCCGATGGTGGGGGGCATGGTGAGTGTCACCGTGCTCTGCATGCTGGTACTGCCGGTGATCTATGGCCTGGTGCTGCAATTTAAGGAGCGGTTCTATTCCAGTGGAACTGTCGAGGAAGCGGAGGAGCTATTGAAAAACAGCGAAGCCTGAATAAGTATTTGTAAACGACCTTTTACCAACATGAGTGGAGATACAACATGAAAACAGTCCTGAAGAGCCTGACCTTTGCCATCCTCAGCAGCCTTGCTGCCGTCAGCTATGCCGAAATGAACCACACCATGGACCATAGCAGCCATGACGCCATGGCCGCACAGCCGAAGATGTTCATGGAGAAGACCCAGATCGACGGCTACACCGTCAGCTTCCATGTGATGCAGGCCAAAGAGGGTATGCAGCATGGTGGCAGTCACAACCTGATGATCAAGGTGGAGCAGGGTGGCCGGGTTTTGAATGACATCACCGCTAACTCCAAGGTGGCCAGCCCTGACGGCAAGGAGAGCAGCAAGATGCTGATGAAGATGGGGGATTGGTATATGGCCGGTTATGACCTGGCGTCAGCGGGAAAATATCAGTTGATGGTGCTGTTCAAGACAGCTGACGGGCAGAAGCATTTTGGTGGGATTCACTATATGCCTTAGTAACTGGAATAGCTGTCGGATAAGGGGGTGCTCTAGAACGCCTCCTTTTCATCATGACATCCTACAAGCAACGGCATTACGAGATCTAACGTATGGGGCTGTAGCTATATCTTGTCTGTATCGCACTCTGATCCTTGTTGCCTGTGACGACCGAGGGAGAGGGAGTCTCCAGATAGAGATTATTAAAAACACACTACGGAGAAACCGGTAAACTGCTCGCTTGGTTCGCAATCTGATTGGAGAGTTGAGATGGATAGGAGAATTTTTCTATGGGTTCTAGGTGGCTTTCTCGCAACCTCGGCAGCTGCTGATGATCGGCAGTTTGTTCAATTCCCTGAGATGATGCGCGGACACATGATGATGAATATGCGTGATCATATGTCGGCCTTGGCCGAGGCGCAATCCCTGGTTGCCGCAGATGAGTGGGACAGGGCGAGTGATCTGATTGAGCAGCGCGTGGGCATGAGTTCAATGAAGTCGCATGGAGCCTCGCACATGGCGCCGCTGATGCCGCCGGCAATGCGCGCACTGGGTACGGAGATGCACCGTGAGGCAAGCCGTTTGAGCCGAACTCTGTCAGAAGCAGATCTACAGAAGGCGATGGCCGGTTTTGCTGCACTGACGGAGCGCTGTATTGCCTGTCATGCTGGGTTCCGGGTGCATTGACAGGCTGAGTGAGCGGAATTAGCGTCAGCTCCAGGTTGTCATAATTAATATCTAAACGGCAATTCGGAGAAGGGTGACTATCGAGCTAGGCTCGTGATGGAGTGGCATCTTTGATTCTCCCGAGAGGTGACTGGAAAAATGCAGGAATGGCGAGATGTGGGAACAAAAGGTGGCGGTATCACCTGGCTGACCCTGTTTGTTACCTCCGGTACACTGGTCTGCTGTGCCCTACCGATCCTCCTGGTCACACTTGGGTTTGGGGCGATAGTCGCGGCACTGACCAGTGCATTGCCCTTTCTGGTCACCTTGAGCCAACACAAAGCTTGGGTGTTTGTACTCTCTGCTCTCATGCTGGGTCTCTCCGGATGGCTGCTTTATCGCTCCGGACGCAGTTGTCCCAGTGATCCTCAACTGGGTGAACTCTGCAATAAGACCCAGATCTGGAACAAGCGTATCTACTGGTCTTCCCTCACTATCTGGTGCATCGGTTTTTTTGCTGCCTATATCTCCCTGCCGTTGCGTATCTGGCTCGATATTTGAGCATTTTTCCCAGTTCTACAGGAGGACGCTCCCATGAAGCCTTTTATTTCACTGCTAACCAGTCTGCTGCTCTTTACTGTTTCTCCCAGTTGGGCAGGTACACCGCAGGTGGTCGAGATCGAGGTGACGGGGATGACCTGTCCGTTCTGTGTCTATGGCACGGAGAAGAAGCTGAACAAGCTCCAGGGTGTTGAGTCCGCCGACGTGAGTCTGAAAAACAAGCGGGCGCGCATCGTCATGAAGCAGGGTGAATCTGCTGATCTTGAGGTGATCCGCAAGGCCATTGTCGATGCCGGCTTTACCCCAGGAGAAGTCATCTTTCAACCAGACGGGTCTGCAAAATGATCATTGATAAGACCTTTGTGACGGGAGTGGTGTTGACTGTTCTGACCAACGATGCCAGCGCAATGGGCATTCGCTCATTCGTCGCGCTGCCGATAGAGGCGGGTGGCACGGTTGTGCGTTTTGTGGATGAGCACAATGGTGATGCCGGTGCAAACAGTTTGACCGGCAATTTGGCATATGGGTTCAGTGCAAAACAGACCCTGTTTCTGGGAGTGCCCTATCGCCTCTCTTCCGGCGACGGTGACCGTCTGGGTGATCTGAGTCTCCTCTACCGGCACATTGTCTGGCAGGATGACACGATGCAGGGTACCAGCCGGCTTGGCCTGTTGGGTGGAGTAATCCTGCCCACCGATAGTGCCCGGGATGGGAGCCTGTCGCTGGGTGCGGTGGCAACCTTCTATCGTCAACGCCATGAGTGGGATCTGGATCTGCTCTGGATTGAAGGGCTGGATGATGCCCTCGACCGGGCGCGTTATGATATCGCCTGGCAATACCGACTCAGCCCGGCTGAACATGCGGAGTGGGGTATCGGTAGTGAATGGGATCTCGACCTGGAACTGGGCGGGCGCTGGGAACAGGGCAGAGAGATGGTGCACCAGGCCACGGTTGGATTGCAGTCGATCCACAAACGCTGGGTGCTGGAGGGGGCGTTGGTTCAGGATCTGAACGGGCCAAATGATACCCGATATATTTTGAGCGCCCGGTTTCATTTCTGACGTGAGTCGCTGATCTATCGGACAGCATCCGGGCCCGATTGTGTCTCCGAAGCAGCTTTCCGATCACAAATGATGCGGTTCGCACGCTCGGCTCTGGCTTCCTGCTTCGCTCTACCTCCTGCATCCATGCAGTCGTCACGGGCATCCTGCACATTTTCTCCATATCCACTCTGAGCTGAATAGTTAAAATTATTCTTTGCAATATCGACTTGTGTAGATATACTCTATATCTTCTTGTGTAGATATAGAGCTGATTCGATATGTTGCCCACACTGCTTTTCAAGGCGCTCTCCGATCCTACCCGTCTTCGTTGCCTATCCCTGCTGGTCAATCATGAAGAACTTTGCGTCTGTGAATTGACCCAAGCACTGGGACTTCCCCAACCCAAGGTCTCCCACCATCTTGCTGGCCTGCGCAAGGCGGAACTGGTCAGTGACCGCAAGGTTGGGCTATGGATCTACTACCGTCTCAACCCGGAGGTTCCAGCCTGGGTGGAGGCGGTGATCCGCAAGACGGCGGAAGGAATACGGGATGAAGAGCCTTTTGCCAGTGACACCGTTGCCTTGGCGGAGATGCCCAACCGTCCCAGTGGCGTATGCAGCGCCTGATTATTACAAGATCCAGAGGAACCGATTATGAAAAACATCAAGGTACTGGGCTCCGGCTGCAAAAACTGCGAGACCACCGCCAATCTGATCCGAATTGCCGCAGAACAGGCGGGTGCGGATATCGAGTTAGAGAAGATCACCGATATGGCAGAGATCATGGGCTACGGCGTGATGTCCACCCCCGGCGTAGTGGTCGATGGCAAGGTGGTTCATGCCGGTGGCCTGCCGGGTCCAGACCTGGTCCGTCAATGGATCGCTGAATAGACCCACTTTAGGAGAGATAGAGATGACTGTAAGAATTGGTATCAACGGCTTTGGCCGTATGGGGCGGCTGGGTCTGCGGGCAGGCTGGGGAAGGGATGAGTTTGAGTTTGTCCGCGTCAATGAGATCTCCACCGATGCGGAGGGTTCGGCCCACCTGCTCAAGTTTGATTCGGTGCACGGCACCTGGGATCTTGAAACCGCGTCGGATGACGAAGTGATGATCGTCGATGGCAAGCCGTTGGCCTACTCATCAAATACGCAAATTGGGGATACCGATTGGTCGGATTGTGACATCGTCATCGAGGCCACCGGTAAACACCACAAAAAGCCGGACTCCCTGAACGCCTATTTCGAACAGGGGGTGAAGAAGGTGATCGTGGCCGCACCCACCGAAGGTGCCCTCAACATTGTCTACGGGATTAATGATGATCTATATGACCCAGCGGTGAATCATTTGCTGACTGCCGCTTCCTGTACCACCAATTGTCTGGCGCCGGTGGTCAAGGTAATGCATGAGCGGATCGGCATCAAACACGGCTGCATGACCACCATCCACGACATTACCAATACCCAGACCATCGTCGATAAGGGCCACAAGGATCTGCGCCGGGCGCGGGCCTGCGGCCAGTCGCTGATTCCCACCTCGACTGGGTCGGCCAAGGCGATCACCCGGATATTTCCCGAGCTGACCGGCAAGCTTAATGGCCACGCCGTGCGGGTGCCGCTGCTCAACGCTTCACTCACCGATTTTGTTTTTGAGGCCAGTCGTCCAGTCACGGTTGAAGAGGTTAACGGTTACTTCAAAGAGGCTGCCGAGGGAGAGCTGGAGGGTATTCTGGGCTATGAGGAGCGGCCGCTGGTTTCTGTCGACTATCTCAATGATTCGCGGTCCTCCATCGTCGATGCGCTCTCCACCATGGTGATCGATGGCACTCAAGTCAAAGTCTATGCCTGGTATGACAACGAGTGGGGTTATGTGGAACGGATGATGGATATTGCCGGCAAGGTGGCCGGCTCCCTATGATTTTTTGCGACTCTGATCAGGGATTGCGGGAGGATAGAGATATGCATGACAAGAGACTGGTTGTCGAATGGCGACATATTGAGAAAGCGGGCAATACCTGTGTCCGTTGCACCGATACAGGTGTAGCTTTGGATATGCTAATCGAACGGCTCGCAAAAGAGTGTCAGCCATCGGGTTGGGATATCAGATTGGAGGAGACGATACTGGGAATGGACGAGATCGATCAGTCCAATCTCATTCTCATCAATGGACGACCTATCGAGTCGATCCTACCCGAGGCCAGTTCGGGTAAGAGTCACTGCGATTCCTGCTGTGAATTCACTGGCCAGTCGACAGATTGCAGAACCGTGACCTTTGGCGGAGAGACCTATGAAGCACTGCCGGAGACGCTGATTCGCGAGGCGGTCTGTCGGGTTGCCGCCTGCTGTTAACTCCCTCATGACAATGGCCGATAATGGAAAATAACCTCAGAAACTACCTGACAGTCACCGGTGGCTATTGGGCCTTTACCATCACCGACGGTGCCATCCGCATGCTGGTGGTACTCTACTTCCACCTGCTGGGCTATTCGCCCTTCGAGGTGGCAATGCTGTTTCTCTTCTATGAGTTCTTCGGCATCGTCACCAACCTTGTGGGGGGGTGGTTGGGAGCACGCATCGGCCTGAATCTCACCATGCATATCGGTATGGGGATGCAGGTGGTGGCGCTGATGGCGCTCACTGTGCCGGATGCCTGGCTCTCCGTGCCCTTTGTGATGGCTGCCCAGGCGTTGTCCGGCATCGCAAAAGACCTGAACAAGATGTCGGCCAAGGCCAGCGTAAAAACCTTAAGCGGCGGTGGCGAGTCGAAGCTGTTCAAGTATGTTGCCGTGCTTACCGGCTCCAAGAACGCCCTCAAGGGGGCGGGGTTCTTTATCGGTGCGGCCCTGTTGGAGTGGATCGGTTTTCGGACAGCGCTGGCGGTGCTGGCGGGTATGTTGCTGATAGTGCTGGTGGTGACAGCCCTATTATTGCCCTCCGGTGTGGGCAAGATGAAATCCAAACCCAAGTTCACCCAGGTATTCTCCAAGGTTCCGGCGATAAACTGGCTGTCGGCGGCCCGCTTCTTCCTGTTCGGTTCCCGTGATGTCTGGTTTGTGGTGGGCCTGCCGGTGTTCCTCTATGACGTGCTGAAGTGGGAGTTCTCCTGGGTGGGTGGTTTCCTGGCGCTGTGGGTGATCGGCTACGGTTTCGTGCAGGCCGCCGCACCAAGACTGGTACGGCACACTCATCACGGTCAGGGGCCAGGCGGCAGTACTGCGCGCAACTCTGCCTTTCTGCTTGTGTTTATCCCCGCAGGCTTAGCTCTGGCGTTGGGGCAGGGATGGGATTCGCAACTGGTGCTGATCCTCGGTCTGATTCTTTTCGGTATCGTCTTTGCCATCAACTCAGCTGTGCACTCGTATTTGATTCTTGCCTATTCTGATTTTGACAAGGTCTCGATGAACGTCGGTTTTTACTATATGGCGAATGCAGGCGGCCGGTTGGTGGGTACAATGCTCTCCGGTTGGGCTTACCAGACGCAGGGATTGGTGGGGTGTCTCTGGTGGTCGGCAGGGTTCTTGTTGGTGGCTGCGCTGCTTTCGTTTCGCCTTCCTGATGTACCCCAGGAGAAGGAAGAAACTGTGGATGTTTGAGATCCTGGCAAACATGCTGATCTATCAAGGCATGGGTCTCGATCCGCTCTCATCCACGGGCGCGGCGTTGCACTTCTTTGTCATGGACCTGGCCAAGATATTTGCACTTCTGGTTATTGTCATCTATCTCATGGGACTGCTGCGGGCACTGCTGTCCCCGGAGCGGGTTCGCAGATTTGTGCGTGGTCGCCCGGATTGGCAGGCGCGGGGATTCGCTGTCTCCCTCGGTGCGGTGACGCCATTCTGTTCCTGCTCTTCGGTGCCGCTGTTCATCGGTTTTGTGGAGGCAGGAATACCCCTGGGCGTCACCTTCTCTTTTCTTATCGCCAGCCCGATGATCAACGAAGTTGCCGCAGTAATCCTGGTTGGCATTCTCGGTTGGAAACTGGCGGCGCTCTATGTAACGGCGGGGTTGCTGGTTGCCTGGTTCGGCGGTTTGGCGATGCAGGCATTCAAGCCGGAACGTTGGGTTGAGGATTATGTCTGGAAGATCCACATGGGGGAGGCTGACCTACCCGAGCCGGACAGATCTTTCGCTGGCCGACATCGTTATGCGGTAGCGGAGGTGAAGGAAATAGTCGGCCGGATCTGGAAGTGGGTGGTACTGGGCATAGGCGTGGGCGCCTTGTTCCACGGGTTTGTGCCTGAACAGTGGGTTGGTGAATATCTCGGAGGTGATGCCTGGTACTCGGTACCGGCGGCCGTGGTGTTGGGCATCCCCCTCTACTCAAACGCCACCGGGGTGATTCCGGTGGCCGAGGCGATGCTCATAAAAGGGGTTGCCGTGGGCACTACGCTTGCCCTGATGATGAGTGTGGCAGCACTATCGCTGCCCGAGATGCTGATCTTGCGCAAGGTCATCAAGTGGCAGGCGCTGGCTCTGTTTGCTGGTGTATTGGCCGTGGCATTCACCCTGGTTGGCTGGGGCTTCAATTTCCTCGCTTGATTATTGCGCTTTCTTCACCTGTTTTCTATTGGTGGTTCCATCGGACTCACAGATGGATCCCCCGTTCTCTATGAGTGGGTTATCCAACGGTTTCCCAAGCATTCTCCCAAGCAATGCTTTGGATTTTGCAGCAATAGAGGCCTTGGAGAGCCGCCGCTTACGTAACAGAAGATTCTGCATCAGGAATCTATCCTGATAGAGGGTGTTTGCTGCAGAAGGGCTGAAGGGGGTGTCCAACGAAATCCGGGCAATGTGTCCCAGATTGATGCCCCGGCCATCGTCGAGCAGGATCAGGTGTGGGGCGATTCCCTTTGTGGGGTCAGGCCGTGGGAAATCGACCACGCCCAGCAGTTCAAAGGCAGTATCCGAAAGGCGGATGCCCATGTTGATATCACCGGGTTTGAGTTCGACGAGATAGACCTTTTTGCCTATCGCGTTCTTCAATTCCTCGACCTGTTGCGTATAGGCGGGCGAGGGCCAAAGCCGGTCTTGTGCATCATCCGTCCCGGCGGCAGCTTTGGTGATTTCGCAATACTGATCTTTCATCTCTTTGGGTTTGATTCCCCGCAGCTTAACAATCCCATCCGCTTGCGGTGGGGTGGTTCATTCACTCGCAATCATCAGATGTTGATAACGGATCTTCCGCAAACGCCTTTGGCGTGATCTCGATCCTGATTGAAAGGTCGGTCTCTTTTACTGCCACGCCTCTGGTCCAGACAACGGCATACTCATTTTTGAAAGCGCCAATGTTGAAAATACCCGGTTTGACGGAAAAACGGAATGCTCCTTTCCTGTTGGTATATACACTGTCCAGGACAACATTGTTGCTCGCGTCGGTCAGCATTATCTCTACATCGGCAACAGTTTCTTCATCATCCATCACCACGCCGGACAGGGTAAATCCCAGAACAGGACCCTGCCAAAACAGCAACAAGAGCAGAATAAAAGGTGTTCGCTGGGGCATGGTGGACATGGATGTTACTCCTCCAGGTTGTCTGCCAGTGACTTGCGCCGACTGGACTGCAGAATTCTATCGCGAATTCGGATCAGGTCACCATCCAGTGCTGGTTGACCATGCCACCATTGATAATCCGGGGATTGGTGACCGATGCCAAGAAGGACGTTGTGCCGATGGTGGTTCAGACTTTTTCGCAGTTTCGACAAGGCATCTGCCTGATCGTCGACGGCAGAGGCGATCAATGACTCTCCCTCACTCAGCTTGAGATCGGCGATCTCAAGCTGCCGATTTCCATTGGCGAACTGTTCACGAATATAGCGGGGGCTGTGACAACCGGCGCAGATCCATTGCCGAGTTTCAGGACCGCGATCAGGCGCCATAGTATTCCCATGGTCACCGTTATGGAGGTGACAGTAGCTGCAGCCGGGAGTCCGGTAATTACCGTGCTGCAGCGGTTGCCGCCAATCCTGTCTGGCCGCTTCTAGGTGTGTGATGATGCCGTGTTTGGACGTGGAGTAACTGTGGCTTGCGGCGCCTTCGTGACATCCGGTACAGCTTTGGTCTTTTCTCGCTTTTACGGCTGACTCTTTGTGATTTTCACCATGACAGCTGTGGCAGCCGACGCCGGAAGTGACTGAGTGAGAACCTTTGCGCCACTGCCTGATCAGGCTTGGATCCCGTTCTGTGTGACAGGTGATGCACTCAGTCTCTGTAAAGGACCCTGATGGGACGGGTTCATCCGCCAAGGCAGGGTGAGTTGCCAGGAGAGCCAGAAACCAAACGATAGTCTTTCGCATCAGTTGTGCTCCCGATTGTAGTCGGTGTAGGCACCCTTCATCCAGAGATTCCCTGATGGTTTGGTTGTGATCCCTGCTTTTTTCTCCGCCTGGGAGAGTTCGCGCAACTCGTTGGCCTGGGTCTCGATGCGATCCAGTGACGCCGCCATTTTCCGGTGTCCGGACGCAACGCCAGCCGGGTTGCCGTGGGCGGCAGATTTATACGCCCCCAGGTTGTCGAAGTACCACATCTCGAAGTAGTCGCGCTCGATGGCGGAGACGTTATAGAAGACCGATGCCTGACCTTCAAAGAAACCGATACGCTCTCTGGGCCAGAGAGTGTCCAGCCAGTCCATTGGGTAGGGTGGTCGTTCACCGGCAGGGGGTTGAAGCAGTTTTTCGCTGCGCAGATTCTTTAGGCTTGCCTCGGCTGCATAGAGTTTCTGCCAGGCTTGTTTGCGCTCCTGATCCAGTTCGCTCAACCACTGCTCTGCCTTTTCCGCTTCGTGGCAATCGCTGCAGAGTTTGACCCATTTCCTGCGCAGTACCTGATTTTTTGATGTATGGGGATTGATCTCCCGCAGGCCGAATTTCCACAGGGACTTTTCGGCCACCTGGTGGCGTCCGTTCTCCATGTGGCAGTAGGCACAGGTGGGTGCCTTGTAGTTACCCTTGGCCAGCGGTTTTGACCAGTCCCAACTGTCGCCTTCGGCCAGGTAGAGTTTGCCGTGGGCGGAGGCGAAGTAGGTTTCATCATCGGGATGCGGCGGCCCGGAGTGGCAGGTGATACAGGCTTCAGGGCGGCGTGCCTCCTCGGCATCGAAACGATGCCTGCTATGGCAGGAGTCGCACTTGGTGGCCACCGAATGGCACTGTACACAGGATTGGACTTCGGCCTTGGGTTTGTCCACGAAATGCTTGGCATCCACCGCCCGTTCCATCGCCAGTACATGGCTGGGAAAGCCGTAGCGGGCCTCATCCCTGAACTCATCGTGCTGTTTTGCGTGGCAATTGCCACACACATCGGGAGTGGGTAGATGTAACTGCTGATGGTTATTGCCATGACAGTCGTTGCAATAGACCGTTTCCTCGCTCTGAGCATGGCGACTGCCGCGCCAGTCGGTCACGATGCCGGGGGTGATCCCCTCATGGCATTGGACACACTGTTCACCTGCGAAAATGCCCTGGACCGAATCCGGTGACTGGTAGAAGTTGTCCGGGTCCCAATAGCCCTGTACAGGATCGGGTGACCAGTAACGGGAGTAGAGACCGGTGCCGGTTCCTCCCTTGCTCCAGTGCACATAAGCAAAGACGGCGGGAATAGCCAGCAGGGCGATAATCAGCGGAATGATGATTCGATTACGCATGATGACTATGCCTCCACCAGCGGAACAGACCTAACCCCATCAGCAACAGGAAGGGAACCAGAACCCAAAGGCGCGTTAGCCAGTGGGGATCGGGTTGGTCTACGCCAGGGGTCGGAGTCAAACCGCGTAAAGTTTGCTGGGAGTAGTGACGGGGGCCGGGCGGTTTGACTCCGACCCCATCAATCGCATGGTGCTCCAGATAGACCAGTAAACGTTCCTGTTCCCCACTCTGCATGATCTCCACACGGCCCATCAATCCGCCATAACGGTGCGAAACATCCATCAACATAAACATCTTGGCTGTTACCTTGCGCCACTCGGCTGCCGTGTGGCGATCAGGTCCCGGGAGGTTATGGCATTGGGTGCAGTATCTTTGCAGTAATCCTGCCTCGGGTGACTGAGCCTCGGGGAGTGATTCGAGTGTGAGGCCTGGCGGCAGTTTGTCTTTATGCACCTCGCACAGATCGATTCCCACCGATGGGTGGTTGGCTGCGACTGGGTGCGGCAGACAAAAGATCATCAGCAGGAGAATGATCTGTTTCATACCTGACGCCGAATGCGTTGCAACAGGCTGAAACTGGTCAAAATGCCTTCAGCCGCAGTGAGACCTGCGGCCATGGCGTTGACGGCCAGATTGGGACCCAGGGTATTATCGCCACCCGCCCAGATCCTGGGGTGAGTGGTGCGGCCCTGGGGGTCGACACGAATATGGCCGTCTGACTCCGTGGCAATGCCAAAGTTGCCGAGCCAGGCTGGTGGGTTGGCTCGCTGGCCGAGGGCGAGAATGACACGGTCGGAATTGATCTTTTGGGTGCCTTCAGGCGTATCGAATTCTACCGTGGCAGGAGCCGCGCCCTCGCGGCGATTGTCGGTGGCCGGGTTGCGGCCGTTTCGCGGCGGGGGCACCGCTCCTACAGAGTGGCTGATCTGTTGTGGTCGATGTTCAAACAGAAACATCGCACCCTCTTCCCGGGCCAGTGTGATCTCCTTGGGAGAGGCGCGCAGGCACTCTTCCGGGCCGCGATAGGCGACGCTTACCTCTGCTCCCAGGCGTAGCGCGGAACGGGCGCAATCCATAGCCGTATCACCACCGCCGATGACCAATACCCGTTGGCCTGCAAATGACTCTCTATCACCAGCGTTGATTCTTTCCAACCAGCCAAGCGCTTGCTCAACACCGCTGAGGGTCTCTCCAGGTAACTCGATGGAGCGTGGTGTCTGCGCGCCCAGTCCAAGAAAGATGGCGTCATTCTGCTCAAGCAGACGAGACAACATGACATCATCCACCGCCGTGCCGAGAGTGAAATGGATGCCAACCTGTTCCAGTAGGGTCTGCCGGCGCGCCAGCAGGGTCTTGTCCAGCTTGAATGATGGAACGCCGGTCTGTAGCAGGCCGCCGATCTTGTTGGATCGATCATAAATGGTGACCTCCACGCCAGCCCGGTTCAGACGCTCCGCACAGCTAAGACCCGCCGGACCGGCGCCGATGATCGCCACCTTGCGGCCATTTCGATGTGTGGGTTCGATGGGCCGCCAGCCTGCATCCAATGCCCGTTCTGCCAGGGTGCGTTCTACTGCGCCTATGGTGACTGCACCTTCCATTTTTCCGCGGGTGCAGGCGCCTTCACAGAGCCGGTGCTGCGGGCAGATGCTGCCGCATACCTCGGGTAGTGGTGAGGTAGCGTGGGCCAGATCCCCGGCAGTTTGCCAATCCCCCTGGGCCGCAGCCGCCAACCAGTCGGGGATAAAATTACCCAGCGGACAGGCGTTGCGACAACCGGGCAGACCGCAGTCGAGACAGCGGTCTGCCTGGCGTTTCAGATCATCAGAAGAGAGCAATTCTTCCGCTTGATTCCAGTCGTGCAGGCGCTCTGTCACCGGTCGGTGAACGGCTTCTGTTCGAGGGGTTGGAAGCTGTGGTTTTCGCTTTAACAGATGGCTGGCATCCTGCCGCAGATGGGGCCGGAACAGGTTGCGCACATCATGAATGGCCAGGGCATCGGTGGGGCAGGAGATGACGCAACGGGCGCAGCCCATGCAGTCCTCGATCCCCGTGACCTCGCCGCTTGCCTTGCCTTGCCGCCATACAGGTATGCCCATGTCGCAGGCCTGCTCGCAGCGTTGGCAGTCGATGCACTTTTCAGTCTCCATCTCGATGCCGTAGAAACCAGCGTGATTGAGCAGGCCAAAGGTGGCGCCGAAGGGGCAGAGGAAGCGGCAGTAGAAACGATTGCCGGTGATCGGAGTGATGAAAAAAGTGCCGAAATAGGTGAGTCCCACCACCATTGCGAACATGCCGACCAGGGTTGCGGTCCAGGCGTTGGGGGGGAATTGTGTGGCCACCATCACCCCCACATACCAGATGAAGAAAAACCATTTGCTATGGCGCAGCCGCCAGGCCCAATCGCTACGCAGGGTGAAGCGGCGGAAGGGAAAGCCGACCGTCTCTCGAACCCCCACACAGGGACAGCCGAAGCCGCAGATGATGCGTCGCCCGAAGAGGAAGACCAATACTAGTGTAAGAAAGAAGGTGAGGGTACCCGGTGTGTGCAGGGCAGGAAACACCGGTTGGCTCCAAACGTAACCGGCATAAGACTCAAACATCGGCATGAGCCAGGGAATCAGCCACCAGAAGCCGGTGACCACCGTTACCAGAATGATCAGACGCTTGCGGGTATAGGGGTTCTTTTCAGCTCGGATACGCCAGAGGCCAAAGGCAAGGATAATGGCATATTCGGTATAGCGGTTGAGCCAGATGGGGCTCTCGAACAGATAGAGCCAGGACTCATTGAACCAGCCGAGGAAGGCCAGGGTGAAGGCGGCCATGGAGAGCGCCATGACCCACCAGCGATAGCGCCCCGGCAGGGTGTCCTGATGTGCCGCCGCGTTGGGACGGGCACTGTATGCCAGGAGGGGCTCTTGTTGAGTGTCTGGATTCATGGGTGCATGTTATCGCTGTTTATTACCGTTCATTCAGCACATCGGTTTTCGAGGTGAAACCTTATCGTAGAATATTTCTGATTCGTGGCGGCAGGCTGCTTATTTCACCCAAGGGCATAAGTTTCGTTTGAGCAGGCGAGCTGCTCAACTCATCTTTACTAGTAGCGCAGTTTCATGGTGCGCCTTCTCCCATGCGTAGACGATATATTCCTCGTTAAAAAGCATTAATTCAATAGATCGATTGAATAATTGAAGTCTAGCCGGGTGGGTCGATATGTCAACCGGTAATTTCACACATGATCTGTTCAGCCATTTTGTCCGTGTCTCCAAAAGTGCTGGGTATTGGCTACAGGCTTGAAGTTTCTGGCCCAAGGAAAACGCGGTCATTCAGATGGCGGGAGAAGAGCAGGCACGGTTCCGGGCATAACACCTTCTGGCTGCACTCCGGCCAGTTTGTTGCCAAGAATGGATGAGAGATTCTGAAACAGTATTATCGAGATCCTGGGAAAGACCCTGGCTATCTGGTGAATGCCTTCCCACTTGAATGCCAGTGCACTGGAATCCTCCAGCGCAACCACATCGGCGGTCCTTGCAATGCGGGAGACCAGTGTGATTTCTCCAAATACCTCACTCGCAGCCAGCTGGCGAAGCTTTTTCCGTGATCCGTCGAGTTGTTTCTGTGTGACCTCCGCGCTGCCTTCCAGAAGGATAAACATTTCGTCACCCAGCGCTCCCTGACTGACAATTTTCTCGCCTTGTTTGAAATGTTGAATGTTGCTGATCAATACGATCTTTTTGATCTGCCATGGTCGCATGCCCCGGAACAGGGCGCAGTGTTCGAGAACCTGTGACTTGATACGCACCGAGAGCATGTCCCAGAGGGTGATCAATCTGATGGATGAGAGCAGGATAGGCGTGATGACAAAGGTGGCCAGCAGTGACAGGAGGATAACCATGGCGCTGAGCAATCCGAAATAGACGACGGGTGGGAAGCTCGATAATGTCAAGGCACCAAAGCCGGAAGCCAGGGCGATGGAGGCAGCCATGATTGGGAGGGATTCCTGAGTGACCGTGTCGGCAAGCGCCTGGCCTTCATCCTGATGTGAACTGGTCTTCCGATGGTAGCGCACCATGAAATGCATGGTGTGATCGACGCAGATCCCCAGGGCAATGGCCGCAACCGTTGCAGTCCCCGTGTCCAGCGAGATGCCTGCAAAACCCATGACGCCAAACAGGGCGATGATGGGTAACAGATTCGGGATGACTGCCACAAGGCCCGCCTTCAGGTTAACGAACAGCAGAGAGATGATGATGAAGATGGCAAAAATCATCAGGGCCAGGGATTTGGCCTGGGCGATTGCCATCGCGTCTGCCGCCCTGTTGGTGAGGATGGATTCACCGGTGATTTGCACATCGAGTCCGGGATCGATCTGTCCATCGATGAACGCTCGGATCTCCTGCAGGGCCTGCTTCAGTTTCCAGGATGAGCCGAAATGGTGGCGGACGAGAATCCTTGCCTCGCTGAAATCCGCCGAGACAAGACCGCTGACCTGTACGTGCTTGATAAAGAGCATGTACTCCTGAACATTGGCATCAGATTCCGGCAGCCATGGATCGCCGCTTGTCTCCTCTTCCATGACGCTGTTGACCAGGGCAATAAAGTCGGCAAAGGAGAGTGACTTGTCGACCCATCCGCTCTGTGCCAGGTAGTCCTGAAGTTTCTTGATCTCCTCCAGATAACGCACCTTCAGGAAGGTGCCCTCGATCCCCGAACCCAGGACGATGGAAAAGGTCTCCATGCCGACGAGTCGTTCCTGCAGGCTGTTCAGACGTTGGGTGACATCCGAGTCGCTGTCAAAATAGTCCAGCGGTGTGTTGTTCACTCGCAACGAGAAGGCGCCATAAACGCTGACGATCGCTGCTACCGTCGTCAGTGCGAGAATTTTTCGTTTGTTTGTCTGGACAAACTGAAAAATCCGCCCGGCCAGTCGATGGTAGGGACTGCTGCCGGGGTCAGCTGATCGGGCGACGGGTCTCTCGCCGAGGTAGCGGAGGCAGACCGGAAGCAGGAAGATGGTGATCAGGAAATTGAGCAGCAGGCCAGTGGAGGCGACCATGCCGAACTGTTGCAGCAGTTCGATATCGTTCAACGAGATGGAGAGAAAGCCGAGATAGGTGGTGATGAAGGTAAGTGATATTGCGAGTCCCATGTTGCGACCCATGGCATGAATGGCATCCAGACGCCGCATCCCATGCAGGGCGCCGGCATGGTATTCGGCTAGCAGATGAATATCCTCGGTGGAACCGATGACGATCAGCAGCGCGGGTACGATGGAGGTCATAACATTGACAGGGATACCGAACGCGGCCATCAGTCCCAGCGTCCATACCACACTCAGGCCCGCAGTGAGCAGAGGAATGACGGCCCCATTTAGCCTTCTCAGGCTCAACGCCAGGGTCATAAACAGGACCAGGACCGAGAGCGGAAGAATTTCGAGTTGGTCCTGTTGGATTCTTTCGTTGATCCGGGTGCGCACATAGGGGGAGCCGATCTGGAAAAAGGTTTTCACTTTTCCGCTCAGTGGCGTCAGGGCACGGTCGATGCCATCGGAGGCTGACTGATCGAAGCCTGCGGGTCGTTCGGTCTTGAAATAGACGTTGATCGCCATGGCAGTCCCCGTAGGGGAGAGCAGGTTTCCGGAGATCAACGGATTGTGCAGTGCGGCGTCTTTTATCTGTTCTAGTTGCTCCTGCGAAGCGGGGATCTCATCCAGATAGGGGGCTGCTGTCACAGTCCCTTCGACGCTCTTTATGTGCCTGATGGAGAAGAGGCTTTCCGTATGGTCGACAAAAGGAAGTGCTTCGATCTTTTGCAGGGCCAGTCGGACCGCACGTAGTTTTTCCTGGGTAAAGAGTGCGTCGTCTTCAAGGAATAGGATGGTGACGTCGTCGGCGCCGAAGGTTTCGAGGGTGTGATTGTAAAACGTCCTGGCAGGATCGTCGTTGACCATCATGCTCTCAGCAGAGATATTCAGACGGAGTTCGTCTAATCGAGACACGGCGGCGGCGGTCAGCGCTGCAATGATCAGCAGAACGGGCAGGGGATGCTTCGCGGCAAAAGAGATGATCCTATTCATGACCAGCTTCATGATCAGCTTTGAAGCCTTCCAGGAACCAGGTCTCCATCTCACCTTTGCCCTTTACCGATACTTTTCCCCTGGGTAGACAAATGCATGCATCCTTAAGTAGTTTGTAGGTCTCTTGGGTGATCTGGATCTTTCCGGGGACGCCATGGGATTCCATGCGGCTGGCCATATTGACTGCGTCGCCCCAGACATCGTAGTGGAATTTCTGGCGACCGATCACACCACCGATCACCGGACCGGAGCTGATGCCGATGCGAAAGCTCAATCGTCTGCCGTTATGCCGGTATTCCTCGATGTAGGTACGCATCTCCAACGCCAAGCGCGCCAGTGCCAAGGCGTGATCTGGGCGTGGGCGCGGTGCACCGGAGACGACCATGTAGTTGTCTCCGATGGTACGGATCTTCTCCAGATTGTACTTTGAGACCAGCGAGTCGAATCGGGAAAATACCTCGTTGAGCAGATCGACCATCCCGGTTGGTGACATCTCATTGGAGAGGGTCGTGAAACCTACGATGTCAGCGAACAGGATACTGACCGAGTCGTAGTGCTCGGCAATGGTCTCGTTATTGTCTTTCAGGATTGCTGCGATCTCTTTGGGTAGAACGTTTTTCAACAGGTTTTCTGACTTTTCCTGTTCGAGGCGAAGCAGTTCGAGGAAGCGGCTCTCCTGGCCTATGAAATAGTGGAGCAAAATGAACGCGACGGCCGAAACCGTACCGATATTGGCGATAAAAAAGATGATCACCAGCCAGGGTGGCAGATTGTTGGTGGGGTGCGCGTCCGGCTGGATCATGCCACTGATGATCACCAGGCCCAAGAAGGCCAGAAACCACCTGGGGGCGTGGTGGCGCTGTCCGATCAGTAGCGCACCAAACGGACATATCAGGGACCACAGTATCGCGCCACTTGAATTGACGAATCCGCCCAAGGCCAGATGCAATAGAAACGGGAGAATCAGAATGAGCAGCAATTGACTGAATCGGAACAACTGGTAACGATGTGTCAGGCCGAATAAGACGATGCTCAAGGCTGAAACCACCGCATAGGATATAGGCACCGCGCCAGCCAATGGTTCGTCGAACGCAATGTAGATACCACCCCACAGCAGGCCCGCCATGATCAACATCAGGCTGGCGCCGATCAGCAACGTCTTTTGCAGACGGGCGTCTTCGCTATCGGCCGCTTCGGTGCCGATGCGTCGAATCACTGCCACCAATTGATCCAGATGTGCGTGGGGAGGCGTCATATCAATCTGGCCCCTTCCTGGACCGCAAGTTCCTGAATGAAGCCGGTGTCCCGGCTACTATAACGATATTATAGAGGGTGTATTTTTTTCACTCATTGGCCCACTCTTCCATCAATTGTTCTTGAACGGTATCGAGAAGCTGTTTCAGCTCTTCCAGTTTGTTCTCTGTAACTCTATTGCGTAGGCCGTTGACCAGATCCACGGGAGATACGATCACGCCATCGGAAGGTTCGATAAGGTTCTCACCGATCAGCAGTGCCGGTGGTTTGTTTCCATCCTCACCCTCCGACTCACAATATTTCACTTGGGAATCGGTTCCAAGATGCTGGCTGATGGCCTCCGCATAGCGGATATATAAAGTGCATCGGCCGCCCGGTGGTTGTTTGGACAGGATGGTGATCATGGACATGAGAGTTACTCCTCGTTGTGGCGATATGGTCAATATCGTCCCAATTGATTGCCGGAACCCTGGAGTCCTCCCGTGCTACGACATCGGCGATCCTTGTCAGACGGGAGACCAATGCAATCTCTCCAAAGATCCAGGATTGACCTCCTGTGCCTATGCGCATGGGAAATCTAAGTGGGTGATGCAGCCAAACGAGGTCAAAACACCAACACCTTGTCCGCTGACAGGGTGCGTTCCGCCAGTTCAGCCATGGTGCTGCGCTGGGCGTCTTGCACAATTTCATCGTCCGTAAAGCCGCGGGCATCCATACAGGTGCCACAGAGCAGTACCTCACCTTTACGTGTGACGGATTTGAGCATCAGTTCGATGTTGTAGAATCCCTGAGGCACCTTCTGCCCGCGTTTTGCACAGACCACCGCGTCGGCCATCAGAAATGCCGTGACATTCGTATCTGTTTTGCTGAGTGCCTTGGCCAGGCGCAGACCGTTATAGCTGCGTTCCGTGCCATAGGGTGGATCATTCAAGATGATCAGGATATTCATGATCTACTCATCTACAAGCTGTGGCTCTACCTGGTTTACCCGGCGCCCTTCCTGGTTCCACTGCGTCATGCCGCCAAGCACCACTTGCACGTTGGCAAAACCCCGATTGCCCAGTATCCGAGCGGCCTTTTTGGATCGACGATCTGTGGTGCAGACCAAGGCGATTGTTGTTTTCAGATCGGGAGAAAGTTCGGGTAGACGGGACTCGAGCGCTTCCAGGGGGATGTTCCGGGAGCCCGCGATGTGCCCCAGTTCACCCTGATAGTCATTGGCGCTACGCACATCCAGCAGAAGCAGTTCGTCGTTTTTGTTCAACCGTTCATTCAACTCGCCGATGTTCAAGGTGGGGCCCTGCCTGAAGCGGCTGATGATTCGGGGCAGGAAGGCCACTACCGCCAGCAGCGCCAGCGCCAGCATCGCCTTCTGAATCAGCCCTTCACCACCCGCCACTGCTTCACGTCCGGCGTACCCCAGGTAGGTGTAGGCAAGAGCGCCCGGTAACATGCACAGATAGGTGGCGATCAGGTAGTGGACTAGCCGGATACGGGTCAGGCCCAATGCATAGTTGAGCAGATTGAAGGGGAAGAGCGGCACCAGTCGCACGAAGGCGACGAAACGCCAACCCTCGTTTTCCACACCCTCTTTCAGCTGTTTGAGTCGGCCGCCGGTCTTCTGTTCCACCCAGTTGGAAGTAAAGAATCGGGCGATGAGAAAAGCCAGCACCGCGCCGATAGTCGCGCCGGTGAGATTGTAGAGGGTGCCGAGTACCGGACCGAACAGGGCGCCACCCGCCAGGGTCATCACCGATCCTGGAAGAAAGAACACCGTGCCGATGGCATAGATGAGCATGAACAGCAGTGGCGCGGCGGTGCCGGCTTGTTCGATCCACTGCTGCAGGGTCGCTGCATCCAGATGATCCCGGTAGAGAATGGCCAAAGCAATGCCTGTTACTAACAAGGCAAACAACAGCCAGCGGAGCGCTCTACTTCTCATCGCTGTTGCTCCATTCGCGGCGATTGATGGCGTAACCACTGATCTTTCCGACAAAGGGCAGTGCCAGCATACCGGGCAACTGGTTGACCTGTTTCGGATTGCGGTATTTGTGGATGCCTATGGTCACGCCTTCATGACCGCCTCTGGGTTGATCCCGATAGGTACCAAACAGACGATCCCACCAGGGCAGGCTGAAACCGAAGTTGCTGTTTGCCTCGTCGTCCTCCACCGAATGGTGTACCCGATGCATATCAGGCGTGACCAGGAACCAGCGCACCACCCGGTCCAGACTTTTCGGCAGGCGGATATTGCTGTGGTTGAACATGGCAGTGGCATTCAACACCACCTCGAAGATCACCACAGCCACGACGGGTGGACCCAGCAGCAGAATGGTGGCGAACTTGATCAGCATGGAGAGGATGATCTCCAGGGTATGGAAGCGGGCGCCGGTGGTGACATCGTAGTCCAGGTCGGCGTGATGGACCCGGTGCAGGCGCCAAAGAACAGGTATCGCGTGGACCATCACATGCTGCAGGTAGATGACAAAATCCATCGCTATCACTGCAATAACGACCGATAATATGAAGGGGATGTCGGAGAAGTGGAGCAGCCCCCAACCTTGCTGCTCGGCAAGGGCGGCAACACCCACCGCAGCCGCAGGAAAAAGCAGTCGCAGCACAATGCTGTTGAGAAACACCAGTCCCAGATTATTGGCCCAGCGGATACCCTTGGGGACGGTGAGGGTGCGGGCGGGTGAGAGGATTTCCCACCCTGCCATAACGGCAAAGATGCCGAAGAAAAAACTCAGACGAATGGGCAACTCATTGCCCAGAATCCAGTCGTGCCAGTTCATGATTCACTATCCTCCACTCTCTTGTCTGCTATACTTTTTTAATTATCATTAATTCAATAGATCCCTTGAATAATTGAAGTATAGTTGGAGCGGTAACTATGTCAACGGGTAATTTTAAACACGATCTTTTCAGTCAGTTTGCCCGTGTCGCCAAGGCGCTGAGCAATGGCCACCGGCTGGAACTGTTGGAGTTTCTGGCCCAGGGTGAGCGTAGCGTGGATGCCTTGGCCCAGGTCTCAGGTCTAACTGTGGCCAATACCTCCCAACATCTGCAGCAGCTCAGGCAGACCGGACTGGTCATCAACCGCAAGGCGGGTCACAAGGTCTACTATCGGTTGAGTGGTATGGATGTCTCGGCCCTGCTTGGCTCTCTAAGAGAAGTGGCGGAGCGCCACCTGGCTGACGTGGATCGTCTTGTCTATGACTATCTCAAGGTCAAGGACAGCCTGGAACCTGTGCCGGCGGCACAATTGCTGGAGAGGGTCAGGGATGGTCTGGTGACTGTGCTGGATGTGCGTCCGCCGGAAGAGTATGCAGCGGGACATCTGCCGGGTGCGATCAATATTCCGCTGGCAGAATTGGAAAAGCAGCTGGATGCACTTGATCCTTCCCAGGAGGTCGTAGCCTACTGCCGTGGACCACATTGTGTACTGGCATTCGACGCCGTTTCGAAACTGCGGGAGAGAGGCGTTAAAGCCCGACGTCTGGATGGTGGTCTGCCGGAATGGCGCCTGGAGGGTTTTCCGGTAGAGTCCAGCTCGACATAGGAAAAATGTCGGCCCTGATTTAACGCTCAATGGTGTAGAACAGGTCTACTCCCTGAGAACGGCCGGTTTCGGTCTGAATCTGCAGTTTGTCGGTGAGGTCGTAGCGCAGCCGCAGCTTGGTTTCACGCGTGGCGAGTTCGTTGACGTATTGCACATACAGACGTGGTGACAGATAGGTGCCTGCCACTACGGAGGCCTCGGCGAGGCTGTTCCCCGCTTCTATTCGTAGCTCTTCCAGTCCCAACTGACGGCCCGCTTCGGTGGCGAGGCTGCCCACACCTGCAGCCTGTAGTGCCGCGACTATGCTCACATCGCCACTGGATTCTCCCGGTGGATGCCCGGTAAGAAGATAGGAGACGATTTCGCTCTGGGTCATGGTTGGGGTGGAGTAGAGTGAAAGCTTGGGCGTCTTCAGGGTGCCGCTCACCCGCAGGCCGGCGGTTACCTCGCCAGCTTCGCGTACCGCTTGAACGTCCAGGCCTGGATTGTCCACCGGACTGTCGGCAAACAGGGCATAACCGCGCTCTATTTTGAGATCC
Organism: gamma proteobacterium endosymbiont of Lamellibrachia anaximandri; assembly: GCA_016756855.1. Lineage (GTDB taxonomy): Bacteria > Pseudomonadota > Gammaproteobacteria > Chromatiales > Chromatiaceae > QGON01. Next base: position 18,474 of record JAESPD010000031.1, on the reverse strand, counting down.
TGTCCATAGGCGCGGTAGGTGCCGTCCGTCACACCCACTCTGCCGCGGCCTATTACCGGCCGGCCCGGCTCATCGATCAGCAGCAGGTTGCCGGTGAGATCAGCGCGCAGGCCAAAGCCCTCGAAACTGACCCTGTCGCCGAAGATGATGCGCAGCTTTGAGTGAAAGTTCGGATCGCTCTGTTCCTGCTGTGGCGCGTCGCGACCCACAATCACCAGATCCGGCGTGTTGGAAACCGTGGAGGCCGGCAGCTCCCTTGGTCGGATACGGCCGTAGGGGATGTGAATCTCACCGTCCAGCTCAGAGCGTTTACTGCTGTGCAGGATCAGCAGATCCGGTGATACATGCATCTCCGCTTCCGGGATGTTCACCGCGACCCAATCCTTTCCCTGTATCTTGAGGCGGGTGGGATAACCCTCGGTCGGTTCGATACGGGTTTCGCCCTCCAGCGTCAGGGTGCCGCCGCCGGAACTGACTTCACCCTGCAACACCAGCCGGTCCAACGTAGGGGCATTTATGTTCAGGCCAAGATCGCGCAGCTCCAGTCCCAGTTCAGGGATGTCGAGGGCACCCTCCTTCAGCTCCGCCTTGCCCTCAATTTCGGGTTTACCCAAAAGGCCGGAGAGGGTGAAATCCACATCGATGAAACCCGCCACGTTCTGTAACTGCGGTGCCACTACTGAGGCCAGACCCAGATCGTTGATGCGTGCCTTCAAGTAACCCGCCAGGGGTTGTTTGTCCGGATCCAAATTTACAGCGTTCAGCCCCGGCATATGGATTTTTCCTTCGATCTCTCCCAGATCGGCCAGAGGTATAGTGATTTCAGCATGGGCTCCCTTGGCGTCCAGCTTCCCCTGTAGATGGCCACCGGAGAAATCCACTTGGCGGGGTTCACCATTCAGTTCGAAAACCAGCGCTCCCCTGGGCAGCTTGATATCGGCATGGCCGAGGATTGCCCCCTCGGGATCTGTGTGAAAGTCTGCTGCCAGATCGCTGCGGCCCGTGAGTGCCAGATCCGCAGGCAGCCACTGCTGAAAGAAGGCAAGGGAAAAGGCCGGGGCGTTCAGTTTTGCCTTCCAGCCATGATCCGATTTTCCGTCGAAATCAGCGCACAGGCGTCCCTCGCCGGCAGCCAGACACAAATCTTTTACCTGCTGGGTTTTGGTTGCCAGAGTAAAAGCGGCGGGGTGCTCCAGATCCCAGCGGCCGACTTCAGGCAGGGTGAGTGCCAGTGTCTGCAGATGTCCGTTCCAACTGTTGTGCTCATCCAGTCCGGCATCAATGACCAGTTGTGCTGCCGGTGTCTGTTGGCTGACCAAATTCAGCTCGATGTGGTGTGCGGTGCGTGCACCTTTGGCACTCAGTGACAATTGTTGCCACTGCAGGGCGCCTGACTTCAGGCCCTGGGCCACCAGATCCAGCTCCACTTGCTGGTCGCGACTCAGATCCAGCGCTGCCTGTACCTGAAGTTCAGCCACCTCATGCGCCTCGAAACTGATAGCCTTGCCGCTGATGTCGGCGTGAATTTGCGGCGTTTCCCGGTTGCCGCTCAGGCGGCCTTCGCTCTTGAGGGAACCGCTCAGGCCGGGCCACAGACTGACCAGGTCATCGGCCTGCAGACTCCACTCCAGGTTCAGTACGTCACCGGCCGTACCATCGATGTGGGCCACGCTGCTGCCGGAGGTCAGCGCCAGACTGTCTATTTGTAACGTCTTAGCGGCGAGTTTCAGGTCGCCTTTGGCTTTGATCGGATAGCCACGCAGCTCACCATCCAGCCGTGCCAGTTTTATTTCAATCTGGGGGCCGTCCTCCAACAGCTGGCCTCGGCTGGTTAGATCCAGCGCCAGCTTGCCGGGAAAGTCGGGATGGAACAGTCCGGGATTGATACCGGCACCTGTAAGATTTAGATCCCAGGCTGGCTGTAGTGTCCAGTCGGCCCGGCCGGAAGCGTCAATCTCTCCTTCGGGCAGGAGGATGTGCAGCGACTCAAAGCCCAGACCATCGGTATTGCCATTGCCGGATGCCTCCAGCGTGAGTGTCGGCTGATCCGGGATGAGTGCGTCCAGGTTGAGTTGGTAGTGGTAGTCCGTTGGCTGACCGTCGATTTTCAATCGGCCCTGGCTGCTGCGTACCTGGATTGTCTCTCCAGCCAGGGGCCAGCGCAGGTCGCTCCAGGAGAGGTCGGCATCGAACACGCCTTGAGCGTCGTCGACAGTGTAGTGTCCGTGGCCTTCAATCTTTGCGCCTGCGGGGGTGGTGATTTGCAGATGGTCGGCAATCAGACTGCCCGCCTCATAGGTGAGGGCCAGCGCAGTGTTCAGTTCGCCCAGGGAGCGCTCGATTAGTTTCAGATTGCCGTCAGCCTTGATCGTCTCAGGGCTGCCGGTCGTGTGTAGCCGTCCACTGATTTTGGCGGGAAAATCGGCGACGAAGGCGCCGATATCCGTGCCATTCAGCACCAGACTGGCGTCCCAGCGGGGCGCTGTTTCCAGCTCATACAGGGTGGCATTCAGGGTTGTGGACAGAGGGGAGGACAGGGTCTGCTCAAGTTTGAGTTCGGTCAGGTTGCCGGCGATGCGGCCCTGCCCCGACAGTCCGGGACCCTCAGGCAGCTGGTAACGCCACTGCAACTGCAATTCCAGAGGCAGTGTTGGGATCAGGCGTACATTTCCGCTGATCTCCACATGAGCACCAAGGGCAATGGCTTCCAGATGGTTGATTTTCAGCGTTTCAGCGGAAGCTTGGGCAGCCAGGCTGATCTGCTCAATGATGACGGGTTCAGTGGCCGCGGGTTGGATGAGGTGGAAGTCGCTCACTTCCACCGATTTCAAAACCAGCTCAAAGGGTAGGGCGAGGCCAGGAAAAGGCTCGGCTGGGGTGTCATCCGAAGCGGCTTGTGGCAGTGTCAGACGGCTCTGTTTCAGTTCCAGGGAGAGGATCTGCAGGCGTCGTTGCAACAGTGCGACGGGCTGCCAGTCCAGATTCAGATGGCTGATCTCCAGCAACAGATCGCCATCACGATAGCTGAGTCCTGTGAGGTGGAGCGGGCCGGTGAGACGCCCCTTGAGACTGTCTGTCTGCAACTCACCCGGCGCCAGATCCCTGGCCAGATCGAACAGCCAACGGGTGCCGCCTTCGCTGTGTGCGACCAAGCCCAGTCCCAGGATGAGGCAGATGGAGGCCAGCAGAATGGTGTTGATCAGGGTTGCCAGACCGCGCAGGATGAGAAGGCGCCAGCTCATAATTCGGGACCGATGACGATGTGCAGACGCACTGAGGGTTCGTCCCGGCTCAGGGCGCTTGCCAGATCCACCCGAATGGGTCCCACCGGTGAGTGCCAGCGTACGCCGAAACCGACGCTGTATTCGATGTCGGTAGTGTAATCCGGGTCGAAGGCGTTGCCTGCATCGGCGAATACAGCGGCACTCCACTTTTCAGTAAGCAGACGTTCCAGCTCGATACTGCCCACAGCGAGAAAACGCCCGCCTACAACCGCTCCGGTCGAGTCCTGCGGGCCGATCTCCTCCCACGCAAAACCGCGAACACTGTTGTCTCCGCCGGCGAAGAAACGCTTGGAAGCGGGCAGTTCAATCAGACTTTGCGCCAGGGTGGCACCCAGTTCCATCCGGGTGAGGATACGCCAGTAGCCGTCGCCGAGGCCGTGGATGAGTTTGTTGTTGGTATGGGCCTGGAGGTAGCTGGTGCTGGAGAGCAGTTGCTCAGCGGCTCCCTCGAAACGCAGGTTGATCCTGTGGCCGCGCTGGATGTAGTAGAGACCGTCACTGCGCAGCTGTGACCAGCTCACATACGGCACTAGCAGTAAGGCGTTGTCGTCATGCGCACCCACCTCAAAGTCTTCGTAGGAGTAGTCAATGCCGATGGTGCGCCGCCAGTGATTGTCCAGACCCACTGAACGGGCGCTATTGAGCAGCAGACGTTCGCCGCGGCGGGTATCGGTGTCGAAACGGTCGCCCTGGGCCGAGAATGAGAGGGAGTCCTTCGACGGGCGCTCCAGTGGGATGATGTATTCCGTCTTTAACGAGCTGTGAGGGGCCGACAGGCGCAGTTCGCTGAGCATGCGGTGGCCATTGTGGCCGAGCAGACGACGCTTCCAGTCCAGGGTGACGCGTGGCCCTGTGTCGGTGGTGAAGCCGAGTCCGATCCGGTAACGGTTCGGTTTGTTGGGTGTCAGCGCCACTTCGGTGGGTACTTGATCGTCTACCGCCTCATCGCGCAGAGTGCGAACCTCCACGTGGCTGAAGTACTCGCTATCGATAAGGTTGGATTGCAGTGTCAGCAACTGATCGTGGCTGAACGGGTCGCCGGGACGGAAGCGCAGGTAGCGTGCAAGGAACTCGGGATTCAGTATCTCCTGAACGAAGCGCACATCGCCAAACCGGTATTGCGGGCCGCTCTCGAGTTCCAGCTGGATCTCGGCCTGGTAACTGTCCAGGTCCACCCGTACTTTATGGATGCTGTAGCTGGCGTCCAGATAACCGGCCTCGATGGCATCGGATAGCAGTTGCTGCTTAAGCACCCTGTAGCGGGTCTGATCCAGAAAGTCGTTTTCGTGCAGGTCGAGTCCCATGGAAAACCGGGTATCGTCCCTGCCCGGACCTGTGATATTGAACTCGACTTTTGCCAGTTTTATTCGGGGGCCCGGCTGGATCTGGTAGAGGGCTTGAAAGCCTGCCTCATTCTGTTCCAGTTTGGATTCAATTTTAGGTTTGAAGTGACCGAAGGGTTGTAGCGCCCGACGAATCTCTGCCGGCGCCTCCCTGTGTAGCAGACGTAAACGACCCTCGGTCAGTCCCTCCCGCGTCTTCTCCTGCTCCAGGGAGAGGAAAGCGCGCACATTGGCCTCCTGCTCGCCGTCCAGACCTTCGATCTGCACCGCTATGTCCAAAGCATGCGCGGTAGCAGTGGTCAGTAGCAGGCAGGTGACTACAAAAAATCGATGCATCGGCTTCCATATGAGCAAATATCAATAACCCATGACTCGGTTATCCAAAATTACGATGTATAGATTTTGATGGTATCAAACCGGCCTGATTCTGCGTCAGTATAACCGATGGCAGACTCGGATAGTGGGGCTGGGACTGGTCGAAAGCTGCCTGCTTGCAGCAGGGTAGGATCTTGTCGGGTTACGCTATGCTAACCTGACCTGCAAAAATAAATCCCCCCTTTTTCGCTTTTAACGCCAGTTCAGATTCATCTCAAGGCCGAGATAATCACCTACCACGCGTTCAGTGTGGTAGGGCGAGTCACTCCATGCTTCGGGTTCTGAGTTGGTGTAGTAATTTTCTCTGACAAAGGATCGAAATTTCAGGTCAGATTCCACATCACTACTAAACCAGCCATCCACTATGCTGTTAGCGGCTCCCAGTGGGTCTGTGAGTACCAGGAGGGTTTTGTCACCGAAACTATAGTGGTGCTGTGCCTTGATATTGGTACGTACACCTTCCACGTAGTAGCCGAGCATACTGCCGATCACGGGCGTAAATATCAGATCCTGTATCGATACGGGTTCAAAAAGGGCTTCGAGACCGAATTCATACATTGAGGAGAAGGCAACGGATGCCCAAAATGAACTCATCTCGTCATAACCACGCTCCCGTGCACGGGTATAGTAGGCCATCCCCCAATAGGGATGCAGGATATAGTTGATCCACCAGCGGTCGCCATCCCAGATTGGGTTTGTGACGTTATCCCACCACTTGGAGAAGCTGTAGTTGCTTTTGTCCTCGTCGCTCCACTGGGAGATGCTTTCCGGCATTACGTAGAGCACGGCGATGGCAGTTGCCTGGTAGCCTATGAAGTAGAATGCATCCCGTTTAATCCCATCCCAGTCAGCAGGGCTGTCGTCGTCGAGTTCCCTGCCAAAGCCGTAGGGACGGTCATTGAGTGATATCGGCTGTTCGGTCCCTTCAGCAGCCTTGGTCAGCCAGGATTCCTCGTTCAGAGTTGCGGCAAAATACTGCATCTCGTAGCTGGTTTCATAAAACGAGACTGGAGTGCTGGGGAGCCAACTGTTCGCCTGGGCAGCTGATGAGAGCAGCAATCCCATAAGGCAACTTGAAAGCGCTTTTATCATCCTAATTGCTTCCTAAGCGACCGGTTGGAATTCGGTGGGTTCCTGCTCGGCCATGTGTTCGTTAAGTCTCCCAACGCAGATCGACCAGTTCCTGGGCGAACTCCATCAGACGCCTGGCGCATTCCGGATTGGTTCGGGGTGACGCCTTGTAGCGCATCTCGTTGTATGCGTAATCCCTGAGACGGATACACATACGCGGGAAATCCAGCATGAAGGGTTTGTGTCCCGCATTGCGCAGGGCGGGATTGTACCGGATCAGCGACCAATATCCACTTGCGACTGCCGGATCCTGCTGCTCCAGGCATTTTCACAGGTCATAACCCTGGGCGATTCAGGGGCTACACGCGAGAGTTGGGAAATCAGCAGCCGGGATGGAACTTGCGGGATTCGGCGTGCCGATGAATTACTCCGGCTTTTTAAGTGACTCCAGGTTGTCGAGTACTTTCTGGGCGCGCTTGATCTTCTCTTTGGCCCGTTTATCACTTGGGTTCAGGGTCAGGGCCGCATGCCAAGCCGCTTTGGCGCCCTCTATCTCGCTGTCCCGGTAGAGTCGGTCACCAGCTTCCAGCAGGGTATCGACGTGACCTTTGAGCTTGGTTTCCAACAGCGAAAGCAACTTTTTAGCCTCGCTGTTTTTGGGGTCTTCTTTCAATACCACTCTGATCAGGTAACGCGCTTCAAGCAGCATATTTTGCTTCAAAAAGCTTTTTGCCTGAGCAATGCGCTGCTGATTGCGTGTGGCCCAAGCCATTTCACGTGCCAGACGCGCTTCCTGTTTTTGCGTCTCATTGGCAAGCTGTTCTTTCTCCTGCAGTTTTGTGAGCAGCCGTAGGTCGGTGACGTCATTGCGGACGGATTGAGCAATATTCAGACAGGTTATTGCCAGCTCCCGGTCTGATTTGGCATAACGCCAGCCGCAGTCGGAGAGCGCTTTATGGCTGCGTTGCAGTCTGGTTTTTTTGTCCATTAGCCTGGATCGAAGATAGCTGTCGTCTGATTCCGAAAGGGAGAGCCTCTCCAGCAGCGGGAGTTCCCGCTGCATCCCATGGACCTCTGCAATCAGTAAACGATCCTGTAACTCACGTCGTAACACACTCTTTTGTTTTTGCAGTTTTTCGAGCGTTGCCTGAAGGGTGGTGTTGTCATTTTCTTGCAGGATGGCAGTTTCGAGCAGAGCCACGGCCTCGCCCAAGCGGCCTCCCTGGGCCAGTGTTTGGGCGCTGGCAAGTGAGTCGCTCATCGGTATTGGCTTGGGCTGCTCCTCTTTTTTCAGGGGATTGAGTACACAACCGCTGATGAGTACCAGTGTCAGCAGAAACAGCTGTTTCATCCCTTTGTTCCATTGTTGAGGATGGTGTCAAGGGCATTCATCAACCAGTTACCGAATTCGGAGGAGGGCGTACCTGCGATGGAGGGTGTTACCGGATTCTTGCGTCCGCGTACCTGGATAGGCGCTTGCTCTGTCAGTTCAATCATCTCATCGATATGGGGCTGTATGGCAGTCGTTTCGCTCATGATAATACCATCCGCCGGCGCCAGGGAGCAGAGCCGTGAGGCGAGGTTGGCGGTATCACCCACAACGGTGAATTCCAGACGCTCCGGAATGCCGATATTGCCCGCCAGCATGACTCCGCTGTTGATCCCGATACGAAAGTGGATCGGACTCTTTCCCGAAGAGACACGTTCACGGTTGAGCAGCTTGACCAGTGCCTGAATCAGCCAGGCGCAGCGGATGGCGTGTTGACCATGCTTCGGATCTGAATCCGGTACGCCGAACAGGATCATGGCGCTGTCGCCGATGAATTTGTCGACAAATCCATGGCTGAGATGGGCTGCCTCGGCGATATAACCCAGATAGAGGTTCAGCATGGATGCGACCTCGTCAGGCGGCAGATTCTCCGAAAGCTCTGTAAAACCGACGATATCGCAAAAGAGCACCGAGCCATCCACCTGCTGGTTCGGCAGGCGGGGCTGGGCCAGATTGGAGAGAATTTTCTTTGCCACCACCGGTGAGACGTAGCGGGAGAGGGCCGCTTCAACCTGATCTTTCTCCAGCAGCCCCAGGGACATGCGATCAAAATGGGCGTAGACCTGGCCGATCTCGTCCCTGCGCCCCGCATCGATACTTTCGGCAAAGTCGGCGCCGAGTTTTTTTTCTCCTGCCTGTGCAAGCAGGGTGATAGGGCGTGAAAGTCTACGGCTCAGTGCGTATGAGAGCAGAGCGGCGATCAGGATCAGGCCCAAGGTGGCATAGGCGATGATGCGGATAGTGGCGCGCTGATGACGGTCGAGAAATTCCCGGTCGAGGGTGATGATCGCCTGACCGGCGGTGGTGCCGCGGAAGCGGATTGGGGTGGTGAAGGTGATCACAGGATGGGAGACTCCATCTTCATCGCGCCAGACCCATACGCTGGAGTTCTGTTTATCTGTATCGTCCAGCTTTTGCGGCACGACTCCCGAGTCAGCGCGCAGGCCGCGCAAACTGACGATGGCAGCTCCCACGATATTGCGGCTCTGCGTCTGTCTGCTGACCAACCCCTGGAGGTTGAACAGGTCGTCAGCGAGCAGAGGTTCACTCGATGAGTGAGAGAGTTGCTCTACCAGTGCCGTGCCGAAAATCTCCACTTCCCGCATGTGGATGCTGTTCTGCTGGGTGATCAGAAACCAGCCCAGGGTGCCCATTACCAGTGAAATCAGGGTGCCGATTGCGATTGACCATTTGATGGCAATAGGCACGGGAGCATTTCTGAAAAGTCGTCGTAACGTTTTCACGGAAAATATGGGGCTACAGTGGCTGCGCGAGTCCAGAAAGGTGATTAGCAGTTATTTGTTATGGGAGGAACATAACCTACTAAGAGTAGCCAGTATGAGGCTGAAATGTGAAAATTCAATAACATTTTTTTGTCTGTCAGGCGATCGGTAAGGCTGAATCTTAGGTTTTAGCGAGTGATGGCTATCCAGCTATAGTCAAAATCTGTATAATTACGCGCCTTTCCCGTCCCTTCCATTGAGCCTCCTCGGTGGATCTTCTCCCTGTTCGAGGTGCTGTTCCCCATGTCTTCCGATCCAACTTCTATCGTTTTCGACGATCTCGAACTGGCTACGCCTGTTTTAAGGGCGGTCCAGGGGCTGGGTTATGAAACCCCGACAGCAGTGCAGGCACAGTGTATTCCGCACCTGCTGGAAGGGCGGGATCTGCTGGGTCAGGCCCAGACCGGTACCGGTAAGACCGCAGCCTTTGCTCTGCCGCTGCTGAGCCGTATCGATCTGCAACAGCGTGAACCCCAGGTGCTGGTATTGGCGCCGACCCGTGAGCTGGCGTTGCAGGTCTCCGAGGCGTTCCAGAGCTACGCCCGCCATCTGGAGGGATTTCATGTCCTGCCGCTTTATGGTGGACAGAGCATGTCGACTCAACTGCGTCAGCTCAAGCGGGGGGTGCATGTCATCGTTGGTACGCCGGGGCGGGTGATGGATCATCTGCGTCGCCGCACCCTCTCACTGAAAGGCATCCAGGCATTGGTACTGGATGAAGCCGATGAAATGCTGAAGATGGGTTTCGTCGACGATATCGAGTGGATCTTCGATCAGGCACCCGAGACACGTCAGGTGGCGCTCTTCTCCGCGACCATGCCGGACGCTATCCGCCGCGTGGCGAGAAAGCACCTGACCGATCCGATGGAGATCAAGGTCAAAGGCAAGACCGAGACCGTCACCACCATCGATCAGCGCCACATCGTTGTGACCCGCCACCACAAGATGGATGCCCTGACCCGGGTACTGGAAGTGGAGGAGTTCGATGCGATGCTTGTCTTCGTGCGTACCAAGACTTCCACTGCAGAGGTGGCGGACAAGCTTGAGGCCCACGGTTTTGCCGCTGAAGCCTTGAACGGCGACATGAATCAGACGATGCGGGAACGCACCATCAACCGGCTGAAAAAAGGTCAGCTCGATATCGTGGTGGCCACCGATGTCGCGGCCCGTGGCCTGGATGTGGAACGCATCAGCCACGTGGTCAATTTCGATATTCCCAATGATCCGGAATCCTATGTTCACCGCATCGGCCGCACTGGTCGGGCAGGACGCGAAGGCACAGCATTGATGTTTGTGCAGCCCCGTGAACGCCATCTGTTGAAGGCCATAGAGCGCAACACCCGCCAGCGTATTCCAGCGATGGAAATGCCCACCGCAGATGATCTCAGCGAACACCGCATCGACCGTTTTATGTTGATGCTGCGGGAGGCACTCGCGGAACAGGATCTCGACTACTACTATCGTCTGCTCAGCCGCTTTGAACAGGAGCAGGAGATGAGTGCGATGGATATCGCTGCCGCGCTGACCTACCTGAGCCAGCGCGAGCGCCCCTTCATCGTTGAGGAGTTACAGACTCAGCAGCGTGGCCGGTCTGAGCGCCCTGGGCGCAAGTCGAATCAGGGGCGGGGTGAGGCCTCCCGTGGTGACCGGGGGGCTGGGGAAGGCAAAAAACGTAAAGAGCGCAAAGAGCGGCCCTCACGCCGGGATGACGATATTCCATGTGAAACCTACCGCATTGCGGTTGGTCACAAAGATGGTGTTTCGCCTCGGGAGATCGTTGGCGCCATCGCCAATGAGGCGGGTCTCGACGGCGCCCATATCGGTCATATCGATATCAGTGAAGACTCCAGCACGGTGGAACTGCCGGAAGGCATGCCGAAGGATATCTTCCAACATCTACGTCGGGTCTATGTCTGCGGGCAGAAACTGGATATCGAATTGGACCAGGGGAGTCATGGTGGCAAAGGCAAGAAATCCCACCGGGGCAAGGCTGAGGCAGGCGAGAAAAAGGCTGCCGGCAAACAAAAATCCAAGCAGAAGAAGCATCAGTCACGCAAGAAGGATTGATCTCTGTAGGCTTGATCAAGCGCAGCGGATCAGGCAAGAAACTTGCTAACCCATCCGGCTCTCAAGGCCGGTCTGCTGCAAAACCCTTGCAGATATCTCCTCCACCGACATGGATGTGGTGTCGAGAAAGGGGATCTTGTAGCGGTGGAACATGGTTTCTGCCCCCTCGACCTCCAATCGGCATTGGGCCAGTGAAGCATAGCGCCCGCCGGGGCGGCGTTCCTGGCGGATACGCTGTAACTGCTGTATATCGATGGTCAAGCCAAACAGTTTGTCAGTGTGAGACTGGAGTGTTTTCGGGATACGACCGTTTTCCAGGTCGTCGTCGGTAAGCGGATAGTTGGCTGCCAGAATACCGTGCTGCAGTCCAAGAAACAGGCAGGTGGGCGTCTTGCCGCTGCGTGAGACCCCCAGCAGAATGAGGTCGGCGGAAGCGTAGTTACGTACCACTGCCCCGTCGTCATTGGCGAGCGCAAAGTTTACTGCGTGGATGCGGGCATTGTAGACATGGTGATTACCCATGCCGTGGGCGCGTCCCCTTACCGGTGTGGATGCGGTGCCCAACTCCTTCTCGAGCTGACGGGTGTAATCGTCAAAAAAATCGAAGATTACTGCCCCAACGCCATGCAGACAGGCGCGCAATTTTGGATCGACCAATGTACTGAACACCAGCGGATGTGTATGCGACTCCATGGTCACCTGGTTGATCCGCTCGGAGGCGCGGCGGGCTTTATCGACACTGTCGATAAAAGGCATATGGATGGTCTCGTATTCAAGTCCCTTGAACTGGCTCAACAGCGAACGACCAATAGCCTCGGCCGTAATGCCGGTATGGTCTGAGATAAAGAAGATGGTACGCTTCATCGAAGTATTATAGCGCTATTGCTTCCCCCGCGTGGCGCGATTCCAACAGATTAGGTCGCCTGACCTTTGAACGTCTCATCATGCATTGAGGTTTTATGTTCCTGCTTCATCCACAACTTAAAGCTGACACACTCTTTGTTGCGAAGCTGCAGTTATGCGAACTTCGTCTGATGGACGACAGTCGTTTTCCCTGGTTGATCCTGGTGCCGCAGCGGGCAGATATCACTGCGGTACATAGGCTTGAGGAGAGTGATCAACTGGCTCTCATCAGAGAGAGTAGTGCCGTTTCGAATCTGCTCAGTGCGATGACCACACCGGACAGGATCAACATTGGCGCTCTGGGTAACGTGGTTTCGCAGCTGCACTGGCATGTGGTGGCCCGTTCCCAAAGCGATGCCTGCTGGCCGGGGCCGGTGTGGGGTTGTGGGCAGCGCATACCTTATGAGGCTAAGGCAAGGGAAGCGTTGATAAGCTGGTTGCAAAATGAACTCAACCGTAGGCCGGTTCAAGCGTAGCGGAACCGGCATTTCGCCTGATCCGCTACGCTTGATCATGCCTACAAGTCTACATTGTGCTTAATGGTTCCTGCGACCAGGAGGGAAGGGGGCAAATCCGCCGTCCCAAGAATCAGGCCAGAAACGATTTCGCGAGCGACCGGGTGAATGCTTGCAATCGATCACACCTTTTCTGCACAGTGTTCTGCTCCACTCATATTTCAGAAAGTGCTTTTCACTCGCCTTGGAACGCGGCTTGAAGCGAACGGTTCTGACGGGAGAGTACTCTGATTCGCCAAAACCTGTGCCAGGTGCACTTTCGTGGGTGTCTGCTCCCTGTCCGCGGCGCGAGAGGCGTTTCTCCTGTCGGCGGGAATAATTGTCATATGCAATTTTAGGCTTTTTCTCCTTAAACACGGCAACTGCAATGACGCCCATCGCCGTGCGGTCACCCCAGGCATCAGCGTATGAATCATCTACTTGGGTGAAGTAGAATCGGTTGACCTGCCTTTTGCTGGTGCGCCAACCCTCGTACTCTGCCTGCTGATAGGGACCAAGAACATACATACGTTCGCGGGATTTCAGATGGGATTTTTTTCCGGAGATGATGTTTCTGCCGTCAACCGCAATAACGAGCCCGATACGTCTATCGCTGTTGTTGGTGACGCGGATACTGTAATTTTTTCCCTTTCTGGCCTCCAGGTAGGCACGGTGCGTGTCTCCGTTATTTTCGATCTCGTATTTGGCAAACTCCCTGCCATAATCAGACACGACCTCGATATCGACATCATCATCATCCTGCCACACCGGTCTTGCTTCAACTGCAAATGCAAACAACAAACCCGCTGCAGCAAGCAGTACTCCATTCAGTTTTTTCATCACTTTCTCCCGTTAATTTGTCAGTCGGGGTGAGATAACTCAACCTCTGATTACAGACTACGGGGGAGTGGCTGAATGAAAGCTGAATGCAAAGCCAGGCAGGCTTCAAATCTCAAGTTTCGGAGTTCAAGCCATCCTGAAAAGATAATGGCTGCTTTTAAACCATCTTGTAGGATGCGCTGTGCGCGCCATGATTGCTTTTTCTGGTGCGCACAGCGCACCCTACCCATGCCAACCATCACCGCGAATCCTGAAACCTGAGTTTAAATGTAAAAAAACGTTACACAAATATCAGGCTTCTCTATTGCAGGTGAAATAAAGTAGAATATTCGCACTTTATGAATTACTGAGAGTCTTTGGCCTGCCACTCGGTAGTATGTGGTCTGCCCCTTACAGGAGTGACACCCATGTTTTACAAGCGACCGCTGGTATACGCGATGTTCAGCCTGATGGTTACCACCGCACCGACTGCTGTCCTGGCCGAAGCTGCAGGTAGTAACTCTGAATGCCGTTTCGCCCACCGTTTTGATCGACTGGAAGTACCTGTCTGGGTTCAGGAACGCCGTGCGGAGAGGGAATCGATGCGTCAAAGGCTGTTCAGTGGCCCGATGGGGCGGGGTCATACGGCTCGCATGACTCGCCCGGCAATGCCTGCCTTTGAAGCGCCTCAAATACCCGACTGGGTAGCCGAACGTCGTGCCCAGATGCCGACAATGCCCCAGATGCCCGATTGGGTAAACGAACGACGCACGCAGATGCCGACAATGCACCAAATGCCCGCTTTTGAAACGCCTCAGATGCCCGATTGGGTAAACGAGCGACGTGCGCAGATGCCCGATTGGGTAAACGAACGTCGTGCCCAGATGCCGACATTTGCGCGCCCGGAAGTCCCGGATTGGGTCAAAGAACATCGTGCTCAGATGCCCATGTCCAACTGGCAGACACTGCCACAAGTTGCCCCCGCACGGCCTTATTCCGGAGCGCCTGTTTTCGGTGCACCGGGTTGGGGCGGTTACGGCAATGGATATGGTTACAATCATCCTGCTCCCTGGGGTTGGCATGCACCCGTTGCCCCCGTCGCACTTGCATCGGTCGATGTGACCCCCATTGAAGTAGTAGAAGAAGTAGTAGAAGTAGAAGTGGCAATGCCAGAGCCAGTCGAAGTAGAAGTCGAAGTGGCAATGCCTGAGCCAGTCGCAGCCTCGGCTCCGGCTCCTGAAGCACCTGTAGCCACAGATAGTGATGCTGATGGGGTATTGAATAGCAGAGATATGTGTCCCGATTCTTCAGCAGGCGCAACTGTTGACGCCTTGGGCTGCGAGCAACATGTTGCCATCGTCCTGCGTGGGGTGAACTTCAAGACCAACTCTGATGAGTTGACAGACGACTCTGCCGAAATCCTTGATCGTGTCGCTGCCACCCTGGTTGCCAATCCTGATATTGCGGTGGAGGTATCCGGTCATACCGATAGCGATGGCGATGCTGTTTACAACAAAGATCTCTCCCAGCGTCGCGCAGAAACCGTGATGGCCTATCTGGTGATCAATGGCGTCCCAGCTGATAACCTCTCTGCCATGGGTTATGGTGAAGAAAACCCGATGGCCGGGAATGACTCGCCTGAGGGTAAAGCCCAGAATCGCCGGGTTGAACTGAGCCGTAAGTAATTCTGAAAAAGGTTCGCGGCCCAAGTGCCGCGAATCCTCCTATTCTTTCTGCTCCTCCAGGTACTGTCTGAGTTTGTTGATCGGCACTGGCTCACTGAACATATATCCCTGACATATATCGCAAGCGTTCTGCTGGAGAAACTCAAACTGCTCTGCTGTTTCAACACCTTCGGCAACCACTTGCAGATTCAGTTTATGGGACATCGCGATAATGGCCGCAGTAATCTCCACATCATTGCGGTCACCCGGTATATCCTGAACAAATGAGCGATCCACTTTCAGTCGGTCCACAGGAAAACGTTTCAGATAACTCAGCGATGAGTATCCGGTCCCAAAATCATCCACCGAAAGCGTCACTCCCAGAGCCTTGAGATGCCGCGGTGTTCCAACCACCTGATCGGTATTTTCCATCAGGATACTTTCGGTAATTTCCAGATCCAGCCATCGGCTCTCCACTCTTTTTTCATCCAGAATTTCGCAAATGGCTTTCGGGAGATGTGCATCACGGAACTGACTTGCCGCAAGGTTCACTGAAACAACGATATCGCCATATCCGTCACGATGCAGATCAGCCGTATCCTGGCAGGCCTGACGCAGTACCCAATCACCTATTGAGTTGATCAGGCCTGTCTCCTCTGCAACTGTGAGAAACTCATATGGCGATAGCAGACCACGTTCGGGATGCTTCCAGCGTATCAGAGCCTCCATTCCCACAACCTTCCGATCATGGATGCGGATCAGCGGCTGGTAGAAAAGAAGAAACTCCCCGTTCTCCAGGGCATTGGTCAACTCTCCTTCAATTCTGACCCGTTGCTGCACCTCATCATTCATTGCAGAGGTATAGAACTGATAGTTTTTTCGTCCCTTCTCCTTGGCTTTATACATGGCGAGGTCAGCATATTTCATCAGCGTATTGGCATGGGTTCCATCCTCAGGACCCAACGTGATACCGATACTGGTGGTTATCGTGATCTCTTTACCCTCCAGGAAGACTGGTGATCGTAGCGACTGTAAAATCTTTTCCGCTACTTTTCTGGCAGCGGAAGGACTCCGTATATCCGTCAGGAGAATGGTGAACTCATCCCCCCCAAGACGCGATACCGTATCGTTTCCCCTTACGCTCTTTGTCAACGTCCGGGCTACGCTTTTCAGCAGCAAATCCCCTGCCTCATGTCCCAAGGTATCATTCACCTGTTTGAAATGGTCCAGATCGAGAAACAGAAGTGCCACTGAACCGCCTTTTCTGGATGCATCCTTAATGGCCCACTCTAACCGGTTCTTGAACAGACGGCGGTTTGGCAGTTCAGTCAGGGTATCGTAGAAGGCCAGACGTTCCATCTGTTCATGGGCTGATTTCAGCGCAGTCACATCTTCGCTGACTGCCACGTAATTAGTGATCTGTCCACTATCCCCGGTAATCGGTGAAATGGAGAGATGGCTCCAGTAGAGTTCGCCGGATTTCTTACGATTGTGCAGATCACCAACCCAGTGCCGTCCTGCCGAAATAGTATTCCAGAGGTCTTCGTATATGTCAGCCTGGGTCTCCCCCGAGCGCAATACTCTGGGTGTTTCCCCTCTAATCTCATCCAAAGAGTAGCCTGTCACTTCCTTGAAACGAGGGTTGACATACTCGATCTCTCCTTGATCAGTGGTGATCACAACTGCGCTGGCACCCTGTTCAACCGCACTCGAAAGCTTGCGCAGAGAGATCTCCATTTTTTTTCGTTCAATAATCTCCTGATGCAGGTCGTGGTAAACCGTTGCCAGCCTCTTATCAATACGGCCAAGGTATCGGACAAACAACAAAAACAGGATGCCGCCAGCCACTAGAAAGAGAGTAAGAAAACGCCCAAACAACCCCCAGATTGCAGTCTGCTCCTCTGTGTTATCAAGGATTATCCCAATATGGCCTATATAACGACCGGCATCGTCAAGCAGAGGGAATTTGCCTAATGAGTAGGAGAGCTCCTTGTCTCTGTAGTTGGTTGCCGGTTCTTCATCTTCGATAACATGGCCGTCAAAAAAATGTTTCTGCTTATAGGGAAAACTCAATGGGTCGCCAATAGTGACAATGTGGTTTTCCAGAAACTCCCAACCATAGTCACTCCCGGACTGGTTCGCTTCTTGCTCCCACAATGTCCTATTGATCTCCGTTTTTTCAATGAAAGCAAAGAGATCCACATTCTGTACAGTTGCAACCTCATGGAGAGCGTCAGATATATCAATCTCTATTTCGATAAAACCAGGAGTGCTGTTTTCAATATGCCAGGGTTTTGCAATAACCAGGAGGAGCTTGCCGCGTTGGGACAGCTCCAGGCCATAACTGAGATCTCCGGTATTGGCAGCACGGTGCACAACTCTGCCACGCTCAGAATCTCCATATCTTGAGGGCTCGTTAACACGCAAAAAATAGTTAAAATCGTCTGTGATATAGTTCAACTCTGAGACTTGAAAAAACGCCTGCATTTGCTGAAAGACGGGCCCACTGCATGCCAGCAATGCCTGTCTGTCTTTTGTCCTCCAGGCATCTTGAAAGCAGCTGCTGTTGCTGATGAATAAGAGATGGCTTGAGAGCAGCGCCGCCTCATCATCCAGTTTCCACAGGAAAGAGGCTTCGATGGAACTCCTGAGAGAGAGGAATTTCTCTCTTGCATGCTCCTGCTCAATCCATAAAATTGAAGCGAGAAATGCACTCGTTAGAATAATGAATGTCAGGGCCAGCGGCAGCAATACCGGTCGTTTTATTCTTGTCAAATCACTGCTTTTATTCATTTGTTTCAGAGATGTCCCAAAAGCGGTTATTCCAGGTCACCTCTCTCATTTACTGTTCAGACGAATAGCCAATCTGGTGCCAATCCCTTCAATTCACTCTAAATTAGTTTAACGGCCATAAGAATATTTACTTTAGGTGACATGAAGAGAGCGTGACAAAGTATTGACGCTGCCTCGCAAGGCGTTTCCAGTCCCTCCAGTTCTGTTTCGCTGAAATCTGTCTCCCTTCGCGTTGTCTTGTATTTCATGATGTCCAGGGATGGGCGAATACTGCGGGAGGCATGGATGCAAGGAGCAACCTTTTCCAGAAAGAAGGGACTATGGATCATGTAACTCAAGTTTCGGAGTTCAAATATAGCAAATAATATCGTCTAACCTACTGAATACAAAAGTAAGTAGGCCTCACGCATGGTAAAATGTTTGTGTTCAAAGACAAACAACAAAACCACCCGGAGGCCCAATTGAAGAATGGCATAAACGCTAACATCTTGCCACCCTTGATCAGCGTCGTAATTACCGATTCAAAGCATTACATTGACAATCTTTTTGCGGACACATGGAAGAAGCTAAAATTGAATTCTCTGATCAGAGGAGCAGGCTTCACCAAGAGGAGTGGAATCGAAGTCACCGAGGCGGTATTTGTGTTGCTGCTCTGGAAATGGTTGAACATGTCATCAATAGCCATGTTTTCCAAGAAGGCTCTGGGAACCTTTTCAAGTGCTAGAAAAGATGTGATGTACGATTTACTGACACGGAAAGAGATCAACTGGCGTGCGCTTAACAGCCAACCGCCCAAGGCTGCCTATAAACAGAACAAGCAGGTAGGGAG
>JAESPD010000030.1 GCA_016756855.1 gamma proteobacterium endosymbiont of Lamellibrachia anaximandri | reverse complement strand
TCGCTGTAGGAATCGTCTGATAGGCATTAACCAGAAGCCCAAAGATGACCTCGTCCCCAACATCTCTCCAGTTGTTAAAGCGCTCGCTGCGATAGAGGCCGCTGAACAGGTGGCGATCCTGCTGCAGTTACAAATCGACGCTGAAAGTTTGGCGTGATGTGCAGATGGGCGAAAGATGGGGTTGTTGGAGCGCTTACTCTACATTCACAGCAGCTGTAATGCTGATACTGGCGAGCTTGAATGTGCATGCCACTACCCTTGATGGGGCAATGTCTTTATGTAATGAACTTTTTCCTGGAACCAATCAACCGGCTTGGAACTCGGTGTATGAATGTGAATCGTCTACAGGTGATTTTGCTGCCATGTTTAGTGGTCTGGCGATTGGGTCAACAGCTGATATCCCTGACGAAATCGGTGATAACATTGTTAATTTTAATGACTTTAACCCAGGACCTACCGCCACTGATCTCACGGAAATTACTGTGACGGACGTATTTGCTCCAGTCGCCTTCGAAGTGTCTGCCATCTGGCAGGGCCTTTTGTTTGAGGGTGGGGATGCATCCCTTGCAAGATGGACAACTGCCGCAGGGGTTGATGAGTTCAGGTTCACTGTGAGCTTCAACAATGTCACTGGTGTCTCGGTCCCGGAACCCGCATCCATTGCTCTGCTGGGCATGGGACTTGGCCTGCTCGGCTTTGTGCGTCGGTCGTCGTCGCTCATAGGTAATTTGCCAAACCCAGAGGGCTTACAGCTCTTGATGTAATGTTTCTCTGAAGGAGATAGGGGCAGGCCTGCGTTATTGTATTAATGAGCTCTCGGTCTGACCTTAAATGCAGTAACGCAAGGCTGCCCCCTTCCCCAAAGCCATCCATTGTCATATCTTCCATATTAAGCGTCTTTATTGCCTGTCCGCGTTTCTGTTGCCATGGGTCCAGACCACTCGAGTCTTCGTAATCTGGCTACTTACAACGCGTCCAGCATCCGCATACCATGTGCTACGCGCACCAGCTCAATCCCTCCAGGGATCTTCCGGTAGAGCAGCAGATAGCGACCCACGGGCAGATGATGGAAGTCCTCAGCGATGTCCGGTCGCGCCTGCCCCAGATTCGGATTCTCAGCAAGCAGCCAGCCTTTCTCCTCAAAGGTATCCAGCAAATGATCAGCAGCAGCGGGGTTATCCTGGGCAATGTAGAGCCAGATATCGATCAGGTCTTCTTCGGCTTGGGCGGTCTTCTGAAAAACGGCCATAGTCAGGGCTTACTGGCCGCTGTTAGCCAAGCGTTTACGAGCCGCCCGCTTGATCTCTTCCATAGAGTCATACCGACCGTCGCCACTCTCCACGCCCTCACGCCACAGGCCGCGCAGCTCCTTGATCTCCTGGTCCTGTAGGGCGCGTTTTCGTCGCCAGTCCCGCAAGGCCTCGCGTATCACTTCGCTACTGCTGGCGTAGTCGCCACTTTTGACCGCCATGCGAACTTCCTTGGCTATTTCCGGGGTCAGGGCAATGCTGAGTTTTTCGACTGTGGCCATGCGTCCCTCTAGGGTAAGAATAAATACTACTAAGTAGTATAGCCTATAGCTTGGATGGGATAGGTGTGGGATAGCACAATTTAGGGACAGACCACGATTTCTTGGATTTCTTATGATCAGCTTTTAGTAAATCGTGGTCTGATCCCTAATACAGAAACCGGCTGGACAATAACCACTAAAAGTCTAGGTAAATTCGCCTCTGGAACTTTGGGGCGTGATTGGGCAAACTGCGGGTAAACAGAAGCCGCAACCAGGTGTAGTCATGCATGAAACCCTACTTAAGCTCTACCGAGACCACGTCCATTTTTTCAAATTGATGGATATTTTCGAAGTCGAACTGGATCGTCTGAAACAGGGAGACAAGACCTCGATCGATTTGATCACGGAGGTGGTGAGCTACATGCGAGACTACTCCGACACCATTCATCACCCGATTGAAGATCACCTCTACCAGATTAACCTGGCGCGAACAGACGATGGGCGCGAGGCGCTGGAACAACTGCTGGTTCATCACCAGGCGATTATGAACATGACACGTGAATTCAGGCTGGCCATTGAACAGTTGGGTAAACCGGGTGGTCTCTCGATTGATGAAGTGGAGAAGCTGGGTCGTGACTACCTGGATCATCAGCGCAGCCACATGACGTTTGAAGAGGAGAATGCCTTTCCGTTGCTGGCCGAACAGCTGGGTTCGGAAGATTTCGACTATGCCAGCGGGGCATTGCCAGCTGACCAGGATCCATTGCTGGCGCCAGGGTTACAGGAGCGTTACCCGGCTCTGCACAGCTATTTACAGAAACACGGATAATGCTCTTCTGCGTGGGTTGAATGAAAAATAGGGGACGTACCACAGTTTTTCGCTGCCTACTAACTCGCTGCCAACACAGTAGCTTGAGATCTCGCCTTACGGTCGAGATGACAATGGAGTAATAAACCAGACCTTCCAACTGACTCTGACCAGATGACCTAAACTCTACTTAGGTCATCATTGGTCAGAGATTCATGCAAGATCTCCATGGTTTTCTGCGGCACCCGCGGGAGGAGGCGGCCAAAGAGCATCCCAAAGTCCGTATTCGCCACTGGGGTGAATATGTCGACGTCATGCCTGAAAATCAGGCGGCAAGACAGGCTAACCGCTGCATGGATTGTGGCACGCCTTACTGCCACCACTACTGTCCGGTGCATAACATCATCCCTGAGTGGAATACGTTGGTGGAGAGCCGGGACTGGCGCCATGCCTACGATCAGTTGGATACGACCAACAGCTTTCCTGAGATCACCGGGCGTCTCTGCCCCGCACCCTGCGAGAACGCCTGCACCCTCAGTCTCGCCCAATTCCCGGTGACGATAAAAAATATTGAGCTGGCGGTCGCCGAGCGCGCCTGGTCGTCCGGTTGGGTGCAGCCCCAGCCCAGCGTTTATAAACGGGATCAACGGGTGTCGGTCATCGGCTCAGGCCCTGCGGGTTTGGCCTGTGCCCAGCAGTTGGCGCGTGCGGGTTACAAGGTTACGGTCTTTGAAAAGGCGGATCGCATCGGTGGTCTGTTGCGCTACGGCATCCCCGATTTCCGGCTCGATAAGCGGATAGTGGATCGTCGTCTGCAACAGCTCGAAGCCGAGGGCGTCTCTTTCCGCACCGGTGTTCATGTTGGCGTTTCGATGGCTGTACCGGAGCTGCAGCAGTCGTCGGATGCAATGGTATTGGCTTGTGGTTCGGCTCAACCTCGCGAGGTGGTTGTTCCTGGTCGTGAGTTGCGGGGTATTCACTATGCTCTCGACTTTCTCTCACAGCAGAACCGGCGGGTTGCGGGGGATGAGATAGCCCCGGCATCTGAGATTGACGCCAGAGACAAGTCGGTGGTGGTGATTGGTGGTGGGGATACCGGCAGCGATTGTCTGGGTACGGCAATTCGGCAGGGGGCGAAAGTGGTGACTCAGGTGCAGTACCATGACCGCCCTTCAAAAGATGCGGATGTTTTGGAGCACTGGCCGAAACCGGTACCGCAAGCAGGTGAAACGGATACAGAGGTGGAGGGTGCGGAGCGTATCTGGGGCTGGGATGCCTGCAGTTTTGAGGGGAGTGACGGTGGTATAAACCGTGTGTCGATGCAGCGTCTGTTGTGGATTCAACAGGCGGATGGCAGTTGGTCGAAGCAGCCGCTTCCAAACCAGCAGCAACAGATGTCGGCCGGACTTGTATTGCTGGCGCTGGGGTATGCCCATCCCGTGCATGCGGGGCTGCTTGAGTATTTAAGGGTCGCATTCGATCACCGTGGCAACGTGGCGGCGAACGAGCAGGACTATCAGACCAGTGTCAAGGGTGTGTTCGCCTGCGGTGATGTGCGCCGGGGGCAGTCTTTAGTGGTGTGGGCGATCCGCGAAGGACGGCAGTGTGCACGGGCGGTGGATGTCTGGCTTTCGGGATCGAGTGATCTGCCGGGGATATGATTTGGCGCGCACGGTGTCAGTCAGAGCGTCTGTTGGGTTACGCTGCGCTAACCCAACCTACATGGAGAGGTAGTTCCCTGCGGGAGATGAACTAAAATTATAGTAGGGATGATGGTGGCCCCGGTGGTATGGGGTTGCTCCAAAGCCAGTGAGTTGGCGTTGATAACAGCGATGTCCTCCCCGGTCTCGTTTCACCACAGCCGTTACGTCGAGGCCGGAGTGGTCTGTCGAACCTTTTAGGAGGTTGTCATGAAAGTCTTTATGTTGATGGCTGGTAGCGGTCCGTTGATGATTCTTACCTCTCACACCTCGATAGAAGAGCCTGAGATGTTGGAAAAACTCGCAAGCAAGGGTATCGATAAGTTCCTTGCCTATGAAGTTCCCTTTGATCTGGCCAAGGCGCGTTACGGTGGTCACTTCACCGTAGTGGCCAATGATCTGCACGAAACCGATGATCTGAGGGTGCTGGACTACAATGGCGAACGAGCATTTCGTCTCTTTACCTTTGCTGAGCTGGGGCCGGTAATGATGCACGAGTCGGTGGAGGAGAAGCGGGCAGCGTAAGACCGTGTTTAGGAGCGTGCCGGGGTCGAAGTAAAATTTGACTCCGGCCTCCATGCGATAAGAGGCTAGACGGGAGAATGGTGGCTGTCGAGCTGTTTCAGCTGTGACAGAGTTGCCCCTGTGGTTGCCTTGTTGTCGATGGGGTCCAGAGGTTTGCTGAAGCGACCTTTGGTCGGCAGTACCACCAGTTCGATGGTGGTTCCATCCGCCTGGAAACGAAAACCGGGTATTGTCTGTTTAGAGCCATCGCCAAACTTCATTCTCCATTGGCTCTCATCCCAGGGGATGTGCAGGTCCGAGAGGGCAAAGATCACCTCTTCCGAGGTGTCGGCAAAGAGGTGCAGGCGGATTGGGCTGTTCCGATCGGCCGTGCCGTCAAAAACCGGGCCGACCAGCAGTGGCTTGAAGCGGGCAAGTGCGCCCATGGCTTCCATGGCGAGACTGCGTAGATGTTGCAGTGCTGTCGCCTGATCCTCTCCACGAAACAGGCGCTGTTGCTCCCGCAGGGCGCTTTCGATCTCATCGCGATTGGGCATCAGGCGTCTGTCGCCGAGACCCAGTCGGTCAGCTGCCTTTTGGCAGGCGTAGTTGTAATCTCCGGAGCGCAGTTCGGTGAGGATACGGGCCGCTTCGTAGGCGATGCGGCGCTGGGATTCTCGATTATTCGCTTTCATGTCTGTTGCGGTTGGCACCGCCGATGAGAATCAATTTGATACCCTGTCCGTCTTGCTTTGTAGCATATTGAGGGCTCTGCTGCCTGAGATCTCTCCCTGCGGTCGAGATGACAAAGGAATGGCTGGCCAAAATGCCTTAAAAAGGATCTTCCTCCGGGGCCGGAGCGTCCAGGTTCTCTGTTTCCGGAAGGCTGGTTGTCCCGTTCACCTGCTTGGGGAGTTCAGGGGCGTATTTCTCGCGAAAGACCTCAAACATTGCGCCCTTGTGACCGGCGTTCACCGGCTTGCCGGTTT
Source organism: gamma proteobacterium endosymbiont of Lamellibrachia anaximandri (assembly GCA_016756855.1). Taxonomy (GTDB): domain Bacteria; phylum Pseudomonadota; class Gammaproteobacteria; order Chromatiales; family Chromatiaceae; genus QGON01. The sequence continues at coordinate 41,932 of JAESPD010000030.1, read as the reverse complement.
TTTCGTCGATGCGCATGGTCACCATGCCTTCCGGCATCTCTAGCGGCACCTCTTCAGTGTCTTCCAGCCCGGTGCGCATGAAATGAACCCAGGCGGGAAGGGCGGCGCGCCCACCGACCTCGCCTCTGCCGAGGGGCTGAAAATCATCGAAACCGATCCAGGCGATGGCTACCAGATTGCGGTTGAAGCCGTTGAACCAGGCGTCACGCTGATCGTTGGTGGTGCCGGTTTTACCCGCGATGTCCTTGCGGCCGAGCGCGCGGGCTTTGCGGGCGGTGCCACGCTGGGCCACGTCACGCATCATGGAGTTCATCAGGTAGTGGTTTTGTGGAGTGATGACGCGTTCTGCGCAGCGGATCTCTGCTTCGACGGCTGGCTCTGCCGTCACTTCAGTCACTTCCGTTGTTTCGGTCGGTTCTTCCGGGGCAGCGGAGGGTGGTGGCTCTTCGCATATCTGTAGCGGGTTGGCCTGAAAGATGGTCTCGCGGTGGTCGTCTTCGATACGAACGATGAAGAAGGGCTCGATGTGGTAGCCACCATTGGCCAGCACTGAATAACCCTCCGCCATCTGTAGTGGGGCGATTGCGCCGCTGCCAAGCGCCAGTGAGAGATCGCGGGGCAGTTTCCCCTTGTCGAAACCGAAACGGGTGACGTACTCCAGGGTGGGTTTGATGCCCATCGCCCGCAGGAGGCGGATGGAGACCAGGTTACGGGATTTTGTCAGGGCGTAGCGCAGACGGGTGGGACCAAAAAATTTGCCGCTGTAGTTTTCCGGACGCCAGGAGGCCTCCAGCGCCGGGTCATCGAACACCACCGGTGCGTCGTTGATCAGACTGGCGGGCGTGTATCCGGCTTCCAGGGCGGCGGAGTAGATGAAAGCCTTGAAGCCGGAGCCGGGTTGACGCTTGGCCTGGGTGATGCGGTTGAACTTGCTTAGATAGAAGTCGTAGCCACCGACCAGCGCAAGAATGGCGCCGCTGTCTGGATCGACCGAGACCAGTGCTCCCGCGGCCTTGGGGATCTGCGCCAGACGCCAGTAGGGTTCACCCTCTTTGGGTGTCTCGCGGTGGATTCTGATCAGATTCCCTGGTTGGAGGATGTCGGCTGCGGTTTTGGGTTCAGGGCCCTGGTGATCCGAGTCCTTGAACTGCCGGGCCCAGGAGAGGCCTTGCCAAGTCAGTGTAATCTGCTGCTCCGGCCCCAGATAGAGCCCGGCGTTTTGCCCATCGGTGCTGAGCACCACGGCCCCCTGCAGATCTGGAACACTCTTCTGCTCCCTGAGAAGTTTATCCATGAGCGTTGGATCCGGGGTTTCCCCCAAGTCGATATGCGCCTCAGCACCACGGTAGCCGTGTCGCTTGTCGTAGGCATGCAGCGCCTGGCGAACACCTGCGTTGGCGCTCTCCTGCAAGCGGCCGTCGATGGTGGTGTGGATGGTATAGCCATCGGTGTAGGCGGCGTTGCCGAATCGCCTGACCGCTTCGGCGCGCACCATCTCGGCAACATAGGGCGCCTCGACCTCACTCAGTGCCCGGTGCAGGGTCGCAGTCACAGGGGTGGCTTTGGCGGCATCGTGGTCGGCGCGGGAGATAATTTCCAGCGTCAGCATCCGTCCCAGGACATAATTTCGGCGCATCAGGGCGCGGCTCGGATTGGTCACAGGATTGTAGCGGGAGGGGGCTTTTGGCAGGCCTGCGATCATTGCTATCTCAGAAAGCTCAAGTTTTCCTACCGGCCTGCCGTAATAGACTAAAGAGGCGGCACCAACACCGTAGGAACGGTGCCCGAGATAGATCTTGTTGAGGTAGAGTTCCAGTATCTCCTCTTTGCTGAGTTCGCGTTCGATCTTCAGCGCAAGAAAAATTTCGTTGAGCTTGCGGGTGAAGGTCTTTTTATTACTGAGAAAGAAGTTTCTCGCCACCTGCATGGTGATGGTACTGCCGCCCTGGCGGCGTTTGCCGGTCAGCAGCAGTTGGCCGGCGGCACGAAGGATGCCTTGATAGTCGACGCCGGGATGCTCGAAAAAACGGTCATCCTCGGCGGCCAGAAAGGCCTGTATCATGCGTTCGGGAACCTCGTCGTATTTGAGGGGCTCCCGGCGCTTTTCGCCGAATTCGGCGATCAGTTTGTGGTCACGGCTGTAGACGTGCAAGGGAACCTGGAGTTTGACATCCTGCAGAATATCGGTGGATGGCAGATCGGGTTCCAGATAAATATAGGCGGCGCCGAGGCCGCCCAAACCGAGCAAAAAGAGCCCAATGAACAGGAATAAAGAGATTTTTATCAGTCGGGACAACAACTTCATGCGCTGGTTCACAGAAAAGGTTGGCCCTCAGAGACCAGAATGAATTGGTGTGAGATCCTATATTAGCAAATTTACGAGAAGGTTTATTGTAGTGAGTAGCAAAAAATGGCTTCACAAAAAAATCATTTACTGCTATATAGTTACTTACTCAAGTTAAAGAGATTCCTCGTTTTTTGCGGCACGAAAGGAGAGTTCTGAAAACCGCATGTTTTTCTTCGGACGAAAAAATCCGCCCCTGATAGGCATAGACATCAGTTCGACAACCATCAAGCTGCTTGAGTTGTCGAAGAATGTCGGGCGCACAGGTGCGATGTACCGGGTGGAAGCCTATGGCGTGGAGCCATTGCCACCGAACGCGGTGGTGGAAAAGAATATCGCTGATGTCGATGCGGTCGGGGAAGCTATCCGGGCCGTGGTCAACCGCTCGGGCACCCGTGCCAAACAGGTCGCGGTTGCGGTTTCCGGCTCTGCAGTAATCACCAAGGTCATCTCCATGCCGTCCGCCCTGTCGGACCAGGATATGGAGAGCCAGATCCAGCTTGAGGCGGATCAATATATCCCCTATCCGCTGGAAGAGGTGAATATCGACTTCGAGGTGCTGGGTCCTTCCGACAAGAACCCCGAGCTGGTTGATGTTCTGCTCGCAGCCTCTCGAAGCGAGAATGTGGATGATCGGGTCGCGGCGATGGAGCTGGCGGGACTGAATGCCGCAATCGTCGACGTTGAGGCCTATGCGATGGAGAACGCCTGCACCCAGCTGGTGGACCAGTTGCCGGAGCGGGGCGTCGACCAGACCATTGCGGTGGCGGATATCGGGGCCACCACCACCACCCTCAATGTCTTGCACAACAACAAGATCATCTACACCCGTGAACAGAATTTTGGTGGCCGTCAGCTGACCGAGGAGATCCAGCGTCGCTATGGACTCTCCCTCGAAGAGGCGGGTATGGCCAAACGGCAGGGCGGCCTTCCGGATAATTATGTGCCGGAAGTGTTGGAGCCATTCAAAGAGGCGATGGTCCAGCAGGTCAGTCGCTCCCTGCAGTTTTTCTTCTCCTCCAGCGCCTTCAGCAGTGTTGAGCATATCGTGTTGGCAGGGGGGAGTTCCTCCATCCCCGGAGTCGATGAGTTGACCGAAGAGAAATTGGGTACGCCGGCGTCGGTGGCGAATCCCTTCGCCAATATGTCGGTGTCATCCAAAGTGAAACCACAGGCACTGAGTGCCGATGCACCGGCGTTGATGATTGCATGCGGTCTGGCCTTGAGGAACTTTGACTGATGGCGCGCATTAACCTTCTGCCATGGCGCGAAGCCGAACGAACAAAGCGCAAACGCGAATTTGGTTTTATGATTCTCGGCGGAGTCATTGTCACTATCGCCGCCATCTTCTTCATGCACATGCATATGGAGAGCCTGATCTCGGCGCAGAGTCGCCGCAATGCCTTTCTGCAGCAGGAGATCGATGTGGTCAAGCAGCAGATCAGGGAGATCAGGGATCTGGGCAAGACCAAAGCCGGCCTGCTGGCTCGCATGGATATCATTCAGCAGTTGCAGAGCAGCCGTCCCCAGATCGTGCATCTGTTCGATGAACTTGTTGCCACCCTGCCCGATGGCGTCCATCTGACGAGCGTCAAACAAAGCGGGGCGTTGGTGTCGGTAGCGGGACGGGCTCAGTCGAATGCCCGGGTTTCTGCCTATATGCGCAACATTGAACGTTCGGAATGGCTGGGTAATCCCCGTCTCGATGTTATCGAGAACAAGGAGGCGACCGGTACCGGGATGAGCCACTTCAAACTCACTGCGCGCCAGCTTGCGAGTGGCGGGGAGGCGACGCAGTGAACCTGCAGGATTTGAACGAACTCGACTTCAACAACATCGGCGTCTGGCCGGGACCGGTTAAGTTTGTGCTGATGCTCATTGTCTGCGCGCTGGTTGGTGTCGGTGGTTACTATCTGGATACAGAAAAACAGCTTAAACAACTGGAAAAAGTTGAGCGGAAAGAGGTTGAATTGCGCCAGATATTCCAGGAGAAACAGGCAAAGGCTGCCAATCTGGATGCCTATAAGAAGCAATTGGAAGAGATGAAGCAGTCGTTTGGCGCCATGCTTCGGCAACTGCCAAACAAGACAGAAGTAGCCGAGTTGCTGGTTGATGTCTCCCAAACAGGTTTGGCCTCCGGTCTTGAGTTTGAGTTGTTCAAACCCCAAGGGGAAGTGCCCAGAGAATTTTATGCGGAGCTGCCGATAAGGCTGACCGTTACTGGTCAGTATCATGAATTTGGCGATTTTATCAGTGGTCTGGCCGCACTTCCGCGAATTGTCACCATTCACGATATCAATATCAGTCCGAAAAAATCGAAGCGGGGCGGCGGCGATGGGTTGGTGTTGCAGGCGATTGCCAAGACCTATCGCTACCTGGATGAGGAGGGTGAGCAGTGAGTCGTACCAGTAAAATGATCTGGATGCTCGCCAGCGTGCTGCCGGTGCTGTTGGTCGTGGGTTGTGCCAAGCCGCAGATCAATGATCTGAAGAAGTTTGTGGCGCAAGAGAAAGCGGCAAGCCCTTCACAGATAGAGCCGATTCCGGAGATCCGCCAGATCGAGACTTTTCTCTACGATCACCAAGACAGGCGCGATCCCTTTGCACCCTCTTCGGAGCAGCCATCTGCTGAGCGAGCCGTTGTTGAGAGCGGGGTAGCTCCTGACTTCAATCGGCGCAAAGAGGAGCTTGAATCCTACTCCCTCGATACCCTTCGAATGGTTGGCACCCTGGAGCAGAGTGATATCTCCTGGGCCTTGGTACAGACGAGGGAAGGCACTATTCACAGGGTGCGTAGTGGTAACCACATGGGCCGTAATTACGGGCGGATAACACAAATTTCGGAAGAGAAGGTCAGCTTGACCGAGATTGTGCAGGATGGGTTGGGCGGCTATCGTGAACGCCCGGCATCGCTTGCGTTGACAGAATAGTTCTGAGGAATTGCGAGATGAACGTTATGCCTATGGCATTCTGGCGTAGAGGGGAGAAAGCCTCAGTCGCTGCTAACCAAAAGAGAAGCGGTCACGCTGTACTCTTTCTGCTCATGTTGTGGACGCTTCCCGCACTGGTTTGGGGTGGAGTTTCACTTGAGGATATTGATTTCTCGGCGCTTCCCGGAGATCGGGTGCAGATCACACTGGCCATGTCGGGCGATGTCCCTGAGCCGACCAGCTTCACTGCTGAATCCCCGGCTCGTATCTCCATGGACTTTGTCGGTGTCAGTAGTGGCTTGGCTTACAAGAGCAAGCAGGTTGGTATCGGTGCTGCCCACAGTGTCAATATCCTGGAAGCGGGAAACCGGCTGCGCGTGGCGGTCAATCTGTTGAATTCAGTGGCTCACCGGATTGAGACACAGGGTGGTAGCGTTGTGATCACCCTTGATGCCGGAGGTCGCGATACGGCGGAGTCTGCAGAGCCGACGGCCGCGGCAGAGAGCGCAGGACTTATGGCGCAGACCCCTGCGTCTGCGGCGACAGAGGCGGGTGAGGGGATCATCGGGGTCGATTTTCGTCGTGGCGAAACCGGCGAAGGCCGGGTGCTTGTCACCCTCGCAGATTCCGCTATCCCGGTCGACGTGCGTGAAGAGGGAAACCGCGTGGTGATGGAGTTCCTCGGCACCACGGTTCCGCGGAATCTGATCCAGAGTCTGGATGTGATGGATTTCGCCACGCCGGTGACGCTCGTCGAGACCAGGCCACAGGGTAACAATGTGGTGATAGAGATCACTGCGACCGGCGAATACGATTACATGGCCTATCAGACAGGCAATGTCTTTGCCGTGGAGTTACGGGGTCTGAGCAGGGCGGAAAAAGAGGCGCAGTTGAAAGAGCGCATGATCTTCTCCGGTGAGCGTCTGTCACTCAATTTTCAGGATATCGAGGTGCGATCCGTACTGCAGTTGCTGGCGGATTTCACCGAACTCAATCTGGTCACCAGCGACACGGTCAGCGGCCGCATTACGCTGCGTTTGAAGAATGTTCCCTGGGATCAGGCGCTGGATATCATCCTGAAATCCAAAGGCCTCTCCAAGCGCAGCAATGAGAATGTGATCATGATTGCGCCAACGGAAGAGATTGCGGCACGCGAGCAGCTGGAGTTGGAGTCGCAACAGAAGATCCAAGAGCTGGCCCCGCTGCGTTCCGAGTTTGTACAGGTCAATTACGCCAAGGCAGCAGACCTTGCGACGCTGCTGAAGTCCTCGGAGAATCGTCTGCTTTCCGAGCGTGGTAACGTGACGGTGGACAAGCGAACCAATACCCTGCTGCTGCAGGATACAGCGGCCAAACTGGAAGATATCCGCCGTTTGTTGCAGAAGCTGGATATCCCGGTGCGTCAGGTATTGATCGAATCCAGAATCGTGATTGCCAATAACGACTTTGCCAAGGATCTGGGCGTTCGTTTTGGCGCTACGTTTAATGCGACTTCCGGTGACAGTGGTGGTTTGTTCGCCGGCGGTATGCCCGGCCACCTTACTCCCGGCGCTGGCGTCACCGGCATTGAGAATCCTGCGGGCTCAGGTAATGAGTCGCTGATTGTCAATCTACCGGCGACTGCACCCTCCGGTGCATTGAACCTGCTGGTAGGCAAGGTGGGTTCCTACCTGCTGCAGCTGGAGATCTCCGCGATGCAGAAAGAGGGCAAGGGTGAGGTCATCTCCAGTCCCCGGATAATCACTTCCGATCAGAACAAGGCATCCATCAAGCAGGGTGTAGAGATCCCCTATCAGGAGGCTACCTCCAGTGGCGCCACTTCGGTGAGCTTTAAGGAGGCGGTGCTGAAGTTGGATGTCACCCCGCATATCACGCCAGATGATCGGATTCGGATGGATCTGGCGATCAACAAAGACAGTCCTGATTTCTCCCGCTCTGTTTTGGGCGTGCCGCCGCTCGATACCCGGAAGATAGAAACCACTGTATTGGTCGATAATGGCGAAACGGTGGTTCTGGGTGGTGTTTTTGAACGCACCAAGACCAAGAACGTCGAGCAGGTTCCTCTCTTTGGTGATCTTCCCTACGTAGGTGCGCTGTTCAGGAAAAATGAGCAGAGGGATGAGAACAAGGAGCTGTTGATTTTCGTTACGCCCAAGATTCTCAAAGATTCATTACGGGTTCGCTGATTTCGTAACCACTGCTTAAACCAAGGTTCAAGGCGCGCCGAATGGCGCGCCTTTTTATTTTTTTGGAAAGGATGACTTGCCGCTGCCGGTAAAATCTGGCATATCTGCTGATTATGAAACGAAATCAGAATCTTTTTCTTGTGGGGCCGATGGGTGCCGGCAAGACCACCGTCGGCAAACAACTGGCGGAAGCCCTGGGCATGGCGTTCGAGGACAGTGATCGGGAGATCCAGCGTCGAACCGGTGTGGATATCCCCACGATCTTCGAGTTTGAGGGTGAGGAGGGCTTCCGTAACAGGGAGCGGGCCGTCATCGACGATCTCTCGGCGCAGGAAGGTGTCGTGCTCGCAACCGGTGGTGGCGCCATCCTGGATGCGGACAACCGGCGCAATCTCTCCTCCAGAGGCATAGTGGTCTATCTCTACTGCACGCCTGAGCAGCAGTACGACCGGACCTATCGTGATCGTAACCGCCCGCTGTTGCAGACCGAGGATCCTCTGGCCAAACTGAAGGGTTTGATGGAGCAGCGGGATCCCCTCTACCGGCAGACAGCGGATTTGGTGGTGATTACCGAACAGCGTAACACTCAGTCAGTGGCGCGCGAGGTTCAGGAAAAGCTGGAAGCGTTGGATTGATGGCTTACAGACAGTAATTAAAAGGAACCCGCTTGAACGCAGCAGTTAACAGGCTCGAGGTGGATCTGGGGGAACGCGGTTATCCCATCTACATCGGTGCCGATATCCACGCCAATGCAGATTACTACCGCCCTCATATCAGTGGCACACAGGTTATGGTGGTAACCAATGAAACCATCGCGCCGCTCTATCTGAAAAATACCCTGCAGGCACTGGATGGCTTCGAGGTTGCCAGTATCATTCTGCCGGATGGTGAGCAGTTCAAGACCCTGGAAGTCCTCAGCCGGGTCTACACCGCGCTGCTGGAACAGCGTTTTACCCGCAAATGCACCCTGATTGCCCTCGGCGGAGGTGTGATTGGCGACATGACCGGTTTTGCCGCCGCCTCCTACCAGCGGGGGGTGCCCTTCATTCAGGTGCCGACCACGCTGCTTTCCCAGGTTGACTCTTCGGTGGGTGGCAAGACGGGTGTGAACCACCCGCTGGGCAAAAACATGATTGGGGCCTTCTATCAGCCCAAAGCCGTACTGGCGGATATAACGACACTCAATACCCTGGATGACAGGCAACTGGCATCTGGTATCTCCGAAGTGATCAAATACGGACTCATCAACGACCGGCCATTTTTCGAGTGGCTGGAGGCCAATATGGATGCTCTGCTGGCCCGTGACCCTGAAGCACTGGCCTATGCCATAGAGCGCTCCTGCCGGGACAAGGCGGAAGTCGTGGCGGCGGATGAGAAGGAGGCGGGTCTGCGAGCCCTGTTGAATCTAGGGCACACTTTTGGCCATGCCATAGAGACCGGCATGGGGTATGGCGAGTGGCTGCATGGCGAGGCGGTCGCCGCCGGCATGTGCATGGCGGCTGACCTTTCTCGTCGATTGGGCTGGATTGGTGGGAAAGATTTTGAGCGTACCTGCCACCTTATTGAACGGGCCGGACTGCCGATTGATCCGCCCAAGACACTCTCTAGCGAGCAGTTCATGGCGCTGATGGCGGTGGACAAGAAAGTATTGGACGGAAAGCTGCGGCTGGTGCTCTTGCGTGGGATTGGAGAGTCAGTGGTCAGCGATGATTTTGACCAAAAGATGTTGCAGGAATCCCTGGACCAGCAGACGACCTGACACACGGATTGGCCGACGGGAGGGGCGGGCAGTGGCAAATTCCGAAAACTATTTCAGCACGCTGGAGCACGCTGGAGCTCGCTCAGCGACAGGATCTCATCCGCCACCTGATCGAGAATAGTGAAGTTGTGCCCTTGGTGCGTGGGCCTGGTGGTATCGGAAAGAGCGCCATGGCGGCACAGCTACAGCTCCATGCCCCTGACTCCTGGGTGGTCTGCCATTTCGATGCGGACCCGACACTGCAGCCCGAGCTGCTGCTTGCGCATATCGCCCGTGGCTTTGGGCTGGCTGATGAACATCCTGGTCTGATGGATCTGCTGGTTGATCACTTTGGGCATCTGCACCAGCAGGGGCGTGTGCCGGTTGTCCTCCTGGATGACGCACAACTACTTCCGCCTGCCAGCCTGATCGCGCTGCTGCGTCTGTTTGAACATCAGGTGGAGGGAATCTCCCAGGTCAGTATCGTCCTCTTTGCCAACACCCAGATTGATCTACTCCTGGCGACGCCCCAGTTACAGGCCATGTCTCACCATGCGTTGCATGTCATCGATATGCCGGTATTGGGATTTGATGCCGCTAAGGCATTCATGGGCTATCTGATCGGAGCGGAGGGGTTGCCTGAAACGCTCGCCCTGGATGATGACCTTCTTGGCCGGATACATCGTGAAACTCAGGGACGAATTGGACCGCTCGGGGAGTCGATTCTTGAAGCCATTGGCACCAGACCGGTCCGATCAGGGGGTGCGAAGACGGGCCGGTTCACCTTTCGCTGGTTGTTGATCGCTGTGTCTGCGCTGATTGTCGGCGGGGTATTGTGGTTTCAGGACGAGATCAATCGTCTGTTTGTTACAGGGAAATCAGCACCGCCAGAGATAGAGGAGAGGCAGCAGATCCCGTCGATACCACAGGAGGTGCTGACCCTTGATCGCCGTGCCATTGAACCGGTGCAAGAGAAGGCGCCCGTAGTGGAAGTGATCCCGGGAGCCGATTCTGCGTCGGCAGAGGATCAATATCTCGCAGAGATAGATGTCACGGAGTCAATCGAGGTTCCCGTGGAGATGGAACAGGGGGCAGGGACGATTGATGAGGCGCCGCTGCCTGAAGAGTCGGCGCCGTCGACAGAGCTGCAGCCTGTCGGAACAGGCAAGCCTTTGGTGGAGCCTGCTGCGGTCTCTGAATCTGAAGAAGATGTGCCTGAGGTGGCTCAGATCGAAGCCGTGCCGGAGCTGATTGAGGAGTCAGTCATCGAACAGGAAGCCCTCCCGGAAAAGGCGCGGCTGCCGGAGGTGGTCCCTGAGCCGCAGGTGCCGGCTGATCCTCTGGACAAGAACAACTGGTTGCTTGAACAGAATCCTGAGCATTACACACTGCAGTTGATCGGTGTCGAGCAGCTCGCTTCGTTGCGGCGGTTTGTGGCGCGACATGGTTTGGAAAAACAGGCGGGTTATATCAGGACAAAACGCAAGGGCAAGGCGTGGTATGTGTTGCTCTGGGGCGTCTATCCTGAACGCGATGCGGCGCAGAAGGCGAAACGAAAGCTGCCCCGTTCTTTGAAGGGTAGAGACGCTTGGGCGCGTACTGTGGGTTCGCTGCAGCAGGAACTGAATGCATCGTTTCAGTGAATTAGACGCACAAGTTTTTTAAAATCATAGAGTTGCGTCGCCGCTTCAAATAATTTCCGGGGCAGCACACCCCCGTATTTTTTGTGTGAAATCGTTACAAACTGGCCTGATCAGCCAATCTCAAGTATCCTACGCGGTTCTGTGCGTCCCGATTCGGGGCGGGTCGGTGGGTGCGCGAGAGGGTTTTCCCGCCAATTATTTTGTCAGGTTATTGCATACAGGTCCTTCTGGCGGAGAGTATCCGCTATCAGGGCCCGAACAAAAACGAGGTTTGCAATGGGCCAAGGTGCTTTACCACCGAAGCAGGGACTCTATGATCCCGCTAACGAACATGATGCCTGTGGTGTCGGCTTTGTCGCCAACATCAAAGGTAATAAAAGCCATCAAATTGTCCGGCAGGGTCTGGAGATTCTGGATCGACTGACCCATCGAGGCGCGGTCGGCGCAGATCCGAAGGCGGGTGACGGCGCAGGTATTTTGCTGCAGCTCCCCGATGCCTTTTTCCGTGCCCAGGTCGATTTCAGTCTGCCCGAAGCGGGGGAGTACGCCATTGGCATGCTTTTTCTGCCGCAGAACGAGGCTAGCCGGAACGAATGCGAGGAGACTGTCGAGAAACTGGTCACCGCCGAGGGTCAGTCGGTCATCGGTTGGCGCGACGTGCCCGTGGACAACAGTGGCCTGGGTTACAGTGTTGTACCCACCGAGCCGGTCGTACGGCAGATATTCGTCAGTCGTGGCGATAACTGCGTCGATCAGGATGCCTTTGAGCGCAAGCTGTTCGTCATCCGCAAGCAGATCGAGAAGCTGATTCGCGCAGTGGAGATGGAGGGTGGCGAGTCCTTCTACTTTACCTCTTTCTCCTCCCGTACCCTCGTCTACAAAGGCATGCTGCTCTCGGGACAGGTGGGTGAGTATTTTAACGATCTCAATGACGAGACGATGGTCACCGCCCTGGCGTTGGTGCATCAGCGTTTCTCCACCAACACCTTCCCCACCTGGGATCTTGCGCATCCGTTCCGCATGATCGCGCACAACGGGGAGATCAACACCCTGCGCGGCAATGTGAACTGGATGGCCGCGCGCAAGAGTTCCATGGCTTCGGAGATTCTAGGTGATGATCTGGATAAGATCTGGCCGCTGATTCCTGAAGGGCAGTCCGATTCAGCCTGTTTCGATAATGCGCTGGAGCTTCTGGTGGCTGGTGGCTACTCTCTCTCCCACGCGATGATGATGCTGATTCCGGAGGCCTGGTCCGGCAATAAACAGATGGACCGGAAGCGTCGTGCTTTCTATGAGTACCATGCCGCGTTGATGGAGCCTTGGGACGGTCCGGCTGCGGTCGCCTTTACCGATGGTCGCCAGATAGGCGCCACCCTGGATCGAAATGGCCTGCGCCCCGCCCGCTATCTGATTACCGATGATGATCTGGTGGTGATGGCGTCCGAGATGGGTGTGCTCGATATTCCGGAAGAGAAGATCGTCAAAAAATGGCGGCTGCAGCCGGGTAAGATGTTCCTCATCGATACCGAAGAGGGGCGCATCATCGATGACGTTGAGCTGAAGGCCGATATCTCCAGTGCCCAGCCCTACCGGGACTGGCTCGACAAGACCCAGATACATCTGGATCAGCTGCCCGCCGACGTGGCGCCGATGGCGCCGGATGCGACTACGCTGCTGAATGGCCAGCAGGCGTTCGGATATACCCAGGAAGAGATCAAGTTTCTCCTTATTCCGATGGTGATGACCGGCATGGAGGCGACTGGCTCCATGGGCACCGACTTGCCTCCGTCTGTGCTCTCCAACAAGTCGAAGCACCTCTCCAGCTATTTTCAACAGAATTTTGCCCAGGTGACCAATCCGCCGATCGATCCGATCCGCGAAGAGATCGTCATGTCTCTGGTCTCCCTGATCGGTCCCCGTCCCAACCTGCTGGGAATGGCGGATGCGGGTAAGAACATGCGCCTGGAGGTGCCGCAGCCGATCCTCACCAACGGTGATCTGGAGCGAATCAGGCACATCGAGGACAATACCGGAGGGGCGTTTCGCACCAAGACCCTGGATATGACCTACGGCATTACCGAGGGTGCCGAAGGGATGAAAGGGGCGCTGACCGCACTCTGCGAGCTGGCCGAGGCCAAGGTTCGGGAGGGCTATAACATTCTGATTCTCTCCGATCGCAAGGTCGATACGGATTGCATCGCGATCCCTTCATTGCTGGCGACCTCCGCAGTGCATCACCACCTGATCCGCAAAGGGTTGCGCACAGAGTCGGGCCTGGTGGTCGAGACCGGCGCCGCGCTGGAGATCCATCACTTCGCCACCCTCGCGGGTTATGGTGCAGAGGCGATCAATCCCTATCTGGCTTTCGACACTATCGATGCCCAGCTGCCCAGCTTGCCTGAACCGCTGACGTTCAGCGAAGGCCAGGGCCGTTACATCAAGGCGATCGGCAAGGGCCTGAAGAAGGTGATGTCGAAGATGGGTATCTCCACCTATCAGTCCTATTGTGGTGCGCAGATCTTCGATGCCGTGGGCCTGCACAGCAGTTTTCTGGCTGATTACTTTACCGGTACCAGCACTACCATCGAGGGCGCCGGGCTGGCGCAGATCGCCGAAGAGGCAAAGCGTTGGCACGAGGCGGCCTTCGGTGGCGCCGAGATCTATCGCAAACATCTGGATGTAGGTGGCGACTACGCCTACCGCATCCGTGGCGAGGCGCATAACTGGTCCCCTGACAGCATCGCCAAGATTCAGCATGCGGTGCGCAGTAACGACTGGAATACCTACGAAGCGTTTGCCCGCCAGATCAACGAGCAGAATGAGACTTTGCTGACCCTGCGTGGCCTGTTCGAGTTCAAGTTTGCGGATCAGGAGATTCCGCTGGAGGAAGTGGAACCGGCGAAGGAGATCGTCAAGCGCTTTGTTACCGGCGCCATGTCCTTTGGTTCCATCTCCTATGAGGCGCATTCGACGCTGGCCGTCGCAATGAACCGTATCGGCGGCAAGTCCAGTACGGGTGAAGGTGGTGAGGAGGCCGAGCGCTTCAATCCGCTGCCGAACGGATCCCCTAATCCCGAACGCTCTGCCATCAAGCAGGTTGCCTCCGGGCGCTTTGGTGTGACCACCGAATATCTGGTCAACTCCGATGACATCCAGATCAAGATGGCCCAGGGCGCGAAACCCGGCGAGGGTGGTCAGCTGCCTGGTCACAAGGTCAACCAGCAGATAGCCCGGGTGCGCCACTCAACCCCCGGTGTTGGTTTGATCTCGCCACCGCCACACCACGATATCTACTCCATCGAGGATCTGGCTCAGTTGATCCACGATCTGAAGAACGTACAGCCAAAATCCCGTATCAGCGTGAAACTGGTCTCCGAGGTAGGTGTGGGCACGGTTGCTGCGGGTGTTTCCAAGGCCCATGCCGACCACGTCACCATCTCCGGTTACGACGGCGGTACCGGCGCATCGCCTCTGACCTCCATCAAACATGCGGGTTCACCCTGGGAGATTGGTCTCGCCGAGACCCACCAGACCCTGGTGCTGAACCGTCTGCGCAGCCGTATCGCGGTACAGGCCGATGGGGGTATGCGTACCGGACGCGACGTGGTGATTGCCGCGCTGCTGGGGGCCGATGAGGTTGGTTTTGCCACTGCTCCCCTGATCGCCGAGGGCTGCATCATGATGCGCAAGTGTCATCTCAACACCTGCCCCGTGGGCGTTGCAACGCAGGATCCCGAGCTGCGCAAGCGCTTTACCGGCAAACCCGAGCATGTGGTGAACTACTTCTTCTTCGTAGCGGAAGAGGTTCGCCGCCTGATGGCCAGGCTCGGTTTCCGTAACTTCCAGGAGATGATCGGCCAGATGGATCGCCTCAACATGCGTAGCGCCATCGACCATTGGAAGGCACGGGGTCTCGACTACAGTCGACTGCTGACCAAGCCGGTTGCTGTCGATGGTGATGAGGTCTACAACAACGAGGCTCAGGATCATGGTCTCGACCAGGCGATCGATAATGTACTGATCAGACAGGCGGCGCCGGCCCTGGAAAGGGGCGAGGCGGTGAAGATCGAGATCGACATCCATAATTACAACCGCACCTTCGGCACGATGCTCTCGGGCCGTCTGGCCGAGAAGCATGGTTTTGCCGGACTGCCGGACGACACTGTCTACATCAAGGTAAAAGGTACGGCAGGCCAATCCTTTGGAGCCTGGGTGACCAAGGGTGTCACGATTGAGCTCTCCGGGGAAGGCAACGACTATGTCGGCAAGGGGCTTTCCGGTGGGCGTCTGGTGATCTATCCGCCTTCGCACTCCAAGATCGGCAAAGCGGAAGAGAACATCATCGTCGGCAATACTGTGCTCTACGGCGCGATCTCCGGCGAGTGCTATTTCAGCGGTGTGGCGGGCGAGCGCTTCTGCGTGCGCAACTCCGGTGCCACCGCGGTGGTGGAGGGCGTGGGTGACCACGGCTGTGAATATATGACCGGTGGCGTCGTGGTCTGCCTTGGGTCCACGGGACGCAACTTCGCGGCAGGCATGTCAGGCGGTATCGCCTATGTGCTTGATGAGGAGGGCGGATTCGAGGATCGCTGCAACATGGCGCAGGTTGAGTTGGAGCCGATACCCGCAGAAGATGATGCCTTGGAAGAGCTGGAGCATCAGGGTGGTGATCTGGAAACCCACGGCAGGGTCGATGTCAGCCACGATATGACACGTTTTGATGCAACCCGTCTCAGGCAGCTGATCGAGAACCATCTGCACTACACCAACAGCGCGATGGCGAAGAATATCCTCGACAACTGGGAGAGTTATCTGCCGAAGTTTGTAAAAGTTATGCCGGTGGAGTACCGCCGTGCCTTGAAAGAGATGCAGACACAGCAGATCAGAGAAGCCGGCAGTAAGGGGGAACGTTAAGATGGGTAAGCCCACAGGTTTCAAAGAGTATGCGCGACAGGATCGCACCTATGCGCCGGTTGCTGACCGGGTGGTTCATTTCGAAGAGTTTGCCATTTCTCCCGGCGAAGAGGTGCTCAGTCAACAGGGCGCACGCTGTATGGATTGCGGCATTCCCTTTTGTCATAACGGCTGCCCGGTCAACAACATCATTCCCGACTGGAATGATCTGGTCTACCGGAACGATTGGAAAGAGGCGATTTCGGTGCTGCACAGCACCAATAACTTTCCCGAATTTACCGGTCGCGTCTGCCCGGCTCCCTGCGAGGCGGCCTGCACCCTGAATCTGGATGATGTCCCGGTAACGATCAAGAACATCGAGTACAGCATCATAGAGAAGGCCTGGGAAGAGGGTTGGATCAAACCGCAGATTGCAGAACACAAGAGCGGTAAGCGGGTGGCTGTGGTTGGTTCCGGTCCTGCCGGCATGGCTTGTGCGCAGCAGTTGGCGCGGGCTGGTCATGAGGTGCATCTGTATGAGAAGCAGAATCGCATCGGTGGCCTGCTGCGTTACGGCATTCCCGACTTCAAGCTGGATAAGAAGATCATCGATCGCCGCATGGCGCAGATGCGCGCCGAGGGTGTCGAATTCCATACTAACACCCATATTGGGGTGGATCTGCCTGCCAGACCGCTGATGAATGCGTTTGATGCCGTTGTGCTGGCGGGTGGTGCGGAGCAGCCGCGTGATCTGCCGATTCCGGGTCGCGAATTGAAAGGCGTCGAGTTCGCGATGGACTTTCTGCGCAGAAACAGTCATCGGGTACAGGGTGACCAGGTGGAAGATTTCATCTCCGCCGAGGGTAAACATGTCGTGGTGATCGGTGGTGGCGATACCGGTTCCGACTGTGTCGGTACATCAGTGCGTCATGGTGCGCTTTCGGTGACCCAGGTGGAGCTGATGCCGCAGCCGCCCGAGAAGGAGGATAAGGGCGCTACCTGGCCCGACTGGCCCAACAAGATGCGCACCTCCACCTCTCAGGAGGAGGGTTGCGAGCGCATGTGGTCGGTGGCGTCGAAAGCGTTTATCGATGATGGTAACGGCAATCTGGCCGGCGTGAAGTGCGTCAAGGTGGAGTGGAGTCAGGATGAGAACGGCCAGTGGCAGATGTCCGAGGTCGAAGGTTCTGAATTCGAAATCAAAGCCGAGCTGGTGACGCTGGCGATGGGTTTTGTACATCCGGTTCATGAAGGCATGCTCGATGAGCTGGCAGTGGAGCGGGATGGCCGCGGCAACGTCAAAGGGGTGACCGATGGTGCCGATGCCTATAAAACCTCCCTGGATGGGGTGTTTGCCGCCGGTGACATGCGCCGCGGCCAGTCGTTGGTGGTCTGGGCGATACGCGAGGGCCGTCAGTGCGCGAAGGCAGTAGACGAGTTCCTGATGGGAGCGAGTAATCTGCCGCGCTGATTGCGGGTCTAGGCGATTGTGAAAACGGGGGCCTGGAGCCCCCGTCTTTTTTGGGGCGTCGGTCAGGTCAGATGAAAGACCGTGAGTTCTCCGTTCGGATTGAAGCGCCAGTCGATGTGGGTCCAGGTGGGGGCGAGTTCCACTCCTCCGATATTGAATTTTGCGTAGTGCTTCTGCACCACTTCCTGCAGCTCCTGCGGTGTAAGGCCGCTACAGATGATGTCGTAGGCGTTGGCTATCGAGTGCTGCGAGGTCGAAGAGAAATAGGGGCTTTCCGGCGTCCTGAATCCTGACCACTCCCGCTGGCCTCCGTCGCGATAGTTATTGATGATGAAAGGCCGGCCCACATAACGCCTGATCTTCAGCAGATTTTTGTAGGCGCGACGGTTGACGAAATTCCACGATCGCTGGTCTCCGAACTTTTCGTAGATGCTTGGGGGAACCAGTTCGGCGATATGGAAATAGTTGGGCATGGCGCAGTCTCCTTTTGGTCACTCTCAGTCAGTGAAAGCTGTCAATTATTATCGATTGTTTTGCGCATTCAAGTGTGGGTTGAGTTAGCGAAGCGTAACCCAACATTTGCACCTGTCTGTCGGGTTACACTGCGTTAACCCGACCTACAAAATGTAGCAGTTATGATTGCTGAATTAATATCTTAACCTTATGTGTCTTTACTTAGCGGGTTATGAGTTTCTGGACGGATACAAGTCAGTATCTCGGTGATTCGTAGGCCGCCTCTTCATCACCCTCCATGATGGGTTTGACATAGATTTCAACCCGGCGATTCAGCTGACGTCCGGCCTCTGTTGCGTTGGTGGCGCGGGGTTCCGACTCGCCTCTCCCTTCGGTGCGGATGCGGGCTCCAGGTACGCCCCTGTCTTCAAGATAGAAAGCGACATGGTCTGCGCGTCGGCTGGAGAGGGTTTCGTTGTACTCATTAGAACCCCTGTTGTCTGTGTGGCCGATGATATGCACTACGGTCTTGTTGTACTTGTTCAGCAGCCTGGCAAGCTTGCCCAGAGTCGGTTTGAAGGCTGGGGAGATGTCTGCGCTATCGAAGGCGAAGGAGACTTCATTGTTGACGCTGAGCTTCAGGGTGTCGTCTTTCAGACGCTCGATCTCCACATCGTGACGGTCTTGCTCTGCTGCCAGGCTCTCCTCGAACTCCCTCTGCTGATCGTCCATATAGTTACCGATGGCGGCGCCCGCCAGGGCGCCAACCGCTGCACCGACGAATTTGCCTGATCTATCGTTCATCTGATGTCCGGCAACTGCGCCTACTACCGCACCGATGGCAGCGCCGGTTTTTGCCCGTTGGTGAGGATCGTTCGTAGTACAGGCGCTGAGAAAGAGCAGTAAAAGCAGTGCATGGATAAGCGGCTTTGATTTCATAGTGAGAGGTGATTTGTTGAGTTTGGACCTGGTCGCCCGGAAGGTGGATTGTATGTATGAGATTAGCAGGTTTTTATGTTTGATGAATCAGACTGGGGGGGTATCATCACGGCTGATGTTCGCAAAGCCTGTTCAAGACAATTTCTTGCCGGGCGTGAAGCAGAATCGACCCAATCTGATGGCAGTAACCAACGCTGCAAGGTGAGTATACATGAGTGAAACCCTGATGCTGTTGCCCAGTGCTCAATTCGAGCGCATTCGGGTGGTGCGGATTCCTGACGACCTGGATACCAATGAAGCCTATCGGTTTGCCACGGGCATCATCGCGCAGGCGGAAGAGGCGAAATCAGGCTATGTCTGGGAGGATATTGCCGAGGCGCTGGAAGGTCGCGGTTTTGAGCCGGTGGCACATATCCTCGGGCCTGAACTGGATTAAGGGCAAATCAGCCGATTGGTCGTTCGTAGGCCTGATCAAGCATAGCGGATCAGGCAAAAGACCTGGGATAAAGAACGGGATTTGCCGGTTCCGCAGCTTGAACCGGCCTACGACTGTGAATCCATCGTGTCAAAACCGGTCGGCTACTCGACGTCGTCGAACTCATCCATGTCCATCTGCAGCAATATGGCTTTGCGCAGCAGTTTCTGTTCGTTGCGCATGGTTTTTTTCAGGCTGCTGATCTCTTTCTCCAGCTCTTGAATCCGATAGATAAACTCATCGGCGTTGGCCATCATCTCCGGTGCTGCATTTGAGGCGGACATCTGTGCGCCAGTGCCACGAGAGGGCAGTTGCGAGACAGAAGCGAGCTGCTGTTGTCCCTGGGTGCCGGGCTTCTGGTAGCTGACTTCCTGCTCCAGCTCCTCGATCACGGCGTCCACCGCTTTCGTGTCCATGGTGTGTAGCTCTTCCAGGCATCCGTACAGCATCAGGCGGTCACACATGGAGTTGATGCGGCGGGGCACGCCCTCGGTGAAGTCGTAGATTTTTTGGAACACTTCATCGGCAAACTCCGGATCGCCTTCCCAGCCGACGAGCTGTAATCGGTGCTTGATATATTTTTCGGTCTCGTCGCCGCTCAAGGGCTCCAGATGGTAAGAGGCGATGATGCGCTGACGGAACTGTTCCATGCCAGGACTCTGCAGCGTGCGCTTGAACTCCTCCTGGCCGAGCAGGAAGGTCTGCACCAGTGCTTTCTCCCCAACCTGGAAGTTGGAGAGCATGCGCAGCTCCTCAACTGAGCGGGCAGGAAGGTTCTGCGCTTCGTCAACCACCAGCAGAATCTGCTTGCCTTCGGCGTGACGGGTGCGGGCGATGGCTTCGAGATTGTGTAATAACGTGGCCTTGTTGAGGCCTTCATGGGCGAGACCAAAAGAGGCGCAGACCATGCGCAGCATGTCGTCTGGGTCGACCTGGGTGGTAACCAGCTGGGCGGCCATGACGTTTTTGTTGGATAGTTCCTGGAACAGGTTTCTGACCAGTGTGGTTTTGCCGGTACCTATGCCGCCGGTGATCACGATAAACCCTTCACCCTGCTCGAGTCCGTAACGCAGGTAGGCCATTGCCCGATTGTGCCCCTTACTGTTGAAGAAGAACTTGTGGTCGGGTGTCAGCTGGAAGGGCTTGCCTTTCAGTTTGTAAAAATCGTCATACATGTTTCGGTTGCCTGTGATTCCCTGGCTAGAATTGCCGGGCAAGTGGAAAAACCATGAATTTTCTGTTGGTCGAATAGAAGCACTCAGGTGGATGCGACCTTTCAGGGGACTGATTATGCTATGAAATCGACTGTTTGCCTACCTTGTTTGATGGGTGAGGGGTGTGATCATCTGTTACAGATGAGCGAAATGCGGAAGGGCTGGGAGAAGTGGGGGAGTTGACGTTCCCTGGCGGGCTCACTATCTTCATGGGTAGACAGCGAGTGCATCAATCGCTGCTGCTGTTTGGCAAAGTACGGATATATTGAAAGGAGAACGCTGGATAGCCGACGCCCTCGTTGGTGTCTGTCGCCTATTCTGTGCGCCCTTTGGTAGAGTGGTACCTAGACATGCCATACAGTTTTTATACCTTTAGTTTCAACTTCACAACTTCATAATGAGAAGAATAAGGAGTATTTATGCTGCAAGTTGGTCAGAAGGCACCCCCCTTCCAGCTGCCTGACGCGGATATGTACATGGTCGATTCCAGTGATTATCTGGATAAGAAAAACCTTGTGCTCTATTTCTATCCCAAGGATGACACGACGGGTTGTACGATCGAGGCAGTGGAGCTATCCGATTTAATGGAGGATTTTGAAAAGCTGGATACCCTGGTTTTTGGCATCAGCCGTGACAATTGCGGGAGTCATGCCTCTTTTCGCGATAAGCACGGGTTGACGGTACGCCTGCTGGCGGATCCCGAGGGGGAAGCTTGCGAGGCCTTCGGCGTTTGGCAGGAGAAGGAGGCGCATGGCCAGAAACGCATGGGAATCGTGCGTTCCACGTTCATCATTGACAAATCTGGCGTGGTGCGAGAAGCGCTCTACGATGTGAAACCCAAGGGGCATGCCGGGCAGGTTTTACAGTTGGTCGAGTCGCTCTGAAGGTGATTTTGATGCAGTGTGGGTCAGCGAATGCTCCCTCCCTGACCGCCGGCATCATTGGTTTGGCGCAGGATGTGTGAATGAAACTGCGCACGCAGATCCTGCTGTTTCTCTTCCTGTTTGGCCTGGTTCCACTGAGCGTGATGGTGGTCTCCAATCTGCCTTTTGTCCTGGACCGGCTGGAGCTTTTCTACCATAAGGCGCATCTGCAGAATCTGCGGGCTGATTTCAGGGATCTTGATGAGCACCTGGCCAGTCGCCATGAAATGCTGCGGCTGCTGGCCAAACTGCCGGAGCCCGGCGGTGTTTTGGGAGAGTCCGGGGTGGAAGACGAGTCGCGCATCGACAAGGCGCGGGTGAACTATACCGGATGGATCAATAAGGTTCTGCGGGATCAGTTTGACATCATCCAGATTCTCTTTTTGGACGAGCAGGCAAGCCCCCGCTTCTGGTTGGAGCGGAATGCGCGAACTCAGCGGTGGGAACCCTCTGCCACTCAGCCCGATCTACCAAATCTGGAGATGAGACAGGCGGGCATGCGCCAAGAGCTTGGAACCGTTGCGGTAAGTCTGATCAGCCTGAACCCCGCAGCGGCACACGATGACCCCAGACGATTCATGACGCTGCGGATGGTCAGTCCGATTGAAGGCAGTGGTCCCCAAGGCTTCGGCAAAACTGTTGGGGCGGTGGTCGCCAATGTCGATGTCGGCGGCATGGCCAGGGCTTACCGGAATACACTCTGGGTCAACAATGACGGTGTCTATCTGGAGGAACAGATCTCCGGTGGCCAGACGCCTCGCGCCTTCACCGATTTTGCAGGTCTGAAAGAGATCTTTACGGTGGGCAAGCTGGCCCTCTGGAAGGGAGATGCCGGTCAGCAGGTTATCTGGGTGCCGATGTTCATGACAGAGGATTCAGGGCCGCTCTGGGTTGGGCGTGCGGTGGATCCGTCACCGCTCTCCAAGTTTCGCAACACGCTGGTCATGCGCGTACTTACCATTGTCTTTGTGGTCTCGCTGCTTGTGTTGTTATCAGCCAGGTGGATTGCCTTGAGCGTTTCCCGTTTTGGCCAGACTCTGACGGAGGGGGTCGGGCGGGTATTGCGTGAGGATGAGCCGGTTCGCTTCCATTGGCGGGGGCCCAGGGAGATACGGGACCTAGGTGAGCAGTTGACGGTCCTGGCCGAGGCGCATACTCACCACTCGGAAGAGCAGCGGCAGCACGCTCGCCAACTGGAGGAGTCGAATCGCTACAAATCCGAGTTTCTGGCCAATGTCAGCCATGAATTGCGCACCCCGCTGAATTCCATTTTGCTGCTCTCCAAAATGCTTTCTGAGGGGCCGGAGGCGTTGCATGGAGCGCAACGCAAACAGGTTTCGGTGATCCATGAGGCAGGGGCGGACCTGAAAGCGCTGATCGATAATATTCTCGATCTCTCACGGATTGAGGCGGGACAGGCCAGTTTCAGCCTGGAACGAATTGACCTGCGGCGTTTGATCGAGGAGTTGATGGAGCTGGTGAAGCCCCAGTTCGATGCAAAATCACTCTCTTTTACGTCAGATATCGCCCCGGACGCCCCGGAATCCTTTGTTTCCGATCATGATAAGGTGCGGCAGATACTGAAGAACTTTCTCTCCAATGCGGTTAAATTCACCAAAAGTGGTGGAGTGACGATACATGCCTATGAAGGCGAAGATAGCGCCCGTCCGGTCTGTATTGGGGTGGAGGACAGCGGCATCGGAATCCCCGGCGACAAGCTCGGCGAGATCTTCGAGGCGTTCAAGCAGGCTGATGGCTCCACCAGCCGTCGTTTTGGCGGCACCGGGTTGGGTCTGAGCATCAGCCGGGAGCTTGCCCATCTGATGGACGGCGATATCAGGCTGGAGAGTGAGGAGGAGAAGGGTTCGGTATTCACCCTCTGCCTGCCGCTGGAGTTCGACCACTCCGATATTGACGAGGCGCGGCTGGAGCATGTCGAGCCAGAGATGTTTGGGATGCAGGAACATCAGCCGGAACCGTTGACCGAGCCGGAGGATATGGTGATGCCGCAATCTGCAACAGCCGGGGCGGCGGATTTCAATGGCAAGCGGGTATTGTTGGTTGATGATGACCTGCGCAATCTGCTGGCGCTGTCACCCCTGCTCGAAAGCTGGGGGTTGGAAATCACGGCAGCGGGGGATGGCAGGGAGGCGCTGGAGACCCTTGAAGAGGACCCGGAATTTTCCATCGTGTTGATGGACATCATGATGCCGGAGATGGATGGCTATGATACGATCAGACATATCCGCGAAGATGGCCGTTTCAGAGATATGGCTGTCGTCGCGCTCACCGCAAAAAATACGGCGTTAGACCGGGAGCGGTGTATAGAGGCAGGTGCGGATGACTTTATCCCAAAACCGATCGATGCCGATGAGTTGAAGGCGTTGATTGCCCGGCACCTGCCGTTGTAACGGACCAGTTTCACAGCAGCAGACAGACCAAAACAGAGAGATGAAACGTTACTCCGGGTTCAAGTTGCTGATCGTCGATGATCATGAACATAATCTGTTTACGCTCAGAACCCTTGTTGAGCGGCATATGGATGTGGAGATCTTCGAGGCAACCTCCGGCCAGCAGGCCCTGGATATCGCGGTCAAGGTGCCGGGTATCGATCTGATTATTCTCGATGTGCAGATGCCGGAGATGGACGGATTTCAGACCGCATCGATGCTGAAGATCCGCAAAAAGACCAAAGACATTCCCATCATCTTTCTCACGGCGGCCTTCAAGACCGAAGAGTTCCAGCAGAAGGGGTACGAGGTGGGCGCCGTCGACTATTTACTGAAGCCCATCGACGACAACCAGCTGATTAACAAGATCAGTACCTACTTCCGTCTCATCGAGAAAGAGCGCCAGCTGAACCGGGCGCTGGAGCAGAAGGTGGCGGAGCGCACCGCAGAACTGGCTGCCGCCAAACAGCATCTGGAAAATATCATCACCTATATGGGCGAGGCACTGCTGGTGCTCAATCCCGAGGGTGGAATCGAATCCGCCAATCCTGCCGCCTGCCGGATGCTCGACTATACAGAGAGTGATCTGCAGAGCCTGTGGATCAGCGACGTGTTCGAGGAGGCGGAAGAGGAGCAGGCCGGGGCTTTTTTCGGCACCTGGCTCGAAGCGCTGATTCGTACCGGGGCGATAAGCCGCATCGAAGCGCGTTTCATCGCTAAGGACGGGCGCCGTGTGCCGATACTTTTTGCCCGTACCGCAGTCAAAGATCAAGATGGTAAGATCAGCCATATTATCTGCATCGCAAAAGATATGACCGGATATGTCCGCGATGAAGATGCAGCTTAGGAGTCAGTTATGAGCGAGCCGAACGAACCGCAAGCGACCGAGGAAGATACTGCCCTGACCGCCAACGCTTTGAAAGCGATGGCCCACCCTCTGCGATGGAAGATACTCTGCTCTCTGGGCGAGAGTGAACTCTCCGTCGGCGAGATCGTTGAAAGGACGGGCACCTCCCAAAGCAATATCTCCCAGCATCTGGAGCAGCTGCGCAACAAGAATATTGTGGTCTCCCGCAAGGAGGCAAATCGAATCTACTACCGTATTCGCAATCCTCAGTTGCTGGATCTCATCGGTATCATGCGCAATGTGCTCTGCCCCGCCAACCTCGATGACCGTTACCCCAGGTCCTGAAGATGGATGCACGGCTGATTGAACTGGAGACCCGGCTGGCGTTTCAGGAGGAGAATATCCAGTCGCTCAACCAGTCGGTGGGGCACCAACAACAGATTATAGACAGCCTGCAGCAGGAGATTGAGGATATGCGGCAGCGTCTCCAGGCGTTGAGTCCTTCGCCGCTGGAGGGGCATACCGACGAGCCCCCGCCTCCGCACTATTGAGCCTGCGCTCACTCGCTCCACACACCGGGTTCTCATGTCCACGCCTCCTGATGCACTGCTGCTGCTTGCCACCGGTTGCGCCCACTGCCCTGCAGTCCTTGCAGCGCTGAGTCGTCTGCTTGAAGAGGGGCGTCTGGGGCGACTTGAAGCGGTCAATATCGTGGAACATCCTGAAGCGGCTAAAGCGGTGGGGACGCGCAGTGTTCCCTGGACCCGCATTGGGCCGTTTGAGCTGGAGGGGATGCACAGCCAGTCTGAACTGGCGCATTGGTGCGAGCTGGCTGCCAGCGGCAAGGGTTTTGGTGAATATTTCACTCATCTGCTCGATACCCGGCGCCCGCACAAGGTGGCGGAGTTCATTGAGCGTGATCCGGCCTCCCTGACCAGCCTGTTGGCGCTGCTCGAAGACAGCGGCACACCGATGGCGGCGCGCATCGGCATCGGCGTGGTGATGGAGGATCTGCAGGGGAGCGAATGGCTGGCGGCGGCGGAGCCTGTGCTGACGCGGATGGCCGATGCAACCGAGGCCAATATTCGCGCCGATATCGCCCACTATCTTGGGCTTGTCGCTACCCCGGAGGTTATTCCGCTGCTGCGGAAATTGCAGCAGGATGAACACCCGGATGTGAGAGAGATTGCAACTGATTCTCTGAATGAGCTTTCTCCATAGTACTCTGTCAATTCGGGAATGCCCGATCCGCTACGCTTGATCGGGCCTGCGTCTGTTTTTACGATGACAACAAATCAGGATTTATTATGGATCGACGGGAACAGATACTCAGCGTACATGCGCTTTTTATCAACGAAGTGGTGAAGAGCGGTACAAATCCGGAGCGCAAAGTCGAATTTGAGCAGCTTCTGAAAGCGGCTGAAAATAACGAGTGGACAGACTTGGTGGCGGCCATCCGGCGCATCATGGGCGGTCGTCGGGATATAGAGATATTGAATGGCCTCGATGAGGAGGATCAGGTCATCGCTGAAGCGATCCTGAAGGGGCTGCAGGATCCCTCCACCCTGCCCGATCCCGATGCCAAACCCGATCCGGCTCAGGCGGCGCCGGGGCTGGCTTCCATGATCCATGCGGCTGCAACCGGCAATGTGCAGGCACTGCAGCTGATCGCGGAGATGGCGGACCAGATGAGCAAGGCGGGCGGCCCCATGGCGCAACTGGCTTCGGTGATTCGTCCGTTGATCAATGGTGAGAGGCGTCCAGACAAGCTCTGCAGGAAGCTCGACGGGCCGACCGAGGAGATGGTGCTGGGCATCCTCAAGGAACTGAAGACGCTGGAGCAGCATTGATGGCGCGCAACTTTCTTTTTATCGGCGCGGTGAGTGGTTGTCTGACTGTAGTCATTGGGGCCTTTGGCGCCCACGGCCTGAAAGAGCTGGTCACCCCAGAGATGCTGCTGGTCTTCCAGAAAGGGGTTCACTATCAGGGACTGCACAGCTTGGCGCTGTTGGCCGTGGGCTTACTGGCACTTCACACACGGTCGAGGGCATTAAAACTATCCGGCTGGTCTTTTATCACCGGCATACTGCTCTTTTCCGGCAGCCTCTATCTGCTCGCCCTCACAGGCGTGAATCCGTGGGGCATGATCACCCCCATTGGCGGCACTGCATTTATCGTCGGCTGGATATCACTCGCCCTGGCGGCACGACGTATCGGCTGATGTCTGATCTGACCCCCTTTGCCAACCGTCTGCGTAAAAACTTTCGCCACTGGAGCAAGTGGGCCAAACGCAGGGAGGTCAGCTGTTATCGTATCTATGATCGGGATATTCCAGAGTTTCCCCTGGCAATCGACTGGTATGAGGGACAGGTACATGCCCAGGTGTTTGCCCGCAAGGGAATAGATGATCTGGACGCGGTACAGGAGGATGCTATCGCGGATGCTATTTGTGATGTGCTGGAGCTGCCGCTTGAGGCGCTTGCGTTCAAGACCCGGCGGCGGCAGAAAGGCTCGGCGCAGTATGAGAAGAGTAAGGTCTGGGGCAGGCCGAAAATTGTGCATGAGGGCGGACTGGCCTTCGAGGTCGACCTGCACAGCTATCTTGATACCGGCCTCTTTCTCGATCATCGAAATACGCGAGCCATGGTGCGGGAACGTGCATCAGGACGGCGCTTTCTCAATCTGTTTGCCTACACCGGAAGTTTTACCGTCTATGCAGCGGCGGGTGGTGCTGAAGGCTCGGTCACCGTCGACCTCTCCAATACCTATCAGGCATGGAGCCGGCGCAATCTGCAACTGAACGGCTTCAGGGATAAAGCGCATCAGTTGGTGCGCGAAGATGTCTTCAAGTACCTGCATCTGTCCAGAAAGCGTGAACGTTTCGATATCATCATGCTCGATCCGCCGAGTTTCTCCAACTCAAAAAAGATGCGCGATACCCTGGATGTGCAGCGCGATCATCCCAAGTTGCTGGAAGGGTGCGTGCAACTGCTCAATCCCGGCGGCGAGATTTTCTTCTCCAACAATCTGCGCAAGTTCAAACTTGATCCGGCGATTGCGGAGCATGCCGAAGATATCACCCGCCAAACCGTTCCTGATGACTTCAAGCGTCATGCTTCACATCGTTGCTGGCTGTTCAAGGCCTGATGGACCCAACCGGGCCCCTGACTCTTTTTATCGGTAGCTTTCTCGCCTCCACACTACTGCCCGGCGGTTCTGAGGCGATGCTGCTTTTTGCGGTACACGAAACCCCTGAGTCGGCATTTCTGTTTTGGACAGTGGCAACCCTGGGCAATACATTGGGAGGCCTCAGCAGTTGGCTCATTGGCTGGTGGCTGGCGAAACGCTTCCCTGGCCGGGGCTTGAAGAAGGCGGAACAACAGAAGGCGCTGGCACGGGTGGCAAAATTCGGCAGTCCCGCCCCGCTCTTCTCCTGGCTGCCTGTAGTGGGTGACCCACTCTGTCTGGCGGCAGGCTGGAGTGGTGTGCGGATACTGCCGGCGCTGGTCTACATATCGATTGGCAAGGCAGTGCGTTATGCGGTGCTGCTGGGAGTGATCAATGGACTGCAGAGCTGAACAGGGTTGGCGTAGAAAATAAGCCTAAGATGAAAAGGGTGTTTTCCGGGAAAAGGGTGCTAAATATGAAAGTATCGAGTGGTTAACCATTTCCACGCCGGAGGCGGCCATGAAGAAGATTATACTGTTGTCTTTGTTCCTGTTTATTCTGCCGCTTATGGCAGATGAGGAGGATGGTGCGGAGATCGTCAATACACCCTATACCGCCCAGAAGGTCCTGTTCGAATTCTATTACAACGATCCTGCGCATCTCGCCTCAGCTCTGTACTGGATACGTGCCACAATGAACCCACTGATGGCCGCACCCTATGACTACTCACCGGAAGAACTCTCTTTCAAGGTCGTCATTCATGGAGCGGAGATCGTCACCTTGGCGAAGTGGAATTATGAAAAATACAGGGACTTGGTGGAGCGCATGCGCTACTACTCAGAGCTGGGAGTTGAGCTCAAGGTTTGTGGTCTTGCCGCACACGATTATGGCTATCAGGCGCAGGACTTCCAGGATTTTGTGCAGCTAGTGCCTTCCGCCATGACAGAAATGGCCCACTGGCAGATGCAGGGCTATGCGCTTATCTATCCCCGGGTGATGGAGAAGAAGTTTGCAATAGAGGAGATACGCTAATTTCCTGAGGATGAGGTTTACTCGGGTGGTTCGACCAACAGTAAAGACCCGTTACCCATTTAACTGATGGCGCAGCTATCAGCTTAAGCTATTATTAAGTTAATGGTAATATAACTATTCAGCTCAATTATAAAGATGGATTGAGTCTGTTCAAAGCGTAGGCACGATCAAGCGTAGCGGATCGGGCGTTTGAGTTGGCAGAATTACAAGGCTGCCGGTTCCGTTGCGATTGAACCAGTCTACACCAGTTTCTATGGTTCAGGGTTGATAACTCGTTGTCACATGATGTGAGGAAACGCCATGAGCATGAACGATGATGTCAAAGGCGTAAGGTTCGTTCTGGACCGTGTGGCTGGGCAACTCCCGGGCTTTAATGTAGCGAAACAACACCTGCAGGCGGTCTCCGGTCATCTGACCCGATTCCTGGAGCATGATGAGTTCAGGCCCGACCTGTTGAGCCTGCGCATCGGTGCCCTGGCCAATGCCCTGGTGCCTCTCTCCCAAGCTATCCACGGCAACGCGTTGGCAGATCCGCCCGATCCCAATCCCGGCAACCAGTTCACTCAGCGACATGTTACCCAGGCCGGCTGGGCCCAATTCGCCTGGGGCGTACTGACGCCGTTCATCAAAGACCTCAACGAAATCAACCAGTTCTATCTGAAGAACTCGTCGCGTTGCGACAAGGTCACACTGACTTCGGAAAAGATACCTGCCTTCATAAAACAGGGGGATACCTATCAGTGGTCGAAACCATTGCGCTCCGACGACCTCAAGAGACGCAACCGCAACCTGATGGAGAAAGAGTTGGGAACGGCTTACGCCAAATATTTCGATTGGCTCCTGGACCAGGACCAGCAGTTCCGGGAAGGTAAATCGACGGCTTGGCTCGCCACCGTATTCCTGCTCAGGCACTCGCTGGCACGCTCGCCGCAGGCAGCCCCTTCCACCAAATCCTATATCGAGAAGCGTGGATACAACCGCTTCAACAAGACCGATGTGTTAGACGTCGACAACATAACGCTCCATTTCGAGCAGGGAATCGCAAAGGCCTTCTTCCAGATCAAAGACCGCCCCAACAAACCCAGCTTCGCCTACCCGGGAGCGGGGCTTCCAGGTATCGTGCCGACCCTGACCCCTTTCCATACCCTGGAGATCAACCTGGAGATCGACAATCGAGAGGTGAGATATATCAGCCGTCGCGAACGGGTACTCACCAAAAACCTCAAACAAAAACTGGTCGAGATGCCCAACTCGCTGAAATACGTAATGCGCCACGACGAAATACTGTTTGATCCAAATCCGAAGGTGGACAAATCCTTCCACTCCTTCCTGGTGGATGAGAAGTCGATCCAGGCGGCAGGGGGAATCGCGGCCAACAACGGCAAGATCATCGCCATCGACAACATGAGCGGACACTATCGGCCCGGCTGGCGATTGCTCGCGCAGGCCGTCGATCGGCTCACCGAGGTACTCGATAATAACGCAGTCGTCGGTGTATTCAGTGATGGAGCGCCGGGAGGCGGCGAGACCTGGTTCTTCCCGGTCAGGGTTTTTGCGCGGCTGGCGGGCAATGGTTTCAGGGCAGATGCTATCGAGGCCGCCATCAAGACCTCCGGTACCTGGCAACTTCCCGTCACCGCTGATGATAATTTTAATGCGTATCTCGCATTGAACCTGCCAGGCAACAAGTCCACCGAGGAGATTGGGAAGTTTGCTGAAAAACTTCAGCGGTTCTAAAAAGGGGACAGATTTATTTATGCTACGTCTGTGGAAATAAATCTGCCCTCAGTTGTTTCGTGTTCACGGAATAGTCAGTGCCTGCCTCTATGTGAGCGATGATATTGCCTCTTTTCCCATTCGCATGCCTCCCGTCATGACGAACCTGTCCAGCAGCCAAAAAAGGACGCAGGAAAATGGTACGAGAAGGAATACACTTACAACCAAGATTACGGCAATCTCATTACTGATGCGCTTCATCTCAAACTCCTTTTCCATACAGTTGCGAAGGGTCTGGAAATTATCAGAACCTTCTGTTTTTCAGATTCAACAACCTTCGAAAAACATGTTTCTCTGCTATAAATATAGTAGAGGAGAAGTCGTTAGATTAGGGTGGATAACTATGTAATCACGAAAGAACGATGAAGTCATTCTATCGTGAGAAATTCGATAAGGAGGTTTGATAATGGATATTCAACTTGCTGATGTCACCATACATGTCGATAAAAATGCAGGTGCAGAAGAGCGTTCCGGTATAGAGGAGGTTTTGCGGGATATCGACGGAGTTGTAAGCGTACACAATTCAGTCGAGGCAGCACATCTGTTTCTCGTCGAATATAGTCCTGAAAAGACCAGTTCACATGATTTGCTGAGTGCCGTGACTGGAAAATACGGGCATGGAGAATTAGTCGGTCTCTGATATATGGTGTGTAGTCTGTAAAGTAATACACATCAAGAGGGGAGGGTGAGTTCAATACGGTATTCGCTACCGGAGGGAAGGTGTACCTGCTTTACAGAAGAGAGGTTTTGTTATGTCGTTAGAGTCACAAACTGAAAAACCTAGCTTCCTCGAAAAAGACGCAAAATTATTCAATGCGTTATTCGATGCGCGCTTCGAAGAGAAGATGGCAGCCAGGGAACAGGATGCCCCCCCTTCTATTTGCATCATGGTTACAAAAGGAACCCTGGATTGGGCCTATCCACCATTTATTATCGCTTCTACGGCATGTGCACTTGGTTGGAATGTCACCATGTTTTTTACCTTCTACGGTATGGGCCTGCTTAAAAAGCAATTGGATCTGCAACTCAGTGGACTGGGCAATCCAGCCATGCCGATGAAGATGCCATACGGGCCGGAGTGGTTTCGTGGAATAGAGTGGAAGATACCGAACCTGGTTATGGCCAATGTCCCCGGTTTCGAGAATATGGCCACAACCATGATGAGTAAGACGCTGGCAGACAAGGGTGTCGCTCCAATTAGCGAGTTGCGAGAGATTTGTATTGAAGAGGGTGTCAAGCTTATTGCCTGCCAGATGACCTTTGATCTTTTCGGTTGGCCCAAAAGTGAGTTTATCGATGAGATTTCAGAATGGGCTGGCGCAGCCACCTATCTGGCCGTCGCGCAAAATTCCAAGGTGAATCTGTTTATGTAGATCTGAAGAGGGCTCGGCGTTTAAGTCGGCGCTGTAGATATCGCTGGATCAGCAATGGTTACAATGTGCATCCAGTAAGGTGTTTTTGGTCAGTGTAAATATCTCTTAATCTGCAACATTGCGCATCAGCAAGACAGCAGCACGAGTCCAGGAGCGAAGATCAGCGATCCAGCCGGATTTCATCCAAGTCCTTTCTTTGTTGAAGGCTACCGATTGCTGTTCAGTTCGGATGAAACAGTTGCTGCGCTGGTCTCCCGTCGCAAGCAGGGGGTCGGCGGTGCCCTGCCGAACCTGGTTCCGATACCGATGCCCTGAGCGAACATAAATAGACTCTATGATCGCTATGGGCTGTACAAACCTCAAACAAAAAGCAGGCAGGCTTTAGAGTGATTCCTCGATAATTGCGTGTGAATCGAAAGCCATAATATTCTAATTGCCTTACAATAATTGCGGTCTATACTGTATTGAAGTGGCATCAGAAAATTATTATTAGCCGACAATGGGTTCTGATTGTCTTGGGGTTATTCGGGTTGCCTGTTGTCAGCACGTGACTGGCATCTGTTGGGGGAGATATCATGAAAAAGTGTGTCTATGACCGCCTGCATCAGGCTGGCGGGGTTTCTGTTTGGGTTGTTATTCTTGTAGCCGTTGCCATCACTCAGAATGCTCAGGCACGAGAGCTGTTTCCTGCGGGAACTGCGGCTCAGCATGTCTATGCGGGTGTCGGTGTGGGAGCAACAAACAACGATGCATCAGACGACTGGGACGATGGATCGGTTTCGTCCATCTCTACCGACAAAACGGATACAAGTACAAAGGTCTTTGTCGGATATGAAGTTACTCCGAATGTGGCGGTGGAGGGCTCCTACAGCGATTTCGGTGAATCGGAATTTTCCGCCACCTCCGACGGGAGTGGTGACTCATGGGCGCCGGGGCAGGTCAGTGGAACCAACGAATCCTCGGGCTTTGGCCTCTCAGCTGTCGGCAGCTGGCCAGTGACCGACCGGATCACTGTCTTCGGCAAGTTGGGCATGCTCTGGTGGAAGTCAAAGAACACTTGGAATGAAAGCGGATTTATCTCGGTGGAGGAAAGCTCCGGCAGCGATCTCAGCTACGGCGCTGGTTTGGAGTACGATGTGGGACTTCCACAACGTTTCGTCTACCGGTTCGAATTCGAGCGTCACGCGGTGGATGACTCCCAATACCAGCTCAATACTGGATCAGCGAGCCTGGTCTACCGATTTCCCTGATAGGCAGTGCAAATGTAGTTGCGATCTAGAACTCGAAACGGAAAAGGCCTGGCGTTATAACTACAGGCCTTTTTCCTTGTTCCAGTTGCGGATGTCTCCAGTGAAAATCATCTACAGGGAGCGCTGTGTTCACGGTTGATTTTGCCGAGTGCTGTAGCTAATGACCGTTTGAATTCGTTGTGCCAGGAAAACAAGCAAACTCCACCACAAAAGCAATTAGCACAAGCAGGACCAGTCCCTCGTAGAGGCTGAACCAGACCAGCGGTAGGCCAAGGCTGAAATAGAGTCCATAGCGAAACAGCCTGCTGCGTTTCCAGATGGGATCTGTCATGATTTAGTGCTCCAACAAGGTTGTATTGATGGAGTGATTAGTGTGCTTCGTCCCAATTGTCGCCGATGCCGACATCAACCACCAAAGGCACCGCCAGCTCTGCAGCGGATTCCATCTTCTCCCGTAACACAGTGCTGGCAGTTTCGACGTAATCCTCCCGCACCTCCACGACCAGTTCATCGTGGACCTGCATCAGCAGTCTCACAGGTGGCTGCTCCAACTCTATCCAGCCATCGACCGTGAGCATGGCGCGTTTGATGATGTCGGCGGCTGTACCCTGCATAGGGGCATTGATTGCGGTGCGCTCCGCCGCTGCCTTGCGCGGTCCCCGTGCGTTGATCTCCGGCAGGTAGAGGCGGCGTCCGAAGAGAGTCTCGACGTATCCCAGTTCATGGGCCGACTCACGGGTGCGATCCATAAACGTTTGTACGCCAGGATAGCGGGAGAAATATAGATTGATATACTCCTGCGCCGCGCTGCGCTCTATCCCCAACTGTTTTGCCAGTCCGAAGGCGGACATTCCATAGATCAGGCCAAAGTTGATCGCCTTGGCGGAACGTCGTTGATCCGGAGTCACAGCTTCCAGTGTTTCGCCGAACACCTCAGCGGCGGTGGCCCGGTGGATATCCTTGCCTTCGGCAAAGGCCTGCAATAGCCCTTGGTCGCCGGAAAGGTGGGCCATGATGCGCAGTTCGATCTGGGAGTAGTCTGCTGCGACCATCTTCCATCCGGGCTGGGGCACGAAAGCCTGACGGATGCGCCGGCCAGCCTCGCCGCGTACTGGGATGTTCTGCAGATTGGGGTCGGAGGATGAGAGTCGGCCGGTAGCGGCAACTGCCTGGTGGTAGGAGGTGTGAACCCGTCCGGTGGCCGGGTTGACCATCTCAGGAAGCTTGTCAGTGTAGGTCGATTTGAGTTTCGACAGGCTGCGATGCTCAAGGATCAGGGTCGGCAGTTGATGGCCCTGCTCGGCAAGTTCTACAAGTACCGACTCCGCAGTGGAAGGCGCGCCTTTGGGCGTCTTGGAGATAACCGGCAGTTCCAGCTCTTCAAAAAAGATCTGTCCGATCTGCTTGGGGGAGGCCATGTTGAAGGGTCGACCCGCGACCTCATAGGCCTGCAGCTCAAGATTGTGCATACCTTCCGCCAGCTCCTGACTCTGGGCCGTAAGCATCTCCCTGTCGATCAGAACCCCGTTGCGTTCGATGCGGGAGAGTACCGGCACCAGAGGAATCTCGATCGACTGCAGTACGCGTGTTAGTGAAGACTCACTTTCAATCTTTGGCCAGAGTCTCTGGTGCAATCGAAGTGTGATGTCTGCATCCTCCGCGGCGTATGGGGCCGCCTGTTCGAGGGGGATCTGATCGAAAGTCAGCTGTTTTTTGCCCTTTCCGGCGACATCTTCGAAATGGATCGTCTCATGCCCCAGGTACTTTTTAGCCAGTGAGTCCATGTCGTGACGGGTGGCGGTGGAGTCCCAGACGTAGGATTCGAGCATGGTGTCGAACGCAATGCCGCGCAGCTCGATGTCGTAACGGGCCAGCACGCTCATGTCATATTTCAGGTTCTGCCCCACTTTCGCTTGTTCTGAGTCTTCCAGCAGTGGTTTCAGCTGAGTGAGTACCCACTCACGATCCAACTGCTGCGGTGTGCCGGGACAGCTATGGGCAACCGGGACATAAGCGGCCCTGCCCGGTTCGATGGAAAAGGAGACGCCGACGATCTCTGCCTGCATATAGTCAAGGCTGGTGGTTTCGGTATCGAAGGCAAAAAGATCTGCTTGCTGAAGCCGTTTTAGCCACTCGTTGAAATCGGCCTCAGTCAGGATGGTCTCATAGTGCTGCTCGAAGACGGTGTGCTGTTCAATGACGGCTGGTTTCACCTCCTCGGGCGTGTCACGGTTTAGAGTGGAGAGCAGCCGGGAGGACTCCATACGTGTGTAGTGTTCGCGCAGCCGCTCGGTATCCGGTGGGGTCGGCAGATACTGCCTGGGTCCAAGTTCCAGCGGCACATCCAGCTTGATGGTGGTGAGGGTGCGCGAGAGGGGCAGGAAGTCGAGGCTGTTGCGCAGGTTTTCGCCGATCTTGCCCTTGATCTCATCGGCGCGGGTCATGAGATTGTCGAGATCGCCGTAGGCGGCAAGCCATTTGGCGGCGGTTTTGGGGCCGCACTTCGGGACGCCGGGGATATTGTCCGCGCTGTCCCCCACCAGTGCCAGATAGTCGATGATCTGTTCCGGTGTGACGCCAAATTTGTCCATCACGCCCTGCCGGTCGGAGAAGGTCTCAGACATGGTATTGACCAGGCTGACATGTGCGTTGACCAGCTGGGCCATGTCCTTGTCGCCGGTGGATATCAGCGTCTCCAGGCCGAGGTCAGTGGCTTGTTGCGCCAGGGTGCCGATGACATCGTCCGCCTCCACGCCTTCGATCATCAGTAGCGGCAGTCCCATGGCCTGGATGATGTCGTGCAGCGGTTCGATCTGCACACGCAGCTCTTCCGGCATTGGGGGGCGGTGCGCCTTGTATTCACTGTAGAGCTGGTTGCGAAAACTGCCGCCGGGAGCGTCGAAGACCACGGCAATGTATGCCGGGCTGTAGTCGTCGATAAGACGACGCAGCATATTGAGCACGCCGACGATTGCCCCGGTGGGTTCACCCTTCGAATTGGCTAGCGGCGGCAGTGCGTGAAATGCACGAAACAGATAGGAGGAGCCGTCGATCAGGATGAAGGGTTTGCTGGATGCCATGGTCTGTCGTCGTAGTGGGGAAGAGAGGGGATGTTAGCCGATCTGCCGCCTGTTTGTCGCCGGGCCTTTGCAAAGAGAGCGGAGCAGCGATGTATGATCGAAATAGGATTTTTGTGATTTCTTGCTAAAGATAGTAACAACCCTGCCGATGCCATACTTAATCGCGGGATATTACCCTCTCCCTGTTGCCTGCGCTTCGCCGTATACCTTTATCACTATTAAAAAAATATTAGGTAACACTATGTCTGAACTCATGCCCTGCTTTCACATTGATCTGCCGGACAAAGCGCAACAGCATCACGCTGCAGCGCTTGATTTTCTCGAGCGACATGGAATTTCGCCAAATCCAATCTGTTACGCGATTGCCTATGAGTATGATGCCGGCCGCAAGCCGGAG
The DNA here is from genome assembly GCA_016756855.1 of gamma proteobacterium endosymbiont of Lamellibrachia anaximandri. GTDB lineage: Bacteria > Pseudomonadota > Gammaproteobacteria > Chromatiales > Chromatiaceae > QGON01. Next base: position 5,351 of record JAESPD010000030.1, on the reverse strand, counting down.
TTGAATCTGGAGATCGAATCGCATCTGGATAGAGGCAGGGAGCTTGATGTGCACTACCTTAGGGAGTTTTTTGATACCCATTTTATGGGGCAGTCGGAGGATAAGGTGGGCAAGCATATCGCCGACCTGCACAATCTGCTCTATAAGGTGCTGGAGGGCGTCTCCGGTGCCTGCTCAGGTGCAGCCGATTTCGGCAAGGTGCTTGAGGCTCAGACAGAAGAGTTGAAAGGGGATGTCGACATGGCCGGATTGAAGAAGATTGCCGGAAATTTGCTGACAGCCACAAACAAGGCCATATCGTCCAATCAAGCGATGCGCGATCAACTCGAATCCGTTGAGAAGGATACCTCTGACCTCAAGAGCCAGGTCAAACAGCTGCAGGATCAGGCCAGCAGGGATTCTCTGACCGGGCTTTACAATCGTAACGCTCTGTCGCAACAGCTCGACTCTATGATCGAACGAGGTGCCAGCAAGGAAGCTCCGCTCAGCCTGTTGATGGTGGATATCGACCATTTTAAGCGTTTTAACGACAACTTCGGTCATTTGATCGGTGACGAGGTTATCCGGCGGGTGAGCATGGCCCTGCAACAGGGCGTGCGGGACGTGGATGTTGCGGCGCGTTTTGGCGGAGAGGAGTTTACCGTGGTGCTGCCGGGTACAGATCTGGATGCGGCGCTGGAGGTAGCGCAAAAGCTGCATGAGGCCATCAGTAAGTTGGCGTTGGTCAGACGTAGCACGAAGGAGAAGTTACCCGGCATTACGGTCTCGATGGGTGCCTCCTGTCTGCATCCGGGTGATTCGCGGGAGTCACTTATCGAGCGGGCCGATCAGGCCCTCTATCACGCCAAGGAGAGTGGTCGAAATCGCATTGTCAGCGAGGCCGAGGCCCTGGTTCACTGAGTCTGTTTGAGGGGGATGGTGGCTACTTCCTGCACCACTGCGCCACATCTGCCTTTAACTGCTCAATGAATCGTTCTCTCTCCTCATAACTGAAATAGCGCCGCCCACGCTCTTCGCTGTAATCGTAAATGCTGCCGGCGGTTGTGTAGCTCTCCAGCCGTGAACGGGCGTCCTTGCAGCGGGCCTTGCGTTCGGCTTTTTTCTGCTGAGCCTTCTTCTTCGCCTCTTTATGTGCCGCCCGCTCTTCACGATAGATGTCGAGCATGCGCTGCCGAGTCGCCTTCCGGTCGTTGCGGATTGGAGGAGGGGTTTCGTTACTGGGTGAAGTGCGTAGCTCTATCTCCTGTCTGTTTTCGGCTAAGGGACGGTCGCTGTAGTGAGTCCGCCCCGCCTCATCCACCCATTTATAGATGCCAGCCTGGGTGCAGGGGATGATCAGCAGGCCGGTAATAAAAACGACTGTCCATTGAGAGAGATGCCTCATCTGCTACTTTCCCTATCTGCCTGATACCCAAGATTAGCACGTCTATATTTTTTCGGGGGGCACAAAAAAGGGCGCCAGAGGCGCCCTGAAATAGAGGGATAAAAGTTATTATTCGTTACATGCCGGAGCCGCGTGAGCCGGTGAACTCGGGATAGGCTTCCATACCACACTCACCGATATCCACCCCTTCATACTCTTCTTCTTCGCTGACCCGGATGCCCATTACGATCTTGATGATCATCCAAACCGCAAAACTCGCGCCGAATACCCAGACAAAGATGGTCAGCAGGCCGACGAACTGCCCTATAAAAGTTGCCCCATCATTGGTCAGCGGTACCGCCAGCAGGCCCCACATACCCACCACACCGTGGACGGAGATTGCACCCACCGGGTCATCGATCTTCAGCTTGTCCAGGGTAATGATGGAGAAGACCACCAACACGCCACCCACAGCGCCGATCAGTGTTGCCACCAAAGGAGTCGGGGTGGAGGGTTCTGCGGTGATTGCAACCAGGCCCGCCAAGGCGCCATTCAGAATCATCGAGAGATCCGCCTTACCGAACAGCATGCGCGCCACGAGCATCGCAGCTACAACACCACCGGCAGCCGCAGCGTTGGTATTGAGGAAGACCATGGCAACTGAGTTGGCGCTGGCAACATCACCCAGCTTGAGCACAGAACCACCGTTGAAACCGAACCAGCCCATCCAGAGGATGAAGGTGCCCAGGGTTGCCATCGGCATGTTGGCGCCAGGGATCGGATTCACCTTGCCATCAGCAGAGTATTTTCCCTTTCGAGCGCCCAACAACAGTACACCCGCGAGAGCGGCAGATGCGCCGGCCAAGTGCACGATGCCAGAGCCTGCAAAGTCAGAGAAGCCAAAGTCATCACCCAGGCTGAAGAGGCCGAAGACCGACTGGCCACCCCAGGTCCATGCGCCTTCCAGCGGGTAGATGACTGAGGTCATCACGACGGCGAAGAGCAGGAAGGCCCACAGCTTCATACGCTCAGCCACAGCGCCAGAGACGATAGACATCGCCGTCGCCACAAATACCACCTGGAAGAAGAAATCGGAGGCATTTGAGTAGACCGAATCACCACCAAAACCGGCTTCGGCGGACTCTTTAAGCACGGCTGCTGTCAACGCATCCGCACTCTCCGCTCCATCCAGCGCAATGGTGTTCAGGAAAAGGCCGCCGTCATACATGATGTCGTAACCAACAACCAGGTAGGCGGTACATGCGATGGCGAAAAGCGCCACATTTTTTGTCAAAATTTCGGTGGTGTTCTTGGCCCGAACCAGGCCCGCTTCAAGCATCGCGAAGCCTGCCGCCATCCACATCACCAGCGCACCCATTACCAGAAAGTAGAAGGTATCGAGGGCGTACTGTAGTTCAAAAATCTGATTTTCCATCTGCTTAACCTCTCAACTGACCTAGAGTGCGTCGGGGCCGGATTCGCCGGTGCGTACACGGACCACCTGCTCGACGGGCATGACAAAGATCTTGCCATCACCAATCTTGCCGGTTTTTGCGGCTTTGGTGACCGCGTCGACGACTTGGTCAACCGCAGACTCGTCAACGGCGATATCGATCTTGATCTTGGGCAGAAAATCCACCACGTACTCAGCGCCGCGGTAGAGTTCAGTGTGACCTTTCTGACGCCCGAAACCTTTGACTTCGGTTACCGTGATGCCGGCGATGCCGATCTCAGAGAGTGCCTCTCGAACGTCATCGAGCTTGAAGGGCTTGATGATTGCGGAAATCATTTTCATGAGTGTTTCACCTTAATTCGCTCGGCCCGCCAGTGGGCGGGCCGTGGGTTTATGATGCAGGCCTGAATTAGAAGGACTTGCTCCAGGAGACGAAGAATTTAATGTCGGAGCCATCCATGTCTGTATCTGCAAGGCTCAGGCTGACATCACCGTAGTCACCGGCGCTCTTGCTCACGTCGACCTGGTAGTGGGTGTAGTCATCATCGCTGCTGTTGGTGAAGTCATACTTGCCGACAGTACCGCCGACGCTGAAATCCTGGGGCAGGTCGAAGCTCACGCCGGCGTAGTAGTACATGTCGCCACTGACGTAGAGGCCGGTGTCATCATCGGCCTGGCCGCTGAGGGTGTAGTTCAGACCTGCGGAGAGGAATTTCCAGCTACCGCTTAAACCGAGTTCGAGGAAGTTGGAGTCTGCAGTGTCATCGTAGGTGTAGTAGATCAGGCCTGCGTCGTAGCCGAAGTCACCGATCTCTCCGGCATAACCGCCATAGAGGTCGAGTTCATAACTGACTGGACTGGGAGTTGTTGCACCGGCACCGTCAACAGTGCTCCAGTCAACGTTGGAAGCCCATGCGCCAGCGTAGAAACCGCTGCCGTGAGCGTAGTCCACGCCACCGGAAACAGCAGCGCCGTCATCTGTCTGAGTCACACCGCGCCAGATATAATTACTTGTGACGCCAATGTTCATGCTGAACTCATTGTCCGCAACGGACAGGCCGGACATACCCAGCATAATTGCACCGCAGGCCAAGGCGATTTTATTCATATTCATTTTCGTTTCCTCACTCTAAAGGTATTAAAATTTAATCAATTCGGTGCAGTGCCTGATGCAGCTGCAATTACGGATCTCACGCTTAATTAAGCAGAAGTCATGCCAAACTATTATTTATATTATTTTTCAGTATGTTATGAGATTTATTGGTGTTGATTGAGTCCTGCAGAAAAACTGCCTTGCACCAAGATGAAGTGCAATTTGGTGTGGTGCGCTACCGTGGCGCGCTGTTTTGGTGCGCGGTCTTGTAACGCGGGAGAGTTTTGGAGTAATAGACGAGGTGTATATCAATATGATTCGACACTCGAATCAGCCACTTACGTCTGACCTGTTACGCATATTCATTCTACAGTTCCAGCCCGCCTGGCCGATTAACTGTTCCAAGCACCCTGATCCCTGAGCACTTTTTTCAGGTTTGCGGGGAATTTGTTGTTATCGGAGTGTCGGGATGAATAAGCGTCAGCCTTTGTATTGCCTTATCGCCATGCTGGTTACAGGGGGTTCTTTCACTGGGCAGGTGATTGCAGAGACGGAATCAGCGGAGCTGGACTCATTGCTGGATGACGAGGAACTGCTGTTTGGAGATATCCCCTCGGTCTTCAGTGCCTCGAAATACGAACAGAAGGTGATCTAGGCGCCTGCCAGAATCAGCATTGTGACTGCTGATGAGATCCAGCGCTATGGCCATCGCACGCTGATGGATGTTCTGAACACCCTGCCCGGTTTCCAAATCGCCTACGATCGCAGCTACACATATATAGGGGCTCGTGGCTTTGGCGTGCCCAGCGACTTCAATACTCGCATCCTTGTGCTGATGGATGGCCACCGTATCAACGAAAATATCTACAACGGGGTGTTGGCAGACCGGGGGTTTGTCATGGATATCGATCTCATCGACCGGGTGGAGGTGGTAAGGGGGCCCGCCTCTTCACTCTACGGTAGCAACGCCTTCTTCGGTGTGATCAATGTGATCACAAAACGGGGACGTGATCTCCAGGGGACATAGATCTCTGCCGCTGCGGGCAGTCAGAACAAGTTACCAGGGACGTATCAGCTACGGAGAGCGGTTTGACAACGGCTTTGAGATGTTGATCTCGGCAAGTGGTTACGACAGTGATGGTAACGGTCAGCTCTACTATGCTGAATTTGACGATCCTGCCAGCAATAACGGCATCGCCGAAAATGCGGACGATGCAACCAACCGGAACCTTTTTGCCAAGCTGTCCTATGACGATTTTACCCTGTCTGTCAAAGGTTACCCCGTCATCAAGAAAAAGACAGCACGCAAGCGGCTAAACCGTTATCTGAAAATGACGTGGAACTGGTGTAAGGAAAACCGGCATGATCCCCTACGGGATCAATACCAAATTCTCTGTGCCAAACTACGCGGCTACTACCAATACTTTGGCGTTAGAAGTAAC
>JAESPD010000003.1 GCA_016756855.1 gamma proteobacterium endosymbiont of Lamellibrachia anaximandri | reverse complement strand
GAGCCTTACTCTTTTCGAGAAAACCCCATTGGATCAGTTGCTTATGAAATCCGATTGCAAAAGTGAAGAATGCGCCATGGATAACCAATTGAATTTATTCGATTTAACGTTGGGACACTAGTGAATTAAAGTATAGTAATTCGATCTCTCAATGTGCAGCAGAGTTAGCCCTGCCGTTCCCTTCTTGTACCTGAAACGGGACTTCTCCTATCCCTCATCCAACATTGCCAGACCATCCATGATCTCTTCAAAACTGGCGTGAAATGCGGCCATTTGAGCTGCTGCCGTCTCCGGGTCATCCGCATGGCAAGCCGCTTCTATGGCCGCAGCCTGCTCAGAGAGCCGTTTGGCGCCAACATTACCGCAAGTGCCCTTGAGCCGGTGAGCCAGCAGCCTGGCCTCCTCAATATCCCCCTGCTCCAGCAACGACGCCATCTTGTCCGCGCTTGCACTGTGCTGCTGCCGGAACATCAGGAGTACCTTTTTATAGGAGGACCATTTGCCGCGCAGTCTCTGCAAGCCATCGGCCAAGTCGATGCCAGGCAGAGAGTCTGGAGGTGTTTCCGCCGCAGGCTTGGTTGCCGGTTTAGGTTCAGCCTCTTGCGCGGGTGTTGCCTGCGCCTCTGATACCGTTGCTGGTTTTGGTCGCTTCAGCTGTCGCAGTATCGCGGCAACCAGATCATCGGCATCGAAGGGCTTGGTCACATGTTCCACCATGCCGGCGGCAAGACAGTGCTGCCGCTCCTCCCCCAGCGCGTGGGCGGTAAGCCCGATCACCGGTAGTGCTGAGGTGAGCTTAAGGATGCGACGAGTCGCCTCGTAACCGTCCATCACGGGCATCTGCACGTCCATCAATATGATATCAAAGGCGGTGACTCCCAGCCCCTTCAAGCGCTCCAGCGCCTGATAGCCGTTTTCGGCGAAAACCACATGGGCGCCTTCGTATTCAAGCGTGTCCTTGAGGATAAGCCGGTTCATCTCCACATCTTCTGCAGCCAGCACATGAATACCCTTGAGACGGGAGCCAGGTATCTCATGATTCTTGATCTCACGTTCGGTATTGGGAGCCGTCTCCGCCAATGGAAGACAAAGGGTGAAGGTGCTGCCCCTGTTCGGCTCACTTTTTACGTTGATATGTCCATCCATCAGGCTAGCCAGATTATGGCTGATGGCGAGTCCAAGACCAGTACCGCCAAAACGTCGCGTGGTGGATGTGTCGCCCTGATCGAAGGGCGTAAACAGGCGCGAGATCTGTTCGCTGTTCATGCCGATACCTGTGTCAATCACACTGAAACAGGTCTGCTCACCCTGACAGGTAATCTGCAACTGCACCTCGCCCTCCTCAGTGAATTTGACAGCATTGCTCAACAGGTTCAGCAGTACCTGGCGCAATCGAAGTGAATCGCCCGCCACCCAAACAGGAAGAGCAGGGTCAAAATGTAGGAAGAGGGTCAGACCCTTCTCCCTGGCCTGATCCGCCACCAGACTGACAGCATCCTCCACGGTTGCGGTCAGCTGGAAGGGTTGGCTCTCCACGTTGACCTTGCCGGATTCCAGCTTGGAGAGATCGAGGATGTCGTTGAGGATGCCAAGCAGGTGCTGCCCTGAGTTGAGGATATGATGAAATCTCTCCGAGTTCTCTGACTCCTTACTGTCCCGCTGCCCCATTCTGGCCAATCCCAGTACGGCATTCAGTGGCGTGCGGATCTCGTGACTCATGTTGGCGAGAAACTCCGATTTCGCCCCTGCAGCCGCTTCAGCCCTCTCTTTCGCATCAGTCATCGCCTGTTCGGCAGCCTTGTGCTCGGTGATGTCCTGCACGGCGCCGTGGGCGGTTATGGCCTGACCTTGAGCATCAAAGGCCATTTCGGCACGTTCCCGCACCCACTTGACTTTTCCCTCCACGAGAATGCGATGCTCGATGTCGTAGGGAGCGCCTTTCAAGGCATCATGCCACGCGGCCATAGTGCGATCACTATCATCCGGATGAACAAAACCGACAAAGTCCGCCAAGCTCACCTGTGTGCCGACGGGAACCCCGAAGATGTGATAGGTCTCGCTGGACCAGGTCAGTTGACTGTCGGCCATATCCACATGCCAGCTGCCCACATGCGCAATTGTCTCGGCGCGCGCCAGGCTGGCTGAGCGTTCGGCCACCAGATCTTCCAGGTGCAGACGGTGGCTCTCCAACTCCTGTTCCGTTCGTTTGCGCTCTGTGATGTCTTCCGAGATTCCGAGTAGATATTTTGCTTCGCCGTTTTTACCTCGAATGACAGTCTTGCGGGTGTGCAGAATCCGTGTCCCTTTGGGTGTTTCAATGGGCTCTTCAGATATATCCAACTGCTTTCCCGACTCCAACACCTCCCTGTCTTTAGCAGTGAAGAAATCGGCTTGTTCCTGCGGAAAAAAGTCATAGTCATTCTTGCCGATAAGATCCTTGCAAGGCATCCCAAGCAGTGTTTCACCTGCCTGATTGAAACGGACAAACCGAAGTTCTTTCGCATCCTTGACAAAAAGCATGTTGGGAATGTTTTCAATGATTGTGTCGAGTTCCTGTTCGCGATCCTGAAGCGAGTGCGCAATTTTATTGCGCTCGGTAACGTCAATCAGCGTGCTTTGCATGCCAGTGACCTCACCCTCTGAATCAAACACTGGCCTGGAGTTGTTGAGTACAGTAATGATACTCCCGTCTTTACGCACCAGTCTGTGCTCGAAATTGACAATCCTTCCCCCGGCAAGGAGATGTTCCTGGGCAGGCTGAACAGCACCCTGATCGGCATCAACTTCCGGGATACTCATGTTAAGCAGTTCGTTCCTGGAGTACCCCAATAATTCAATACCTGCCTCGTTTGTGTCGATAAAGTTTTTGTCCCTGTCGAAAACATATACTGCAGCTACAGATTCGTTGAATATCCCACGATAGTTACTCTCATTTTTTGCCAACTCTTCATTCAGTTCACGATAGCGCGCCTGACTCTTCAGCAGATCCGTTTCAGCCTGTTTGCGCTCGGTTATATCAATACCCAAGGGCACCAGCCAGGCTACCTTACCCTGTGAATCGGTAACAGGTTGCAAGGAGAACTCGGCGATGCGTATTCCCCATTGTGTTTTGTAGGTTGTCTCAAATTGAATTGACTCTCCTTTCACCGCACGCTGCACCGCCTCACGCATCTTCTCCTGGAGTTTTTCATCATGGGAAAATACAGGGGCGTCCCACATGGGGCGACCCAGAATCTCTTCTGGGCGCGTATTGTTCAGCTCCAGAACCACATCGTTGGCAATCAATACTGTGCCCTGGCTGTCTATCATGCCAATGAGCAGGGCTGGATTATTGAGCATGGCGTTCAACTTGGCCTCGCTATCCTGTAACGCCGCAGTGCGTTCGGCCACGGCATCCGCCATGCTGTTGAAATCGCGGGCGAGCTGGGCCAGCTCTTTCGGGCCGGACTCGGGCGCTCTCTCCGAGTAATTTCCTACCGCAAGGGCCTGGCTGGTCTGCATCAGCCGCCTAAGACGGGTGTTGATACGCCTCTCGAAGAAAATCAGCAGGATCAGGGCAATCCCCAACCCTCCCGCCTGTAAAAGCAACTGTTCCCTCTGAATGTTGGCATGCGTCTCCCTGATTGACGAGATATCCAGACCAAAATGCAGTGCACCGATCCTATGCCCACCCAACAGGATTGGCTGACCCGCATGCACCATGAGCACGTCGGGCAGCGGCCCGGAATCATCCCAAGCGGAGGGTATGGGGTCAGGCGTATCAATCGTCTGTAGCAGGATGCTGTTATTCTCGTCCAGCAGGGCAAGATAGACGATTCCCTCTCCATCGCCCGTGACCAGCTCTTTCAGATATGCGCGCAGGGTCTCCATGCCCTCAGGCGTGGTGTGCGGAACAACGACCAGGTTCAGCAATTTAGAGGTCTTCAACAGCTCATCGCGCAGATGTTCCACGGCCTCTGACTCCATTGCGCGCCGAATGCTGACAGTCTCCAGCGTGACCAGGGTCAATAGCACCAGGGCGACACCGGCAATCATCTGGAAGCGCAGGGAAGTGAAACGAAAAATAGACAACGTTTTTACCTCAGAAGATGAAATCCAGACTCAGGGTGAACAGCCAGTCGCTATCTGGATTGGCGTAATCGTAGTCCGGGGCGTGGTTGTAATAGAGGCCCCAGCTGTTTTTATCCGGCTGGACCCAGTCGGCCTGGAACTTGAGCGTGGTCTGTTCGGTGATTTCCCGTGACAGACCCAGCGCCAGGCTGTTTGTATCATAGCGGCTGGAGGCCAATAGCACGTCTACCTGCGGCTGCAGGAATCCTGCGCGACTGTCACTGTCCGGGCCGCGGGTCCAGCGCCGGGCGAGGGTTGAATAGGGCATCCAGGGGCCGAACCGTCTGCCCAGGGTGACGTAAGCGCCATACTGATCGCGGAAGAAACCTTCGATGGAGCGGTAACCGAATTCAGCCATGGCCAGCCAGTCGTTCCGCTCATGGCTCATACCGAGACCAAACATATGTGTTGCGGCCTGGTCGATAGCCAGATCATCGGCCAGTTGTGCTCCGTCCGGAAATACCATAGACCTCAGCGCACCGAAAAGCGCCTCGACATCAGCGCTTGCAAAGCTTGTTTTACTGTAGCCATAGCCGAGTTTTATCTGCGTATTGCGATCCTGCAGCGTCAGGTTCAGGAAAGCGCCATCCGCCTCGATGGGAAAGGTTTCCCTGCTGTTGGATGCCGCCACATCAAAGGCGATTCGGGTGATACCCCCGTGCCACTCTGTCTGCCAGCGGCCGAAGCTGCCCTCGTTTATGATCTCCAATCCATCCTGGGAAAAGGCCGGCACCAAACCATAGACCTCCAGCGGGGGTCGGATCCAAGGCATTGCGTAGCGCACCTGGCGGTTTTCGGCATGCAGGAAGGCGTTGGTGGGCATGCGCCCGAGGCGCAGTGTCAAAGCATCTGTGGCTCGCCAGCGCAACTGGGCCAAAGTGACATCCGGCTTGAAGTTGCGCTCTACGTTGCGGTCGGCAACGATTTGCAGAGCGAAATCGAGCGATTCGCTCAAACCCAGATCAAGTTGTACGCCCAACGTGGAGTCGAGTCCGGCATCACAATGTCTGGTTCGGCCGGGTCCCTCAGGCCGATCATTGATGACATAGTCCGCCGTATCGCTGCTGAAGCAGGAGAGGCTTGCCGTACCGAAACCGCCTAAATAGGTTTCCAGCGCAATACCGGAGCGACCCAGAGTCAGCAAGATTGCAGCGAGTGATAACCTGATCCATACAAGTTGCTTGTTCATTCCTGCTCTCCCTGTTCCGTGGACAGCAATACCTTACTGTGAGCAGGCAGCTGGTCGATTGCAACATAGGTAACGGCACCCGGTTTATCATTGAGCACCTGTTTTACGTCTGTTTTCGAGATGCGCGCGGGAGGGCGGCCACGACCGGTGAATACCTGCTTGGCCCAGTGAGCACGGACACTGGCAGCCGACAGGCCGGTGACTTCACGATAAAAACGCTCACGCAGCGGCTGTTCACTCCGGTCAAAGGGGATCAACCGGGAGTTGGTGGACCCCAGGCCCAAAAAGAGGTTGGCCGCCTCCTCCCGGGTCAAGGTGGTTACTTCCGTATCCTGCTGCACCACAATCAGAAACCCTTCTGCGGCAGCAACGGAAACAGACAGGAAAAGCACCAGCGCGCTGGTTATGGCGATCCCGATAAATCGCGCGCAGAGAAATAGAGGCAGATGGATTCCGCTCATTTTTCCACTCTAACCATTGATGTATTGTCATGACCTTGCATGGACAGTTCTCTCTTCGTCTAACTGATAGTTATTTTTCGTTTTCGCCCGACTTCACTTGTCAGAATCCAAACCAAACATCAATCTGTGCACCACAATTTTTATAAATATTTCCAGTGTGATGCGAATACTTATATAGCAGTCACGCCGACATGTTCGACAAGTGCATCCAGCACCTTTTCCAGGGCCGCTGCCAGTTCGTCGGCAACGGGATCTGTTGCAGTGCCGCCCTGTTTCGCATTGCTCTCGACCTGGGCAGCCAGTTGATGCAATCTGTTTGCTTCCAGGTTGCCTGCGATACCTTTCAGACCATGGGCGAGAAAATTCAATTGCGTGCTGTCGTGAGCATGCATCGCCTGACGCAGTTTATCCGGTGTTTCCTTACAGCTGTTGAGCGCGGTTTGCGCCAGTTTCTTGATGAAGCCTTCACGCCCGCGATAGCGTTTGCGTAGCGCCTCCCAATCGACTGGGGGATTCCCATCCTGGGGTATGGGTTGGTCAGAGAGAGTATCACTCAATAAAGGATACTCCGCTGTTGTATGAGAAGGCATATCTGATGCACTGCTCGAAACATGCTGTTGGATGGCATTGACCAATTCATCTGCATCTATGGGTTTCGCCACATGGTCGACCATCCCACATGCCAGGCAGCGGGCCTTTTCTTCGGCCAACGCATGTGCGGTCAGTCCGATTACGGGTAATTTCGCTGACAGTTCGCGTATTCGCTGTGTTGCCTCATAGCCGCCCATGACCGGCATCTGAATATCCATCAGCACAACATCAAAGGCATCTGTTCCCTGCTCCTGCAGCAGATCCAGTGCCTGCTGTCCGTGTTCGGCAAATACGACCAGGGCACCTTCCTGCTCAAACAGGTCGGCCAGTATCAGCCGGTTGACCTCGATATCCTCTGCGGCCAGCAGTCGTATCCCCCGCAGACGTTGGCCATGTGTAGGCACTGCCGGCTCTACGGTGTCGGGCATCTCTGCGGCAGGCTCCAGGGGCAGCGTCAGAGTAAATTCACTGCCACTGCCCAGACAGCTGGTTACCTGGATATCGCCTCCCATCATTCTGGCCAGGTTGATACTGATCGACAGGCCCAGACCAGTTCCTCCGAAACGGCGGGTAGTGGAGCTGTCTGCCTGCTCAAAAGGCTGGAACAACTGGGCCAGTTGGTCTTCCGCCATCCCGAGCCCGGTGTCGCTTACCCGAAACAACAGGGTTTGATTCTGTGTCTCGACAGTCAGTCTGATCTCACCCTGCTGCGTGAACTTGACGGCATTGGAGAGCAGATTGAGCAGGATCTGCTCCAGTCGCAGCGCATCGCTTTTCACCCATAGTGGTAACCCATCGGCAAAATCGAGATGAAACGACAATCCCTTATCCTGCACCTGGCTCTTTACCAGACTGGCCGATCTATCCACTGAGGCAATCAAGTCGAGGGGGCGTTTTTCAATCACCAGCTTGCCGGCCTCTATCTTGGAGAAATCAAGGATGTCGTTGACCACCTGCAAAAGGTGCCGGCCTGAGACAGTGATCCGTGCAAATATCTCATCTGCTTTCTCAGTGGTAACGCCACGCTCACCGATCTTCGCCAGACCCAGCACCCCATTCAGTGGGGTACGAATCTCATGACTCATGTTTGCCACGAAATCACTGCGAACCTTTGCCAGGCGCTGCGCCTCGGCCAGCGCCGCCTGTGTAGCCTGCTCCGCCAGCTTGAGACTGCTGATGTCCTGCACAGTGCCCAGTGCGGAAATCGCCTCTCCCTGGTCATTTATGTGGATCTCTGCCCGCTCCCGCACCCATTTTTCTTTGCCGTCCACAATAATACGGTGTTCGATATCGTAGGGTGCACCCAGCTGCGCAGCGTCCCATGCATCCAGTACCCGGTCGGTATCCTCACGATGAAGGGCGGCCACAAAATTGCCCAGACTGACCGGAGAATCCGCTTCCATGCCAAAGATCTGGTAGGTCTCCTTTGACCAGTTCAGCTGGTCGTTAAGGATATCCAGATGCCAGCTGCCCAGATGCGCGATGGTCTGCGCCTGCGCCAGGTTTGCCTCACTCTCGCGCAGGGCATTTTCCATTCGCTTGCGTTGTGAAATATCTTCCACTGAAGACCAGATGTATTGCCTGCCATGTTGCTCGATCAGCTGACCATTGAGGCGTACCGGAACGCGTTTTCCACTCTTGTGCAGGTACTCCTTTTCATAGGGACCGTAGCGTCCACTCTCCTGCAATGCCTGAAGTTGCAAGGCTTCCTCTTGCTCAAAATCGTGCGGGGTGATATCCCAATACGAAAGCGTTTTGGCCTCGCTTTCGTCATAGCCGATAATTCCCAGGTAGGCTGGGTTGACATCAACCAGTCTGCCATCCATGTCGCACAGGACCAGACCAATGGGCGAGGTTTCAAATAGTGTGCGGTTATAGGCGGTAATCTCTTCCAGTTCGGCGGTACGCTCTTTCACCAGATGCTCAAGTTTGTCCTTATGCAGGGCAAGTGCCAGCTGGGTTTTACGTATATCGGTAATGTCGTAGCCCTGTGAGACGACAAAAGCGACCTTGCCATCGGTGTCTTGCAGTACGGTGTTACGCCAATGAAACAGGCGGCGCGAACCATCTTTCATCAACCATTCATTTTCGTAGTTGCCGACGATATTACCGGCGGTAAGATTATTGAAGACACCTTCAACGTCCTCACGGATCTCTTCGGGAATCAGGTACTCCCAAATTGGCTGGTCCTGTAACTCTGCAAATGAAAACCCGGTTATCTCCTCTGCTGCATGGTTGAAACGAACGATCTTTCCCTCCCGGTCCATTACCACGATTATCGAGCCGGCCGCTTCCACCACCGCATCGACAAAATCTCTTTCGGCGCGCAGGCTTTCCTCACTGGCACGTAGCGCCTTCTCGTTGGCATGGTGCTCGATTGCGATAGCCGCCAGGTGCGCGAGCTGGGTGATGAGTTCTATCTCAGCGGTTTGTGGCGCTCTCGGCTCATGGTAGTAGAGGGCAAAAGTGCCCAATATTTTGCCCTGGCGATCACGAATGGGTTCTGACCAGCAGGCCGCCAAGTCGGCCCGTGCTGCCAGTTCGGCATAGGACTGCCAATAGGGGTGCTGCTGGATATCTTCAACAATCACCTGACGGTTTTCGTATGCGGCTGTCCCGCAGGAGCCGACACCACTGCCGATTTTGGTGCCGTGAATTGCCTCGTTGTAGAAATCCGGCAGACTGGGGGCGGCGCCATTGAGCAGGTGCTGTCCTGATTCGTCCAGCAGAAGGACCGAGCACAGAGCACCCGGCATTTCAGACTCAACCAGTTGTACCAGTGTCTCCAGCACCTGTTTCAGTGGCTCGTCCTGCGCCATCTTTTCCAGTATCTTCAGGCGAATTTGTTCACGCTGCTCAAGTCGTTTACGCGCTGTAATGTCCGTGGAGATCCCGCATAGACCGTAAGTGTTGCCTGCTGCGTCATAGAGAGGAAACTTGATCGAGAGGTAATCATGATTACCATCATCGTGCGGCGCCTGCTCATCAAGTTCCAGAAGTTCCTCTGTCTCAAGTACCTTATTATCAACGGCCCTGAAGGCATCGGCAGTTTCTTGGGGGAAGATTTCATAATCGGTCTTGCCGAAGATCTCCTCGCGGGATATGTGGAACAGCTCTTCAAAGCGTCTGTTGATCAGCTGGTATTTTCCATCGCAATCTTTCAGATAGATAACCGAAGAGGTGTTATCCAGAATCGACTGCAGGCGTTCTTCGCTGACTTGTACCTTGTCCAGCAGCTTTCTGTTTCGGTCGTTTTCAAGCGAGACATGGTCCACCAGAGGGCGTACCAGGCGCAGGGTCAGGAAGATGCCGATCAACACCAGAATAGATACGGAGAAACCGACATAGGCAGCGTGTGCTCGCGCAGGGGCATAAAAATCATTCGCCTGATCAAAAAACAGCAAGACCCAGGAAGAATTACCGATCTTCTGGTGAACGATAATACTGCCCCCGTGGGCAGTCTCAACGACATGCAAACCTTCTGTGGTTCCGGCCAGGGTTTCATGTACTTCACTATCAAGAAAGCCTCTGATATCTGATTTTTCGAACTCGCCGGAAGCGAAATAATATTCCACGCCCGCAGGGCCAAGGGTACCAATCTGTACACTGCCGCGACTTTGATGGCGCCGGGTAAATTCCTGGATGGCATCGCTGATACGATGTGTATCGAATGCCACCAGATCGATCCCGACTTTGTCGCCTTTTGGATTGATGATGGGTGCGCTGACAACCAGCCGCTGGCGGCCGTCGACTAGCCCAGGTATGCCGAGATGGATGGATTCAGCGCGAAAACCCACAGGCCTGAGCGATTCCGGGATGGCCTCTCCAACCTCTATCAACAACCTGCCATCGTTACCCAGGCGACTGATTCCAACCATGTCTGGCGCCAGACGCAGTGCATCCGCGAGCTTGGGACGGGAAAAGGCATTCAGAGCCTCCAGTCCGATCTGGCCATTTTGGTATTTTTCCAATTCCTGACGGATGCGGCTGCGGCTGGTGATCTGTGCGGCAAGATTTTTGAGCCGGGAGATCTCCGATCTGATAGCGGTCTTCTGCAGCGTCACTTCGAACAGTACCGCTGCTTCCAGCTGTTCCGCCTGAGACCGGTAGAGCAGCAGTGTGGAGACCGTGCCAATCAGGATGCTGGTAATCAGCATGCCCAGCACCACGCGCAGCCGCAACTGTCTGAGCCGCTTGCCGGCCAGCAGTGGGCCTTTGGGTGGAATGGATGAGTCTTTTTCGGACAACTGCATTTTGTTCCTTTGCGCGCGGGAGCCTGCTATGGGCTATCAAATACGCCGTGGATACCCATCATTAATGTCCGTGTTGGTATGCACTGCCTCGGTAGTGAGGTCAAAATACGGCCTGAATATCCTGCTTGGCGATCACCTCTGCTCATCCTCCTAGCCTGAGAGGATATATCATTGCCTACAAGGGAAAACCCATGATCTGCTGTGAAATTGAAGCGATAACAGGCTGATAAAGTGGATATTCATGGGTTGGGTATCGGCATTGGCTCGTGGACCTTTAATGCCATTAGGGAATGCAGCGCTTGGCCACAGCGGGCGCGTGGCCAATAGAGATCAACCGCAACCTGGTTGCGATCAATGATCTCCCATCTCAATGAGTTCAGGGCAGGGAACAGGCCCGGAAAAAGGGGGACACCATCTGGAGCGATGGATTTTTACTCGATCTCTGCCATTTTAGACTGGAAATAGTTTGGGGAAAAATAGCGGCAAGTCGAGTGCGAGCGCCGCCGGGTAGAAAACCCTGCCTGACAGAAGACACTCAAACAGCAAAAAGCGGACAGACAGGTACTTTACCTGCTCAAATCACTACTTTTTCTGCTTTTTCGCCTCATTTTCTGCCTGTTTCGCATAAAACTCTGTACCACAATAGTTCAGGATGTAATCGTCTGCTTCCGGCACTCCCATCTCCGAAAGGGGGATCTCCCGCATGCAGATATCCTGGCTCAGTTTCTCTACTTTTGTTGGTTTAGGCATTGTCATAACAACCTCCTGCAAATGATTTTTGGCATGCACCAACCTAATACCCCAGCTTTTTACTTGGGATTTATATTTAAGTATAGACCGTTTCCAGCAATTGCAACTTTTCCATTCCAAGTGAATTTTGCGACCCGGTTTTCTTGCTCAATACCCGTACCATTGATAGATTACCCGTTTTTACGGTTTCTTCTGGTCATTCGGATCAGGGTCAGGCATCCTGCCTCCCTGTCGCCTCCGATAGCCCGATTTCTCATAACTCACTGCCATACGAAGAATATTTATGCTGTTCCGACGCATACGTGGAATGTTTTCCAACGATCTCTCCATTGATCTGGGTACCGCCAACACTCTGATCTACGCTCGCGGCCAGGGTATAGTGCTCAATGAACCCTCGGTTGTGGCCATCCGACAGGACCGCGGTCCCGGAGGGGCAAAATCCGTAGTTGCTGTCGGTGAGGACGCGAAAAAGATGCTGGGGCGCACGCCGTCCAACATCACCGCCATTCGTCCCATGAAAGAGGGCGTGATCGCGGACTTCACTGTCACAGAGAAGATGCTGCAGTACTTCATTCACAAGGTGCATGAAAGCCGCATCATCCGGCCCAGCCCACGGGTGCTGGTCTGTGTGCCCTGCGGTTCGACTCAGGTGGAACGGCGCGCTATCAAGGAGTCGGCAGCGGGAGCGGGGGCGCGTGAGGTCTATCTCATCGAAGAACCCATGTCCGCAGCGATCGGCGCCGGCCTGCCGGTGGATGAAGCGCGCGGCTCCATGGTGCTGGATATCGGTGGCGGCACCTCAGAGGTGGCCGTCATCTCTCTCAACGGCATCGTCTACGCCAACTCGGTGAGGGTCGGCGGCGACCGTTTCGACGAGGCAATCGTCAGCTATGTGCGGCGCAACTACGGCACCCTCATCGGCGACGCCACCTCCGAGAGGATCAAGATTGAGATCGGCTCTGCCTATCCCGGCAACGACGTGAAAGAGATTGAGGTCAAGGGACGCAATCTGGCTGAGGGCATTCCCCGCAGCTTCACCCTCAACAGCAACGAGATACTCGAAGCACTGCAGGAACCCCTTGCCGGTATTGTTGGCGCCGTTCGCACTGCCCTGGAACAGACCCCTCCCGAGTTGGGCGCAGACGTGGCGGAACGGGGCATAGTGCTTACCGGCGGCGGGGCACTGTTGAAGGATATCGACCGGTTGCTGCAGGAGGAGACCGGCCTGCCGGTGATAGTCGCGGAAGATCCGCTGACCTGCGTCGCCCGTGGCGGTGGACGCGCCCTTGAGCTGATCGATGAACGTGGCGGAGACGTCTTCTCCGTCGAATAGACCGTTTCCCGCCGCCCGGCGGGAAGCCAGTCAGTCTCTATCATCCGCAGGAGCGGCGACCCACCCGCAATCCTCGGCATGATCGCGCCGGGACCCCGCTCCTACGCGCTGACTGAGTATTGATGCTAATCTGGAAAAGGGTTTACCGGCAATCAAACCGATCTTCACACAGGGACCATCGATCACCTCCCGCCTGCTCGGCGCGGCGATCCTCTCCATTGTCCTGATGGTACTGGACCATCGACAGAACCATTTGGAGACCCTGCGCTCGGCGCTCGCGGTCGCCCTCTATCCGATACAGTACCTCGCCACCCTGCCAGCCTCCCTGGTGGAAGAGATGGGTGATGCCTTCTCGACCCGGGGACAGATCCAGACGGATCGGGATCGCCTCTCCCGGGAGAATCTGGAGCTACGTGGCAGGCTATTGAAATTCGAGGCCCTGGAGGCGGAAAACATGCGTCTGCGCGGGCTGCTCGACTCCACCTTCAAGATCGGCGAACGGGTATTGATTGCCGAGCTGGTTGCAGTGGAGCAGAACCCATTCAGCCAGCAGGTGATCATCGATAAAGGCGACACCTCCGGCACCTTCAACGGCCAACCGGTGGTGGACGCCAATGCTGTGGTTGGCCAGGTCATCCATACCGATCCCATCACCTCCACTGTGCTGTTGATCACCGATGCCCGGCACGCCCTGCCGGTACAGGTCAATCGCAACGGCTTGCGCACCATCGCCCTGGGCACTGGGCTGATCAACGAACTCGAACTGCCCCATCTGCCGAACAATGCCGATATCCGGCCAGGAGACCTGCTGGTCACCTCCGGGTTGGGCGGACGCTTTCCGCCGGGTTATCCGGTCGCTGAAATCACCGAAGTCCGTCACGAACCGGGACAACATTTCGCCACGGTATCCGCCCGCCCAACCGCCCATCTGGATCGTATCCGGGAGGTGCTGCTGGTCTGGACACTGAATCCCGATGAGCTGTTGCAGGAAGCCACAACGAGTCCCGAAACCTCTGCTGATCCTGATGAGGCAAGGCAATGATCGCCCAGCAGCCGAGACGGAGTTATATCGTCTACCTCACCCTCGCCCTCGGTTTTGTCCTTACGGTGATCCCCCTGCCTGAGTGGGCGATCAATTACCGTCCACAGTGGGTCACGCTGATCCTGATCTACTGGTGCATGGCACTGCCGGAACGTTTCGGCGTAGGTGTCGGCTGGTTCACCGGCATTCTCCTCGACGTCCTCACCGGCACCCTGCTGGGGCAGCACGCCCTTGGACTCGCCCTGGTCGCCTATCTGACCCTCAAACTGCACCGCCGGGTGCGGGTGCTGCCTCTGCGCCAGCAGATATTCACAATCTTTGTACTGCTGCTGGTGGAGCGCCTGCTGGCGATCTGGGCCACAGGGGCCGCGGGTTATCCAGCGCCCACTCTCTGGTACTGGGCAACGCCGGTGGTGGGCATGCTGCTCTGGCCCTGGGTCTACATCATTCTGCGCGACATCCGCCGCCGTTTCCGCGTCCGCTGACCCTGCCCGTGCACCAGTTATCGATAAAGAACCACCTCTTCGAAAGCCAATTTTTCATGGGGCGGATCATTGTGGCCGCGATAATCGTCACACTGACCCTGTTATTGTTGCTCACCAGGATGCTCTATCTGCAGGTGTTGAACCATGAGCATTTCACCACACTCTCCCTGGACAACCGGGTCAAACTGGAACCCCGTCCACCAACCCGAGGGCTGATCTACGACAGTCATGGCACCATCCTGGCGCAGAATCTGCCGGCCTACAGTCTCGATATCACCCCGGAGAAGACACCGGACATCGAAGCCACGATCCAGGCGCTGTCGGAGATCATGCCCATCAATGAGGATGACCGGAAACGCTTCAAGCGACTGCGTCAGCAACGGCGGCGTTTCGACAGCATTCCCATCCGGGTGCGCCTGAGTGATGAGGAGGTGGCACGATTTGCGGTGAATCAGCACAGATTCCCGGGAGTCGTCGTGCAGGCCAAACTGCTGCGGGACTACCCGCTGCAAGAGCAGACCGCGCACGTACTGGGTTATGTGGGCCGCATCAATAAGCAGGAACTGCAGAAGATCGACGCCTCGAACTACAGCGGCACCACCCACATCGGAAAAAACGGGGTGGAGAGAACCTATGAAAACCAGTTGCACGGCAGCGTCGGCCTGCAGCAGGTGGAGGTCAATGCCAAAGGGCGGGTACTGCGGGTACTGGAAAACCAGCCACCTCAGCCCGGTGAAAACCTGCACCTGTTTCTCGATATGGATCTGCAGGCGACTGCTATGGAGGCCCTGAAAGACTACAATGGCGCGGTGGCCGCTATCGACACCCGCACCGGCGGGGTACTAGCGCTGGTCAGCAAGCCCGGTTACGACCCCAATCTCTTCGTCGAGGGCATCAGCAGCAAGGCCTACAAGACGCTGCGTGACTCGCTGGACAAGCCCCTTTTCAACCGGGCGATCCGCGGCCAATATCCACCAGGCTCAACGGTAAAACCCTTCATTGGTCTGGCCGGTCTGGAGAAAGGTGTCGTCAGTTTCAATCAGCAGACCTATTGCCCCGGCTTCTACCAGCTACCCGGGCACGAGCATAAGTACCGGGATTGGAAAAAAACCGGCCACGGCCAGATGGCGATGGAGGATGCCATTATTCAGTCCTGCGACGTCTACTACTATGAACTTGCCAGAACTCTCGGCATCGACCGCCTGCACGATTTTCTCACCACATTCGGCTTCGGCAGCAGAAGCGGCATCGACCTGACAGGTGAAAGGTCCGGACTGTTGCCCAGCCGCGAATGGAAACGCAAAGCCCGGCGGGAACCCTGGTACCCCGGCGAGACGCTGATCACCGGCATCGGGCAAGGTTACTTCCTCACCACACCGCTGCAGCTCGCCAGCGCCACCGCAACCCTGGCCAACCGTGGCCAACGCATCCGTCCACGGATGGTCGAAAGCATCGATCTGCCGGACGGCACCCGGGAAGCGACCCGGATGGAGAGCACTCAACTCTCACAGGTGGATCCGGAACATTGGGAGCAGGTCATCCAGGCAATGCAGCAGGTGGTCGAAGGCCTGCGCGGCACCGCCCGGCGCATTCGCTCGGACCACTACAGCATCGCAGGCAAGACCGGTACCGCACAGGTCTTCACCGTCAAGCAGGATGAAGAGTACGATGAAGCGACGGTGGAGAAACGCAAACGCGACCATGCCCTGTTCATCGCCTTCGCACCGGTGGAGGAACCCAAAATTGCGGTAGCGGTGATCGTCGAAAACGGCGGCCACGGCGGCTCTGTGGCCGCCCCTATCGCCCGCAAGGTAATGGATCGCTACCTGCTCAGGGAGGCCAGACCATGACCGGCATATCCTTTACCCAGGAGTCACAACTCGCCCGGCCCACCGGCCTGCTGGCCTGGCTTCACCTTGACCTGCCGCTGCTTACCGGACTGATGCTGCTCAGTGGCGTGGGGCTGGTCATCCTCTACAGCGCGGGGGATCAGGAGTGGGCATTGATCCAACGCCAGCTGGTCCGTCTGGGCATAGCTTTCGGTGTCATGATCATTTTGGCCCAGTTACATATCACCCATCTGCGCCGCTGGTCGCCCTGGCTCTATATCGCAGGGGTACTGATGCTGGTGGCGGTCATCTTCTTCGGCCAGACCGGCAAGGGGGCACAACGCTGGCTTGATCTCGGCTTCTTCCGCTTTCAACCCTCAGAGATGATGAAGCTGGCCCTGCCCATGATGATCGCCTGGTATCTGGCGGAGAAGCGCCTGCCGCCGAAACGGCGGCGCCTGCTGGCCGCCGCCATCATGACCCTGATCCCGGTCCTGCTGATCGCCAAGCAGCCCGACCTAGGCACCGCCCTGCTGGTAGCCAGCGCGGGAGTCTTCATCCTCTTCCTCGCCGGCATCGGCCGGCAGCTGATCAGCATTTTTGCCGTCTCCATGGCGGCGCTGGGGCCGGTGATCTGGTTTTTCATGCACGAGTATCAGAAACGGCGGGTGCTTACCTTCCTCAACCCGGAGAACGATCCACTGGGCGCGGGTTACCATATTATCCAGTCGAAGATAGCCATTGGCTCCGGCGGACTGACAGGCAAGGGCTGGCTCAACGGCACCCAGTCTCACCTGGAGTTCCTGCCGGAACGCCACACAGATTTCGTCTTCGCCGTCATCTCCGAAGAGTTCGGACTGATCGGCGTAGCCGCCCTGCTGGCCCTCTATTTTTTCATCATCCTGCGGGGACTCTATATCGCCACCCAGGCACAGGACACCTTCAGCCGATTGTTGGGCGGCGCACTGACCCTGGTCTTTTTCGTCTATCTCTTCGTCAACATCGGCATGGTGTCCGGCGTTCTTCCTGTGGTGGGCGTCCCATTACCTCTGATCAGCTATGGAGGGACTTCACTGGTGACCATTCTCGCCGGGTTCGGTATCCTCATGTCCATCCACACTCATCGCAAACTTTTGCCGACCTGACACATGAAACAGACACTCAGAATACTCTGTACCAGCCTGCTGCTTTCTCTTGCGGTCTCCAGCGCCCAAGGCGCTAACAGCATTCCTCGCGAAATATTTGAGGCGTTTGCTGCCGAGATGGCGCAGAAACACGGATTTTCCGCTGAGAAACTGGAGGATCTGCTCGCCGGGACCCGCTTTCGTGAAGACATTATCAAGGCGATCACCCGTCCGGCGGAATCGAAGGAGTGGCGCGAATATCGTCCCATATTCCTGAAAAAAAGCCGCATCGATGGCGGGGTGAAATTCTGGAAGGAGCACCAGGCGCTACTTGAACGGGCAGAAAAGACCTATGGGGTACCGCCGGAGATCATGGTTGCCATCATTGGTGTGGAGACCCGTTACGGCGCGCACACCGGCCGTTACCGGGTGCTTGACTCCCTCACCACCCTCGCCTTCGGTTATCCCAAGCGCGCCAAGTTCTTTCGCAGTGAACTGGTGGAGTTTCTTCTGCTCAGCCGGGAGGAGGATATCGATCCGGCAACCGCCAAGGGCTCCTACGCAGGCGCAATGGGCAAACCCCAGTTCATCTCCAGCAGCTACCGGAATTACGCCGTGGACTTCGACGGGGACGGCAAGCGCGATCTGCACAATAGCGATGCCGACGTGATCGGCAGCGTAGCCAACTATTTCAAGCGCCATGGCTGGCGGCGGGGTGAGATGATCACCCAGCAGGCCAGAAGCGAAGAGCGCCATGAGAAATATGTTCAGGCGGGGATGAAACCCAGCATAGCGGTCGCTGAACTGATGGCATCCGGCCTGCGGCCAGACGGTCTGATGCTGCCGGAACCGGAGGCGCTGGCGAGCCTGATCCTGCTAAAAGGCAAACACGGGGACGAATATTGGTTCGGGCTGCATAACTTTTACGTCATTACCCGCTACAATCACAGCAATCTCTATGCGATGGCAGTCTACCAGCTCAGCCAGGAGATCAAGGCGGCCCGTCAGGCTGCCGAGGGCGCACGCGCGCCAGCAACTTAGACGACAGGATGGGTATTGAATCATGAGGCGCACTCTGCACACGACCATCAACCTCGCTGCCCTCAGCCTGCTCGCAGCACTGGCCGGTTGTTCCATCGGCCCCTCCATCATCGAGCAGGATATCGTCGACAGCGGCCCGTCGGCTGCCCCGCCGGTGGATATCGACAGCATCCCCGACGCGGTGCCGAAATTCGAAAGCCGCAGCCGCTACGGCAACCCCAGCTCCTATGTCGTACGCGGTAAGCGTTACTACACGAAGCAGAACAGCAAGGGCTATCAGGAACGGGGCATCGCCTCCTGGTACGGCAAAAAATTCCACGGTCGACGCACCAGCAGTGGCGAAACCTACAATATGTACGGCATGACCGCAGCCCACAAGACCCTGCCGCTGCCAACCTATGCCCGTGTCACCAATCTCCGCAACAACCGCAGTGTCGTGCTCAAAATCAACGACCGGGGCCCTTTTCACGACAACCGGCTGATCGATCTCTCCTACACCGTAGCCCACAAGCTCGGCATCATTGGCAGCGGCACCGGTCTGGTGGAGGTGCGTGCACTCACTCCCGGCGAACCGGAACCTTCATTGGCGTCACCGGTCGAATCCATGCCTACAGAGACAACCCGCCTCTATCTCCAGGTCGGCGCCTTTGGCAGCAGACATAATGCCAACCGGCTGCAGTCCCGTCTGCAAAGCGATCTCGACACCAACGTGCGGGTACTGGAGGGCAGAAACGCAGATCAACTGGTCTACCGGGTTCAGGTCGGCCCGATTTCCGGCGTGGATGGCGCCGACAGCCTGAGCAAGCGTCTCGATGGACTGGGCATCAGGGATACCCATGTCGTGATCCAGTAGATGCATCCACCCGCAGTGGTTTGCGTCCTGACCCGCCGCTTATAAAATAGCGACTGATTTCATAGGGATCGGAGTCAAATTAGACTCCGGTCCCTTCGCCAATAACTTATTCATAAACCCGGTAACCCAATGTCCGCGAAGTTCCCAAGACCGTCCCTGCTCTATTTCCTGATTCTCTGCTGGTTCCTCCCGGCCACTGCAGCACTTTCCAAGCAGCCGATCCCAACGCCGCCGAAACTCACTGCCAGCGGCTATCTGTTGATCGACTTCGATTCAGGCAAAGTATTGGCGCATAAAAACGCAGGGCAGCGACTCGAACCCGCCAGCCTGACCAAGATCATGACCGCCTACGCAGTTTTCCGCGAACTCAAGGAGGGCAATATCCGCCTGGACGAGGAAGTATTGGTCAGCGAAAAAGCCTGGCGCACCGGCGGCTCAAAGATGTTCATTGAAGTGGGCAAGCGAGTCAGGCTTGAGGACTTGATCAAAGGCATGATCATCCAGTCCGGCAACGATGCCTGCGTGTCGCTGGCGGAACACATCGCCGGCAGTGAGTCCACCTTCGCCGAAGTGATGAATAATCACGCCCATCGCCTGGGCATGCTCGACAGCCATTTCGTCAACAGTACCGGCCTGCCGGAGAAGGATCACTACACCACCCCAGAGGACATCGCCAAGGTTGCCATTGCCACGATCAGGGAGTTTCCGGAGTACTACAAGTGGTACGGAGATAAATCCTTCCTCTTCAACAAGATCAAGCAGCACAACCGCAACAAACTGCTATGGCGGGATAAGAGCGTGGACGGCATGAAAACCGGCTACACGAAAGCCGCCGGGTATTGTCTCGTTGCATCGGCCAAACGCGAAGAGATGCGTCTGGTCTCCGTGGTAATGGGCACCAACAGCGTAAAAACCCGGACCAGTGAAAGTCAGTCCCTGCTCAACTACGGCTTCCGCTTCTATGAGACACACAAACTCTATGGCGCGGGAGATGTGCTCAACCGGGCGCGCATCTGGAAAGGTGATCGCGAATCACTGCCCCTGGGACTGGGCAGCGACCTGAAGGTCACCATTCCCCGCAAGCAGTACAAGAACCTGAATGCCCGTCTGGAGGTGGATCCGAAGATCATGGCGCCGATCCGTAAGGGGACGGAGCTTGGACGGGTCAACATCACGCTGGATGACGAAGAGGTTGCCGATGTTCCACTGATTGCACTTGACGATATCCCGGAAGGCAGCCTCTGGCAGCGCGCCAAAGACAGCGCTCTATTATGGCTGGAGTAATTGCAAATTTTCACCACGAAGCGCACAAAGAGCACGAAGGTGTAATCCTGCGGTTAAACATGACACTGGCAGGCTGTAAACATGGGGTCGGCGTCAATTTTAAGCACATATACACATATTTTTTGCTTTGTGTTCTTTGTGGTAAATAATTTCGAATGATGACAAATGAACAAGAGACAGAGACGCTGCTGAAGTTCCCCTGTGAATTTTCCATCAAGGCTATGGGCCGGGCAGAACCCGGCTTCGACCTGCTGGTGGTTGAGATGATCAGGAACCACGTCCCCAACCTGCATGAGGGTGCAGTCAAATCACGTTCCAGCAAGGGAGGAAAGTGGGTTTCAGTCACCGTCACCATACAGGCCAGCAGCAAGGATCAACTGGATGCCATCTACCTCGACCTCACCGCCCATGAAAAGGTCGTGATGGCGCTATAGAGCTGTGAGCAAATCCCTCCTGATCCGCCAGCTTGGCCTGCAGCCCTACGAAACCACCTGGCAGGCCATGCGGGACTATACTGACAACCGGGATGCTAAAAGCAGGGATGAACTCTGGCTACTGCAACACCCGCCGGTATTCACCCTCGGCCAGGCCGGCAAACCGGAGCACCTGCTTCGCCCCGGCACCATCCCCATCATCAAAAGCGACCGTGGCGGGCAGGTTACCTATCACGGTCCCGGTCAGTTGATCGCCTACCTGATGCTCGATCTGCGGCGTGCAAAGATCGGGGTGCGCGCCCTGGTATCACTGCTGGAAAAGAGCGTTGTCGTTCTGTTGGCCGCCAAGGGGATAGACGCTGCCGCCCGCGCCGATGCCCCCGGTGTCTACGTCGATGGCAGCAAGATCGCAGCCCTTGGCCTTAGGGTAAGGCACGGCTGCAGCTTTCATGGACTCAGTCTCAACGTGGATATGGATCTGGAGCCGTTCAGCCGCATCAACCCCTGCGGCCACCCCGGCCTGACGGTAACTCAACTGGCAGACCTGAACGGGACCACCGACATCCCCACCCTTGGCCGGGATTTGGCGAAACATCTGGCATCAGGTTTGGGTTACACTGCGGATTTTTACGAACCAACACAATCCTGATGAGAGACCAGAAAGGGTATCAGCCCCCCTCCCGCTCAAAACCCGACAGCCACCAGCGCGGTGAGGCGAAGCTTGCCCGCATTCCCGTCAAGGTGGAATCGCGGGACGAACTGTTGCGCAAACCCAAATGGATCCGCGCCAAAGCGCCGCTGGGCAGACAGGTCAGCCGGATCCGCCGCATCCTGCGTGAACGCGGCCTGAGTTCGGTCTGCGAGGAGGCTGCCTGCCCCAACCTGGGAGAGTGCTTCGAGCACGGCACAGCCACCTTCATGATCATGGGGGACATCTGCACCCGGCGCTGCCCCTTCTGTGATGTCGCCCACGGCAAACCTCAGCCACTGAACCCCGACGAACCCGGTCAACTGGCAGAGGCGATTGAGGCCATGGCCCTGAAATATGTGGTCATCACCTCGGTGGATCGGGACGACCTGCGCGATGGCGGTGCAGGACACTACCACGACTGCATAGAAGCGGTACGCACCCAGACGCCTGAAACCCGCATCGAGGTGCTGGTGCCGGACTTCCGCGGGCGCGTGGAGATCGCACTGGAGACGCTGACCCAGGTTCCGCCAGACGTCTTCAACCATAACCTTGAGACCGTTCCCCGCCTCTACCGTCAGGCCCGCCCGGGGGCCGAATACGCCGGATCCCTGAAACTGCTCCAGGCCTTCCGGGACGGTTGCCCGGAAGTACCGACAAAATCCGGCATCATGCTCGGTCTGGGGGAGAAACCCAGTGAAGTGGAAGCCGTCATGCAGGATCTGCGTCACCACGGCTGCGAGATGCTGACCCTGGGACAATACCTGCAACCCAGCCGGGACCATCTGCCGGTTGAGCGTTACGTCACCCCGGAAGAGTTCGATGAACTTCGTAAGACAGGAGAGGCCATGGGATTCACCAATGTCGCCAGCGGCCCGCTGGTGCGCTCTTCCTACCATGCGGATCTGCAGGCCGCCAACCCATTGCTGAGCAGATAGCGGCGCGGCTATGGACGTAGTCACCACCAAGGCCATCGAACACCTGCTGCTGCCACCGGGCGGGCCAATATTACTCGGCTTTATCGGCCTGCTCTTCTGGCGCCTCGGCTGGGGCCGCAAGCTGTTCGTGCTTGCCCTGCTCCTACAGTGGATACTCAGTCTGCCGGTCACCGCCAGCCTGCTCACGGCGGGACTGGAGCACTATCCGGCACTGACCGACAAAGCGATCACCAACAGCGGCGCAGAGGCGATCGTGGTACTTGGAGGCGGCCGCTATCTCGATGCGCCGGAGTATGGCGGCGACACCGCCAATCAGCGGGTACTCTTCCGCCTGCGCTACGCCGCCCGGCTCGCCCATAAAACCGGCCTGCCGGTGATCCCCAGTGGCGGTAATGCAGTCTACTCAGGCACTGCTGAAGCCAGGATCTCCGCTGAAATCCTGCGCGACGAATTCGGCGTCACCGTTGAGCATATCGAACCCCGCAGCCATACCACCTGGGAGAACGCCCGCTTCACCGCCCAGTTGCTCAAGAAGCTCGGCATCAAACGCATCCTGCTGGTGACCACTGCCTCACACATGCCCCGCTCGATGGATGCCTTTGCACGCAACGGCATCGACGCCGTTGCCGCCCCCACCGGCTTCGTCTACAAACCCGGCGGCAAAACCTCCTGGCTTAACGGCCTACCCAATGGCCGGGCAGTCCGGCAAACTGAAATGGCAATGCATGAGTATGTGGGCATGATCTGGTATCGGTTTAAATAGCGTCCATCCAGTAACATCGATATTTCTCTCGCAGAGGCGCAAAGACGCCAAGGAGGCATTAATTGCCCCTTAATAACAGTGCATGTAACTTTGCGATCTCCGCGCCTTGGCGAGAGTCGTTGTTTCTGGATGGATGCTAAATAGCTATTTGCAGCCAGCCTTCTCCTCCCCCACCCTAAAAAGAGTCCTCTTTCTCCCCCTCTTCCCAGCCTGTCGACTTTTCTTACACCCCTGCCATCAATACAGAAAACCAGGTAACAAATTGTTTTCAATAAAAAAAGTGGGTGATTACCCCATATTCCACCCACATAAACATTAAAAAAGCACAATATAATGAACAACGATCCTAAATTTATGTCGGACTTTCTTACACATTGATCACTTGGCCAATCCACCCCATTTGAGATGTACCCGCTGAAACAAAACTCATGCATTTTATTCCTGGTTACTCAGGTAACAACAAACACCCTCCCATTAAGAAACTCTTCCCAGAAAAACAGATATTTGTGACGCAGATCACACTTTAGCGCGATAATTTTTTCCGCAAAAAAAAAGCTAAGCACTGCATCAACAGGATCTTAATTACTGAACCAATGAGAAAAATTCCACTTTGGCACAAGAATAGCGGAGCAATAAGTAGCGTAATCAAAACAACATACGGAGGACGCGCTTATGAAACGTTTATTAATTGTCTTAGTTGCTTTGGCAGGAATCGGCTTCAGCGGCTTGATCAATGCCACCCCCTGCACTCTTGGCGGGGTCACCCCGGCTAATGACTGCGCCGATGGCGATGGGGGAGCCGCAAACGCCGACAAACTAAACGACGGCCTGTTTTTTGGCTTCGATGACTGGACGGAGCTGGACAAGGTAGAGCCTGGCGACCCTGTCAATACCACCTACTGGAGTGGGGACTTCACAGGCCTGGACGGCGATTTTTCCCTCGTCGCCAACATCTGGAATGACTTCGAGGATCTGGTCGTTATCCTGAAGGATGGCGCATCTGGCCCAAACAACAACAAGGACATAAAATGGTCTGCCTATCTGCTGCAGGACGGCGTACTTGACCACAATTGGAACTATGATGGTTCATACCATGAAATTTCCAACCTCATGCTCTTTGGCCGCGGCATGGGAGTACCGGAACCCGCCGCACTCGCATTGATGGGTATTGCGCTGGCTGGACTCTCTTTGGCCCGTCGCCGGAAATTCTGAACAGGCAAAACTGAAACAACCTGGCCCTGCGAAATTTGTGGGGCCTTCTCTTTTTTTCCCAGAGAGAAACTGAGAATTCCTTATTCGCTTTCTCCGTAACTCGCCCCATCGCGCACTTTGTTAACAAGCGGGCTCCCCGGGCCATAACGCCACATTTTTAAGCCTCTCTCTAAACCAGAGTTTGGCATTGATAGGGAGGGGCAAATTTACAATCCCTTGCGTTATTTCATGGCAGAATTACAGTTAACGCCATCGCCTCAATTCGAGAGAATCCGCAATGAAAATCACCGTTCCGTTTACCTGCCGCCCCGCGGCAGCCGTATTCATAGCAACCTTGGCAATTACCGGCTGTTCCGGCTCACAGGAGGACGTGCACGTAACATTCTGCAAGGATCTCTCCTCTTCACTGCTCTATTCACAAGAGGATGTCATCTGGAAAGTGGGAGAGCACAAATTCAAACGACCTGAATATGCAGTGGTAAATATCCAGACTGAATCAGTTGATGGACTCACAAAGTCCGCGTGTTACTACCAATACGATGCGGTCGAAGATAACGCCATGGGACTCAGCAACCCCTTCTCATCTTATACGACGCTACCCTATGAGGTGACACTGAACGGGGAGGCTGTGCGCCCCTCAGCACTGAAAAATGCCATCAATGCTACGACAACCAAGCAGAGCGATAAGTTTGTTCGCGATGTCAAAAAACACGCTGAAGCGACGGCCACTCAAGTGAAAAACAGCCTGAGATAAAGCATTCAGAGGTTAAGAAATTTTCAGCCCCATGGC
This sequence comes from gamma proteobacterium endosymbiont of Lamellibrachia anaximandri, assembly GCA_016756855.1. Lineage (GTDB taxonomy): Bacteria > Pseudomonadota > Gammaproteobacteria > Chromatiales > Chromatiaceae > QGON01. The sequence continues at coordinate 115,452 of JAESPD010000003.1, read as the reverse complement.
TTTCGCACGCCGTTTCCAAAGCCGGCGTGCGAGTTTGCGCATGTCGACATTCTTGTCCCCTTCGTCGATGATCTCCATTCCAAGCAGGGTTTCGAGAATATCCTCAAGGGTGAGAACACCCTCCATGCCGCCATATTCATCCACGATCAACAGGATATGCGCACGCCTGTCGAGCAGCTTATCGAATGCATGGAGCAGTGATGTGGAATCGGGCAGTACCGGCAGTTCACGGCAGTAGTTGGCCAGCCTGTTTTCGGAATTCCCCCTGGCCCGGGCCAACAACAAATCACTGCGCAGGACAAAACCACTAATATGCTCCCGGTCTCTCTCATATAGGGGGATACGGGAAAATCGAACGCTGTCATGCTTGAGAAAAAAATCCTCCACGCTCATCGTTTCATCCAAAGCAAACACCACAGAGCGTGGCGTCATCACATCCCTTGCCTGCATATCCCGGAACATAAACAGATTCTTCAGTATCAGCGACTCCTTCTGTCCCAGCTGTCCCTCTTCGGCCCCAAGGTCGGCCATGACAGCGAACTCTTCACGACTGAATCCCCGCAGGGTGGGTTCGGTGGCTATTCTTCCCGTCAGCCATTCTGCCATCTTGACGAACGGGTAGAGCATGATGATCAGATATTTGAGCCCATGGGCGGTCAGCGGCGCCAACTGCCGCCAATAATGGGCGCCAAGCGTCTTGGGAACGATCTCGGAGAACACCAGAATCAACAACGTCAATACTGCGGAGGCCACCCCCACATAGGCATTCCCAAACACCACTGCCGCCTGGGCGCCCGCCCCGGCTGCGCCAATGGTATGCGCCGTTGTGTTCAGCGTCAGGATCGCCGCCAAAGGCGTGTTGATATCATCTTTGAGTCTGCGCAGCAGAGTGCCGGAACCTTTTCCCTCCTGCTCCAGCAACGCAATATAGGGCATGGTGACACTGAGAATCACCGCCTCTGCAACCGAACAGAGAAAGGAGAATCCCAAGGCAATACAAATATAGGTAAAAAGCAGCAACATCTCAGTAGTCTCTCCAGAAGGGCGGCTGCCCAAGTCGCAGCCCCCTTTAGCCTTACTTACTATCAATCCCGCTCATGCAGATGAGTGTCGTAACGCTCCATGAGATAACAGAGGCAATCCTGACGCACCACCGCTTTATTAGTAGTCAGCATGGAGGGCATCACCGGGGTGCGAAGTCGCAACTCCCCCTCCTCCACGGCAAAGAAGCGTGCAGTCACATCCTCGCCGCGCTCATCCCGCGCATCCAGAATCGGCCGGCGATCAACAAGAACCCGTCCCAGGCTGGTACCCCGGGGCAACTCCCGGAAGTTCATGTGGTCGAGATCCGGTGCAAAAAGGATATCTGCCTCCCAATCGCCAAAACTGAAACTCAGTGTCTCCGGCACCTTTACCTGCGCCACAGTGTGGAAGAGATCGATATCCTGATCGGCAACAGGATGGGCCGGATGCTCCGACAGATGCAGACAGGCATCGAGATACTCCAGCGCATGATCCACTCCCCTGGCCTGTCCAACCTTGCCGCACTCCAGCGTGACTGCGGGACAGATCTCCGCCAACGCCATTGACTGCACCCCTTTGGGTCGCAGGAAGTAGACCGCGGTGCGGCCAAACAGATTGGCAAGATGGAGAAAACTTGCATCCAGCCGGTTGACGCAGGCGTAGTGGGGATTGAGGCCCGTGTTGTTGTGCACATCGACACTGGCAAACGGCTTGAGCCGGGAGATGATCTCAGTCACCCGGCGCATCATGACGTGCTCCGGACTACCGTCCGTCTCGCAACCAGGCCAGACCCGATTGTAGTCCGGCTGCCCCGGCAACCGGCGCAACCCCAGGGCGGCGGCGGAAACATTGCCGATAAAGAGGGAGATCGCGCGCGGCAGATCCCTGCCCCCTTCATAGCGTTTGAGCAGTCTTCGAACCGCCTCCCAACCCACCGTCTCGTTACCGTGCATCAGTACAGAGAGAAAAAGGGGCGCCGGGCGTTTTCCCGGCAGATGAATCAGAACCGGCCCGCCAAGCACCGCTTCAAGCTGATCCGCAGGAAGGCCGAGCAGCCCTTCCGGAATAGAGGTCAGTTCCTGCAACATCCCGACATTGTACCTGTTAAAGCCCCCATTCATGCACCGGCAGACCGCTCTCCTGCCGTTCAAGATAGGCCAGACTCAGCGCCGCCATATCGCGGCCATGACGCGCCACCCAGGCGCGTTGCCAGGCAGCCCCATTCATCTTCGTCCTGGACCTGGCCTCGATGATACCCAGCCAGTGATCACTCTCGGCCCGATCCACTCTGAGCAGCGCAAGCCCACGGCGTGCCTTGGGCAGTAACTGTTGCAGAATCAGTTGATCGATACGCAATGGCTTCCAGTCAAGCCAGTGCACCTCTGCCTCCAGCCCCAGACGGGCCGCCGCATAAAAATTACTGCGCGCCTGGATAAAACCCGGAAGATTTTCCAGCATCTCATCGTTTTCAATCAATCCACTTATCATACCGAAGTAGAAAGCGGCATTGGCGATAGTGTCCTGCACACTGGGTCCTGCCGACACTACCCGGTGCTCGATACGCAGATTGGGGCCACCGGTTTCATCGAATGCGATCAATGGGCGGTTCCAGCGCCAGATGGTGCCGTTGTGCAGCCGTAGATGTGCAAGCTGCTCAACCGGCTCATCCATCAGTCGGGGCAGCAGTACCGGGTAGCGTTCGAGGTTGGCGCTGAAGTTCTCCATCATCGACTCCCGCACATAACGGACGCCGAAGCTGACACGCTTGGTCAGGTCTGAAGCCCCGACAGAGATCGCCTGTTCAAACAGGGGTATGCGGGTTTCATCCCAGAGATCATAACCAAATAGATAGGGGGAGTTGGCGGTTGCCGCCACCATCGGGGCCGAGACTATCTTTGAAAGATTATAGGCGCGGACAGCTTTGGCTGGATCGACCTGCAGATGTATCTGAAACGAGGTAGTGGCGGACTCAAGCATGACATCGTCATGACTCAACTTCAGTCTGTCCCGACCCTCGATATCGACTTCAATCGGCCGCCCTTGGCGCAGCCTGAAGACCTGCTCATTGAGCGCCCGATAGCGATTGAGAGGAGACATGTTGGCCAGGGTCAGGTGCGACTGGCGCAGACTGGGAATAATTCCGATCATCCCGAGCCGCGTGTCCAACGAGGCAGCTGTCTGGTTGCACGCAGTCCAAAGCTGCCCCAACTCCTCTGCCATGCGGGTAAAGACACTGCCTTCCAGATGGCGGGGGGTACTGTTGAGTTCCAGGTTGAAAGTGGCCAGTTCGGAGACCACCAGGGGATTATCCAAACGCTGCAGGAGTTCCTGATTCAGTGGCGCCGGTTCCGCATCGGGGCCGATCAGCCAGGCCTCCAGCTCAAAGCCACCGGTCGGCGGCTCCTGGACAAAACGTCCCTCTTTGAGCCACTCCGCCAGCAGACTTGTCTCCGCCTCCAGCCGCGCATGAAACTCAGCGAAGTCATCGGGGCCAAAATGGCTTGATGAGATCTCCTGTCCCATATCTCCCACTATCCAGACAAGGATTGCTCCAGCGCCGCCAACCGCTGCGGGGTACCCACATCGGACCAACGCCCCAAAAAGGCCTCACCGCTCACTTTTCCTGCCGCCATTGCAGTGCGCAACAAGGAGCCCAGAGGAAAAGCTCCGGTATCACATCCGGCAAACAGTACCGGAGCGTAGAGTCCGATACCGCTAAAGGTCAAACGTCCACTGCCGGCATCCACCAGCGTATCACCCTGCAGCGAGAAATCCCCCGCCGGATGGTGCGATGGGTTCGGCACCATCACCAAGTGGGCCAGCCGGCCAGGGGGCAGAACCAGCCCCCCATAATCGATTTCGCACCAGACATCACCGTTCACCACCAGAAAAGGAGCCTCTCCCAATAAGGGTAGCGCACGAAAGATGCCTCCGCCGGTTTCCAGCGCAGGAGATTCGGCTGAGTAGCGGATAGTGACGCCCCAGCGGGAGCCGTCACCCAGTGCGGTTTCAATCTGATTCCCGAGATGCGCGTGATTGATGACCAACTCCCGGAAACCTGCTCCCGCAAGCGCCTCGATGTGATATTCGATAAGGGGTTTGCCAGCCACCTGCAGCAACGGCTTGGGAGTGTGGTCGGTCAGGGGGCGCATACGCTCACCCCGACCGGCGGCCAGGATCATAGCTTTCATGGGGGTACCGGATCGGATGGAGGGGTTGTCGGTGGGGATGGTAGCGAAATTGAAAGGGAGAGGCTACTGGGTAGGAGGTTAAAGGTGAAAGGATAAAGGAGGCCGTGCCAAGGGATAGGCCGAGCTTTGTCGGTGCCGTCGTTGGAAGCTTGCAGGCTGGTTCAAGCGCAGCGGAACCGGCAACCTTATTGCTCTGCCAAAGCCTGGATGCCCGATCCGCTACGCTTGATCGGGCCTACGGAAAAAATTAGTGCATCGAAATTTTTGCCGGAATCAGATGCCCAGCCAACAGTAGTAATAACGACAGCGTTAGGCCTATCCTGTGGCACAACCTCCTTTAACCTTTGACCTTTGACCTTTGACTTTTCACCTTTAACCTTGTCTTTTTACCTTTTCATCGAACTAAAAAACTCTTCATTCGTTTTGGTGGCCTTGAGCTTGTCGAAGAGAAACTCCATGGCAGCCAGCTCATCCATGGGGTGGAGGATCTTGCGCAGAATCCACATCTTCTGCAACTCGTCGGATTTCATCAGCAGTTCTTCACGACGGGTGCCCGAGCGGTTGATATTAATCGCCGGGAAGATGCGCTTCTCGGCGATGCGGCGATCCAGGTGAACCTCCATGTTGCCGGTACCCTTGAACTCTTCGTAGATCACATCATCCATGCGCGAACCGGTCTCTACCAGCGCGGTAGCGAGAATGGTCAGGGAACCGCCTTCCTCCACGTTACGCGCGGCACCGAAGAAACGCTTCGGACGGTGCAATGCGTTGGCGTCCACACCACCGGTCAACACCTTACCAGAAGAGGGAATCACAGTATTGTAGGCGCGGGCCAGACGGGTGATGGAGTCTAGAAGTATCACCACATCCTTCTTGTGTTCAACCAGGCGCTTGGCCTTGGCGATCACCATCTCGGCCACCTGTACGTGGCGGGTAGCCGGTTCGTCGAAGGTGGAGGAGATCACCTCGGCACGGCTTACCGAGCGGGCCATCTCGGTCACCTCTTCAGGACGCTCATCGATGAGCAGTATGATGAGATGGCACTCTGGATGGTTGTGGGCAATGGACTGGGCGATGTTTTGCAGCATCATCGTCTTGCCCGCCTTGGGCGGGGAGACAATCAGGCCACGCTGCCCCTTACCGATCGGGGCACAAAGTTCGATGGTGCGGGCAGTGATATCCTCGGTACTGCCGTTACCCTGTTCGAGAGTAAACTTCTGATTGGCAAACAAGGGCGTGAAGTTTTCAAACAGAATCTTGTTCTTTGCGTTCTCCGGCTTGTCGAAGTTGATCTCGGCAACCTTGAGCAGAGCGAAGTAACGTTCACCATCCTTCGGCGGACGAATCTTACCGGAGATGGTGTCACCGGTACGCAGGCTGAAACGACGAATCTGACTGGGGGAGACGTAGATGTCGTCGGGTCCGGCCAGATAGGAGCTGTCTGCGGAACGCAGAAATCCAAAACCATCCTGCAGAATCTCCAGCACACCGTCACCATAGATATCCTCGCCCTTCTTCGCATGGGCCTTGAGGATGGCAAAGATCAGATCCTGTTTACGGGTGCGAGACATACCCTCGATTTTCATTTCTCGCGCCAGGCTGGCCAGTTCTGGAGCCGGCATCTTCTTGAGTTCAGTAAGATTCATAATGGTTTTTTTGGGGTGTTGTTTATTCAGATAGGATAGGGGGAAAGGAAAACCGCACCCGCCTGGCAGGTGCATCAAATCGCTAGGATACTGGAATCAGGCTTGAAAGGGCTGCATTCAGAGACGCGTTTTAATTTACAGAGTGTAGCAGACGCGCCGGGGACAACCAGTTACAGATTACTGTCGATGAAGGCAATCAACTGGGATTTGGAAACTGCGCCCACCTTGGTTGCCTCAACCTCACCACCCTTGAACAACATCAGGGTGGGAATGCCCCGAATGCCATAACGAGGTGGTGTATTGGGATTGTCATCGATATTTAGCTTGGCCACAGTCAGCCGGTCACTGTACTCACCGGCTATGTCATCAAGCACCGGCGCGATCATCTTGCAGGGGCCACACCATTCGGCCCAATAGTCGATCAGTACCGGCTTGTCTGCCTGAAGCACGTCTGATTCAAATGAATCATCCGTTACATGAACAATCTGCTCACTCATCCTGGGAGTCTCTCCAATAATTTCTGCGGAAAATGCACCGGCTCATGCAGAATTGCATCGGTGTCTCAAGCTATGAATCGAAACGCCGCTTGGTTCTTGTTTCGGCAGCAAAATAAGTACTGCCCACGGCACAAAGTCCTATTTGATCGAAAAATTGTCTCTATTTCAAGTCCCAAGAGCAAATAAATTAATGTATCCTAGCCCGCCATGAGCGAAAAACACCTGACAGACACACGATTTGACTCTTTCGATCTGGCCCCTGAGATTCAACAGGGCATAGCGGAAGCCGGATTCACCTACTGCACTCCGATCCAGGCAGAGGCCCTGCCCATCGCCCTCACCGGGCAGGATCTTGCGGGACAGGCCCAGACCGGCACAGGTAAAACCGCCGCCTTTCTGGTTGCGACCCTGCAACACCTTACCGTCCACCCAGCCGATGAGTCACGCCGGGCCAATCAGCCCCGGGCATTGATGGTTGCGCCTACCCGGGAACTGGCAGTGCAGATCCACAACGATGCGGTGACCCTGACCAAACGCACAAACTTCACCTCGGCGGTGGTCTTCGGCGGCACCGGTTATGAAGAGCAACGCAGGCAACTGCAAGAGGGGGTCGACCTTCTCATCGGCACTCCCGGCCGACTCATCGACTATCTCAAGCAGGGTGTTTACGATCTAAGGGCAATCCAGGTCATCGTGCTTGACGAGGCGGATCGCATGTTCGACCTCGGCTTCATCAAGGACATCCGCTTCATGCTGCGGCGCTGCCCCAAGCCGGAAAAACGTCTGGGAATGCTCTTCTCCGCCACCCTCTCCTACCGGGTAAAGGAACTGGCTTACGAGCACATGAACAACCCGCAGAACGTGGAGGTGGAACCGGAACAGGTGACCGCCGAGAACGTGCGCGAGGTCTGTTACATGACCGCCAACGAGGAGAAGATCCCGTTGCTGATCGGTTTGCTGCGCAGCCTGGAGAATTCCCGCACCATTGTCTTCATCAATACCAAACGCACTGCGGACAAGGTCTGGGGCTTCCTTCAGGGCAACGGCATCGAGACCGCCGTGCTCTCCGGCGATGTGCCGCAGAAGAAACGTCTCAGCCTGTTGAAAAAGTTTCAGAACGGTGAGGTCTCGGTCCTGGTGGCCACCGATGTGGCCGCCAGGGGACTGCACATCAGCGACGTCTCCCACGTGGTCAACTTCGACCTGCCGGAGGATGCAGAGGACTATGTCCACCGTATCGGTCGTACTGCCCGGGCCGGCGCCAGTGGCGACGCCATCAGCTTCGCCTGCGAGACTCACGCCTTCTCCCTGCCTGACATAGAAACTTATGTAGGTCACCGCATCCCCTTGGAGTCGGTCGATCAAGCTCTGCTGGCGGAGATCGACCCCAAGAGCCGCATCTATCCTGAAAAGGGCAGCCGTAATCAACGCCATCAGAAAGATGGCCGCAAGAGCCACGGGAAGGGCCACCACCACAGGGGCCACAAAAGACCGGACGGCTCAGGAAAACCGCACCGCCGACGCCGCTCCAAGCCACCTGAGGGCGGCGGGACGCAGTAACTGGAATGGATGACAAATGCGGCCGCTGCGCAAACACCAAGTGCTGCACCTACATCACAGAGGCCTTGGGAGTCGCCCCCCGCGCGAAGTCCGATTTTGAACATTTATTGTGGCAGGTCTCCCACCAGGGTGTGGAGATCTACAAGGATGAGGATGGCTGGTTCCTGATCTTTCAGGGGCGCTGCGAACATATCCAGCCCGGCGGCGGCTGCAGCATCTACGACGAACGACCGCAGATCTGCCGTGATTACGACAACGACTGGTGTGAATTGGATGCCTCCGCCGAAGAGGGGTTCGAACTCTACTTTCGCAACTATGCTGAACTGCTGAGCTACTGTAAAAAACGATTCAAGACCTGGGGCAGATAGATGAAGCCCTACGCAGAATCCTGCGATCAGAACCGGGCCCCAATCCTGGCGGTTATCGACCCCCTCTTCGCTCACTGCTCAAACGTACTGGAGATCGGCAGCGGCACCGGCCAGCACGCCGTCTTCTTTGCCCGTAAAATGCCCCACCTGACCTGGCACACCAGCGACCAGGCACCTCATCACGAGGGTATCCAGCTCTGGCTCGACGAAGCAGGTCTGCCCAACACCCGTCACCCTCTGCTGCTCAATGTGGACCAGCCCGCCTGGCCCTCACTACAGGTCGACGCTGTCTTCTCCGCCAACACGGCCCACATCATGCACTGGCACGAAGTCGAAGCACTCTTCTCCGGGGTTGCAGAACTGCTACCGGAAAATGGCCTGTTTGCACTCTACGGCCCCTTCAACTACAACGGTAGCTATACCAGCGACAGCAATACCAGCTTCGACGACTGGCTCAAGGCGCGTGACCCGGAGAGCGGCATCCGGGATTTCGAGGCCCTCGAAACCCTCGCACACAAAGGGGGGATGGTATTGCTCAATGACTACGAAATGCCGGCCAATAACCGGATACTCTGCTGGATAAAAATCGAAACCGGTTAACGGCAGTATAACCCCCGCATCACTTCCGAAAAGTCATGGATCGCCGGAAAATGGCCCGCCTCCCGCAAAGGCCCCTTTGAGTCCGCCGCCACCACCGCCAGCAACCACTTTATGCCGTAGTTTTCAGCTGACCGAAGCACCGACAAGCTATCGTCCACGAACAGGGTCCGCTCCCGGTCGAAGGGCTCCACCTTCTGCAGTTTGTCCCAAAATGAGGCATCCTCTTTCGGTAGCCCCAGGTCGTGGGCACAGATGATCCGATCGAAAAATCCCGCCAGATGAGTACGATCCATCTTCAATGCCAGCGCCTTCTGATGGGCATTGGTCACCAGTACCCTGCGCTTGCCGGCGCACATCAGCTGATCCAGGAAGTCGATCACATGGGGGTGGACGGCGATCAGATGGTCCACCTCAGCCTTCAGCAACGCGATGTCCAGCCCCAGTTCCCGGCTCCAGTGATCGACGCAGTACCACTCCAGCGTACCCTCCATGTCCTTATAACGTCCCAGCAACTCCGCCTTCGACGCGTCCAGAGAGAGTCCCCGCGCTTCGGCATAGCGTTGCGGCACATACTCCAGCCAGAAGTGGTTGTCGAAATGCAGATCCAGCAGGGTGCCGTCCATGTCGAGCAAAACGGTATCGATTTGGTTCCAGTCGATCATCGGTGTGATTTGCCCTCAATGATTAAAATACGGCCAGACGAGTTTTGCGGAGAGTCTAACATCTGACACGGATTCGCCCCACGCCCGGTGATTCCGGTAAGATAAAAACCAAATCAGACAGTCGATAGAATATGCCGCAAAAACCCAAGATCCTAAACCAGAAGATCGCCGCCCAATCCAGGATCTTCCGGGTCGAGGCGCTCGATCTGGAGTTTTCCAACGGTGAGTTACGCAACTATGAGCGGCTGCTCGGCGGTAGTCGCGGCTCGGTGATGATCGTACCCATGCTGGATGACGAAACCGTATTGCTGATTCGTGAATATGCCGCCGGCAGCCACGACTACCAGCTCGGCCTGCCCAAGGGACGTATCGAGGAGGGGGAGGATCCGCTGCAGGCTGCCGACCGGGAAATCCGCGAGGAGGTCGGCTATGGCGCCAACCGACTGGAACTGCTGCGTACGGTAAGCATCGCTCCGGCCTATATCCAGCACTTCACCCACATCATCCTGGCCCGTGATCTCTTCCCCGACAAACAGGAGGGTGACGAACCTGAACCCATCGAAGTCGTTCCCTGGAAACTTTCGACCTGGGATGAACTGCTGGCACAACCCGATTTCACCGAGTCACGCTCCATTGCCGCCATCAGTCTGACACGCAAGCTGTTCGGCCATTGAGATAAAATGTCCCTGCCTATCCCAATTCAGACCCTGCTCGACCTTGCCAAACAAGCAGGTGATGCCATTCTGACGATCTACAATTCTGGGTTCAGCGTCACTGAAAAGACCGACCACACGCCACTCACCGAAGCGGATCTCGCCGCACACAGGGTCATCGTCACTGCCCTCAAAGAACTGACACCGGAGATCCCGGTGCTCTCAGAGGAGTCACAGGCGATTCCTTTCGAAACCCGGCAAAAATGGTCACGCTACTGGCTGGTCGACCCCCTTGACGGCACCAAAGAGTTCATCAAACACAACGAGGAGTTCAGCGTCAACATTGCACTCATCGAAGAGCGGCGACCGGTTGCCGGAGTGATCTATGCACCGATGCTCGACATCGCCTACTTCAGCACAGGTGACGGCAGGGCCTGGCGTATCCAACAACAGCAACCCCCTGCAAGCATTCATGTGACCCGGCAACGCCGACACCCGCCAATCATCGCCGGCAGCCGCTCTCACGCAGGCCCGCAGTTACAGGCATTTCTGCAACGGATCGGGGACCACAAGCTGATCCCGATGGGCAGCTCTCTGAAGTCCTGCCTGGTTGCCGAAGGCAGGGCCGACCTCTATGCCCGTCTCGGCCCCACCTCCGAATGGGATACCGCAGCGGCCCAGGCTATTGTCGAGGCAGCTGGCGGACGCATCACCGATACCCACATGAGACCGCTTTTGTACAATACAAAACCTTCGCTATTGAATCCCCACTTTTTTGTCTTCGGCGATCTTTCTGAAGACTGGTCAACCTATCTGTAGTGTGGTTAACCGCCATACGGGTTAGACCAGCGCTGTACTTTTCCGCCAATACCATATAATTCAGTCAACGATAGCAACCTATCGAATAACAACAACCCGTTGCAGACTCCGGGCTCCATCGTCGTCATAACCCGCGAAGGGCCGACATTTATGAGAATCCTCATCCATCGTTTGCTGAGCAGCATCGTCATCCCGTTGCTCTGCCTGCAATCAACGCTCCTATGGGCGGGCGCGCAGGAGGACGATGCCTTCGAATTCGACGACTTCCCCCTGGAAGAGCCGATGGATCACCCCGACTGGTTCAAACACAGCTTTCTCGATCTGCAGGAGGATCTGCAGGAGGCCATCGAGCAGGACAAACAGGGCATCATCGTCTATTTCGGACAACGGCGTTGCGCCTACTGCAAGATGCTGATGCAGGTTAACTTTGGCCTCTCTGATATCACCACCTATACCCGCAGCCACTTCGACATCATTCCCATCGATATCTGGGGTATTGACGAGCTCACTGACCTCAAAGGTGAGACACTTACTGAACGGGAATATGCAATCAGGGAGAACACCAACTTCACCCCCTCCCTCATCTTCTACGGCCAGGAGGGCACTGAAGCATTACGTCTGCGGGGTTACTACCCCCCTTACAAATTCCGCGCCGCCCTGGAGTATGTCGCGGATGGTCACTACCGCAAGGAGTCTTTCCCCGACTATCTTGCAAGAGGTGACGAAGGGCAGGTTTTCGAACCAGGGGATCTGAACGAAGAAGATTACTTCATCCCGCCACCCCACAACCTCGACCGCAGCCGAATCAAAGGCGAGCGTCCACTGGTGGTCTTTTTCGAGCAGGGAGAGTGTCACGCCTGTGATGTTCTGCACGGTCAACCCCTGCGGGATCCCGCCATCAACAAACTGTTCCGTAAATTCGACAATGTTCAGCTGGATATCTATGCCGAATCCCCGCTCATCACTCCCGATGGACGACGGACAACCGCAAAAGCCTGGGCGCAAGACCTGGGGCTTTTCTATACCCCTTCGCTAATCTTTTTCGATGAAGGGGGGAAAGAGATCATGCGGGTCGACTCCGTAGTCCGATTCTACCGGCTGCGCAATGTCATCAACTACATCACCAGCCGGGGGTATCTCAGCCAACCCAGTTACCAGGATTGGCGTATTAAAAACCTGAGTAATTAGTGTCCATCCGGAAACAATGCTTTAACCACAAAGGACACGAAGTACACGAAGATAAAAGATTGATTAGCAATAAATTTTCTTCGTGTACTTCGTGCGCTTCGTGGTTAGATATGGGTTTCCGGGTAGACACTAATTAGACACCGATGCCTATAGAAGCTGTATCCTGCGGCGATGAGGCTCAAGCGCTCTTGCTACACCACGAATTCGCGACGAGAAGCCGCTCCTACAGAAACCAGGAGTTTTACGTTCGGCAAAACTGCTTCAGGTAATCCTCGTAGTCAGCCTGCTGACGATGCAACTTGTCGCTTTGACTCGCCTTATAACCGGCACGCAGGCGCTTTTCGACCTTTTCCAGCTTCTTCCGCTTTGCCCAGCAACGTTTCTCTTCACTGCGCTTGCGGCGGGTTTTCGTGGCTTTTGAGCGGCGTTTGGACGCCTTTTTCTGTTTTGTTCTTTGCAGCCTTAGGGCCGGTTCGACAGGGCTCAGGCCTGCACTCCGATTAACAATGCGGATCTGTTGCTGCTCACCCGAAACACAAGGGATCTGCTGAAACGTCACATCCCCCTCCGGCAGTTGACATCGATAGACCGTCACACCACCACTGGAGGCAGCGCCAAGCTGTCCCACTGATCCTGCCAGAGTGAGCCCCAAGAGGGCGCCAAAAACTGTTTTTCTGAATAAGTTCACTATCCAACCTCCCTGTCAGATCCATTCGACCAATCATAAAGGGAACGATATTCCTATTCAAGTTTTTCCGGGAACTGCCGATAGGCACTTAATCGCTTGGGGAGAAAAACAGATACGTCACCATGAGGAGCCTGGAACAGGAAAACCGGATGTTGCGCCAGCGACTGCTGGAACTGGGACGCGAGGCCCTGCACAACGAAAACACCTTCAAACGCTTTCACCAAAGAGAGTTGGAGTTGCTCTCAGCCAACTCCCTGCCGGAACTGCTGAACAGCATGACCGACGGCCTGCAGGACTCTTTTCAGGTAAAGGCGATCCAGTTGATTATCGAAGATCAGGAGCACGATATCCGCCGCCTGCTCTACAATACCGGCATCCCGGAAGATGCCTTTCCCCTGGTTCGCTTTGTCGATCAGATCGACTCGGTCAACAGAGAGTATGCCACGCTGCAACTGCCCCGGCTGGGTCCCTTCCTCAGTCCCGACCATGATTCGCTCTTCTCTTCAAGAAGCGAGTTGCGCAGTATCGCGATATTACCGATATTCTGTCGCAACCGACTGATCGGCAGCCTTAACCTCGGCAGTACCGACAGCAAAAGGTTCACGCGCCACCACGGCAGTGATTTTCTGCACCGGCTGGCAGCGATCGGCGGCGTCTGTCTGGAAAATGCAGTAAACCGGGAGCGGTTGATCATCAGCGGCCTCACAGATGCACTGACCGGGATGCACAATCGCCGCTATCTCGACCGGCGGCTCAAGGAGGAACTGGCCAGGGCCAACCGCTATCGCCAGCCCATGAGCTGTCTTTTTATCGACGCGGATCACTTCAAACAGGTCAACGACACCCACGGCCACCAGGCGGGGGATACCGTATTACGGGAGTTGGCCAGCCGCATCCGCTCCCAACTGCGCGCCAGCGATGTGGCCACCCGATATGGCGGTGAAGAGTTCACCCTGCTGCTGCCGCAAACCTCACTCGACGAGGCCATGTTGCTGGCTGAGCGCATTCGCCTGGAGATATCAACCCACCCCATTACCCTTGATAGCGGTGAACAGATACCGCTTACCGTTTCCATCGGCATCAGTGAGGCCCTGCCAACGCTGGGCAAGGCATCACTGGAACAGGTCGGAGAACACCTGCTTGCCACTGCAGATGAGGCCGTTTATCGAGCCAAAAACAACGGCAGAAACCGGGTGGAGCACTGCCGCGAAGATATCCGCCAACAACTGCCGGTCAATGAGGTCAGTTAGGGATAATCGGATTAATTTGTGTTCCTCCGGAAACCCATATCTAGCCGCAAAGAACGCGAAGAGCACGCTCCCTGTCTCTTCACGCAACAGGGACTAAACTTACTTATAAGAGGCACCCACCACTGAGCAAACACAACCTGTGAACTTGCCCCAACAAAACCTGGTCAAGCGTTTTTTTAACGAAATCAAAAGCCGTCCGCTGTTGGCCGCCCTGATGGTGCTTGGCTCGCTGTTGATCGGTTTGAGCCAATTCACCACCGCCACGCAAAACCTGGTCAACCAGGCCAAAGCCCTTCTGTTCACTCCCGAATACCGGCTGGTGGCGACCGTGCCGGACGCCAACCTGTTGCTGCGCTGGAACTCACTGACTCAAAGCTGGCAGCATCCGAGGAAAGATGTCTGGTTCGAAACAGAGATGAGACTTCCGCTCTCCCTCAGAAACACGGGGGAGCGTGTCGCGGGCATTGAGGGGCTGAAGCTGTTGTCCCAGGGCGAGGGTCAGTCAATCACCTGGGAAGCAGTATGGATCGCACAGGATTTCGAGTGGGAACGCTGGGCTCCGATCGAACCCCAGATCCAGAAACAGCGGGATCGTCTGACACCGATCATCTTCGAACCGGGCCAACCGGCACTGCATAAAGAGATCGATTTTGTGCCACTGGACTTCGCCGATGAACTTGCCGCCGGTCACTACACCGCCCAATTGCAGGCACGTGTGACCGGGACCGAAGGCTGGATCGAGCTGCTGCATTTCTCCTTCACCATCCCGGAGGATTTTATGTTGGCTTCCGGCCGCGTCTCGCGCTATCAGTACTGGCAACGTTTTGCGGTAAAGGAGACAGCTGCATCGACCCAATAGGGCGAACTCCAGCAATCCCTGAGGGTGGAACATCAAGCGTGACGGGGCACGTCTTGCATTGCGATGATTTTCCTTCTTCTAATTGATATGTGATCAAATACTGAACTGTTGTATTTTACCTCTATTCATCGGTAACCTGATTTGTCACGCCGTTGAATGGCATCCACCCTGATATTCGAGCCTGGAAATCGAGATATGAAAAAAAGAATTATTGGAGCAGCTTCTCTGGTCTTGCTTCTGGCATCGTCGAACCTCTTCGCTGATGTGCTGGAAAATGACCGCTTCAATCTGCGCTTGGGTGGTTTTTTTGTTACCAATACCGAGGCGACTATCAGTTTTGTCAGTCCTGCTTTGGCAGGAATCTCGATCAATACCACGCGGGATCTGTCGATGAACGATACGACGAATGTCTTCCGTCTGGACGGGTACTACCGTTTCACAGAGCAATCCTCCATCGACTTCTCCTACTACCGGGTAAACCGAGACGGCAGCACAGTACTCGATACGGAGATCCATTGGGGGGGAAATATATACCCGATCAATGCCAATCTCGATAGCAGCCTGAACACAGACACGTATAAAATCGCCTATGTCTGGTCATTTCATCATGATGAGAAGGTCGAACTCGGCCTTTCCGCGGGCCTGCATATCACCTCGTTCAATGTGAAATTGAAAGGCACACTCAACGACATAACCATCCACAATGACTCAAACTCTGCCACTGCACCCTTGCCTGTGATTGGCTTCAAGCTCAACTACAATATCACCCCCAAGCTGGTATGGATGAATAAGCTAGAGCTGTTTTACATCAAAATCGATAGTTTCAAAGGCAACTTCTCCGATTTCATTTCTGCGCTTGAGTACCGGGCATTCGACAATATCGGCTTTGGCGTGGGTCTCAACTCCATCAATTCTGACTTGGAGCTCGAAGAGGGGGATGGGCTCCTTATCCTGGACACCACCAACCTTGGTGCACTTGCCTACGCTTC
Organism: gamma proteobacterium endosymbiont of Lamellibrachia anaximandri; assembly: GCA_016756855.1. Classification (GTDB taxonomy): domain Bacteria; phylum Pseudomonadota; class Gammaproteobacteria; order Chromatiales; family Chromatiaceae; genus QGON01. Next base: position 99,459 of record JAESPD010000003.1, on the reverse strand, counting down.
GATCTATTTTTAATCATGGCAGCGCTGAAACCACCAACCCGAAAGCGTGATCTGTACCCTATGGAGCTTACCCCAATGATACGCATTGACACGTTACAAGCCTGGTGAAGATACTCATATTTTGTCTCTTATCTGCAATCAGCTGGAGCAACTTCGCGGCTGAGCCCAGTGACGTGTTTATCGGTCTGAAGATCGACCAGATCACCAACATCGATCAAAAAGAGGAGAACTTCAGCGTCGTCGGCAGCCTGCGTGTCGATTGGCATCAGCCCCTCCTGGCCTTCGAACGCGAGCCCGGCATGCCAAGACATCGAACCTATACCCTGGCCACCTTTCTCAAGCTGCTGGAGGAGAAGCAGATCCGCTGGCCAGCCTCCATCTACCACAATCAACAGGGGCGCATGGATTTCCAGAATCGGCTCATCTCCCTGGCGGAAGATGGCACCGTTTTGTACCTGGCCCGGTTTACCTCAACCTTTCAGGCCCCGATGTTCGATTTCCGGATGTTTCCGTTCGATAAGCAACTCTTTTTTATCCATGTGGATTCGATCTTTCCGGAGCGTCTGTTTAAATTCAAACAGATGGAAAGGTTCAGTGGGATAGGGGATCAGCTGGGTGAAGAGGAGTGGGTCATTACCGATGTAAACACTCGCCTGACAACGCACAATGAATTTAACAAAGGAGATGCCTCCCGTTTTGTGCTGGAATTCCACGCCGAGCGCCATCTCAATTATTATCTGATGCGAATTTTGATTCCGGCACTACTGATCATTACCGTCTCCTGGTTCACCTTCTTTCTGCAGGACTACGCCAAACGTATCGACCTGGCCGGCGGCAACCTGCTGCTCTTTATCGCTTTCAATTTTACCATCTCCGGTGATCTGCCCCGGCTTGGCTACATCACCCTGATGGACGCCTTTCTGGCAGGCACCTTTATCATTACCGTCTTGGTGGTATTGGGTAATGTCTGGCTGCGACGTCTTGAAAATCACGGCAGGCATGAGCTTGCACGAAAACTGGATATCTACGCAATCACCAGCTATCCACTGGCCTACCTGTTGGGCGCCCTCATCTTGTGGGTACACTTTTTCTGGTAATTAGCGCTTTCCTGCAGGTGTTGATTGAATGGATCCATCTATCCTGTGGCGAAACCGCTCGCAGTGCCGGGCCTTCATCAGCACCCTTCATTCAAAGTCCAGCAAAGGAGTGATTACTTGAGGTTTCTCCTCGCCCTTTGACTCATCTTTCTGCTTTTGTTCCAGGCCCAGAATCTTTTCCACTGGACTGAATACCTTTTTGATGGTTCGACCAAAACGATCCAGCTGATTTGTCAGGTCGGCCTCAACCTCTACAGTCAAACCACCCACTCCCTGCTTCACTTTGGCCGCAACCTCTGTTTGCTGGATGGCCGCCAGACAGGGATTCTCTTCACTCACACCGACATCGCCGAAGGCAAGCAGCAGATAGGCAGGGTTGGCGACACCCGCAGCCACACCGGCAATGGTTTTCAATGTTCCCAGTTTTGTTGGTTTGATGGACGGGGCATGCAGCCTGCCCTCCAGTTTCACCGGATTGGTCAGTGAAATCAGGGTCAGTTCCTTTGGTCGTGGATTGAGGATCATATGGAGAGTCTCGTCACGCAGATCAATCTCCCCAGCACCCGCAATGGTCAATTTCTTGGTATCGATCAACATGCTGCGGGTGTATCCAACCCCCTTGCTGAAATCGAGCCGGTCAACCAGACAGTTGAGATCAACCACCGGTTCATCTTTGAGGCCCATTTGAGGTAACAGGGTTCCCACAAAGTCTTTAAGTTTGAAGGGCAGATCCTGATTTTTGATACGCCCCTCACCGCCCACCAGCACCAAGTGGCCATCCAACCCTGCCGCCACCTCACGCAGGCTCCATCCCGACCCGGAAATATCCATCGCGAAATCGGCACTGCCATCCACATCCTGTGTAACATCCAGCCTTTCCAACAGAACGCCATAGTCGAACCCGCTGACTTTTAGTTGCAGAGCCAATTGCGGCGGTGTTGTAGCTGCATTGGCGCTTGCAGTGGCATTTAAGCTACCTCCGCTATCCAATTTTAAAACGATGGAGTTTAGGTGCAGTTCGCCTGCACTGAGCCCCACAGATGCATGCATGCTGCCCACAGGGGTGCTGCCATGTGCCAGTTTTGGAAATTTCAGCTGCAGATTCATATCGAAGTGTATCAACACAGAGAGCGACATCGAATGCTCTGAAAACAGCCAATCACTTTTCGACAAACCTTCCTGAGGTTGTGCCTCTCCCGCAAAAAATGGCTGTAGATCTGTCAGATCAATGACCTCGGCACGCAGCTCTCCCCGTATATCAGGCCTGTCGCCCTGCAATCTGATCTGCAGGTCACCGACTATCCTGCTCTTGCCAGCTTCTGCCCGGAGTTTGGAAAACACCACCCGCTCCTTCAATGCCGTCGCTTCACCTTCAACCCGATAGGCCAGGGTTTCCGGCAGTGTCACTCCCGTCAGCTTTGACAGTGTTTGCAGCGAAGGACAGTGGATCAAAAAAGACAGGGGGCCTTTGAGCTTGCCGGAGGCCCCGTCCAGATGCAGTGACAGCGCTCCTTCCGTTTTCCCCAAGGTGAGTTTTGTTGAAACCGGCAGAGAAGGTTTTCCCTGCACCAGCGCAGTCAATTCTGGGCCTGTCACCTGTAAATTGAAGGATTCACTCCGCAGCTTGCCTTCGGCATTCAGTGTCACGTTTTTTCCATTCAGAGAAGCGAATTGCAAACGGCTGAGTGCAAGATCCAGGGGAGATGAACCGTCTGCCTTTCCAAAAACGATATGTCCTGTCGATGTTTCAACCCGAAGCTCCCCCTGTGCCAGCAACTCCCCCAGGGTTCGCCCGTTCCCGACAAAGCGCATCCGGGTCTGTTTCAGCTCCCCCCTCAGATTTCCCTTCAGCCCAAGTCGGAAGGCAATATTTTCAAGTTTGATCGAGCTGCTGTTTAAATCGAATGTCAGCGACTCACCATTTTTCATCTGCAGACCGCCGCGTATGGGCAGCCCATCAACGCGCAACTGCAAACCCTCGATTCCCAGTGTCTGCCCAGACATCTGTAAACGACCCTTGACCTTCTGCAGCGGCAGATTCAGCCCGTCAACCTGTTTGGCCGAAAGTGTCAGATCCAGCGACAACGACTCAGGCCAGGACACCTCCAGCGGCATGTCGAGCAGGCTTTCCTGAGGCACCTTTTTCGCCCCGCTTTGCACTTTTTGTGGTTTCTGCTTTGGGCTGATAAATGGCGCAAGATCGAGCCGTCTCGCCTGTAGACCGCCCTGAATGCGGGTGGCCACCTGGGTCCCCTCAGCAGACATCTGTCCATCGATTTGGAAGGCACCAGTTTTGCGCAGTTTTCCCTTCAACATCGGCAGATGCGACAACTCTTTGCCTTCAAGCCCAATAGTTAGGCGGGTGACCGTTTTTTCACCCGGTATTATTTCACCCGACACCATCAATCGATCACTCTCCGTCTGTACCCCGGCCTCCAGGGGCCAGCTTTCCGCTTCAGCAAAAGTCTGTTTCCCCTCCCCAAGGGAGAATTGCAGTCTGGTTTCACGCTGTTCGAGCGGACCATTCAGATCCACTTCGACCCGGCCACCTGTAACCTTCACACTGCCATCGGCAACAGTGAACTCGTCAAGACCATAAATGTTGCGCAGCCACCCCTTCAGGTCGAGGAACTGCAGCCCCGAATCAGTCAAACGACTCGCACCCTGCAATTCGGCAGATGTGCCTTTTGGCAGGTAAGCGCCGATCATCTGCGACAGTTCATCGCTCGAGTTGGCAGTCACTTCCCATGTCACCTGATCACCTTTCAGCTCGGCATGAAGCTCGCTCTGTTCAGTCGTTAAATCGAGACGGGCATTAAAGATACCCGCCGCAGAGATCAAACCATTGAAACGCCCCGACAGATCTACCGAGTGATAATCAAACCCGGCGGTCGCCTGCAACTCCCCTGTTGCTGAGAGGCTGGCTTCGGCGCGCTTTACCCGCAATATATTGGGCGTGGTTCCGCCAACCCGGTAACCCAACCGCAACTCCTCCAACTGCAGTTTATCTATCACCGGCAGCTGCATTTCACTGGAATCAGCAGAGGCATCCGTTTCTTTTCCAGCAGCAAATACCCAATTACCACCCTGTTTTTCAGTGGACTCCAGCATCAGGTCGGCACCCTGCAGCAGCAACCGTTTGACCAGCAACTCGCCATTCAACAAAGGCAACAGTGTCAATTGTAGTTCGAGCCTCTTCAGCTCCAGCAGGTTTGCCCTGGATGCCCAGGCAGGATTGGCAATGGAGATGTTTTCAGCCACCAGTGTGGGGTAAAGGGAGAGACCCAATGCAAGTTCACCATTCAGGCTGACCTCACGCCCAAGGGTTTCACTGAATCCGGCAGCAAGGATGTCACGATTGGCATTCAGCCAGTAAGAGGCCGTCAGCATCAAACCCATAACCAACAACAAAAGGGTGACCGCCACACCAGCAGACCAACGCCAGACTCGTTTCACCTCAACCATGATTAAGACTGACGCACCGCGCGGAAACATTTATATTGTTTGATACGTTTCATACGCTAATAATAGCCCCTAAACCATGCCTGATAAGGAATAGATGGCCCTCACGAGACTTTGCTTCATTTTGTTGCTCTTGTTCTGCAATGCATCGCCTGCAGCAGTAGAGACATTGCAACAGGAAGAGTTGCCAAACTATGCCTTCGCTCCCTTCATCGGCTCAGGGATCTACGCCACCCGCGACCGGACGGTCACGGTATTCAACATCCCCCTCTCCTACGACCTGCGCACCATAGAGGGAGATGGCTGGGGGCTGGAGGTCACCACACCTGTCACTATCGGTCTATTCAACTTTGATTTCAGAGACCTTGAGATCCCTGACCTGCAGGAGCAGCTGGGGACCCTGAGTTTCGTACCCGGCCTCCACTTCCATCTGCCGGTTTCAAAACAGTGGATTCTTACCCCGCTTGTCGACTTGGGCGTTGGCAAGGCCAGCAGTGGCAGCGACTTCGCCTGGATCTACTCCTTCGGCCTCGAAAGCCGCTACAATTTTGACTGGCGCAGCTACGATCTTCTGTTTGGCAACCGCTTCCGCTATGCGGGTTATCAGCTGCATGAAAGCGATATCCGGGATGACTACTACTCCTTTGAAACCGGCCTTGATGTTTTACTTCCAGGCAGCCTGAATCACTTCGGCTGGACGGCCAGGTTCAATGCCTATGCCATGAACCAGATCTATTTCGGCGATCTGGATTTCATCAATCCCCTTGGAGAATCTCAAGAGGTGGATGTGTTATGGGAGGTCGGTTTCACGGTTGATCTGTCAACGAACACGGACACCGGCACTTTCGAACTGCCCCGCATTGGGCTGGGATATCGTTTTGGCGATGGCCTGGGGTTGATACGACTGGTGTTTGGCAGAATGTTCTAAACCCTTACGAGGAGAGATCCAATGGAAGCACCACATAAAGTCTGCGACCTGGCAGAACTGGAACCCGGACACGGTTTTTACGTCACGGTCAGGGGTAGACCCCTGGCCCTGTTCCTCGACCAGGGTCAGGTCTATGCACTGGAGGATCGCTGCCCCCACAGGGAAGGGCAGATGTCCCGTGGGCATGTGGAAAACGGCGAGGCAATCTGCCCACTGCACCAGTGGAACTTCGATCTAAAGACCGGCGTCTCCCCTTACAGTCCACAAGACCGGATTGCCACCTATCCCGCAGAGATTCGTGACAATTCAGTCTACGTTGATGCCGCCGCCGTCGATCCCTTGCCGGAGGCCAGTTTTGCAGGCTACCAGGGAGAGTGGCGGCGCTGGCATCAGGACGCCCGTGGTCACTACCTGATCAAACGGCTGGCGAAAGGGCTAAAGCCCGGCGTGGAGGCGATGGGCACCCCTACACCAACGCTCTCTTCACTACTTGACTTCGACCATTTTCACCTGTGTGCAGGGCAGCTTGAACACCCCCCAAGACTCTCCGGGCAGAGAGCAGACACCGCCGTTACCATCGGCCGGGGCACCGGCAAACCGCTGCGCATCGCACTACCGGCCTACATCTCCCATATGTCCTTCGGCGCCCTCTCGAAGGAGGCCAAAGTCGCACTGGCTAATGGCAGCCAACTCGCCGGCACCCTGACCTGCTCTGGTGAAGGGGGCATGCTGCCGGAAGAGCGAGAGGCCGCCGCAATATATATCCTGGAAATGGCAAGCGGCTACTTCGGTTGGAATGAGCAGGCTATCGCCAAGGCAGATGCCATCGAGATCAAACTGGGACAGTCAGCAAAACCCGGCCTGGGCGGTGAACTGCCTGGTGACAAAGTACAGGGGGATATCGCTGAAGTTCGGGGATTGGTGCCGGGCACCACTGCACACTCCCCAGCCCGTTTTCCCGACATCGAAAACCTGAAACAGATGCAGCAGCGAATTGAACATATCCGTGACCTGGATGGCGGCGACCGTCCCATCGGCATCAAATTCGCGGCTAACGACGTGGCTGCCGACACCACATCCGCCCTCTCCCTGCTTCCCGACTTCATTACCATCGACGGCTTCGGTGGCGGCACCGGCGCTGCTCCCACCCATGTGCGTGACCAGTTCGGCATGCCGCTGACAGAGGCGCTCCCTATTGCCCGTCATCTTATCGACCAACATAACCTGGTCCACCCGCAACGGCCGGTCACTCTCATTGCCACCGGAGGCGTGCGCACACCGGCTGACATCATGAAAGCCCTGGCCTTGGGTGCTGACGCCTGCGCCTTGGCCACCGCCGCCCTGTTCGCCCTGGGTTGTGAATACTATCGTGCCTGCGGCTCCAATGAGTGCCCCGTGGGGATCACCACCCAAAAAGCGGAACTGCGTCGACGCATCGATATTGGAAAAGGCGCGCAGAGAATCGCCAACTTCTTTGACGGCACCCGTGAGATGCTGCAGGACTACCTGCGCATCATGGGTTATGAGACGATCGACCAGGTCAATACCGGGAACCTGATCCCCCTGAACGATTTGGCCCGTCAGCAACTGAAGACCTACTGAGACAAAAGGATCCCTGTCATGTTCAAACTCAAGTTTCCGAGCTCAAACCATCCTCCGGTCTACTGAACAGACGCCAGAAGAATCAATCCGTCTCTTCGACAATATTCTCGTGGCTGCCGTCACAATAGGGCGGATTGGCCGTCTGCTTACACATACAGAGCCAGGCCTCCCCTGATTTCTCCGCTCTGAACCCCTGCGGTGATATCCCGGTCCCCTGATGCGAGCCATCGCAAAACGGCTGATTATTTGAGCGCCCGCAGGCACACCACCAGTACTCTTTACCCGCCTGCAACTCCACAGAAACCGGCTCTCTTGCTGCAACTTTTCCTTTTTCCACACGCTTCACTCCCGAGAATTGATTCGTCACGTACGGCGTCATTGTAACAACGCTCAAGACAGAAAATGTATGCCTCGTATAGGGATTCAGCGCCCCATCAATATTTCCTTTGATAAATACACGGTAATTTAGTAGGTTGGTTCACAGGGCAACAGGCTTTTGATCATAATGATAAAATCAAAAACAGCGTTAAAGATAGCCTAAGAAATCAATCAGTTACTAGCTATAACCATCATAAATACCTTAACATCGCTTAGTGGTAAAACATCATGGGAAGGCGTTCTGATCTCGAGAAGCGCGGTTTTGAAGTAAAAAATGTGGCGTGGTTCCAACATAGTATATTAGTTTATGCTATATTACTGAATCATGAACATGAATAACCTGAATTTGAGGACGCCAAACCAGATCCTGCAGCATAGAAAAGATCTGCTGCTGGTCTATTGCGGCCAGAAGTCTTTCCTCGCACCTGGTAAATCGCAACAGATCCTGGAGGACTATCTCGACTATTTCGAGTCTGAACTCCTAAACCAGACCCCAGAAGCCAATATCAGCCAGATCCAGGAGATGCTGCTGGAACTCTCTTGCATCATTCGCTCCCGCAACACTCAACTGATTCCTGGAGAGTACAGTAATTTTCTGCAGCGGCTGATCCGCATCTATGGGGCGGGTTTTTCACCGAACCCAGGCAATGCGTTCCTCATTACCGCAGCTGACTACGCCGATGTCATAGAGGCAATCAGTAAGGAGTGTCCCAACTACGACTACAGTGAGGCACTCGGCCAACTGCTGCGTTACATGAGCCAACTGTATAAAGTCAGAAAGAGCAGCTGGAAAACCGTCTACGAGCATATTCAGTCAATGCCCGACTCCATTACTGCCGTACAGATGGTGAAGACAGAGTATTTTGCAGAGATCCAGCAGTGGGCCGAAGAGGGTGTCGGCAACCTGTTCCAGATCCGCAAAGATATCTATCAACGCATCGAAGAGCTGGAGCAGCAAGCCAACGCCATAGAGAAGCAGATAGACGCTGAAGGATCAATACTGACCACTGAAGCCCCTGCCCCGAAGGTTTTCGGGCAGGCCCAGATAATCAATCTGGCGGAGAAAAGGGCGCAAAAGCGAATCGAGGCACTCAATGTGGATCTTGCTGCAAATGCACGGGACATCCTCAGCCAGGGAGAGCTGGTCGCACTGATAGAATCCAACATCCGGGAATTTGATGATAAGCTGCGGGAAGCCCGCCGTGCCTATTCCATCCGCCTGGTACATGCCGCCGAGCTAAGCAGCAGCAACCTCTCTTAACCGATACCGGCCCAAACCCACCGATGTGATCCCTACAGCTCGCCAGAGGGCAGCTGCCCAGCGCGAGCGATAATGGACTCCTTGATCTGAGCGGCAATGGCCTCTTTTCGCTGCCGGTTTTCCTCCGACCGCGTCTCTACCCAAAGGCCGAAACGACCCTGCTCCAGCCTGGAGACATACACCTTCAGCGCACGCTGCCGTCGCTCAGTCAGACTCGCCTCGGTTCTGCGGGCACCCGATGTGTCAACGACCAGATAGATACGAAGCCGTTCACTTGGGTAGTCCGGATGCTGGTACCAGTCGATATCATAACTCGTGCGCCTGAACCCGGAATGGGCCTGGGTCGTTGGCCATGAGGCGGTGAATTGCTTCACCGCCGCCAGCAGCTGGGAGTCGACCTCTCTCCCGGATTGCCGTCTGGGTTCCGGTCTTTTAGCATTTCTCGCCAAACGTTCTGCCGCCCGTGCCTGTTGCTTGTTATATGACTGCCAGGCTGTCTGCCCACCGATAGCTGTGGGCAGTAGCAGTGCAACGACAACACAGGCCCATCCGAGGCGTCCAAGCCACCGGTTGAGTAGATCGAAAGTCGTGCTTTCCAACGGCTCCCCATCTCCGCCGCCTGCCGTTGACACGCCTTGTCTCTCGTCACGTGATCCACTCAGGCGATCCCGCAGCTCGACCAGGTCGCCCCAAAGATCGCCAGCGGCAGCCAGTACGGCACGACAAGCAAAGATGACAACACCCAGACCAAGCAGGGTCAGGCTGGCAAGCAGCATGCGATTGTCCATCTCCAGATCCACCTGCTGGCCCAGCGCGAGTAACCATAACAGGTTCATCTGGTCTCCCAGGACTTGCAAGGCCTCCCAGACCGCCTGGTAGTTTGCCAGCACGGAGTAGAGCAACAGACAAAGGCTGATCACCGCCAGCCAGCCGATATGCCTTTTACTTAGTGGTGCAAGCCACTGCCAAAGCCGGGCCACCAGCAGACTGGCTCCTGTAATGACAACGAAAAGCGCGCACAGCCAAAAGATATCGAGTGGCGCCTCAAGTGGCCACCACTGGAGCAGGACGATCAACACCAATATCAGATAAAAAGCCCAGGCGTTCGACCACCAGGGGACGGAGCGATGTTCGAGTTGCGCTCGGATCTGTATCCCCAGGCTGCCAAAGCCGAACACATACAGAAGAGTACTCAGCGAGATATAGGGCCTGAAGTGTGACAGCTCGAAACCAGCCCGCAAGGCGCCTTCCAAGCCCCACATAGCCACAACGCCAGCCAGCAGCGCCACCAGCCCGGGGTAACCCAGATATCGACCGGCAATAATCGCCGCCAGTGGTATGGCCTCCGCCGCTCCAAACCAGCGCCAGTAGGCAGGCAATTTCCAGAACCTACGGTAATCGGGATCGACTGCGGCATTCACCAGCCAGAGATTCAACTCGCGGCCCAGGCCCAGAAGCAGCAACCCCAGCAGCACGGCGGCGAGACCAGGATTCAGGGTCTGTGGCATCGCTGTAGGCTGAGGCGGACGAAGAGTGCGTCCCAATAGCAGGTAGCCGGTGGCAGCCAGGAACTCTGCAGGCGTGTCCAGGATGAAGGCCAGCTTTATATACTTCAGCTCGGTCAATCCCAGCAATGGCAGATCGGCCCGGATGGCGCCCAGCCATACTGCGGCGTCGCGCGGTAGCTGAAATCCATCCAGTAGTACGCCAAACAGGGTAACCCCGATCAGCGATCCCAGAGCCACCCCCAGGGAGACGCGGGAGAGTCCCAGCGAGAACACAAACAGATAGAGTAATACCCGGAAGTGCAACACCGCCTGCAGCTTTATGTCGCCGCTGTAGCGCTCTCCCCATAACCCCAGGCTCAGAGCCAGCAACCCCAGGATCAGGGGCAACGCCCAAGCCGGGAGGGTACCGATGGCCAGGCGCTGCAGCGGTTCTGGTCTGCTCGCTAACCAAGCGAGAAAGAGGGCAGCAAGATAGATATCCGGATGTGCCGGCAGGGTGAAGAAATCGTATGAGACGTACAACGGTAGTCCAATGCCACCAAGCGCCACTACAGCCAACCCCATCCTGCCATATCGCTGGCCCAACCACAGAGCCAAAGGCAGGATCAGCCAGGGAGCCGACAATTTCACCATGTCCGCCAGCTGAACATGGCAGGATAGCAGCAGGATTAATGGCAACCAGGCCCAGGCCCGCAACCCGTCTCTCGACAGATCAGTTCCATGTTCGCTTGGCATGTTGCATCCCTCCCCTGATTGTCAGCGCAAAAACTGAACCTGTCTCCCTAAGGTTAGCGCTTAAAAAAACTTAGGGAACCGCCCTTGAGCGAAACGGGTCCAAATTTCAAGAGCCTGCTAAAATACCCTCTGTGAGACGAAAAGGAGAGATCGTATGAAAAAGTTGGTTCTTACCCTAGTAATGCTACTATTTTCGGCCCCTTTGTTTGCCGATGAAATCCAATCAACGATCGGGAAGTTCAAAAAAGCCCCGGATACCCACGCTTTCTTCAATAACGCTTATGGTTACGCTGTTTTTCCCACCATCGGTAAAGGGGGAATCGGTATTGGAGCCGCTCATGGAAAGGGGAAGGTATTTCGTAAAGGAACCTATAGCGGCAATTCCAGCATGACTCAGATCAGCATCGGTTTTCAGCTGGGTGGGCAAGCATTCAGCCAAATCATTTTTCTACAGGACAAACGAGCCTACGATGAATTTACCGGCGGCAGTTTTGAGTTCAGCGCTCAGGCCTCCGCAGTCGCGCTTACTGCGGGAGCCAATGCACAAACCAGTACTGCGGGTAATGCAGCAGGAGCAGGCGAGACCAAACAGAAAGCCAGCTATGTGGGTGGCATGGCCACGTTTACCATGGCCAAAGGCGGCCTGATGTATGAAGCCGCTATTGGCGGGCAGAAATTTAATTTCAAACCCAAATAGATGGCGCGGCGAGCAGCAGAATCCCACAGCTCTGAACTGCTCCCGAATACAGGCCCTGACCAGAACCACGCAAATGGGTGGCTATCAGCTGCACACGAAGAGGGCATCATTTATTGCCTGGGTTAAAAAAACTGTACCCATTTCGCCCGTTCTCCTTCGCGCGGTACATGGCAGCAGCGGATTGGAGATGCGAAAGAAGAGCAGACTGCCCAAGGCGATCAACACAATAGAAACCAGTATCAACCAGACGGCGCAACTCGTTGCTTTCAGGAAAAAACCGGTATTCAGCGGAATGATTTTTTCGAAAGTACATGATGAGGGTAAAGAACCACCTTGCGGCACAGTCTTTCCACGTCGAAACCCGCGTTACCCCCGTTTGAGAAAATACTCAACAATCAAACCAACAGGCAGTTCAGCCTCGGCGATAAGAACTTCGCGGTGTCCTGTACGCTCCAGCAGATAATCAAGAAAAACCAATCCGGGCAATATTTTTTCGGCCCTTGGCAGTGATGATTTCAAATTATTGTACTGGGCTGGTGAGAATCTTTGGAGCTCAGACATTCTATCATTCAGGGCGTTTCTGGTAAGCGTTCTATTATTGCAGCCAGGCATTTTCTGTCCGATAACAAAAGAGGTAATGGTGTTCGCGGCCAAGGCGATAATTCGATCTGTATTTTCCGGTAATTCCTTGAAGTTACCGTCAAGAAACTTACTGAAATTCTCTTGCGTCTCATCCAACGTGGAAGCACGTTCTACAAAACTCTCATATGCGAGTTCGTAACCAACAGGTATTGAGCGTGATTGGACTTTATCATTGTTCCACCAGGCGATCTGAATACTCTTACTCCCGGAATCACTAACAAGATTATTGGGAGCACCACCAGTGGCGGCAAGATAACCCACCTCACCTTCTCTTTCACCTTCAGCGACTTCTATGGCGATACCAATTTCACTGGCCATATCGATAACCTGCTGATGGTTTCTGGCGTTCCTAATGGCGCTGGTGGCAATGGCAAGAACTGTCTGCGCGCCTCTATCACGGCAATAGCTCACAAATTGAGAGAGTGCGTCCTCTATCTGCCTGAATTTTTCCCGCCCGATCATCCCGTGGTTTTCCGTAACCTCTTTTCCAATCTCCAGCTGTTCTTTCCTGATCAGTTCTGTAGTGACTCTACCGTTAACTTTCTGCCCAAAGACAAACTTGAAGTTCTTGCTTCCCATGTCAATTGCACCAACCATACTTGGCTCTTCTTTGGTACGGGATGTTTGAGTAATGGTGCTTTCACTGGTCATGGTTGATTGGAGTTGATAAGAAGATTAGAGATGCGTTTAGGTTATCCAGGATTCCGACGTCATGGATAGCGAAATTTGGAGTCCGCGTAAAAGCCAATGCAATCCAACCTGCATCTGGTTTGGACACTCTCTCCAGTTTAGACCAAACCAGAGGTTCAGGTTTGGTCTAAACCAGCCTGCAGGAGCCCTTAACCGCCGAACCTTCCCCTACCTGGAGCAAGAGTCAGTTGCCGACATTTGCTGACGCTCGTACAATCAGTGGGAACAAAACATTTCATACAGGCGATTTTCATGCGCTTATCCATTTTGCCATCGTAATGAGCATCAAATCAGGATTGACCGGCTTGGCAATATGATCATTCATACCGACTGCCAAAACCTTCTCTCTGTCCCCTTTCATTGCGTTGGCCGTCAAAGCAATAATAGGCAAATCCTTGAATTTTTTCTGCGCTCGTATTTGGCGGGTCGCTTCATACCCATCCATGACCGGCATCTGGCAATCCATTAGAACACCATCGAACTCCTCCCTGGCCAATAACTCCAGCGCTTCCTGTCCATCGAACGCCATTTCAACTGTAATCACACTCATGGCAAGGATATCCAGCACGATTTCCCGGTTTATTTCGTTATCTTCAACCAATAGAACCCTTGCACCCCGCAAACGCACCGTGGCCTGGTCGATATCCATCTCATTTTGATTGCCCAATGCCCTGTTTTTCGAAGAGTCACTCTCTTGAGTCTTCAGGCTAACCGTGAATCTGAAGGTACTGCCGACGTCTTGTTCACTTTCAACCGCTATTTCACCATTCATCAACTGAACGATCTTCTTGGAAATGATTAAGCCAAGGCCAGTGCCCCCATACTTACGGGTTGTCGAGCTGTCAGCCTGACCGAAGGGCTGGAACAGTCCTTCCAGTTGTTCCCGGGACATGCCGAGACCAGTGTCCTCTATGGCAAACTGTAATACGACTTCATTGTCACTCTCTTCTTTCAAGGAAACATTCAACGAAACACTGTCACCCGCATCACCGAACTTCACTGCATTACCCCCCAGGTTGATAAGAACCTGGCTTAGACGTAATGGGTCGCCACTCAGCGCCATAGGAACATCCCGTTCAATTCTAACTGAAAGCCGAATACGCTTTTCCTCGGCCTTGAACCGTAGCAGGCTAACAAAGTTATCGATGACATCCTTGAGATAAAAATCGACTTCTTCAAAATTCAGCTTGCCTGCCTCTATCTTTGAAAAATCAAGAATGTCGTTTAGGATCCCAAGCAGGTTTTCAGCTGAGCGGTGAGCCTTGCCGATATAATTCCTTTGCTTGTCGTCCAACGACGTTTGCAATGCAAGATGTGTCATGCCGATGATGCCATTCATCGGCGTACGGATTTCGTGGCTCATGTTGGCCAGGAAGTCACTTTTCGAACGGTTTGCTGATTCAGCGGCCTCTTTTGCTTCAGCCAGCCTCTGCTCAGACGCCTTGCGTTCAGTGATGTCTTGAACAGTACCTTCAGAGCGAATGATCTCGCCTGAGTTGTTATGGTGATATTCGCATCTCTCCTGGATCCATCGAATATCATCATCGAATGACTTCCGGACAATCCTGTATTCAAAGACATGAAGGACTCCGTTTTTCATAGCGTTCTCGCGCTGCTCCACAACATAATCTCGATCATCAGGATGAACAATGTCCAGGTACAGTTCGTATCCAAAGTCGAACTCTTCCCGATCGACACCGAATATATGGAAAGCCTCTTCCGACCAAAGCAGTTTGTCGCTGGTTGAATCCTGACTCCAGTTTCCGGTATGGGATATGCGCTGTGCCTCAGCCAATTTCCGCGCATAATTATCGGCTTCCCTCTCTGCGAATTCAGCTGCCACAACGCGGCCTTGCAGTTCCCGACTTAGCCGCCTGTAATTGGTGACATCCTGACTTGTGCCGCGATAGCCTGAAAAAACACCTTCAGTGAAATATGGCTTTGCCGTCACATTGAATTGGAGGGCCTGCCCGAGGAAGTTCTCTATCTTGCACAGAACTTTTTTGATGGGTTGTCGGGCTTCAATATTTTCAAGAAAAGTATCGGAGTCAGGTTGGTCAGGATCGGGGGAAATCAACTCATGGATCTGTTTGCCGATATAGTCATTTGGATTGATGCCGGTTATATCTTTCATCCGGAATGAGATATCAGTGAAACGCAATTGTGAATCCGTTTCCCACAACCAGTCGGATGCCGTTTCCCTGAAATCGGCAAGTTTATTTTTAGTTATATTCCAACCTTCCCGGGCAAGCCTGCTGCCAGCGATCCCCCATGAGGCAAGCGCCGATACAAGAGTCAACAAAATGATAATGACAATGCTTTCGCGATGGCTCTTGATAATGGCGCGGTAGACTGATGCCAGGTTTATTTGAGAAGCGATTGTCAAATAATTATCACCGACAGTTACATTCCTGAAGGTAAACAGGTATTGATCACTCTCTATTTGACCATTTGAAGCCGAGGCGACATATTTAAACACCTTGGGAAAATCTGTAGGGAACGCGGCTTCTTTACCGAACATAAAACCCCACTCATCCTTTTCTGTAGGGCCGATTAAATAGTGGCCGTTTTTATCAAGAAGCATTGGAAAAACAGATGATGTGGCAGGTATCATTTCGCGGATTGTCTTCAGCAGATATTGACCGCGGTAATTCATCACCAAAACACCGATTTTGCTTCCGGAAGGGGAAAAAACAGGTGTAGACACTCGCAAAGTCGGCTTATAAGGTCGCTCGATTGCGCCTTTTTCCATATTGAGGTCAAATTGTGAAACAAAGTACTGACCCTCTCTCTTGGCCACTGCCTCCTTGAAGTAGTAACGGCCAGATTTATCCTGGAGCTGCGCTTTGGAAACACTGACGGGTGCGCCGTCATTGTAATTGACGCGGACAACCTCTCTGCCATCGACATCCAGTATTCGGATCTGATCGAAAACCTTTTTTTCCCGCGCAAAAATCAGGAGTTTATTTGACAGACTTATCCTGGCTTCAGGCACCTTCATTTCCAAGGCATCTTCCAGGTCCTGATCCTCGGATAAAATGCGAAGATCGCTGATCACATCCCCAAGCTCTTCTCTGAAAAACTCCGCCGCCAGTCTGACGTTACTTTTGGCGGAAGTATTCAGTTCAACAATAGAGACTTGTGCCTGGCTAAAGAAAACGCCAAGTGCCAGGAATAAAATCACCACCACAGCAGGGGCAAATAGCTTTAGGGCTATTATTAGCTGTTCTTTTGTAGAGTCCTTGGGCATTTCCCCCGCTCCCACCACTTAAATTTTCTGCTATTGATTGATGGCTTTAACGGCAGCTTCGAAAAAGGTTTGAATACCAATAGGCTCTTCTATGCAATGAGTCGCTCCAGCGATTAATCCCGACTCCATGGCTCCGCGCTCCTCACGCGCTGAAATCAGCAACACAGGGATACCAGCAAAGGAACCACTCTTGATTTCACGCAATTTTTCAAAAAATGGTATTGCTTCATCGTCATCTTGTTTCCAGCCATAAACAATGAGGTTAGGTACGTGATTTTCAAGTGACTGCATTGCATCATCCGCATGAGAATATTGCTGAATTTCCCCGGCATCTGCAATTTCAAGGATGCTAGCGATGATGTTCCTGAAATTTCGGCTCTTACTGACGATCAGGATTGCGGCTTCATTCCAGTTTACGGACTTCGGAATCAAATCACCGGTACCCAGCATATCGGGCTGTTCTGAATCCGTTCGTAGGGATGAAGTTATACCAAGAACCACCGGGTTATTTTCCGCATACGGAAAAAATCCCATATCTTGTTTCAGGACGTGATTAATGAGCCAGCTTTTCAGGAAGTCCAGGAGTTCGTCTTGAACGATATCTTCTTTTTTCTCGAAAAAACGGTGTGCGGTATCTACAACCTGTTCGATGAGCTTTTCATGTTGCCGCTTGTGTGCCTCGAATGATGGGTATTTACATGCCATCATCACCCGTTCTTCACGGGAAAAATGATAAAGGGTGTAATCAATCAACGTGTTAAGGGCGCTGGCCAAGGCCTTTCTATCCTCCTCTGCGCCGACATGATGATGAAGTTGATTGATCAGTTTGATAATGATTTTATGATCCTGATCGATCAGAGGATTGCCGACGCTCATAGACTCCGACCACTCGATAAAATCCACAGCCTTACTCCATACAATTCATGGCCATTTAACATCTTGCCCTCTCAATAAGGTGCAATCAAGGTCAAATATGTGCCTGCGTATATCAGAAGAAAATTGGGGCGCACTGTTTTGCAGCTCTGACTGCCAGCTCTCCTGACTGATGACCGGCCACTTACAGCCTAATGAACCATGCGGCTAAAGTCCGCTAAAGGGTGGCGCTGCTATAGAACTTCGTTCCTCCGTCACTCAGGCCACACGACAGCCGCAGCTACCCATTTCGGAGACCCCGCCTTCGCCTCGCCCTCCTTGATGCACAGCAAGGAGGACTTCCGGGCAGGCGAAAATTGGCAGAAGGGATTAAAAATTTCAAACTTCCGCTGGAAAAATCAACGGCGTTCACGCAATAAAAAAGGGTTACGTAAATTCACGTAACCCTTTTTAGATATGGTGGCCAGGGACAGAATCGAACTGCCGACACGGGGATTTTCAGTCCCCTGCTCTACCGACTGAGCTACCTGGCCTTAATTCGGAGCGCGTATTACAGCGATCTTGGGACGGTTAGTCAAGCGTAATCTCACGAGCCGGGCGGGGTGAACTCCGGTGGCATCTCTGCACCTTCTCCAAAAAAGAAATTCTCCATCTGGTCTTCAAGAAATTTTCGCGCCTTTGGGTCTACCGGGCTGAGGCGATTTTCGTTGATCAGCATGGTCTGAAACTTGAGCCAACCGGCCCAGGCCTCTTTGGAGACATTGTCGAAGATCCTCTGACCCAGTTCGCCGGGATAGGGCGCGCGATCAAGCCCTTCGGCTTCACGATTCAGTTTGACGCAGTTTACGGTACGGCTCATGCAGGCTCTCCTGTCGGACAGTATTGGGAGAAGCACGGAGGGCGGTTAACCGGTTATCCGATACAGCCTGCCGTTGATTGTTTCTCCAACTCTTCGATGATTCGCGAAACCGGCGCGGCCAGCCCCAATCCAGCGGAATCCTGGCTTTTATACCAGATACGGTCACCGGCATCCAAGACAGCGTTACTGGGGTTTTTAACCTGCATGCGCAGTGGTGAGATATCGAGATGGAAATGGGTGAAAGTGTGTCGCCTCAAAGGCATCTCCCGCAGCACACCTGCCTCAATCGCGAAATGCTCCCGGCACCAGACCGATGGCTCCCGGGATGCAGGGCACTCCGGAAAACTCCAAAGTCCGCCCCAGATCCCCACCGGCGGTCTCCGCTCCAGCAACACTGCACCCTCGCTATTTTGCACGACCAGCATCTGAGCCTGTTTCACCGACAATGTTCTCTTTGGGCGGGGGGAGGGTAACGCCCGCTGACGTCCGCTCGCATTGGCCATACATTGCCGGTTCAGAGGACATGCCGCGCAGTCCGGCTTCCCGCGTCGGCAGACCGTAGCGCCCAGATCCATCATTGCCTGATTATAGGCCGCTACACGCTTTTCCGGCGTGTAGGTTTCCGACAGTTCCCAGAGCTCACTGGCAACCGCCGACTTGCCCGGCCAACCCTCAACTTCAAAACAGCGAGCCAACACCCTTTTTACATTACCATCGAGGATCGGATGGGATTGCCCCAACGCCAGAGAGAGGATTGCGCCGGCGGTGGAACGCCCTATCCCCGGCAGGGACTCAACCTGATCGATATCCTCGGGGAATTGGCCGCTATAACTATCCCGGATGACTGCTGCCGCCTTATGCAGGTTACGGGCGCGGGCATAATATCCTAGACCCGACCAGTGGTGCAGTACCGCATCCTGGGTGGCGTTTGCCAGCTGTACCACATCGGGAAAACTGGCTATGAAACGCTCAAAGTAGGGAATAACCGTGGTCACCTGAGTCTGCTGCAACATGATCTCGGAGACCCAGATCCGGTAGGGATCCACATCCCGCTGCCAGGGAAGATCCTTGCGGCCGAACTGGTCGAACCACTCAAGAACGGCGTGAGAAAATTCATGGGCATGCATGGAGAGAATCGCGGCCCGGATGACACATGGCGTCATCCGGGCCAGATGGGATCAGAAGAGTCCTTTCAGAGCACCTGGCAGTTTATCTTGTAATCCGCCTGGAAGTTTCTCCTTCAACTTCTCATCCAGCTTCCCTTTGAGCTTGGCCTTCTGACTCTCCGCCAGTACCTTGCCGAGATCGATATTCCACTGCGGGTCGGCCCAGGAGCCTTGGAGATGCACCGGAATCGGCACGCCCTTGAGCTCTTCCAAACCTTCGCCACCCTGCCCCTTACCGGTGCTGACTATTACCGGCTTGACCGTATAATCGAGTGACTCCGCCACGATGTTCACCTTGCCAGAACCTTCCACCCGGAGAAAGGGGGATTTGGCCAGCAGATCACGATTATCCAGCACACCATTGCGCACGACGGCACTGGCACTCAGCTCAGCGAAATCGGTCTGCTCCGGCTCATTACTCACGGCTGCCGCCTTACCCGAAAGCTTCGCCTTGGCATCTCGCAGCATCTTTGCCAGATTGATCCCTTTGACGGCGCCGTCACGAAAATCGAAATCCAGCTTGCCGTTGAGGGTCTTCTTGAGTTGGCTGACCAACTGACCCGCACTCGTCAGATTGACATTGAAGCCCCCCTTGCCCGCCAACCGATCCTGCCCTGACACATCCACCACCAAAGGACCGGCCTGAATACCGCTTGCGCTCTGTTTGATCTTGAGTTTCGGCGTTTTGCCGCGCACATCGAGATCCACAGTCCCTTTGAGGGCGCCATCGTAGAAGCGCCCCACCTTCTGGTCGATATTGAGCTTTCCTCCTTTGCTGTTCACCTTGACCTGAATTGCCTCGGCACGAATGTTGTTAGCCTTTATGCTACCCACCCGCAGGGTGCCGTCGAGATCGAGTTTACGCAGCATCTCCACCGGAAACAGGGGCTCCTCTTTGGCCGATTTGCCGCTGGAACGCTGACTGCCGCCTGCCTCACCCGCAGGCTTCGGTGGCAGATAACGGTCCAGGTCTATCTTGTCGATATCGAGGGTAAAGGCATAAGCCGGATTGGCAGGGTCGATCAGTTCGAATTCACCTTTGATCAGGGTCTCATCCAGCGCCATCTGCAGATCTTTCAGCGCCACACGTTTCTGATCTGCCACAAAAGCAAACCCCATACCCAGCCGGTTCAATACCTTTGGATCGGCAGTCTCAGGCACTGGCAGTCCAAACTTCTCCATCCACTGCCGCAGACTGAACTCAGCCAGTTTGATATCACCATTAAATGCGGGCGCGCTCTGAATCCCACGGCCTTTAACAGCGCCACTCATCTTTAGCGCCCCTGACTCCAACACCAGATTCTTTATCTCCAGGGTTTCGGCCTTCTGCTCGACATAGAGATCAGCACGCAGTTCGGCCTCCACGCCATCCTTGGGCAGACCCTCTCCGGTAACCTTCAGCAACAACTTCAGGGTTTCTACCGCAATGCTCCCGGCCTTCGGGTCTGCGTTGAGATTGCCGGACAAATCGACCTTACTCCGCAAGGCTGGCTGGGCGCTGTCAAGCCCCAACCCAAGGGAGAATTCAACCGGCTGCCCTGGATTCATAGCCCCGGTTTTAACTTCCAGATCCTTGATTTCGAAACGATCACCGGTCGACTTGTCATCCCAGACGATGTGCGCGCCACTGATTTCTATCCCGCCAATGGAAAATGCACCCATTGCCTTGCCAGCAGATTTTTTCTCCGCCACAGGCGCTTCAGCCACGCTGCTATCAGCCATCTCTTTCTGACCTGCTTTAGCAAGATCATCCCAGTTGGTGACACCGCTCTTGGACTTCGCCAGGTTCAGCTCCAGCCCCTCGACCTGCACCTTATCCACTTCCAGGATCTGCTGCAGTATCAGGGGGACCAGGTTGACCCGCACCTGTACATGATCGAGTGCGGCAAAGGGTTGGTCGCCAAAACCGGAAGCATTGCTGAGACTCAGCCCGTTGAGCTCAAGACCAAGCCAGGGAAAGACCGAGAGACCAATATCTCCATCGATGGCCAAATCACGCCCGGTGGCTTTTTGCACTTCGGCAATGATCTCCTGTTTGTGATCGTTGGGATCCACAACCATCGGCACAATGATCACTGCGGCAACTATGAGTACAACCAGCAATAGCAGCAACCCGAACAGTACTTTCAGGACCTTGCCCATCCGTCATCTCCTTATTTATATTATCTTCTACGAGGTGTAGCACAATTCCAGCACAGATCGAAGCCTGCATCGACCTTTTCACCACATTTTGAGCAGACCCATGCAGTTTGGCCAACTGTCTGGATCTGATTATTTGTAAAAATTTGTAACAGAACCTTCGCGCCTGGCAAATCTTCTTCATTCACCACCCAGAGCGCCGGAAAGATATTGGCCGCCAACTCTCCGGCGGCACCGGACAGGTAGTCTCCCAGTATCACCGTTTCGATCCCCTTTTCCTGAAGGAAATCCTTGAACATCTGAGCTTCGATGCGGTCAGCAGCCTCATAGAGTTTTAACATGGCAGGCTCTCATTGATCAGCTGTAGGGCATAAAAAAGGAAGAAACTGCCGGCGCTTAAAAATACCGCAGGTAAACGTAGATACTACTCACCAGTATCGACATCAGCATCAATGGGAAAGCCATCAACATGAACGGTAGGAAGCGTATCGGCTGTCCGGCACGCTCGGCGAATCCCGCCACGATAAGGTTGGCGCTTGCCCCGACCAGACTGCCGTTACCCCCCAGGCAGGAGCCCAGGGCGAGAGACCACCACAGAGGCATCAACTCATCGGAACCACCAAAAGTTACCGCCATGTTCTCGATCAGCGGGATCATGGTGGCGACGAAGGGGATGTTATCCACCACCGCTGATGCCACAGCTGAGATCCAGAGGATGGCGATGGCAGTGGTTGGCTTGTCCCCGCCCGTAAGATCCAGCACCTGATGCGCCAGCATCTCCAGCAGGCCAGTGGTTTCCACACCATAAACTACGATAAACAGGCCGATAAAGAAGAATATGGTGGTCCACTCCACCTCGCAAAAGGCTTTGTGCACCCGTTTGGACTGCTCGCTGGGATCCTTCGGCAGGTTGATTAAAATCAGCAACACTGCAGCACCGAACATGGCAATGGTAGCTGGCTGCTGGTGGATATCATGGGCCAGGATGAATCCGGCCATCACCAGCGCCAGTACGAACATCGACTGCTTGAGCAGGCGTGGATCGGTGATGGCATCCGCCTCCCGGTAGTTCATGACCTGCTGGCGGCTCTGTGGGTCAGCGACGAGTTTGCGCCCCCAGATGAGGTAGATGGGGATCAGGGTCAGGGGTAGAACAATCAGGGACAGGGGTGCGATATTGAACAGAAAATCATTGAAACTCAGCCCTACGGCAGAGCCGATCATGATGTTGGGAGGATCGCCGATAAGAGTTGCCGTGCCGCCGATATTGGAGGCGAATATCTCGGCAAACAGATAGGGATAGGCACTGACCTTGAGCGCATCGGTAATAAGCAGGGTAACGGGGGCGATCAATAGTACGGTAGTGACATTATCCAGCAGTGCGGAGAGTATCGCGGTAACCAGGACAAGGGTGACCAGGATGCCCCAGGGATCGGCATTGACCCGCTTGGCGGACCAGATGGCCAGATACTGAAACACCCCTGAATCCTTGGTGATTCCAACAATG
This sequence comes from gamma proteobacterium endosymbiont of Lamellibrachia anaximandri, assembly GCA_016756855.1. GTDB lineage: Bacteria > Pseudomonadota > Gammaproteobacteria > Chromatiales > Chromatiaceae > QGON01. The sequence goes on along the minus strand of JAESPD010000003.1, from coordinate 76,665 downwards.
ATCATCATGCCGGTCAATAACCCCAGGGTGTTGAAATCCACACCCTGAAAAGCGGCTTCCTGAGTCAATACACCGCCAAGGATCATCAGGCAGGCCATAGTCAGCGAGACGATAGCGCGATTTAGGCGCTCGGTAAGAATCATCGCATAGGTGAATACGAATAACGCACCGGCAAACCAGAGCGGGTCGAGCCCAAAGATCACATCCGGCTGATGGATATTATGCAATTGCGATCACCCTTCTGCAGAGAGGATCTTTTCGCCGACATCCCAGTAGGAAATCATGCCAAGCAGTTTATTGTTTTCGGGATCCACCACCGGGATGCTGGTTCGATTGCGGTAGAGGACCAACAGGGTCTCCACCAATGAGGTGTCGGGTGTGACAATCTCGACATCCTGTTTCATACAGATGGAGATCGGCTCATGCTCCGTATCTTTAAGACGATGGTGAAGATCCCCCAACGACTCGTAGACAAAAGAGAGACTGGTGAGCCCTTTTTCCATGACCGCGGCCTTGGGCAGAACCAGTTTCAGCAGGCAGTTGACCCCGAACACACCCAGAAAGCTCCCGTCCTCTGCAACTACCGGCACCTGGCGATAGCGGTGTTGCATGATCTCCTGGACAGCTGTGCTGATTGTGTCGGTCGGTTTCAGCACAGTGGGACTTGGATCCATTAACGAAATTGCGGTCATGGAAAGCGCTTCCTATGAAACATATGTTGGGAACATGTGTGTTGTTTTTTGTCAGTACCATCATAGCTTCCAAATGAAAACATGCATGGAAAGATCAATCAACAATGGAAATACCGACACCCATTCACCGATAAACCCGGAGAGACGAATTCACTTGCAGGGGTATCAGTTCGCGGACGCTGCCCGGGAACCCAAACAGAAGCATGAAATGGAGCGGGTAGCGAGAGTCGAACTCGCCTCACTAGCTTGGGAAGCTAGGGTAATACCGATATACGATACCCGCGTAGGAGAGACGATTCTAGCAAGCCGAAGACGCTGTGTCAGCGACTGATCACGCCGACGCAGGTCCACTGTCGTAAAGCGCTTCCACTTCTCTCGCACAGAGCTCCAACACCATCGGACGCTTGACCTTCAGGGTCGGCGTCAACATGCCATTATCCACGGTCCAGGGCTCCAGCAACAACGCCACCCGGCGAATCTTGGCATAACCGGGAAAGCCACCAAGGGCAGCCTTGATACGACTCATTACCTCATGCTGGAGACGACTCTCTTTCAGACTCTCGGGATCGGCGGCGTCCAAGCCATACTCATCCGCCAGGCCGGGCCAGAGATCTGCATTCAACACCACCAGCGCACTCATGTAGGATTTACCCTCTCCCACCACCAACACCTGTTCAATCAACGGATCCAGGGCAATCGCCAGCTCCATGTCTGCAGGAGGAATCTTCTCGCCGTTGGATAACACCAGAATATCCTTGAGCCGGCCAGTGATATAGATGTGCCGATCCTCGTCAAAGCGCACCTGATCACCGGTGTGCAGCCAACCATCCGCATCGATCATCTCCGCTGTCGCGGCATGATTATTCCAGTAGCCGAGCATCATGCCCGGCGTTTTGACCAGCAGTTCATCGTTTTCGCCGATCTTCGTTTCGATTCCCCGCAACGGGATGCCCACACTGCCCAGCCTGATGTCGCTCAGCGGGTTGACGCTGATCACCGGGCTGGTCTCCGTGAGACCGTAGCCCTGCACCATCGGCAGCCCAAGCCCAAGAAAGATACGGGCAATCTCCGGCGATAATGCCGCCCCGCCGCTGACTGCGCCACGCAGGCGGCCACCCAGTTTCTGCAGAACCTTGTCCGCCACCAAACGCCGCAACAGCGGCATCATCAACAACGAAGGGGACCAGTGACGACGCCCCATACGCCGCTCAAAATCCTTGAAACCGATATCGACCGTCAGGTTGAACAGCAGGCGGGCGATGGCCGGTTTTTTCTTCATCTGATCGTGCAGCTTGGCATAGACCCGTTCGAAGATACGCGGCACCGCAATAATGATCGTTGGCTTGATGTTCTGCAGATCCTCCGCAAGCTGCGTAACGGAGCGGGCGAAAGCGACTGAGGCACCGGCCATCATCGGCAGGTAGTAACCGGCGGTCCTTTCAAGCGTATGGGAGAGCGGCAGAAAGGAGAGAAAGCTGTCCTCCCGATAGCAGTCCACCACAGTCAGCGAGGCGTGGGCGATGGAGAGCATGTTCATGTGACTCAGCATCACACCTTTGGGCCGCCCTGTGGTGCCTGAGGTGTAGACGATTGAGGCAAGACTGTCCGGGTCGGCACTCCTTTGGGTCAAAGGTTCGCCTTTCACCGGCAGCCAGCTATCCGCTGTCAGGACCACATCGCCCTCTTCGCCCATCTGTACCGGCTCTTTGTTTGCTTCCAGCACGACAACACGCTGCAACTGCTGCAGATCCGCCAACGCCGGGGCCATGCGGTTCCAGCGACCTGCATCCTGCACCAGCAACAGCTTTACCGCTGCGTCCTCCATGATGTAGGCAATTGCTTCGGCACGGTCATCGGTATAGAGCGGCACCAGCACAAGTCCCAGTGACATGCTGGCCTGATCGAGCATCACCCACTCCGGGCTGTTGCGCAACAACACTGCCACCCGATCACCGGATTCGAGTTCCTCTCCGGCAAGCGCCTGACGCCAGCGCGCCACCTGCTCGCCCATCTCGGCCCAGGTCAGGTCGTACCAAAGCTTCTCTTTTCTGTCGTAACTGCGATAAGCGAGGGCATCCGGCGTACGCCGCACCCGCTGATAAAACATCCCGTCGAGCGTACGCGCACGCTCGACGGGAATTAGATCTTCACTCCATTGTTCCAAAAGACCCGCTCCCCAAACCTTGAGATCAATACTTCCGTTGCGTCTCCATTTATATGCGCCGCCGGATTGGTGTAAACTCGCCGCTTGGCTACATCCAACTACTCGACTGTCAGCGCAGAGACCTGAAGATGCAGATTTATATAAACGGCGCAGAAAAGCAAATCCCCGATGACACGGACATGGTAGGATTGATTGAACAGCTTGAACTCACTGAGCAGCGAATCGCCGTCGAGGTCAACGAGGAACTGATTCCCCGCAGCACCTTCAGCGGCCATCACCTGCATGCCGGTGACAAGGTTGAGATCATCCACGCCGTCGGCGGCGGATAAAGCAGATCAACCGAAATCACTCATCTCCTGTCCTTCTAATTTCCGATAAAGAACATGCCAAACGAAAATACCAAAACCGACTCTTTTTCCGTCGCCGGCCGCGAATTCACCTCCCGCCTACTGGTGGGTACCGGCAAATACAAGGATATGGCCGAGACCCGCGCCGCCATTGATGCCAGCGGCGCCGAGATCGTCACCATCGCAGTGCGCCGCACCAATATGGGACAGAACAGGGACGAGCCGAACATTCTGGAGGTACTTCCGCCCAGTGAGTTCACCTATCTGCCCAATACTGCCGGTTGCTTCGATGCCAAAACTGCCGTGCGCACCTGCCGCCTGGCCAGGGAACTGCTCGATGGGCACAACCTGGTGAAGCTGGAGGTTCTGGGTGATGAGAAGACCCTTTTCCCCGACGTCATTGCGACCCTGGGTGCCGCCGAAGAGCTGATCAAGGACGGCTTCGACGTCATGGTCTACACCAACGACGACCCTATCGTCGCCAGACAACTGGAAGAGCTAGGCTGCGTTGCGGTGATGCCGCTGGCCGCCCCTATCGGCTCCGGACTTGGCGTTCGCAACCGCCTGAACATCCGCACCATCGTGGAGAATGCCAATGTGCCGATCCTGGTGGACGCCGGCGTGGGCACCGCCTCCGACGCTGCAGTTGCCATGGAACTGGGCTGCGACGGCGTGCTGATGAACACTGCTATCGCCGCTGCCCAAAATCCGGTGCTGATGGCATCCGCCATGAAGAAAGGCATCCAGGCCGGGCGCGAAGCCTACCTCGCTGGACGCATGCCCGCCAAACGATTTGCCTCCGCCTCTTCGCCGATGGACGGGCTCTTTTTCTGATTCGTGACGAGTGACAATACACGCTGATTTAGTGTCATCTGAAAACCCATAACCAACCACAAAGAGCACGAAGCACACGAAGGTAATAAATTGATTAACAATAAATTTTCGTGTACTTCGTGCGCTTCGTGGTTAAAACAGTGTTTCCGGACGGGCACTGGTTAGATGGAAGAAGAGACATCGACAACCCATCCCCCGATCCGCAGCTTCGTGCTGCGCCAGGGCCGCACCACCCAGGCCCAGAGACGGGCCTTTGAGGAACTCTGGCCCCGTTACGGGCTGGAGCTCCCCGCCACAGACCAGATCGACCCGACCACCATTTTCGGCAACAGCCACCCACTGTTTCTTGAGATCGGCTGCGGCAACGGGGAGACGCTGTCCACGTTGGCGGCTCGTCATCCGGAGCAGAACTACCTCGGCGTCGAGGTACACGGCCCCGGTGTCGGCAGCCTGATGCTGAAGCTGGAAGAGAGCGATAGCGACAATGCCCGGGTGCTGAAGTGCGATGCCATGGAGCTGTTGCGCCACCATCTGCCTGTCGGCTGCCTGGATGGGCTCTACCTGTTCTTTCCCGATCCCTGGCCCAAGAAGAAACACCATAAGCGCCGCATCGTACAACCGGAGTTCACACAACTGGTGCAGCGGGCGCTCAGGCCCGGCGGCTTTCTGCATATGGCCACCGACTGGGAGGACTATGCTGAACAGATGCTGCTGGTACTCAGCGAAGCGACGGGCTTTGAAAACTCTGCAGGCCAGGGAAATTTCTCACCGCGTCCGGCAGACCGCACCCTTACCCACTTTGAACAACGGGGCCAACGCCTTGGTCACGGCGTCTGGGATCTGATCTTTCGGCGTTGCGACTGAGCAATCCCTCATGGGCAGCCTGACCCTCAAAGCCTTCCAGACACCTCTGCTCGCGGCCTTCGATCTCGAGCTGGCGGCAGGGGAGTGCATCACACTTACCGGCCCCTCGGGTTGTGGCAAGTCGCTTCTGCTGCGCGCCATTGCAGATCTCGATGCGCAACATCAGGGGGAAGCCTTCGTCGACCAGGCGTCTCGCCTGTCTCTCACAGGGTCTGAGTGGCGCAGACGAGTCGGCCTGCTGCCGGCAGAAAGTGCCTGGTGGGCTGAACGGATCAGCGACCACCTGCCACGGCAGGATCTCTCCCTGCTGCAATCTCTCGGTCTTCCTCCCGAGAGCGAAAGCTGGAGTGTCTCCCGTCTCTCCAGTGGTGAAAAACAGCGTTTCGGCCTGACCCGGCTACTGCTCAACCACCCCAAGGTGCTGCTACTGGACGAACCCACAGCCAATCTGGATCAGACCAACAGGAAGCGGGTGGAAACGCTCATCGAGTCATGGCGAAAAACCCAGCATAGCGCGGTGATCTGGGTCACCCACGACCCGGCGCAGCAACAGCGGGTCGCCCAGCGGCAGCTGCAGATTGTTCAGGGCCGACTGCAGGAGACGACATGGAACTGATTCGGCTCAGCGCCCTCGACCTTGGCCTGGCAGCCAGCCTGGTGCTGCTGTTGGCGATACTCACCTTCCGCCTCTCTCTCGGCGTGGAACGAAAACTGCTGATCGCCGCCCTGCGCAGCATCGTGCAACTGACCCTGCTGGGGCTGGTATTGAAGAGCCTCTTTGCCCAGTCCCACCCTCTGTTTATTGCAGCTCTGGCGCTCTTCATGCTCTTTATGGCGGGTTACGAGGTCATGGCCCGGCAGGCACGACGCTTCAGCGGGATCTGGGGCATGGGGGTTGGCACCCTCTCCATGTTCATCTCCTCCTTCAGCGTGACCATTCTGACGCTCAACGTGATCATCCAGGTGGAGCCCTGGTATTCGGTGCAGTACCTGATACCCCTACTGGGGATGCTCTTGGGCAATACCATGTCGGGCATCGCCATCAGTCTCGACAACCTTACCCACAACGCCTGGCAACAGCGCCATCAGATAGAAGCGCGGCTGATGCTGGGCCACGACTGGCACAACGCCATCGGAGAGATTCGCCGCAACGCCCTGCGCAGCGGCCTGATCCCCATCATCAACGCCATGGCCGCCGCCGGAGTGGTCAGCCTGCCTGGCATGATGACCGGCCAGATACTCGCCGGCAGCCCCCCCTTCGAAGCGGCCAAGTACCAGATCCTGATCCTGCTGCTGATCTCTGCCGGCACCGGCTTCGGCGCCACCGCAGCGGTCTGGCTCGGTTCACGACGGCTATTTGACGAGCGGCAACGGCTGCGGCTGGATCGACTAAAATCGTCGTAACGGGCAAGTTTTGAAGTTCGTGATGATGATCGGCATGTTCTCTGCATGTGGCGAACGCAGGGTGCAACCTGCGCACCGTGATTGCTGTAACTGCTTATTCTGGTGCGCACAGCGCACCCTACCAAACTATGAAGTCTCTGTCGGAGGTTCCCTGAACAGCATGCACGAATACGGAAACCTGCTCATACTTGCCACGCTCTGGTTGCTCTATTTTCTGAGCCACTCGCTGCTTGCCTCTCTCACAGCCAAGCACTGGGTTGCGAAACGTTACCCCACTTTCATGCCCTGGTATCGCATCACTTTCAACCTGCTCGCTGTGCTGTTACTGCTGCCACCGCTGGGATTGATGTGGCATTGGCACAGCTCACCTCTGTGGGAGTTCAATGCCGCCCTGTCCTGGTTCACCTACGGCCTGACGCTGCTGGCGATCCTCGGTTTTCTATGGTCGACGCGATATTACGATAGCGGAGAATTTATCGGCCTGCGCCAGCTGCGGCTGCGTATCCGGGAGGTTCACGACCAGGAGAATTTCCACATCTCCCCCCTGCACCGCTACGTCAGACACCCCTGGTACAGCCTGGGACTGGATTGATATGGAGCCGGGAAATGGACGCCGCAATGCTGGTCTCAGCGATCATGATGACGCTCTACTTCATCTACGGCTCGCGTATCGAGGAGCGCAAACTGGTGGTCTATCATGGAGATGCCTATCAACGATACCAGTCACTGGTGCCCGGTTTGCTACCCAGACCCTGGCGTTACCTGAGCCGGGAAGCGGCAGAAGCGCTGGTGGCTGACGCCAGACGGCAATAAAGCGAAGTATAGGCCGGTTCAAGCTTGCGGAACCGGCTTCACGGGTTTTCTATTTCAAACCCGGGTTGCCCGATCCGCTATGCTTGATCGGGCCTACGCCTCATCAGCGGCTTGGATCCCAGAAGTCGCCTTGGGGACCGTATCCAGCGCCCGGCCCCATCATGCGGCCCGGACCAAATCCACGCCCAGGCATCGCCGGCATCTGAGGGTGCTGCATCATGCCGCGACCCGGTCCCATCTGCCGCATATGGCGACGATGCATTGCATGACAAGCGGCACGCTCTTCCGGTGTCATACCGTCGATCACCGCCTGCTGCCTGGCCCACTCATCATCCTGATTCAATTCAGGTCTTGCAGGGCGGTCTTTCCACGGGGGCTTCTCGGGCAGATCAAGTCCCACTTCGGCCGCACGTTCCCGCATCGCCTGATAACGCTCAAGACGATAGGCATCCCGCTCTTCCGAATTCATGTTGCGGAGCGCCTTCATCCTCTCCATACGCTCTTCCATGGAGGGACGCAGATCCGCCACTTCAGGTTTATCCATCCACGTGGGATGGTCCGGGAGCAGCACACCGGACTCGAGCGCCCGTTTCTGCAGCGCCTGGTAGCGTTCTTGGCGCGCCTTCATACGCTCTTCCATGCTTTGCATCGACTTGTGATGCTGCATCATTCCTCTGCCAGCAGGGGCTGTCACCACTGGTGCTAGTGCCTCGGCGGGGGCGGCAACGCTCTTCTCCACTACAGGCGCCTCGGTGGTGACTGCGACACTCTCTTTCGGCACAGACTCAATTGCCACGACCGGGGCAGTTTCTGCAGACGTTGCCTCTGCAGCAACTATCGAATCTGCGACAACCTCCTGCTCGATGGCCGTTGCATCGGCAGCAGCATCAGGGGCGGTGGTGGCATCGGCAAAAACCGTTGCACTTAGAGGCAAAATCGTCGCTATTGCGACAGTGACGAGTGTCTTTCTAAACATGAAGCTTCTCCTTCAGATGATCTTGTTATTGGGATAATCTGTGCTATCTGGAATCAATGGGGCTATCTTGTATCTTGAAACAGCGTGAGTATCGGTGCATCGGCTACACTACAGCTAGTGTAGCAGTCCCGGAAGAGGGTGTTTGCGCACCAAACAAAGCTATTGTGCTGGTGTCTGCTTCGACCTTAATTTGGCAACCTTCTGCTGCAGCTGCTCAAGCAGACCATCCATCCCCTTCTGCTTGACCAGGTTGCGAAAGCTCGTTCTGTAGTTACTGATAAGACTGACACCATCCACAACCACATCATAGACGAACCAATCATCCTGTTTCTGTCGCAGTTTGTAACTGACCGGTATCTCAGCGCTACTGGTAACGACAAATGTCTGTACTTGTGCCCGTTTGCCCTTTACCCGCTCCCTGCCCAAACGCGAAGTCTGGCCTGAATAGCTGTCCAGAGCGGAGAAATAGGTATTCTCCAGCAACTCCCGGAACAGTTCGACAAAAAGCGCCCGTTGATTTGCGGATGCCTTTCTCCAGTTGGCCGCCAGAATGACCTGTGACATTGCCTGAAAATCGAAGGTTTCATCCACGATGGTGTTGACGCGGTCCCGGCGTTCCGCAGATGTCAGCCCCTTGTCGCTCAGAACCCCCACCACATCATCCATCGTATGCTGCACCATTTCGGAAGGCCCGATACTGGCACTGGCAATTGCGGGTAGAGCCCCGCTCATCAGCACTAAAAGCAGTGCGAGACGAATAAACATCTGTATAACTCCTTCTCCATCCCTGAAGTTCGCGCCCCCAACAACACTCATTCCCCCAGGAACTCGGGAGGAAATCAAGTTCCCAGCTTCAGAGACCTTTATATGCAAACCCCTGTAAGGGCTTCTCTTCATTCGTAGCCGTCGAACCCGCGGATGTTAACATGCTCTGGCCATCCCGCCCCTCTCTGACCCGGGCCACACCAAGCAAACGGGCGCCACTGCCACCTGCATTTCGAACGAACCGACCGCTATCAACCAACCACACGACCTCTCCACCCGGTTTGACGATCCTGTACTCGATGCAAAAATCGGCGTCACCCTGCAGCGATTTCTTGAAGGCTGCCACTACGGCTTCCCGGTCATCAACATGGATTCGACCCAGGTACGCATCAAATGTTCCATCGAAACTTCCCGGCCGAAAGCCGAAAACTCGTTGCAGGTTGTCGTCCCAACGCAGCCGTTCCCTCCTTACATCCCACTCCCAGCCGCCAAACAGAACCGACAGCCTCAACAGGGTGAGGTGATTTTGGGCCACCCCACTGTCACGATCTACCTGCGCCAATCGCAGTCTTAATCGTTCGCGATCCTCCTTCAGCTCACTCTCAACCCGCCGCCGCCGGTGGAGAGAGCGCTTCAACCCGACGGTTCTGCGCGTTACCTTGCGATCCACCAGATGCTTGAAACCCCAGACCCAAACACCGATCCAAAGCAGTGCCAGCAGAATCAACAATATGAACACCACTGAACTATTCTGCAACAGCGGCGGCTGATCGAGTACCTGCCAACGCTTGCGGATCTCCAAATGCTCTTCAGGTGAGATGCGATCCAGCCCTTTCTGCAGGATGTTGACGAGCATTTGATTGTCCTTGCCAACCGCAAAAGAAAGATCTCTTGAACGCCCTGCCTGTGCCACCTCCATAACGCCAGGGGCAGCCCCTTGCGTCAACAGGTGCCTGGCAGTCGCAGTATCACCAAGATAAGCCTCGGCATCACCCATGGCGACACTCAACAAGCCATTGGCAACATCAGACACCTTCACCAGTGTGATGTCGGGCAACTCCCGCATCAGCCAATCCTGCCAGGCGCTCAGCTCCACCACTGCCACCCGCTTTCCAGGCAACTCCTGCAGCGTCAGTTGAGGCATGCGCCCAGACGCATATAACGCACCGGGCAGACTGATATAGGGGCGGGTGAACAGCAGGAACTCAGTACGTTCCGGCGTCCAGTCGTCCACGGCAGACAGGTCCAACTCCCCGGCCATCATCGCGGCATCCAGGGCCGGCCTGTCCTCGAAAGGGACGAGTTTCAGCTCCAGGCCCATCTTCCGGCCTACAAAACGCAGATAATCTGCAGCGATACCCGACGGCTGACGATTTTCCTTGTAGGTGCTGATGGGCGCCATCCCATCGATCAACCCCACCCGAACCTGCACCTGCTGATCCAGCCATGCTTTTTCCTGTACGCTGAGCGGCACACTCCCCCCCTCCGCACTTAACGACAGCAGCAACATTGCCAACAGTGCAATAGATGTAAACGGGGAGGAAACCATTCTGTAAATCCCTTTTGCCATACCTGACATCTAGATAGATCGATTCGTTTGCAAATTTTAACGATTTTCTCAGTAAAAAGGACATATTGAAACAAACTGATGAATCTATCGCCTCAATTGTAGTAGCCACACCCAATTTCCGGTATCTTCGACTGTCCTCCACAGCACTTTTGCAGGTTTGTTATGAGTACAGCGTTTGTCGCCGTTTTGATGGGTTCAGATTCCGACCTTCCGGTCATGCAGGCAACTCTGGAGGTCTTAGGCTCTCTCGGGATCCCATACGAAGTGAAGATCACCTCGGCCCATCGTACGCCCGATGTCACCCACAACTACGTCAAAGATGCAGACGATCGAGGCTGCAATGCCTTCATTGCTGCTGCTGGTCTGGCGGCCCATCTGGCCGGGGCCGTGGCAGCCGCCACCTTGAAGCCGGTGATAGGCGTACCCCTTGATGCAGGGCCATTGAAGGGCATGGATTCCCTGCTCTCCACCGTACAGATGCCAGGCGGTATTCCGGTGGCAACCGTGGCAGTGGGCAAGGCTGGCACCAAGAACGCCGCCTATCTCGCTGCCCAGATCCTCGCGCTTGGTGATGCGGCGCTGGCGGTACGCATCCGTGAAGAGCGGCAGGCCAATGCCCAAGGCGTCATCGACAAGGACGCCAAGCTCCAGGCCGAACTTGCCGGCTAAGCCTGTCATCCACCCCTGGCGCCTCCGACAGGCCGTTCGGACGGTGCTCGGGGGCGGTCTTATCGCCTATCCCACTGAATCAGTCTACGGGCTGGGTTGCGACCCACTCAACCCTCTGGCAGTGTTCCGCCTATTGGCGCTGAAAAAACGCTCCGCCGACAAGGGTCTGATCCTCATTTCAGACAGCTTCGAAAGACTGCGGCCCTACCTGGCCCAGATCCCGCAAACAAAACTCAAACCGGCGCTCGACAGCTGGCCCGGCCCAGTCACCTGGCTGCTGCCCGCCGCCGCGGATCTCCCCGTCTGGATACGCGGAAAACATTCGACCGTGGCGGTCAGAGTCACCGACCATCCAGTTGCCGCAGCCCTTTGCCACGCCTGCGACAGGCCACTTATATCCACCAGCGCCAACCTCAGCGCTCGTCCTCCAGCCCGCAATGCACTACAGGTGCGCAGCCGCTGCGGTGGCACCATCGACCTGATTCTGCATGGCGAGACAGGCGACCTGAGACAACCCACTCCCATTCGCGATCTGTTTTCCGGTCGGATCAGCAGGGGGTAGAAGAGAAGAAATTCAATTCCCGGCCACATACCAAACGACTCAAGACACAGCGCCACCGGCCGCTATGGGATTTTGAATCAACAAATTACGTTATGCTGTCTGCATCAAAAAGGATTGCGACAAGTACCATGGAAAAACGGCAGGATCGTACCGCAGCTATCCCGGACTGGGTCTCACCCCGATGCCTCCCCATGGTGCTGATACTGCTACTCGCCTTCAGTCTGCTTTTTTTTCCATCCCGCCAGGCTTTTGCGCTGCAACTGATCACCCATCCAGACGCTGATATTACAGAGATCAGCCGCAACACCGCACGCGCGGTCTTCAGCATGCGCCGCCAGGTCTGGCCCGATGGCGCGGCCATTCGGGTCTTTGTCTTTCCCGACAAACACAAACTACACAAAGCATTCGCAAAACAGCTGCTGGGGATATTTCCCCATCAGCTTCGCCGCGCATGGGACAGAAAAGTCTTTTCAGGGACCGGACAGGCTCCCGACACCGTCCAGTCAGAGGCGGAGATGATAGAGATGATAAAAAAGACTCCCGGCGCAGTCGGTTATATTTCCGAGGACAACAGAGATGAATCGGTACAGATTCTGGAAATGGAGTAGACGGCTCGTCCTGCTCAGCTGGCTGCTGCCGCCACTGGCGACGGCAGCCTCCCTGTTTGCTGATGAAAACCTGCAGATTCACGGGTTTCTTAGTCAGGGTTACACTCACACATCCGCCAACAACTGGTTCGGTGACAGCAGTAACGGCAGCTGGGACTTTCGCGAACTCGGCCTCAATGCCTCCTATCGGCTAACCCCGCAACTACAGATCTCCGGCCAGCTTCTCTCGCTCACCGCAGGTGAGATGCAGGACGGTTCTCTGAGTCTCGACTACGGTCTTCTCGACTACCATTTCGCAAATTTCGACAATGGGAGCATCGGTCTGCGAATCGGCCGCGTCAAGACCCCCATCGGTCTCTACAACGAGACCCGGGATGTCGCCTTCACCCGTCCCACCAACTTTCTGCCCCAATCGATCTATTTTGACAAGGTGAGAAATCTGGAACTCTCCAATGACGGCTTTGAGATATACGGCGACCTGCTGACAGATTGGGGGGATCTGCTGCTCCAGGGCGGCATGGGCAAGCCAGTGACGGATGAAAATGTGGAATACGCCTATCTTGGGAATGATTGGCAGGGCGAACTGAGTGCCGACCTCTTCTTTTTTGGCCGGGTCATCTACGAACTGGATGGCGGCCGCATCCGGCTCTCAGCCACCATTGCCGACGGCGATCTCGACTTCGAACCCGGTCCCACAGACCCCTTCAGCAACGGCACTACCGGCATCCAATTGCGGGTACTCTCGTTCCAATACAATGCAGAGTCTTGGCACTTCACCACGGAATATATGCAGGAGGATGTGATAAGCCGGGACTTGGGAGCCCTCCAGCCCGACGGGGACAACACAGCCGAAGGTTACTATCTGCAGTTAGTCCACGATCTTTTCAGCGACTGGGAGATCATCGCCCGTTACGACGTCAGCTATCTTAACCGGGACGACCGGGACGGCACCAAACAGGAGGCCGGACCCTTTGGCATACCTGCCCACAACATGTTTGCCAAGGACTGGACCCTGGGGCTGCGCTGGGACATCACACCCGCCTTCATGGTTCGTGGTGAATACCACTGGGTTGATGGCACTGCCTGGCTCTCATCAAGGGAAAACAACCTTTTCCAAACAGAACGCCATTGGCAGATGTTCAGCCTGCTCGCCTCCTATCGATTCTGATTCAGCAGATACGGGCGCATGACAACCAGACAGCAACGCAAACCTCGTTTTATCAGTCTTAAGTGGAAACTGTTGATTCTACTTAGCCTTTTATTAGTCCTCATCAACGTCTCTTTAACGGCAATCGCTTATCTGAAGCAGAAGGATCAATTCGAATTACAACGCACAGAGGTTCGGGAACAACGCGCCAGGGAAGTTGACGGTTTGGTGCAGGGAACCTATTCAAGGCTTCTCAGCATAGCCGGACTGATACCCGAGCTTGACATCGATACAGAAGAGGAACTGGGTCTTGCGCAGCAGATCAGCGCTATTGTTAAAGAACACGGCTCCCTGCTGCAAATTGAGTGGGGGGTGGATACCATCCTCTATTTTTCAAAGGCGGGTGCACCGCTGTTCACCTGGGGACGCAACATCGGCCCGACGCTGAACCGCACCCTGGTCGATCACGTCATCGAGAGTGAGGAACCTGCCAGCGCACTCGCCTGCCGACGCGAATGCCGACAGTATGTCTCCGTCCCGGTGCTGCAGGACCACAGCATGGCCGGCGTATTGGTCGTCGGCGAACTGGTCGCAGACACGGTGGTCAGACTGCAGCGGATCACTGGTGCCGGTATTGCTGTCCTGGTCAAAGACCATCCAAGCAATGCAGCTTCCAAAGGCTTTCTCACTCCCTGGGAGATGCGGGTAACGGCTCTCTCCGGCGCACATGCCAATCTGCAACGTCTGAACAAGGCAGCAGAGCATCTGCAGTTTACCAACCTCTCCCAGAGCGAACAGCTGCAGCTGGAAAACAAGACTCTGGAAATAACAGCCTTTCCGCTGACCAGTGATGAAACCGGCACGCCGGCCCACCTGCTGATCATCGAAGACATCTCCGGGCATATCCAGGCTATGGAGAGTGCCTTTCGCAACAGCATCACTGCCGGAGTCGCCGGGATTCTGCTCACCGAGCTGCTATTGCTGATGCTGCTATGGGGCCCAATGGCACGGCTGCAACGCGTGTCAACCACCCTGCCGCTGCTGGCAAAGCAGGCCTACGGCCAAGCCCGCTCATCACTGAAGTCAACCACAAATGAATCATTCTCTCACGATGAAATAGACCAGCTCGGAGAGACAACGGAAACACTTATCTTCCAATTGGAAGCCCTGCAGTCAGAGATCAACAGCCGCACCCACCACCTGCTGCAGCGCACCAGTGAACTGGCGCAGCAGCGCGATTTCGTGCAGGGCCTGATGGATACTGCCCAAATCATTATCATCACCCAGCGCACAGACGGCCGGATAAACAGCATCAACCATTTTGCAAGTCAGTTGACCGCCTACGATCTGAAAACTCATCCGTCACTCCACTTCGACCAGCTGCTTCACCCCAAGAACCTTGATCCGGAGACAATCGTAAAGCTCTTTCAGCTGCGTAACGCCAGCCTGGACCACTACCATCACGACTGCGAAATAGTTACCGCAATGGGTGAAATCCGCACAATCTCCTGGTTCCATGCACGGCTTGATATCGCGAGAGAGGACGATCCAGCAGTACTCTCCGCCGGCATCGATATTACCGAACGCCAACAGGCGGAGAAGAATCTGGCCTGGCTGGCCGACCACGACCCCATGACGGAACTGTTCAACCGGCGTCGTTTTCATATCGAGTTCGAAGCGATGCTGCAGGCGGCAAAGCGCTACGGTCACACCTCCGCACTGCTCTATTTCGACCTCGACCAGTTCAAGGATATCAATGACACCAGCGGCCATCAGGCCGGGGATGCCCTGCTCAGGGTGGTGGCTGAGCGGCTGCATGCAGTGACTCGGGAATCCGATCTGCTGGCCCGGCTTGGCGGCGATGAGTTCGCGCTGGCCCTGCGGGAGACGAGTAAGGAAGAGGCCATCGGCGTGGCGCACAAGATCCAGGAGGAACTCAGTAGAGTCGAGATGCCGGTTCGCGGCAACAGGCATAAGATCTCCGCCAGCATCGGCATCGTACTCTACCCACTCCACGGCATTACTGTGCACGATCTGATGGCCAATGCAGACCTTGCGATGTATCAGGCCAAGGATGCAGGACGTGACAGCTGGCACATCTTCTCCGTTGACGAAAACATCCGCGAGCAGATTGAAACCAAGATCCAAATCAAAGAGCAGCTCGAACAGGCACTCTTGCAAGAGAGCTTTATTCTTCACTTTCAGCCGATCCAGCAGATCAGCAGTGGCCGTATCTCACACTACGAGGTACTGGTCCGCATGCAGGAGCAGGACGGCTCCCTGATCCCTCCGGGACTGTTCATTCCGATTGCGGAAACCACTGGCCTGATCCACAAGATCGACCGCTTGATTCTCAAGAAAGCCATCAAGCGGCTTGAGCAGCTGCAGCAGTCACATCGCAACATCACCTTCTCGGTCAACCTCTCGGGCATGGTGGTGGATGATCCCCGGCTGCTGCCCTATCTGAAGAAACAGCTGGCGAAACACCAAGTCGACCCCGGCAGTCTGGTATTTGAAGTCACTGAAACCGCCGCGGTCTCCAGTATCACAGCGGCAAAACAGTTGATGGAACAGATCAAGGCACTCGGCTGCCGCTTTGCACTGGATGACTTCGGCGTCGGTTTTTCATCCTTCTTCTACCTGAAGCAGCTGCCGGTGGATTATGTAAAGATCGACGGCTCCTTTATCCAGCAGCTCGCCTCCAATAAAGAGGACCAGATCTTCGTCAAGGCACTCTCCGAGGTCGCCAAAGGATTCGGCAAGCAGACTATCGCCGAGTTTGTCGAGGATGAAGCCACCCTGCAGCTGCTGGCGGAGCTGGGGGTCGACTACGCACAAGGTTTCCACATCGGCAAACCTCTGCCGGAACTCCTTCCTGAATAGACCCAGCCCAGGTTCACGCACATAAAAAAAGCCCACCCGGGGAAGGGGTGGGCCTAAACAGCGCATTTTTCAGCGCCGGAGGAGGATCGAATTCATTTGTCGTCCGTTACTTAATGTATCGACGCCCCCGCAGAATTCTTTAGATATTTTTTTGTCGATCATCCTTTTGCTGCAATCACAACCTATCCATCTGTTTTTATTAAGTTTTTCTGGACCAGCCTCTCTATTCCGGCAGCAGATCATCAAACCTCATTCGTTTAATTCTTATTTTTATTGGCAAATCCTACCTCCAACACCCCGTAGGCTGGATCAGACGCAGCGGATCAGGCAAAATGCGCTATGAACGAACGCCTTGCGCCGGATCCGCTGCGTCTGATCCAGCCTACAGTTTTATACAGCCCGACCGGGCAGATGCTCTTCTATCCACTCCCGTAACCAGTGGCTGGCGCGGGAACCATGAAATCGTCCCAACTCTTCCCCATGGTGGAACAGGATCACCGTCGGAAATCCGCGCAGACGGTAGTGGCCTGCCAGACGCATATTGTCATCCACTTCCACCTTGGCCAGCTGCACAGCCCCATCCAGCTCTTTGATTACCCTTTCCAGGGCCGGGGCAAGGGATAGACAGGGCGAACACCACTCCGCCCAGAAATCCACCATGACAGGCAGTTCTGCAGAGGCCTGGATCACCTTCTCATCGAAGGCCGCCTCTTCCACGATGAAAATATGGGGGGATTTGTTCTGCTGCTCCATAACCGGTACTGCCTCATATCTATACACAAAAACCTTTCGGAACGGCAGCTTGCCCGTCACAAAAGCAGCCTCCGGGCAAGATCGATCCGAAGAATTGGTTAACAGCCTGCATGATAGGGTATCTTACGGGGTTTACCCAAGCACTCAGGAATCTATCCATGCCGAGCAATAGCAGCCGTTCGCCCTTTCCTGCCACCCGCATGCGCCGCATGCGCCGGGACGAATTCTCCCGCCGCCTGATGCGTGAAACGATCCTCACCCCCGCAGACCTGATCTATCCCGTTTTCGTGCTTGAGGGGAACGGTGAAAGGGAGGGGGTCGAGTCCATGCCCGGCGTGGAGCGCATGAGCATCGACCTGCTGGTCGAGGAGGCGAAGCAGGTGCACCGTCTCGGCGTCCCCATGATAGCGCTGTTCCCGGTCACCCCTATGTCCGTCAAGACAGAGGATGCCAGAGAGGCATTCAACCCGGAAGGGCTTGCCCAGCGGGCGGTGCGGGCACTGAAAGAGGCGGTGCCGGAACTTGGTGTCATGACCGATGTCGCCCTCGACCCTTTCACCACCCACGGTCAGGACGGTCTCATCGATGAAACCGGTTATGTGCTCAACGACAAGACCAAGGATGTCCTGGTCAAACAGGCCCTCTCCCACGCCGACGCGGGGGCTGACGTTGTCGCCCCTTCCGACATGATGGACGGCCGCATCGGCGCCATTCGGGAGATACTCGAAAGCAACGGCCACATCCACACCCGCATCCTTGCCTACTCGGCAAAATATGCCTCCAGTTTCTATGGCCCGTTCCGGGATGCCGTCGGCTCTGCCGCCAATCTGGGGAGCGGCAACAAGTACAGCTATCAACAGGACCCCGCCAATACAGACGAGGCGCTGCACGAGGTTGCGCTCGATCTGCAGGAGGGGGCCGACATGGTGATGGTAAAACCGGGTATGCCCTACCTCGATGTGGTGCGTCGGGTGAAAGAGACCTTCAGGGTCCCGACCTACGCTTATCAGGTCAGCGGTGAATACGCCATGCTCATGGCCGCCGCGCAAAACGGCTGGCTCGACAAACAGGCGGTGGTGCTGGAGTCCCTGCTCTGTTTCAAACGCGCCGGCGCCGACGGCATACTGACCTACTTCGCCAAAGAGGTGGCGCAGTGGCTGAATGAGTAATCACCCATGACCGACAGCTACGCCGTCATCGGCAACCCCATCGAACACAGCAAATCCCCGCTGATCCACGCCGCATTCGCGAGACAAACCGGGGAGTCCATCGAATACACCCGCCTGCTCGGCAACCTCGACGACTTCGAGGGCGACGTGTCACGTTTTATCAAGGATGGCGGCCAGGGACTCAATATTACCGTGCCGTTCAAAGAGGCGGCCTGGCGCCTGGCGGATGAACTCAGCAAGCGGGCACACACCGCAGGCGCGGTCAATACCCTGATCCGGCTCGAAAGCGGCAAATTGAGGGGCGACAATACCGATGGCATCGGCCTGGTGCGCGACCTTACCATCAACCACGGTTTTCGCTTCAAGGGAAAGCGGGTTCTGATACTCGGCGCCGGTGGCGCGGTTCGCGGCGTGGTGCGCCCCCTGCTCGAAGAACAACCAAAGCGGCTCATTATCGCCAATCGCACTGCGGCCAAAGCCTACTCTTTGGCCACCGGCCTTGGCAGCTTCGGCCCGGTGGCGGGCTGCGGACTGGATGAACTTGAGGGCATGCAGTTCGACCTGATCATCAACGGCACTGCCGCAGGTCTAGGTGGAGAGGTGCCGAAGATTCCCGAAGGTGTACTGACCAAAGGCGGCTGGTGTTACGACATGATGTACGGGGATGAACCCACCGCATTTCAAAAATGGGCGCAGACACGTCATGCCGCCCGGGCGCTGGATGGTCTGGGCATGCTGGTGGAGCAGGCGGCCGAATCCTTCCGGCTGTGGCGTGAGATCCTGCCTGATACCGTTCCGGTTATTCAGATGTTGCGCGGTTAAAGCGGCGTTCCTGGCGATCCCAATCCCGAGCCGGGGCATTACAATCGGCGCGCTTGATAAACTCGCGGGCGGTGAGGCGGCCGCCATCGAAGATTTTACCGTTCAGCGCCTCGATCAACGCCCGACCCTCACTGTCCGATGAGGTGAAGACGATGAAGTAGTGATAATCCTTGTCGAAGCAGTCGCGTCCCATGCGGCGCTCAAAGCGAGTATGCACTGACAGGCCGCCCAGCAGATCCTGTATCTCCAGCAACCTGGCTTCAGCCGGTAGATTCCCGATAAACACATCCATTTGCCATCCCTCGATCAATCGACTCTATTAACCCTCCCGCCACAAGTGGGTGGGATATTGTGAATTGTAGGAGCTGCGCCCCGCTGCGGAAACTCCGTTGATAGGCAAATCGCGGCGAAGGCGCCGCTCCTACCACTTCTTTCCCGTATGTCTCTTCATCAGCCGCACATAGTGTGCTGCAGAGTAATCGAGATACTCCAGCTCCTGATCGCTGAGGGGGCGCACCCGCCTGGCCGGTGTCCCCACCCAGAGATAGCCCCCCTCAAGGTGTTTTCCGGTAGGTACCAGCGAACCGGCGCCCAGCATGGAATACGATTCCAACACGGCGCCATCAAGAATAGTGCACCCCATGCCGATACGAATCGCATGCACATCGCCGCGAATGACGGTCATGGGCCATACAGAAGAGTGAGAACCGATACTCACATTGCCGATCACGACGGCGGTTTCATCGATCCAGGCATCGTTGGCAACCTGTGGCATGCTAGATTCAAAGAGTCGGATATTGGACATAAGCGGAGTTGAATAATGGAAATTGTACTGTTTGTGATTGCAGGCATGGCCATCGCCACGCTCATCTACGGAATAATGATCTACAACAACCTGGTGCGGCTCAAGCATAGCGTAACCCAGGCCTGGTCGAATATCGATGTGCTGTTGAAGCAGCGCCACGACGAACTGCCCAAACTGGTGGAGACCTGCAAGCAGTACATGAAGTTTGAACAGGAGACCCTGGAGCGGGTGATGCTGGCCCGCTCCGCCGTTGCCAGCGCCCGTCAGCAGGGGGACATAGGGGCCGTCGGCAACGCCGAGGGCGCGCTGCGCCTCGGTCTCGGCAATCTCTTCGCCGTGGCGGAGAACTACCCCGATCTGAAGGCCAACGACAACTTTCTGCATCTCCAGTCCCGCATCACCGGGCTGGAGAACAGCATCGCCGACCGGCGGGAGTTCTACAATGAGAGCGCCAATAACAACAATGTACGCATCGAGCAGTTTCCCGATATCCTGCTGGCCAGTCGTCTCAATTTCAAGGCGGCGGAACTGCTTGAGTTTGACGAGGAGGAGATCAGGGACGTAAATGTCGGCACCCTGTTCGGCTGAACCGAATGTCCGCCGATCTGCTTGCCATGGCGACCCTGGAGTTCTGGGTCTGGGCCGGCGCTCTCTCCCTCTTGAGCCTCGCAGCACTCTTCTTCTCATTTCGGAACCTGATACGCGCCCGGGTCATCGAGGACACCCCTACCTCTCGCATCCGTTCAGCCCACCAGGGTTATGTGGAGCTGAACGGTGAAGCGGCGGCAATGAAAGGGGAGCCCATCATCACCCCGCTCACCCACAGCCCATGCTGCTGGTTCCGTTTCAAGATCGAACGCAAGGGAGAGAAGGGGTGGCGCACCGTTCGCCAGGGTGGCAGCGAGGGACTGTTTCTACTCAGGGATGAGAGCGGCGAGTGCATCGTCGACCCAGATGGCGCCGATGTCACTCCAAGCGAAAAAAATGTCTGGTACGGCAGCAACAGCCTGCCTCAAACCGGGCCTGCTACGGGAGGGCTTGATTCCAACAGCTCAACCACCCTCTTTGGACTCCAACTTAATATCCGCAGCTACCGTATGGGCAGCCACTACCGTTATACCGAGGAGACCATCTACCCTGGCGATCCACTCTATGCCATCGGTCTGTTCAAATCCTTTGGCGAGGCAGACCGGCTGGCCATGCGGCAGGATATGGTGCGTGAACGCCTGCGCCAATGGAAACAGGACAGCGCCGGACTGCTCGCACGTTTCGACCGGGACGGCAATGGCGCGATCGACATGGATGAGTGGGAATCGGCCCGGCGCAAGGCTGAACGCGAGGTCGCCAATGAACAGATGATAGAGGATCAACCGTCGCTGCACACCCTGAGCCAGCCCGACTCCAACCGCCCTTTTATTATCTCCTCCAGCGCAGAATTCGCCCTCGTCAAACGCTACCGCCGTTTTGCCTTCGGTTTCATCGCGGTTTTTTTCCTCCTTGGCGGTGTCAGCACCTGGATGCTGGCCACACGGCTTGCCGCATGATTTACCCTGGCGTGGTAATATCCCCTTGATCCAGGATTGTACTGATCTGAATCCCACGTCGTCTTTCCAGGGTCATCGGATCCGAACCAAGCGCCAGACCTGTGGTCGAACCCGTGACACTGAACTCCAGGAAAACCATGCGTTACCGATACCTCCCACTACTGCTGCTCGCTCTTCCCCTGTTGTTGAATGCGAAGGATCGTCCATTTATCGATCAACCCACCGACAGGCCCAACCTGCAGGCCGAAGAGTATGTCTGGGAGGAGGGTAAGGTCACTCTGCCGAAAGATCTGAACGAGGATCAACTGACTGAATTCCAGGTCACTGACAGCAGCGACCGTTTCCGATTTTTTATCGACCACAGTACCATGCAGCCCGGAGAGGACAATGCCATCCGCGTGCTGCTCGCCATCCGCTCAAACCGTGGCGCTCTCAACACCTCTTACGAGGGATTCCGCTGCGGCGCCCGCGAATACAAGGTCTACGCATACGGCAGCCACAAGGGCCTGAAGGCGCTGAAAAAACCGGCCTGGAAAAAAATTGTCGTCAGCGGATCGGATAACTACCGGCACACGCTCTACAATCGTTATCTCTGCGACCTGAACAAGGGCGTTCCCTTTGAGCCAAACAATATCATCCACTATATGAAACAACCCACACGGGTGGAACAGACACCATTTTTCAACGATTAGACGCTTTTGCCTGATTCACTGGGTTTGATCATGCCTGCAACCCCCCCGATTTATCCGGGGTTGGTTTTCACTGGGTCACCCCCATCTCCCCGCTATCAATCGTTTTCTCAATTCCGGAGTTATCACAGATGAACAACCCCCTGCTGGAGATGGACGGCCTGCCGGCCTTTTCCCGAATCAAACCTGATCATGTGGAACCCGCCCTGGATCATCTGTTGTCCCATAACCGGGAACAGATCGAGGCACTGCTCAAGGGAGAGCAGGAGTTCACATGGGACAATCTGGTAGAACCGATGGAGCGGCTCGACGATCGTCTCAGCCGCGCCTGGTCTCCGGTCAGCCACATGAATTCGGTAGTCAACAACGAAGCACTGCGAAGCGCCTACAACATCTGCCTGCCCAGGCTGAGTGAATATGGCACCGAGATGGGGCAGAACGCCGAGCTCTTCGCCGCCTTTAAGTCTGTCGCCGAACAGCAGAAAGAGCTGAACCCCGTTCAACATAAGGTACTGGATGACGCCCTGCTCGATTTCCATCTCTCCGGCGTCGACCTCTCTGCCGACAAAAAGACCCGCTTCAAGGAGATCAGCCAGTCACTGTCGACCCTCACCACCAAATTCGAGGAGAACCTGCTCGACGCCACCAATGAGTGGAACAAGCTGATCACCGATGAGACTGCACTTGCCGGAATGCCTGAGTCCGCCCTTGCCCTGGCCCAACAGACCGCAAAACAGCGTGATCAACAGGGTTGGCTGCTGACCCTGGAGTTCCCCTCCTATCTGCCGGTGATGACCTACGCCGACAACCGGGAACTGCGCCGTGAGGTCTACGAGGCCTTCTCCACCCGCGCCTCAGATCAGGGTCCCCATGCAGGCAGATGGGACAATAGCGAGGTAATGGAGCAGATCCTCGCGCTGCGCCATGAACAGGCACAACTACTCGGCTTCGACAACTTTGCGGAACGCTCCCTGGCACGCAAGATGGCCCGCTCCACCGACGAGGTGACGCAGTTTCTCACCGACCTGGCCCAGCGCGCCCACGCTCAGGCGCTAGATGAGCTGAAAGCACTCCGCGCCTTTGCCGCAGAGCAACACGGCATGACGGAACTCGAAGCCTGGGACATCGGATACTATAGCGAAAAGCTACGCCAACACCGCCACAACATCTCCCAGGAGGAGCTAAAACCCTACTTCCCTGAGACGCGGGTGATACCGGGTATGTTCGCGGTTGTGGAGCGCCTCTACGGCATCAGAATTCAGGAGATCCAGGGTGTCGACAGCTGGCACCCGAACGTCCGTTTCTTCGAGATTCGCGACGCCGGAGGAGAGGAGCGGGGGCAGTTCTACCTCGACCTCTATGCCCGCCCGCACAAACGGGGCGGCGCCTGGATGGACGAGTGCGTCACCCGTTTCTTTACCGACACCGTCGACCAGCTGCCGGCCGCCTATCTCACCTGCAACTTTTCGCCACCGGTTGGCGACAAACCGGCGCTCTTCACCCACGGTGAGGTGGAGACCCTGTTCCACGAATTCGGCCACGGCCTGCACCATCTGCTCACCCGCATCGACTACCCGGCAGTGGCAGGCATCAACGGCGTGGCCTGGGATGCAGTGGAACTGCCGAGCCAGTTCATGGAGAACTTCTGTTGGGAGAAGGCGGCCCTTGATCTTATCTCCGGCCACTATGAGAGCGGCGAGCCGATTCCAGAAGTCCTGTTTGAGCGCATGACCAGCGCCAAGAACTTTCAGTCCGCCATGATGATGGTGCGCCAGTTGGAATTTTCCCTCTTCGACTTCCGCATCCACCGGGAGTACGACCCGAAGAGGGGTGGGCGCATCTACGAGATCCTCAACGAGGTACGCAAACAGGTCTCGGTGCTGACCCCGCCGGAGTGGAACCGCTTTGCCCACGGCTTCTCCCACATCTTCGCCGGTGGTTACGCAGCAGGTTACTACAGCTATAAATGGGCGGAGGTGCTGTCGGCAGATGCCTTCTCCCTGTTCGAGGAGCAGGGCGTTTTCAATCCTGAAACAGGCACTGCCTTTCTGACGGGCATCCTTGAACAGGGCGGTTCCCGGGATGCCATGGAGCTGTTTGTCGGCTTCCGTGGCCGCGAGCCAAAAATCGATGCGCTGCTGCGTCACAACGGCATCGCCGGTTAGTCAGGTAGGTCGGGTTAGCGATAGCGTAACCCGACCTACACTTCGATTGCGCCTCAAATCCGCAGCGCTTCCACCGTCCAGCCGACTGCGCCAACCTCTGCCTCTGGATGTGATCTGCGGATCTCACGACTGATCTCCGTCACCCGCCAGCGGGGCACATCGACCATCAGGAGAATCTCCCCGTGCTTCAATGCGCTCCGGCACTCGTCCATATGGGCGTGCGGCACATGCCGAACGAAGTAGCTACCGGCCAGATAGGTGGCGGCCATAATCAGACCATTCAATAGCGCCCAACCCACCAAACCGGCAAGCAGACTACCGACCAACAGTATCAGGGCCAGAAAAAAGGTCAGCAGGTTCAGGCTCCATAAGGCTCGTTCCAGGCGGGCGCCAAAATCCGTACGCTGGCGTACGGATGCCTCGGGAAGCCCGGAGATATCAATGCCCTCCCTGGCGACGGTATGCATGTGGCGCCTGTCGACGCCCAGCCTCTGCAGATCAGGCAGCGCCTGTTCAACATGGTGCCGCTGCGGAAACATCAGATAGATTCGTCTCAACATGGCGCCACCTCAACCTTCTGCAACGTAATCATCTGTATCGTTTCCCTGCACTATCTTGTGGTCCTCAGTCTCCATCTCCATATAGAGACGCTTGTTCTCCTCATTTTCGAAGTAGATCTCAAGTCCATTCTTACCATCCCCATCATAGAGGCAGGGGTGGTGTTCAGGATCAGAGACTTCGTGCAACGTGATGGGATCTGTTGTCGTACGAATATGCATGGTTATTCCCTCAGATGTTGACTATGGTACTGGTTTTATAGAAATACCAAGCGATTTAGTCAAGTATAACGCTGCACCAAATACTGACGCAGAAAGCATGGCTTTTCAGACAACAGGAATAATATTGCTACTGCGCAAGGCGTAGGCCCGATCAAGCGCAGCGGATCGGGCAATCAGTGGTTGAAGCAGAGGACCGCTGCCGGTTCCGCTGCGCTTGAACCGACCACCAAATGGTCATCTAAAGATGTCGAAGAAGAGGCTATAGAACAGGCTGGCCAGGATCAGGCTGAAAAAGGTGGTCGGTATGCCGATGCGCATCCACGCGGCAGGCGTGATACGGGCGCCGGGAATATTGGAGTGCTCGGACTCCGCCACCGCGATAATATTCGCCGTGGCACCGATGTGGGTGCCGTTGCCGCCCAGACCCACGCCCAACGCCAACGCCCACCAGAGGGGCGCGATATTGACCCCGCTGGACTCCAGTCCCAGGATGATGGGAATCATGGTGACAGTGAAGGGGATGTTATCCACCACCGCGCTGAGAACAGCAGCAATCCACATCAGCATCAGGCCCGCCAGCAACAGCTGGCCCGGTTCCCGCGCCATCTCCGCCAGTGAGTTGCCGAACAGGTTCAGCAGTCCCGAGGCCTCCACCCCGCCGACGATCATGAAAAGCCCGGCAAAAAAGAACAGCACCGACCAGTTGACCCCGTTGAACAGCACATCCATGTCAGGCTTCATCAGCGCCAAGGCCAGCGCCAAGCCGACAAAAGCGGCATAGGCGGGAAAAAAGTGAAAATGGTGGTGAACGAAAAACAGTCCCACGACCAGCGCCAGAGAGACAAGTATTTTCTGTAACCCGGCCAGGTCCTTGATGGCATGGGTGTCGACCAGCTCCCGAACCTCTCCAGCGCCACGGCGCATCTGTTTGCGGAAAAGAAAGAGCAGTAAGAGCACTGTCCCGGCCCAGACCACCACCACCGGCGGCCCCATATGGAACAGAAAATCGTTGAAGCTGATTTTGCCCGCACTGCCGATCATCAGATTGGGCGGGTCACCCACAAGGGTCGCCGCCCCGCCGATATTGGAGAGCATCGCCTCCGCCATCAGATAGGGCATGGGGTTGAGTCTTAGCAGACGACAGATCAACACGGTCAGGGGCGCAAATACGATGACCGTGGTGACATTGTCCAGGACCATACTGATCAGGCTTACCGCAAGGCTGAGGTAGATCAGCAGCAGACGCGCATCGCCCTTCGCCCAGCGGGTGATATAGACGGCCATATATTCGAAGGCGCCGGTGGGACGCAGCAGAGAGACCAGCATCATCATCGCTGCCAGCAGCAGGATGGTATTGGCGTCCACCGCAGCTATAGCCTCTTCCTGAGTATAGAAATCCATGCCCATGCCGACGCCGATCATCACCACCGCCCCGAGTATCGCCGCACTGGTACGGTGTAGTTTTTCCGAGAAGATCAGCGCGTAGGCCAGCACTAGAATCAGCGCAGAGACAAGCATGGAGTCACTGAAATCGGCCATATTTCAGCAGCAGCCCAGATTCAACACCAGACGGGCAATCCCCACCCGGGTAATTACCCCCTTGTACTCATCTCCGTCTGTCAGAAACAGATAACCGGTATTGAACTGCTCCATGATCGCCAGCGCCTTCATTACCTGCGCGCCGGGATTGAGCTGAATGGCATCCTCCAGCACATACCCTTCGACTGGTTGCGGCAGAATCATTTCCGCTTTCTCCTCAGCCATATCCATATAGTCGAGATCGTCACCCAGCAGGTGCGCACCCTGAATATAGTCCCGCGGCACACAAGTGAGGCGAAACGCATGCCGCAGGGAAAAACGGCCGACGATCTTCCCTTCTCCATCCACGAAGGGGATGCCCGGCACATTCTGTTTTACACACTCCGCCAGGGCGTCGCCGAAGCTCATGCCGGCCTGGGCCACTTCCGTCGGGATCAGGATCTCTTCCAGGTTCATGGGTCAGCTTGCTCCGGACGCTCGTCCATCAGAGGTTTCATGGCATGCAGCATATTGGCGAACAGATGTTTGTTCTGCTGCTCCTCTCTCGCCAGCAACTGCTTCATATAGGCGCGTTGGGTGGGCGCCGTAAAGCAGGCGGGGCAACTGTCGGGTATCACCGGCAGTCCAGCCTCCTTGGCAAAGGCCCCGGTCTGACTCTCCCGGCAATAGACCAGCGGTCGAATGATGCGGATATCACCATCATTGTTCTGATAGTGCGCCTTCATTGTACGTAACTGTCCGCCGTGGAAGATCGACATCATGAGACTCTCCGCCAGGTCATCGAGATGTTGAGCCAGTGCCAATACATTATAGCCCTCACGGCGACAGGTGGAGTACATGATGCCCCGCTTCATGCGGGCGCAGTAGGCACAGAATGAGTCGCCATCCAGTCGTGTCCTGGCCTCTTCCATGATCGGCTGCTCTGCATAGATCCAGGATACGCTCAAGTTTTCATAATAGGCTTTCAGCGGGCCGGGATCGAAACCCTCCACCTCAGGATCAACCGTGATGACGCCCAGCTCGAATTTGACCGGGGCATAGGTCTGCAGGTGACTGAGTATCTGCAGCAGGGAGAGGGAGTCCTTGCCGCCGGAGACGCCAAGGAGGATTCGGTCTCCCTCACGAATCATGTCGTAATCGGCAATCGCACGACCGACTTTGCGCAGCAGGGATTTGGGGGGTTTGGCATAGTGTGTCATGGGGTTATTGTGACACGCGGAAAACCAAGGATTCCAGCAGGATTGCCGATACTACCCCCCTCCCCGTATTCGCGACGAAGGCGCCGTTCTACAGGATCTGCTGCAGCGGCGGTTTCTGTAACACGGAACGAACACCCAATACCCCGGAGGCTCCCATCAGCAACATGCCGCTCAGCAGGCTGACGGGCCAGATCCAGAGGTTACCCTGATAGCTGAGACCGAAGAGCTGATCCGCAAGCAGTGCGGCGATGAGGCTGGCGCCAAGGGCAGCCAGCAGACCTGCAATGGCACCCAGTACCATGAACTCTGTGACGATAGCGACACGGATCTGCCCTTTCAGCGCCCCCAGGGTGCGCAGTATGGCCGTCTCGTGGATGCGCTCATCAAGGCTCGACTGGACTGCGGCCAGCAGCACTACCAGCCCTGCCAGCAGGGTGAAGAGGGAGACGAACTGCACCGACAGAATCACCCGGTCGATGATCGAGCGAACCCGCTGCATCAGCGCGCCCACATCGATATCGGTAATGTTGGGAAAATGTTCGATCAGCCGTGACCGAAACGGCTCCTCGCCGGGAGGCAGGAAAAAGGCCGTGATATAACTCGCCTGGGTGACATCGAGCTGCCCCGGCGGGGCAATGACGAAAAAGTTCACCTCAAAAGAGTCCCAGGCCACCTTCCGCAGACTGGTGACGGGCGCGCTGACCGTCTGCCCGGCAATCTCGAAGACGAGGCGGTCGCCAAGCTGAATGCCCAGAGCCTGGGCGATACCCTTCTCCACCGACCAACCACGCTCATCCGTTCTGCTCCACCAGTAGCCTGAGACAAGCCTGTTGGCGGTCGGCATTCGCTCCATCCAGGAGAGATTGAACTCCCGCTGAATCAACTGTTTGGCACGGGGTTGAGAGTAGCTTTCAGCGTCAACAGGGGTACCGTTGAGACTGTGCAGACGACCACGAACCATCGGATAGATAACCGGGGCAGGCTGCTTTTGCTGGCGGAAGAATTTTTCCAGCGGCGCCAACTGATCCGCCTGGACGTTGATCAGGAAGTGGTTAGGGGCTTCAAAGGGCAGTGTGGCGCGCCAGGCATCGAGCAGGTCGGTGCGGATCAGGATCAGCAACAAAACCACCATCATGCCGAGGCCGACGGCGACCAGCTGCAGGACACTGACCTCTGGGTGACGGGCAATATTGGCCAGACCCAGCCGCCAGGGTTGACCGCCGGAGGGAGAGACACGCTGCAGCATTCGGGTCATCAGCCAGGCAACCAGAGTGAGCAGACTCATGACAGCCAGCAAACCGAGGCTGACCAGCAGGGTCAGCTGCCAGTCAGCGGCCTGCCAGGCCAGCAATCCTGTGAGTACAGCCAGGGCAGGGCCATAGATTGCGAGACGGCTGAGGCGGGGTATGGGCATCTCCCGTCGCAACACCCGCAGGGGTGGCGTGTTACGCAGTGCCAGCAGGGGAGGCAGGGCAAAGCCGGTGAGGGTGACCAGGCCAATCAACAGCCCCAGCAACAGCGGCTGCAGTGTGGGAGGAGGCAGCTGCTGAATAAACATTCCGGCCAAGAGTGCCGCAAGCAGATGCTGGACCAGATAACCGAACAGCAGTCCGATCAAAGAGCCTGCCAGACCGAGCAGCAGAAGCTGGCCGGTGAAGATCCGGGTGATGAGTTGGCGGCTGGCGCCCAGACAGCGGAGCAAGGCAGTATTGTCGAGATGGCGGCGGGCGTATCGGTTGGCAGCCACGGCAATCGCCACAGCAGCCAACAGCAGACTGACCAGTGAAGCCAAGCCGAGAAAGCGTTCAGCCCGCTCCAGAGCGGAGGTCAGTTCCCGGCGACTGTCCCGAGGCCCAAGTAGACGTTGCCCGGCCTGCAGCCAGGGTTTGATCCAGCCACGGAATGCCTCGAGGGCGTCTGCCTCACCCGCCAGCAGCAGGCGATATTCTGCCCGGCTGCCGACAGTCAGCAGTCCGGTGGCCGGCAGATCCACCGGATTCATCATCAGGCGCGGGGCGATGCTGAACAGACTCCCGCCCCGGTCAGGCTCCTCCAGGATCAGACCACTGATGCGAAACCCGGACTCTCCCAGCTGTAATTCATCACCCGGCTTCAGTCCCAGACGATCGAGCAGCTGGCGCTCCAGCCAGACAGAACCACTCTCCGGCGGGGTTTGGCGCCGTTGTTCCGAGTGGCCGGATGTCTCTGCCACCAGCAGTCGGCCCCGTAGCGGATAATCACGGCTCACGGCCTTCACCTCTGCCATCTGCAACCGTTCCCCCGCCAGGGTCATGGAGCGAAAGCTGGTGGTTTCGGCCAGCTGCAGGCCCATCCCGAGGGCCGACTGTTTCCAGGCTTCGGGCAGTGGACTGGAGGATTGAACCAGCAGATCTGCAGCCAACAGTTCACCGGCCTGATGGGTCATCGCCTGATGTACCCGGTCGTTAAACAACGCCACCGAGGTAAAAGCACCAACACCGATGATCAACCCGAGCAGCAGCACCCGCAGCTCCCCGGATGCGAGTTCCCGCCAGAGTGATCGCAGGGTGAAAGCTAGCATCCTGATGTCTGCAGCAGACGGCCCTCCGCCAGCTCCAGCCTGCGGCTGCACTGATCCGCCAGTTCTGCATCGTGGGTGACCAGAATCAAGGTGGTCCGGTGTTCTCGGTTGAGTTCGAACAGCAGGTCGATCACCTTGCGGCCAGTCTGCTGGTCCAGGTTGCCGGTGGGTTCGTCAGCCAGCAACAGTTGCGGTGAAGTGGCAAAGGCGCGGGCAATGGCGACCCGCTGCTGTTCGCCGCCGGAGAGCTGATTGGGACGATGCAGACGGCGGGGTTGCAGGCCGACCCGCTGCAGCCAATGCTCCGCCAGTGTGCGGGCGTCGCTGTGTCCGACCAGCTCGAGGGGCACCATGACATTCTCCAGGGCGGTCAGAGAGGGCAGCAGGTGGAAAGACTGGAAAACGAAACCGAGCAACTCCCGACGTAAGCGGGCGCGGCCATCCTCATCCAGACTGCTGAGATTTTGGCCATTCAGTTCGACCCGCCCCCGGCTGGGCAGGTCGAGGCCGGCGAGCAGGCCCAGCAGGGTCGATTTGCCTGAACCCGAGGCCCCGACCACGGCAAGGGTTTCGCTCTGCAGCAGATCGAAGTTGACCCCCTGCAGAATATCCAGCGGGCCATCGGGACTGCTGACTTGTTTTGAGAGATCCTCCGCCCGCACAATGGGGTGACTCTCTGCACGCTTCTGCTGACTCATAGGTATGATTTCTATGTTCCGACTGCTGCCAAGTTTACTGCTCTGTTCACTGCTGCTCCATCTTCCGATGCTATTCGCAAATAACAGGCCGGTAATTCTGCTGTTGGGCGACAGCCTCAGCAGCGGTTATGACATCGCCCTCTCGGAAAGATGGACAACCGCTTTGCAGGATCGTTTAACCGATCAGGGATTTGAGCACCGGTTGGTCAACGCCAGCGTTACTGGCGAGACCAGCCGTGGCGGCCTGTCTCGTCTGCCCGAACTGTTGCAACGCCATCGGCCCCGGTGGGTGATCATCGAACTGGGTGGCAATGACGGCCTGCGTGGTCTGGAATTGGCGCAGACCCGGCAGAATCTCCAGAAGGTGGTGCAGTTATCTCTTTCCGCTGAGGTCCGGGTGCTGTTGATTGGCATGAAGATCCCCCCCAATCTGGGCCCGGTTTACAGCCGCAGGTTCGAGGCAATCTATACCGATATTGCCCATCAGGCGCTTCTACCGAGAGTCCCCTTTCTGCTGCAAGGGGTGGCTGGGAATACCGCATTGATGCAGACCGATGGGATCCATCCCAATGCAAAGGGGCAGCCAGCTATTCTGGAGAACGTCTGGAGAGTTCTGGGGCCGCTGTTACAACCTCACGGGCTGGAGTCAATCCCTGCGGCCACAGTGAAATAAGGTATCAAGAAGAAGCAACGTTATGAAGGATTGGAGTCAGACGCAGCCACCGCTGACGTGGCCGCACTCTTCTGAAGACTGATCACCGGAGCCTCAAGCATCAGTGTTGCCAAAACAGCACCACCCTCTTGCGCCACGGAGAGCCGGGCGCCCCGACTTGGCAACATGGATTTGACCAGTTCCAGCCCGGTGCCAAACCCAACACCCGTGGCAAAATCAAACGCCTCAGGCAGAGAGCCACGATTGCTGACCGAGAGTAGCAAGCGGTTCTCTTGCTGCCATTGGACCGCCACCTCCACCGGTGGTGGTGAAACGGTCTTGTCGCAGTGTTTGACCGCATTGATCAGCAGTTCATTGATCACCAGGGCGATGGCGACCGATTTATCCTCGACCACCCGGCAATCCTGAACCGGTTCTGTAACTGAGCCGCGTTCGATCACTATACCCGTCAAAAACTCAACGGATGCCACGATACTCTCCAGCATCTCGGCAAAGTCCAGCACCCGATCCTGTTGCCTGCCCAGCAGGCCGTGAACCAGCGCCACACTCTCGATCTGACTGATGGCATCGTTGAGGATATCGTGCACGTTGGGGTGTTGCTGGGAACGCTCCCGCAACAGTCCGATAACCCCCTGCAGGTGATTCTTGATGCGGTGATGAACCTCCCGCGTCACAGCATTTTGTTGCATCAGGCGCTGCTGTTCCACACGTCGTTTCCCGGTGATATCCTGAAGCAGGGCGACCCCGGATGATCTCTTCCCGGCTTCATCACGAATGTATCCCATTGAGACCAGACACCAGATGGGGGAACCATCCTTGCGCTGGTGGCAGACTTCCACCTGATACCCGGAAACCTGCTCTTTGAGTGCGTCGCTGATACGTGTCCGGGAGGCTTCCCGGCCATCCGGATGAATCACATCCAGCACGCTTTTGGTCAGTAGCTCCTCTTCGCTATACCCGAGCATGCGGCAAAGCTCCGGATTGACCCTGGTGAATCGACCTCCGGGAAAATCCGCCATCGCCATGCCCGCTGCAGCGTTGCGAAACATAGAGTTGAGCCGCGCCTCACTCTCGCGCAAGGCCATCTCTGCCTGCTGCTTGGCAGTGATATCCTTCATTGTAAGGACATAACCGGCCAGCTGGGTGGTATCATCCCAGATGCCAAATACCCGGGCATCAAAGTATTCGGTCCGAGCCTCCCCCTTCCGGGTAATCGGGTAGTCGTAACTGCCCATGCCTGGAACCAGTCTGGCGCCGTGTGTAAAGATTCCCGACTCCATGCCGGAACGCCCCAGGACTTCCGTCAGCTTCTGGCCATAGACATCACCCTGACTGAGATCCAGCAGATGTGACGCCAACTGATTACAGAAGGTGATCTGGTATTCGAGGTCGGTGGAGATAACCGCGATATCACTGGATGAGCGCAGCAGATTGTCCAGCAGGGTCTTCTCGCTGAGCTGTTTGCGAACCTGTTTCAGCGTCCCGGCCTGGCGCGCAATCACCTCTTTGAGCAGCTCGACATATTTCCCGTGCACGCCCTTGACGACGTCGTGCTCAGTGACAAGCCCTTCGATCAAACCTGCCTTATCCACCACCACCAGTCGGCGAACACCCAGCGTCTGCATCTGCACAGAGGCCTCATGAAGGCCGATCCCCACATCCACCGTATGCACGGGTGAAACCATCACCCGCTCCAGGGGGACCGAGGTGAAATCGATGCCATCATCCAGCAGCCGCACCGCATCCCTCTCCGTGAGCATGCCCAGTGGGAAACCATCCTCTTCCACCACGATGCAGCTGATCCGCGACGATGACATCCGTTCAACTGCCTGATTCAGAGGCTCCTTGGGGCCAAACGTCGTCACGCTACGGGTCATGACGTTGGAGAGTCCCGTGTACTGCAGGAAATGCTCCAGCCCCATGTGGCGCATGATATCCGTTTCGGTAACGATACCAGCAAGCCTGCCACTATCATCCACCACAACCAGATGACGGATCTTGTTCTCAGCGAAGCGTTCATACCCTTCGCGATAATCCAGGGTTTGCAGTGCCGTCACCAGATCTGTACTCATCACAGAGCCGACCAGATGGCGCTGTATGTCAGCTACCGACGACGCATGCCGCACCAGATCACGTTCCGTGATGATGCCAACTGGCAGGTCGTCCCCCTTGACCACCAGGCAACTGATGCTTTTCTCCACCAGAGTATGCAGGGCAACAGCCAATGGAGTCTCCGGACTGACAGTCACCACCGACGAGGTCAGCAGATCCGCCAGGGTCTTAACCGGCTTCATGTTCTGCCTTTGCGGGATTTGTGATCCACTCCCCCCTCGAAAGCCGTTAACTCATGGAGTGAGTCCCAGGCTTCCAGCAATTCCGCCGCCACGTCACGCACCTTGCGGCGCTCCGAACGGGCACGCGAGCGAATGACCTCAAATGCCTCCTGCCGGTCGATACGCTGACGCTCCATGATCAATCCCACCGCGACATTGACCAGGTTACCGGTATCCAGCGCATGGTTCAGGCGCTCACCGACCAGCTTCAGCTCTCCCAGTTCCTGGGCTCGTCCCAGCGCCGCCTCGATGGTGGGTATCATCCGTGGTACGTCGATGGGTTTCACCACATAACCGAGCGCCCCCTCCAGTACGGCTGATTCGACGATCTCCCTGTCGTCATAGGCGGAGAGGAATATCACCGGAACACCGATTTTACGCATCTCCTGTGCCACCTCGACACCGGACATACCCGGCATGCGCACATCCAGGATGGCCAAATCGGGCCGCTCATTTTGCACCAAACCAATGGCTGCCTCCCCCGAATCGGCTTCCATTACCGTATAACCCGCATCCCTGAGTCCTTTTCCGAAGGTTGCCAACACCACGCCGTCATCATCTGCCAACAGTAAGCGTGTCTCTTTCATTGCAAACTCATACCCATCACTTCGTCATTCAACACTCGGGAATAATCTCCCGCACAATCAACCCGACTCACAACATTTCTTTTTTTTCACTTGGTACATGTCGCTATCGGCATGCCTTAACAAGGTTTCGCAATCGCCATGGTTTGGGTAGAGCGCATATCCAACGCTCATGCCGATGGTCAGCTTCTCACCACTTTCAAGATAGAAAGGGGGAGCGATGAGATCACACAATTTTCTTGCGACCGTTGTCGCATCTTCCGCTTCCGATATATCTTCCAGGATGATCGCAAACTCGTCACCACCAATACGGGCAACTGTATCCATCTCCCGCACCGCAAGACGAAGCCGCTTGGTCACTGATTGCAGCAACCGATCCCCGGCATGATGCCCATATTGATCATTGACCGGTTTGAAATGGTCCAGGTCGATATAGAGTAGTGCCAACTTGGACTCTCTGCGCTTTGCCCTGGCGACGCCCGCCTCGAGCCGATCCATGAACAGTGTGCGGTTGGGCAGCCCTGTCAGATGATCATGTTTTGCAAGGTAGACCAGCTGCTGCTGCATTGACAGACGTTCGGTGATGTCGAAAAAGGTGACGGAAAGACCGACGATCCTTTCATCGTGGAAGATGGGATAACTGCGGTACTCCACCGGGAAGCTCTCTCCACCGGCACGCAGAAAGTGCCCATCATCGAGACAAATACCACAACCTGAATCCAGAGGTTCGTAGATCCGTCCTCTATTTTTCCCACAATGGGAGCCTGCCCCGTTAACAGGCAGATGCAGGTTCATGCTGCTGCCAATCATCTGAGACGGCTCTCTGTAACCGAGCAGATCTGCGGCAGAAGGGTTGGCAAAAGTGCAGCGTCCATCAAGGTCAAGCGCCACTATCGCCGCACCTGTGGATTCCAGTAATCGCCGGAGCTGCACCTCGCTATCACGCAGCGCGTTTTCCGCACGCCGCCTCTCAGTAAAATCCCGGCTCACGATGTTGAGCAGTGGCTCCTCACCTGGGTCACTTCGCAGATAACGGATCCGCGTCCTCATCCAGCGTGGCTTGCCGTTCTTATGTATCTTGCGGCACTCAATCTCCGAATAGGGGGTCTCCCGTTGAAAGATTTCGGCCAGCATCCTACGCACCCGCTTCAAATCGTCCCTGTGGAGCAATCGCCAGACTGAAGATCCGATCAACTCCTCTCTGCTGTATCCCAACAGATCGACGACGGAAAGATTGATCTCTCGAATCGTCCCATCCTCTCTGACGGTTAACAGGATATCCGGGGCATGGTCGAAAAAACCACGGCACCCTGCATCGCCCGGCATCGGAGTCGAGACCATCTTTGCAGTCTGATTGTTGGATTCGACCTGCTTCATCTCGTCAACAACACACCTTCTAAAGGCAGCCCCGACGGGACAGCCTCCCAGGCCAACCAAGGCGCAGGGTTCATTTTTCAGCCAGGAGAAGTGGCTATATGAACACTCAATCATTGAGTGGAGGTGGCGGGAAGACGGCCGAAACAGTCACCGAACCGCTGCTATGCAATGGCAGCGGGCGGATCCGGAAAACGGGTCTATGCGACCCGGTCAGAATCGGCCATGCCTTACTCAAACAAAAGACACGACGATTCTCTAACACTTAGAATAAATCTAGCACATTCTGCAAAAAAATGCCCCGCGTCATTTTCGTGACATTTGTCAGTATAAACCGAGTGAAATCTCACGCTTATGCACGCCTCAAGCATTGAAATACCGTAACCAATGCCCCATTCTCTATCTTAACCCGCTTTAATAAATCAAGGAGTTCCGTCATGGATGTATTTGTCATTGCCGCACTGGTCCTGGCCATTGCTATCGTCGTCATGGGCGCCAAGCGCGTGCCACAGGGCATGGAGTTCACGGTTGAACGTTTTGGACGCTATACCAAAAGCCTGCGCCCCGGCCTCAACCTGATCGTGCCGGTCATCGATCAGATCGGCCAAAAAGTGAACATGATGGAACAGGTGGTCGACGTACCCTCCCAGGAGGTCATCACCAAAGACAACGCCATGATTACCGCTGACGGCGTGATCTTCTTCCAGGTGCTGGATGCTGCCCAAGCCTCCTATGAGGTCAACGACCTCTACCGGGCGATTCTCAACCTGACCATGACCAACATCCGTACCGTCATGGGCTCCATGGATCTGGATGAACTGCTGTCACAGCGGGACGCGATCAATACCCGGCTGCTCAACGTGGTGGACGATGCCACCACCCCCTGGGGCCTCAAGGTGACCCGCATAGAGAT
This sequence comes from gamma proteobacterium endosymbiont of Lamellibrachia anaximandri, assembly GCA_016756855.1. Lineage (GTDB taxonomy): Bacteria > Pseudomonadota > Gammaproteobacteria > Chromatiales > Chromatiaceae > QGON01. The sequence continues at coordinate 39,768 of JAESPD010000003.1, read as the reverse complement.
CAAGGATATCTCCCCGCCCCGTGACCTGGTGGATTCGATGGCCCGCCAAATGAAGGCGGAGCGTGATAAACGCGCGGCAATTCTCGTGGCTGAGGGACAGCGGCAGGCGGAGATTCTAAAGGCGGAAGGCGAGAAGCAGGGTGTTATCCTCAAGGCGGAAGGCGAAAAAGAGGCCGCCTTCCGTGAAGCCGAAGCACGGGAAAGACTGGCCGAGGCAGAGGCCAGGGCAACCAGCATGGTCTCAGAGGCCATCGCCCAGGGCGACATCAATGCCATCAACTATTTCGTGGCGCAGAAATATACCGAGGCGCTGACCAAAATCGCCTCTGCTGAGAACCAGAAGGTCATCATGATACCGCTGGAGGCCTCCAGTCTGATCGGCTCCATCGGCGGCATTGCCGAGATTGCCAAAGAGACTTTCTCCAAGAAGGATGACTAATGGAACTTCTACCACAGCTGGATTACTGGCACTGGTTCATCCTGGGTGTCGGCCTGATCATTCTGGAGATCTTCTCACCCGGTGTCTTTTTCATCTGGCTGGGTTTTGCCGCCGGTCTGGTGGGGCTCCTGCTGTTAGCCGTGCCGGAGATGGAGTGGCAATACCAGCTGCTCGCCTTCGCCGCGTTCAGCATAATCAACATCCTCATCGCCCGCACCATCCTGCAGCGGCGGCCGATCAAGACAGATCAACCCAATCTCAACCGCCGGGGCGCACAGTATACTGGCCGGGTTTTCACCCTGGACCATCCCATCATCAATGGAGAGGGCAAGATCCATGTCGACGACAGCACCTGGAAGATCCGGGGTGAGAACTGCCCTGCCGGCACTCAGGTAAAAGTCGTCGGCGTTGAGGGGGTGGTGCTGTTGGTAGGGCCTGCCGACTGAGCCTTGGCGTAGGATGCTGGTGAGCTTGCGAACCGCATCGATCGCGAATGATGCGGTTCGTCCCTCACCAGCATCCTACACTAAGGCAGCAACACCAATTTACCCTGCAGGTGCCCGGCTTCGACTTGGCGATGCGCCTCCGCCGCCTCTGCCAACGGCAAACGTCCGGCCACTTCGATACGCAAACTGCCTGCATCCACAAGCTCACCACAACGTTCCAGTATCTCTCCATGATGGGCGCGGGCCTCGGGCAGGTCACGCAACATCGGCGTCAGCATCAACGTAAAGCCGATCCGCAAGTTGCGATTGCGCGCCTCTTTCCACTCCACATCCTGCCCCGGATCGAGCAGGGTCACCAGATCGCCGTAGTGAGCCACCGCCGGAATGGAACGACGAAAGACTTCGGAACCAACGGTGTCCAGCACCACATCGGCACCCAGCCCACCGGTCAGGTCATTTACCGCTTCGACGAAATCTGTCTCTGGATAGAGGATGACCTCATCCGCGCCAATGGATTTAACGAACGCCGCTTTCTGGGTTGTACTCACCGTGGTCAATACCCGCGCCCCTGCCTGCTTTGCCAGCTGAATCGCCACATGGCCCACACCACCCGCACCGGCGTGGATCAATACTGTCTGCCCCGATGTAACGCGGGCGCGGTCGAACAGCGCCTCCCAGGCAGTTATCAGCACCAGCGGCCCTGCTGCTGCCGTCGCGAAGTCGATGGAAGTGGGCTTTTTACACACCACGGAGGAATCAACCAGCACAAACTCGGCATAGTTGCCCTGCACCCCACCCAGACCACCACTGCAAAACCAGACCGCATCACCCACCTTGAACTCACCGGCCCCAGCGCCCGTCTCCACCACCACTCCGGCCCCATCACAACCCAGTACCGCCGGTAGTCCAGCAGGCAGAAAAACACCCCGGCTGCGCAGTTTGGTATCGATGGGATTCACCCCCGCTGCCTCGATGCGAACTTTTAGCTGGGTCTCTGTGATCCGTTCAGGTTCCGGCAGATCCTGCAGGGAGAGTACCTCCGGCGCGCCGGGCTCATTCATCACAACCGCTTTCATGACGCCTTTTTCTCCAAGGGGGCCAACAGCGCGTAGAATATCCAGGCGAACCAGGAGACAAACAGCACCGCAAGCAGCCAGAACAACTTCTCCATGCCAGAGGTTTTGTCAGAGCGCAGGATCAGCACAATCGGCAAAAACCAGATAAACAGGGCGATCAGCATGGCGCCGACCCCCATTCCCAAAATCATCTGCATCAACTTGGTTCCAATTTACCGTAGGCCTGATCAAGCACAGCGGATCGGGCAAAATGTGTTATGAACAGATAATCCACGCCGGATCCGCTACGCTTGATCCGACCTACACTCAACTTCTGTTAGTTTAACGCCTCATGACCACCCTTCAAGCCATCAAACAGCACCAATCGAATCTGCGGGCCTGCCGACTCTGTCCGGATATGACCGGACCGGTGGTCATCTGCCAGCCGGTCGTCTCTCCAATTATGCTGGTCGGCCAGGCGCCGGGCGACAGGGAGGGCCCCGCAGGAAAACCCTTTGCCTGGACCGCCGGAAAGACCCTGTTCAAATGGTTCGACGGCATTGGATTGGATGAAACGCAGTTTCGCAGCCGGGTCTATATGACTGCGGTCTGCCGCTGTTTTCCCGGAAAAAACCCAAAAGGCGGTGACCGGGTACCGAATAAGATTGAGGTAGCGAACTGCAGCCGCTGGATCGAGGCGGAGATCGAACTGCTAAAGCCCCGGCTGCTGATCCCCGTCGGCAAACTGGCCATGGCTCGCTTCATGAAGGTAGACAAACTGGTCGATATCGTGGGCAAAACCCATCAGGTCGAAATCAATGGCCAAACCACGGACGTGATCCCCCTGCCTCACCCCTCCGGTCTCAACACCTGGTTCCGCACCGAACCGGGCAAGAGCCTGCTGCAACAGGCCATGTCACAAATAGAGACCCATCAGGCCTGGCAGTCGATTCTCGATGAATAATCGAATCGGCCAATACCGTCTGCCATCTTTGGATATAGTGTACCTCTCAGTGATCCACATAGGAGATTGTCATGTCAGAAGTCGGCCGTTTCACTATCCACCTGGAACAGGAGGAGGGTTACGCCTTCAAGGTCAAATTCGATCTCAAAAAAGCAGAGGACATCCTGCTGGATGAACCCCCGCCACTGGGTGAACGCAACGGCCCCAACGCATCCCGTCTGCTGGCCGCAGCTACCGCCAACTGCCTCAGCGCCAGCCTAATGTTCTGTCTGGTAAAAGATGACGCTCCGGCACACAGCGTAAAAGCCGAGGCTACCTGCACCATGGTGCGCAACGAGAAGAAACGCCTGCGGGTGGGCGGCATCGAGGTCAAAATCACCATCGACGACGCGCTGGCGGAATCTGCAAAACTGAAACGCTGTACGGATCTGTTTGAGGATTTCTGCATCGTCACCGCCAGTATTCGTGAGGGCATCCCGGTGGGCGTCCAGGTGGTGGACAAGGCGGGTCAGCTTCTGCACCAGGCGGAGTAGGGCGTAGCTGTGAGTCAACGCAGGCCGGATCAAGCGCAGCGGATCCGGCGCATCCCCCTATGCAGCCTCGATAAACGCCTCGACGACCGCGCACCAGGCGACGGCCAGATTTTGCAGGTTGTAGCCACCGCCTCCCACCGCCAGCAGCCTGCCGTCACAGTGACGCTGCGCCAACCGGCGAAGACGTGATGCGGCATGGCGATGAGCATCGCCTGAATAGCGCAGATCGGTAATGGGGTCGCCCGCCAGGCTGTCGGCACCACACTGAAAAAGGATGAAGTCGGGCTGCGCGCGATCTATGAATGACTCGGCAACCTCCCATGCCTTGAAAAACACCGTGTCATCCGCCTCCGGCGGCATCGGGATATTGAGCTTGGTCCCCTTCGCTTCACCGCGTCCTGTCTCGGTCACCGAACCGGTACCGGGATAGAGATAGCGGCCATCTTCGTGCAGGTCGACGAAGATGAGATCCGGGTCATCCTCGAACGCATAGAAGACCCCGTCACCATGGTGGGCATCTATGTCCACGTAGGCCACGCGCCTTATCCCATAAACCCGGCGCAGTGTCTCGATGGCAACCCCGCAATCGTTGAAGACACAAAAACCGGCGGCACTGTCGCGGCGCGCGTGATGCAGACCGGCTATGGGCACAAACGCCCGGCGGCAATTACCGGTGACAATATCGTCCAACGCCTTGAGCACCGTGCCAACGACCCGGGCAGAGGCCTCCATCACGCCGGGAAATACCGGGGTATCACCCGCATCCAGCAGTCCCTGGCCGTCCACCGAGGCCCGCTCCACCCGGTCGATATAATCCCTCGTATGAAATCTGGCAATCGCCTCCCGGTCAGCAAGGACCGGCGCTTCCACATCGCAGCGCGCCTCAAGCCCCCGCCGCCTGAACTCATCGAAAAAGGCATCGTGACGGGAGGGACCAAATGGGTGATCGGCACCGAAGTTGTACTCCCCCAGTCGTCCTCCTGCGTAGATGGCAGTGTCTGACATGTGGGTAGGTACTAGTGAAAAGAGACGCCGGTTCCACCCAGGCCGCAGTAACCCCGCGGGTTCTTGGCCAGGTACTGCTGGTGGTAATCCTCGGCAAAATAGAACTCGGGGGCAGGCAGGATCTCGGTGGTGATCTCCGCCCCCCCGGCGGCGGTCAGCGCAGTCTGAAACAGCGCCTGTGTTTTTTCCGCCTCGGCTAACTGGGTCTTGCTGTAGGTATAGATGCCGGAGCGATACTGCGTCCCGGCATCATTGCCCTGGCGCATGCCCTGGGTCGGGTCGTGGGACTCCCAGAAATGCTTCAACAGTGTCTCGTAGCTCAGCAGGGCCGGATCGAAAACCACCCGCACCACCTCGTTGTGGCCGGTTTTGCCGCTGCAGACCTCGTCGTAGGTCGGGTTCGGCGTGAACCCCGCAGCATAACCCACAGCGGTGGAGTAGACCCCCGGCAACTCCCAGAAACGCCGCTCCGCCCCCCAGAAGCACCCCAAGCCGAACATGGCGAATTCCATCCCTTCCGGAAATGGGCCTGCCAGTGGATTGCCGTTGACAAAATGCTCTGGCGGCACGGGCATAGGTGTATCTCTGCCCGGCAGGGCCTCAGACGGCATCGGCATCTCGCTCTTTCTGCCCAATCCGAACATATGGCTCCCCCGGAATCGATCTATTGTTGTTTAAAGAGTCGATTCAATTATAGAAGACCAACCCGGCAGCAACCGCCAACAACAACACCGTTATCCCCAGATAGAGCAGGGTTCGTTGCCCCCGCTTGCCGGCCTTGCTCTGTGCGCTGTCGGCGTCATCACTGAGACGCCGGTCGATGAGCGCTTCGGCCGTTTCGATCGCCGTATGGTGCGCCACCTCCTGTGAGACCCGGGAGGCCGTTTCTGTTGCCAGCGCCTCCATGGAACCCTCCGTAACCATCCGGATATGTTCGATCATGTCGTTCTTTTCCGGCACCTGCCCCAAGACCTCGCTGCGGAAAGCTTCAAGCTGTTGAGTTATCTGTCCGGAGACCTGCTGCCACTGTTCACGGAAATGGGTCTCAATCACCTCGGCCACGATGGAGTCGTTAACCTGTCTGACGATACCTTCCAGTTCCCCGCTGACCTGCGTGGCGATCTCTTCACGCAACTTGTCGACATCGATCTCCAGCGGCTGTTCTGCCAGCCGCTTCTCCACAGCAGCCTCCGCCAGCGATCCTATGACCTCCCCGGCCGCCTGCTGCGCCGCCTCCCTGGCAATCGTCCGCACCTCCTCCGCAGTAATGACAAATGCCGGAGCTGCCGGTTTGGCTCCCGCTCCAGTGGACGCTGCTGCCGTAGCAGCTTTGCCTTTACCCTCACCGATGAGTTCGATTATCTCCTTGAGACGCTGAGACGTCGGTGGCTTGGTAAGTATCCCCATCGCACCGTAGGATTGCGCCGCAGCAGCGTAGTCGGCCCCCTCGTTGGCGGTACACATGAAGACCGGAACCTTAACCAGCCGCTGATCTTTTTTGATCGCGGCTATAGTCTCCAACCCATCCATGCCATCCATCTGATAGTCGACAAATATGGCATCCGGCACCGTATCCTTGAGCAGTTCGAGGGCCTGTTCCCCCGACTCGGCCATCACCACTTCATCGAAGCCGTGCCGACTCAACAAACGACTGAGCACGATGCGCGCAGATTTGGAATCATCAACCAGAAAAGCTTGTCTCGCCACAATTCATTCTCCGTGTGGATAAGGAAGCGCCGGGATGCAAAAACAAAGGGATTCGCCTACATCAACGCAACGTCTTATAATTGTCGGTTCCGTACCAAATTCTGAGTTCCCTGAATGGCCGATCCGCACAGACAAAATAGTACCCCGGAAATCGAATCGATTCTACGCCGGCGCATCCTTATTCTGGATGGTGCCATGGGTACCATGATTCAACGCCACAAGCTCGACGAGGCCGACTACAGAGGCGAGCGTTTTGCCGACTGGCCGAGCGACCTGAAGGGAAACAACGACCTGCTGGTGCTGACCCAACCAGAGGTGATCCAGGGCATCCACGAGGAGTACATGGAGGCGGGGGCCGATATACTCGAGACCAATACTTTCGGCGCCAACCGGATCTCCATGGCCGATTACGGCATGGAGGCATTGGCCTACGAGATGAACGTGGCGGCCGCCCGGCTGGCCCGCGCTGCGGCTGAAAAGCATACCACCGAAAACAAACCCCGCTTTGTCGCCGGGGTACTTGGCCCCACCAACCGCACTGCCTCCCTGTCACCGGACGTCAACGATCCCGGCGCGCGCAATATCACCTTCGACCAGCTGGTGGCGGCCTATGCCGAGGCGGCACGAGGCCTGATCGAGGGCGGCGTGGATCTGCTGCTGATCGAGACCATCTTCGACACCCTCAACGCCAAGGCAGCTATCGTCGCCTGCGAGCAGGTCTTCGATGAGGACGGGGTACGGCTGCCGATCATGATCTCAGGCACTATCACCGACGCCTCGGGACGCACCCTCTCCGGCCAGACCACCGAAGCCTTCTACAACAGCCTGCGCCACGCCAGACCGATCTCTATCGGCCTCAACTGCGCCCTCGGCCCCGAACTGATGCGCCAGTACGTGGAGGAGATGTCACGTATCTCCGGGACATTCGTCTCCGCCCACCCCAATGCCGGCCTGCCCAACGAGTTTGGTGAATACGATCTCGACGCCGCCCACATGGCAGAGTATCTCAGCGAGTGGGCCGACGCCGGTTTTCTCAATATCATCGGCGGCTGCTGCGGCACCTCACCACAACACATCCGCGCAATTGCCGACGCCGTGGCCGACAAGACCCCGCGGCTACGGCCGGAGATCCAACCCGAGTGCCGACTATCAGGCCTGGAGCCGCTCAACATCGGCCCCGATTCGCTGTTCGTCAACGTGGGCGAAAGGGCTAATGTCACCGGCTCCGCCAAGTTCAAGCGCCTGATCCTCAACGAAGAGTATGAAGAGGCGCTGGACATCTGCCGCGCCCAGGTGGAGAACGGCGCCCAGGTAGTTGACATCAACATGGACGAGGCGATGCTCGACGGCATTGCCGCGATGCAGCGTTTTCTCAATCTCTGCGCCAGCGAGCCGGACATTTCAAAAGTGCCGGTAATGATCGACTCCTCCAAGTGGGAGATCATCGAGGCGGGGCTGAAGTGCGTGCAGGGCAAGTCCATCGTCAACTCCATCTCCATGAAAGAGGGGGTGGAAAAGTTTAAACAACAGGCAAGACTCTGCCGCCGCTACGGCGCGGCGATTATCCTGATGGCCTTCGACGAGACGGGTCAGGCCGACACCCAGGCGCGCAAGGTGGAGATCTGTACCCGCGCCTACCAGATTCTGACCGAAGAGGTGGACTTCCCGGCAGAGGACATCATCTTCGATCCAAATATCTTCGCCGTCGCCACCGGCATCGAAGAGCACAACAACTACGGCGTCGACTTCATCGATGCAACCCGCGAGATAAAAGCGGCCTGCCCCCATGCGCTGATCTCCGGTGGCGTCTCCAACGTCTCCTTCTCCTTTCGCGGCAACAATCCGGTACGCGAGGCAATCCACGCAGTCTTCCTCTACCACGCCATCCAGGCCGGCATGGACATGGGCATAGTCAATGCAGCCCAACTGGCGGTCTATGATGATCTGCCTGCCGAGTTGCGCAACGCGGTGGCAGACGTGGTCCTTAATAAAGACCCAGAGGCCGGTGACCGGCTGGTGGAGATCGCCCCCAACTACGCGGGCGACGCAGTGGGCGGCAACAAGGTGGAAGACCTTGAGTGGCGCTCCTGGCCTGTCAGCAAGCGGCTTGAGCACGCCCTGGTAAAAGGCATCACCGAGTATATCGACGCAGACACCGAGGAGGCCCGCCAGGGTTTTGACAAATCCCTTGAGGTGATCGAAGGGCCGCTGATGGACGGTATGAACGTGGTCGGCGACCTGTTCGGCGCGGGCAAGATGTTCCTGCCCCAGGTGGTGAAATCGGCCCGCGTGATGAAGAAATCAGTAGCCTACCTGAACCCATTCATCGAAGCTGAGAAGGCGGAGTGCGGCGTCCAGGCCCAGGGCAAGATCCTCATGGCTACGGTGAAGGGCGACGTACACGACATCGGCAAGAACATCGTCGGCGTGGTGTTGCAGTGCAACAACTACGAGGTGATCGACATCGGCGTGATGGTGCCCGCTGACACCATCCTCAAGGAGGCTCGGGAGCAGAACGTCGACATCATCGGTCTCTCGGGTCTGATCACCCCATCCCTCGACGAGATGGTCCACGTCGCCAAAGAGATGAAACGACTCGGCATGACACAACCCCTTCTGATCGGCGGCGCCACCACCTCCATCGCCCACACCGCAGTGAAGATCGAACCGGCCTGCGACCACCCGGTGGTCTATGTGCCGGACGCCAGCCGCGCCGTCGGCGTCGCCAGCAACCTGCTGTCGAGTGAGCAGCGGGACGACTATCTGGCCAAAATCCGCGCCGAATACGAAGCGGTTCGCCAGCGCCGGGCCAACAAGAACGAGGCGCGCAACCTGATCCCCATCGAACAGGCCCGCGCCAATGCGACCCCAATCGACTGGTCCGCCTACGAGCCCGTCGCACCCGCCAACTATGGCATTACAGCCCTCAGCGACATCGACCTGAAGCAACTGATTCCCTACATCGACTGGACCTTCTTCTTCCACGCATGGCAGATGAAGGGGCGCTATCCCCAGATCCTGGAGGATGCTGTCAAAGGAGAAGAGGCGCGCAAGCTGTTTGCCGACGCAGAGGCGATGCTGGCAAAGGTCGTCGAAGAAAAATGGCTGCAAGCCAACTCAGTTGTTGGGATCTTCCCTGCCAACGCAGTGGGCGATGACATAGAGATCTATTCTGACGAGTCCCGTGATCAAACGATCACTACACTACACAACCTGCGTAAACAGGGAAAACAACCCGCCGGCAAGTACAATGAGTCACTGGCAGATTTTGTCGCACCCAAGGAGTGCAGCAAACTCGATGCCATCGGCGGTTTTGCCTGCACGGCCGGCATCGGCATCGACGAAAAAGTCGCCGAATTCGAGGCCGATCACGACGACTACTCATCCCTGATGCTGAAAGCACTGGCTGACCGTCTGGCCGAGGCGCTGGCCGAATGGCTGCACGAAAAGGTGCGCAAGGAACTCTGGGGTTATTCATCAGATGAGCAACTCAGCAATGCGGAGCGCATCGCCGAGAAGTACACCGGCATACGTCCGGCAATCGGTTATCCGGCAAGTCCGGACCACTCCGAGAAAGATCTTCTCTGGACACTGTTGGATGCGGAGAAGAACACCGGCATCTGGCTCACGGAATCCAAGGCGATGGTGCCCACCGCCGCAGTCAGCGGTCTCTATTTCGCCCACCCTGATGCCCGCTACTTTGCCGTCGGCAAACTCAACAAAGACCAGGTGGAGGACTATGCCAAACGTAAAGACATGGACCTGAACGAAGCAGAAAAGTGGCTGGCACCCAATCTGGCCTATGAGCCGGAAGTGTAAAAAGAGGCCTTGGAGCCGCATTTCAGTGCTGCGAGGCTCTGCTAGGCCGGGGTAGGCAATCTCTCTATATTTTCAGCAGTGAGCCCTATCTCTGCCCCTATCTCAATTTTTTTCCACTTCATGGAAAACATCTATTTTTTCAATTTTCTTATAACGTTACACATATTCTGGCATTCCAAATAAACACATTTATAAAATAAGGGTAGGGTTCCCCCCCCCCAATGGTAGTAGTTCTGCCCGCGGTGAAATCTCGTCCGTTTTGTAAGGTTGTTTGTAGATTATCGGCAACAGTCAAACCAAGCCAATGATCACAATATAACTAAATAATGATTCTGGGGAGGAAACATGACCATAGGCACAAGCAACATGCTTCAACGTATTTCCCTAACGGGCTTAATACTATTGAGCGGCGTTTTGACAATACCTAAAGAAGCTTCGGCTGTTCCGGCCTTTGCACGACAAACGAGCATGCCCTGTACCGCATGCCACTTCCAACATTTTCCCGCACTCAACACGTTTGGTCGCGCTTTCCGTGCTGGCGGCTACACAATGACAGGCGGCCAAGGGCTGATTGAGGGTGACGATCTCTCCATGCCTGCAACACTCAATGCATCAGTCATCGCAAAGCTCCGTTATGTCAAAACCAACGGAAACTCAGATCAGGGAACAGACCGGGGAGCAATTGAGTGGCCTGATGAAGCCGCGTTGCTTATCGGCGGACGACTGGCAGAAAAAGCAGGATTTCTCATGGAGCTTGGCCTTGTTAGCGGCGTTGAAGATGACACCGCCAACGCTTTCCTATCGACAAAGGTTCACTTCAATGTTGCGCAGGTAGGCAACACACAACTCAGCGCCATCCCCTTTTCCACGGACGGCTTGGGCTCTGGTTATGGCTTTGAGCTTCTCAATACCGGCGCCCAACGCTCCCAGCGACCCATCGAAGATCGCAAGGGATTCAGTGCTGCCCAGGCACTTGGGCTTGCAAGCGGGGCCGCCACCGGTCTCGCTTTGGTGGCTTCCAGCAATAACTACTTTCTCAACTACTCGCCTTGGGTTCCTGGATGGGGTGGTACCGATATGGAGGTCGCACCATCCGGACTCGCCCACTACTTCAGGGCTGCCTATACGCCCTTTATCGGAAGTTGGGACACCGGTTTTGGCGTTCAATACTGGACCGGCGATGCAGAAGTGGCAGATGGCCCTGTCGACAAGATCATAGCTACAGATGGTTGGGTCATCGACGGGCAGGCACAGGGCAATGTGGGCGGTATGCCGCTGGGAATCTACGCAAGTTACGGCGAGTGCTCGCATAATGCTGACCATTTTGTTGGTAATTGCAGTAATGCCAATGACGCAGATTCCTTTGCTATCCTGGGACAGCTCGGGGTGATACCCAACAAGGTTGACATCTATGCCGCCTACCGCATGCTGGACGATGGAAAGGCTACCGATTCGGAATTCAACTCGGTTACGCTCGGTGCAAACTACATGTTCGCTCAGAATGTCCGACTAGAATTCTACTACGTGACTGAAGACGGCTCCGGCGTGGATGCGCGAGCCGATGGCCACGACAACAAGTTTACTCTGCAACTGTTTGCGGGTTTCTGAGGGTCAGCCTCATTTGTTCAGGACAACTATCAATTGTTCGACCAGCCACCACACGTGCTGGTCGCAAATAATGTTGCAGGAGTTTGAGATGATTAAACGACATACCGTTATACTGGCATCGGCACTACTTGCCGGCGCGCTTTTCACTTCACCCGCTTTTTCCGCGTCATCCAAGGCGTATGAAGGAAATAAGCTGTTCAATACGACATGTTTTCTTTGCCACGGAAAAAGCGGCAAAGGGGATGGCCCACTGGCAGGAAAACTGGACACGCATGTCACGGATCTCACCAACGGCGGCCACGTCAGCAAATTGTCGGATAGAGAGGTATTCCGAATCATTCAGGGAACCATGGCCCACGGAACGGTCAACAAGAGCATGCCAAGATGGGGTTTGGCTATATCCGAACCGCAGATACACTCTCTGGTTGCCTACATTCGATTTCTTCACCGGTCAAAACACCCGCTTGTCGGGGATCCTGAGCTTGGGAAGAGTGTGTATCAGAAAAATTGCGCAACCTGCCATGGAAGCGGAGGTAAAGGGGATGGCGCTTTGACCAATGTTATTACAATGTCACCCGCAGACCACACTGATGGGGTTACGATGAACCAAATCAGTAATGAACAGATGCGCAAAAACATCACCATTGGCAGCACTGGAAAGGGTTTGATGCCTGGCTGGAAAGGCTTGTTATCTGATGCAGAGATTGACGGGCTCATCAGTTACATCAGGCTGCTATCCAACCATTAACATCCAACTCTAGGACACATTGGCACGTCCCGTTTACCAAACCGGTAAGCGGGACGTTTTTTCTGCTGTCCTTACAGTTCGTTCAGAATGCGATTGCGGATTGTTTGATACTCTTTCTCGGAAACAAGCCCTTCTTCATACAGGTCGTTCAGGCGTATAAGACGCTCTTTACTTGTCTTCGGTACAACCTGCTCTACAGCTTGCGCGGCTTGCGGCTGGGACGCCTTGACTGCCTCTGGCGAGACTTCTTTTTCCACTGGGATTGCAACCGGCGCGGCAGCAGCGGCAGAAACAGCGCCTTTCGACTCGCCACACTTTAGCTTGGCATCAACTCCGCGACTGATAACCCGTCCGCTTACACGCTGAGAGAGTGGCTCGCATCCATCCATTTCCAGTTGAATGATTCCGTAGAGTTCTATCTTTTCCGGATCGTAGACCACCGGAAACACATCCTGCTGCTTCACATCGAGCGGGGTATTCCCCATCGATTTACCCATGACATAAACCGCTGCCCCTGAAGGCTCGGAACGAACCGGTATCGTGTCAGTATTCGAAATAATCAGTGAACTACCGCACCCCTGCAACAGCAGTGCTGAGAAAAGAATAGAATATTTTTTTAGCATATCACTGACTCCTCGCCGTTATTCTTGTGTCCTGCATGGATTAGTCAGGGCAGGCTATCAAGCCATCATTTGCCCTCATAACCGATTTGTACCAGTTCCCGGTGAAAAAATCGACGCTTGCCTCCCACCCCGCGTGATATAGATCATACCAACATCCCGTATCTTTGGGGACGATATATGGGAACCCTTTGAACCCGTTTTTTCGAACTTAACGGGGAGAATGAGAACTCTCTACCTGGCTGAGATGACGTAATCGCTTTTTTCAAAACAACTCTAGAACGCATCCACCCTGGAAGTGGTTTTCCATGACAAGAACTCTCCGGCTCACTCTCTTGTTACTGCTCGGCACCCTGCTCGCCAGCCCCGCCTATTGCCTGCCATCCCTGCAGCTTTTTATCGACCTGACACCTCTCGGCACCACCCTGCGACCGCCCGCAGGCACCTATAGCGGCCCTATTGTCATTTCTCGCCAGATCACCCTCGACGGGCAGGGAGTGGTCACCATCGACGGGGGCGGCAAGGGCACAGTCCTCACCGTAAAGGCCGATAATACGGTTATCCGGGGACTGCATCTCACCAACTCCGGGGAGTCCCACAATGCCCTTGATGCAGGTCTGCAGCTTAAAGCGAATAATGTGATGTTCGAACAAAACACTCTCGATAATGTGCTGTTCGGCATCAACATCCATCAGGGAAACGATAACACCATTCGGGACAATCGAATCTCCTCCAAACCCGTCGTATCCAGCCTGCGCGGTGAAGGAATACGGTTATGGTACAGCCGCAACAATCATATAGAAAAGAACGAAATTATCGGCGTGCGTGACCTGCTTCTGACCAACTCCCCTGATAACCACATCATCGGCAACAGGCTGCAGAATAATCGCATCAGCATGGAGTTCATCTTTTCACCAGGGAATGAGATACGGGACAACCATATCGGCAACAACGACACCGGCATCGTCGCCATCTATTCTGATGAACTGGATATCCGGGACAACCGCATCGAACACATACGCAACACCGGCAGCTCAGCGCTTGCCATCAAGGAGAGTTCCCAGGTCACCATCGCCAACAATGAGATCGTGCATAATGCCGTGGGACTGACAGCAAACTCACCGGTTCACCCTGAAAACATCCTCTACATACGCAACAACCACTTCACCTACAACAATATCGCCATCTATTTTTATGGCGAAAAGGGCGGCCATGTCATCCACGATAATCATTTCGACAATAACCTGATATCCGTTGCGGTGAGCTCGCCAATCAGTGCTCGTTATAACGACTGGCGCAACAACCACTGGGATAACTATGAAGGTTTCGATCTGGACGGGAACAACATTGGAGACCTGCCGCACGATATCTATCTCTACGCAGACCGTATCTGGATGGACCGGCCAACGACGCAGTTTTTCCGCAGTACACCCACTATGGAGTTCATCGATTTCATAGAACGCCTCGCACCCTTCTCCGATCCGGAACTGATTCCCAGCGACCCGGCCCCCCGCATACACTGACATGCGCGGCCGTCTATACCGGGGCTATACTGTGCGTATGTTTCCGGACAAGCATTGAAGGCGTTTCATGCAACACAAGAACCAGCCAGATCGAAAACTCTGCATCGCATGCAAAGAGCCGATCCACGAAAACGCCACTCTCTGCCCCCACTGCGGCACCCCACAACATCAGAGCAAATGGCACTATTTCACTCTCTCCCTGAAGTGGATCGGTGGCTTTACCGCCATCCTCTCGCTGATGATCGTTGCCAACCAGACCCAGGAACTTCTCGGCCAGTGGAAAAATACCCAGGAGACCGTCAATGAGCGGGTGGAGGGGGCGAAACTGCAGCGGGAGATCGGTGACTTAAACGGCGCATTCCAGCAGTTGAAGCAGGCGCTTGAACTCGATCCTTCATCCAGCGAGGCGCGCAAGTTTGAAGTTGAGCTGGCGATGGAGCAGTTGCGCAGAATCATGGTGATCGACGTGCGTCACTCCCATCGCGATCAATACCGGTCCATACAGGAGAACCAACTCGGCCTGGTGCTCTACCGTGGGGCCGTCTCCGCCGCGAACGAAGAGCGGGCAACCATCATGGCCCATCTCGGCTGGCTCGATATACTCAGACATCGCAATGGCATCGAAGGCCTGAATATCGACCTCCATTTCAGCAAGGCGCTGAAACTGGATCCAAACAACCTCTACGCGAACGTCATGTGGGGGAGTTGGATCCCCAGCCGATATAATCCGAGCAAAGATACAGAGGACAAAGTAGCACTCTCACGAAAACACTTCGCCAGAGCTTTGCAGCATAAAGAACAGCGTCGCTATGTACGCAGGCTCCAGAGACAGGCCTATAGAGACCATCCGTTGGAGCTGTTACGCATCGGCCACGAGATGTACGAATCAGGAGAGTTCCCTGAACTCCAACCCTATCCCACCCGCCCCTTCGTTGACTTGATCTCCCAAGCCCACCAGCGGCAGCGCAGTTGGGATGCACTCACGCAGCAGTTTTCACTGGAGGAACTGCTCACCCTCACCGAGTGGATGCTGGCAGAATATCCCCACTTGGAGAATGAGAGCGGCGTCTACGCCAGCGAACAACGGAAAGAGGCGCTCTATTTCACTCGAGGAAAAGCCCTTGCCGATATGGGCAAAAACAGACAGGCACTGGATGCCTTCCTGAAATCCCAGAGCCTATTCATCGAACGGATCAAATTCACCAGCAAGCGCTATGGGGAGAAGGAGCTGCAGAACCTCATCAATCCCCAACTCAAGGCACTGGCGAAGAGACTGGACATCCCCCTAAAACCCGCCCTGGTCTCCTACGGCGGTTACCCCGACGGCAGCGCCATGGCATCCGGACTGGAGAATGGCGATTTGATCCTTTTCCTTGACGGGACCCCCCTGCACTCGCAATCGCGACTACCCGAAAGAGGCAGCGACCCGAAAACCGCTTCGATCGAGGCATTGCGATCAGGCAAGCTGCTGACGATCGAATTTCAGGCCAATCGCCACGGCATCAACACCCGGCAGATCCTCGTGCCTGCAGCGCTATGGGACAGGGAAACGACCGAGATGCAGCGACAGCAGCTGCACCAAACCTGGATCAACCCGCATGAGACTATTCACCCTGACGCAGGATAAGGGTTTTGCCTTTCTGCACCAATTCAAGATGTTTTAGAAAACTCATCCCCAGCAGCACTTCATCGCCCCCCATACCGGGCATGATGGTGGCACGCACATCCTGTCGGATTATGGAGCCGAGCTGCACCTGATCCAGCCGCGTCAACCAGGTTTTGACCCGGCCGTTTGCGGTCAAACTGATCGACTGGGCGCCACGCTTGAGTGCAAGGCGCTCTGCCAGCGAGGCGGATACCGCGACATTGGTCGCACCCGTATCAAGCAGGAAAATCACGGGGGTGCCATTGATGGTACCAGGGGCGACATAGTGTCCGGCCCGGTTGCGCAACAGGGTGATCTCTTTGGGACCGGATTCCGTTGAAACGCTTGCCAAATCCCGATTGGGATTTGCCTGCCGCTCCAGCTGGTCAGAGAAAAACAGGGCCAACAGGCCGAGCAGCAACGCCCAAGCGGCAAAGATCATCCAGCGGCCCATCTTTTCGCCGGCACGTCTTGGGCCTCTATCTGGTTGCAATGATGGTCTTTTCATCAACAGTTAGGCTCTCCAACAAAACACAATGCCGGATCCGCTGCGCTTGATCCGGCCTGCACCGCTCCTGATTTTGAAGCCCTGCCGGACAACAAGTTCCTTCGGACACAAAAAAGCCGGAGCCGAACCCGACCCCGGCCCCTTTATTCCCAGCTCAATCAGCCGCGATAACCACGCTTCTGACCTTTATTACCCCGCAACTGCTTCGAAAAGTGCTGCCGATAGTAGGCAAGGGCACTGGTGCCATTGGCGGAGACATCAAACACCTTCCAGCCGTCTTCAGCATGATAGAAACGAAAATCTATCTTCGCCGGATAACCGCCGGAATTGAGGATACCTACGCTCACCTTCACCTCGTTTCGTCCCGCGCGGCGGGGGCGATAGAAGCGCACATCCTGGTCTTCGAAGCTGCTGAGGCGTTTGGTCAGCGTACCCAGCAGCATCTCTTTCACCTGCTGGCTCATAGCCTGACGCTGACCCGCACTCATATTGCGGTAGGCCGGTCCGGCCGCCCACTGCGCCATATAGTCAAAATCGAAATTGGGCGCGATTACTGTTTCGAGAAACGCCGTGATCTGCATGGGGTTGCGCTGCTCCTTGGAGCGCAGAAACTTCAACAGCTGGGTCAAACCCTCGCGCACGATCGTATCCGGGCCGACTTCCTGTTGCTGGTGCTGTGGATAACCATAACCCGGCATGGCGTGCGCCTGCACAGCGCCGAAAAGCATCATTGCGCATACTGCAACCAGTCTTAACTTCATAATATCCTCCAGTGGTCAAAATAACTTCGTCCCTCTTCGCGGCCGTTGTTTGTGCTCTTTCAAGGGTGTGCAGGGAGGTTGCCTATGCCCCTGAAGAAAATCAAGCTGTATCAGCTAGTTATTCTTTTATAAATATCTGAAACTTTGAGGGGGAGTTTCTCCACATCCTTTACAACGGCATAGTTTGCCGCCCCATACATATGGGGCAGATAGTCCTGCCCCTCCTCATCGATGGTGATGCAGAAGGCGTGGATACCGTCACGATGGGCCTCGTAGAGCGCCTGTCGCGTATCCTCAACACCGTACTCTCCGCGATACGGGTCGGGATAGTCCTCCGGTTTTCCATCTGACAGGGTTATCAACAGCTTGGTGCGCGCCTCAACCTCTCTCAGCAATTGGCTGAGGTGGCGGATCGCCGCCCCCATGCGGGTGTAGTCCCCCGCCTCAATACCGCTGATCCTCGCCTTTACCTCATCGCCGTAGGGTTCGTCGAAGGTCTTGACCCGGTAGATTTCGCAACGTTTTCGGCTCGAACCGGTGAAACCATAGATGGCGTAGCGGTCCCCGAGGGTCTCCAGGGTCTCCAGGGACTCCGCCGTCAGCACCAGCGCCTCTCGCTCTGCTTCATTGACCCAACCCTTGGTGGAACCCGACATATCCACCATGAAGATGACTGCGATGTTGCGCTCGTCCCGGTGCATGCGGGTAAACAGCCGGTCACTCATCTCCAGTCCGACATGCACATCCGCCCAGGCCTCCACGAAGGCATCGATATCCACGCCGTCGCCATAGACCTGGCGTTTCAGCAGCCGGTCCTCGTCCCGCATCGCCTCGAAGGTCTTACGCAGATTGCCCAGCAACCGCCGGTACTTGGTCACCACCCGGTCGGCAAATCCATCGTGGGAGGGTTTGGCCGGTAACTCGCGCACCACGCACCAATCCTTGCGATAGTGTTTGCGGCGAAAATCCCACTCCTGGTAGAGAAACGCGCCTTCCTCATGGTAGGTGCCGCCCCAGACATCTTCAGGATCGAGCCGCTGCTCCTCATAATCCTTCAGCTCGTACTCTCCCGCTCCCGCCGGGACGAGATACTCATCGGGGACATCACCAAGATCCTGCAGGATCGAGGTCATGGTGCCCTTCACATCATCCGGGATGGGGATGGACTTGCCGTCGAGCATGAGTTCGATCTGAAACCCCTCCGGCACCGACATATCAGGCTTCTTGTCCACCTCAAACTTTCCAGGCGGGGCCTCTTCATCTTCCCGCCCCTCCTTCAGTTCATCATCGATCAGCTTCAGGGCCACCCGCAGTTGTGCCTGCTCACGCTCCAGGCGCTTCGCCAAAACAGCCTGAACTTCGGCTGGCATCAGGCGCCCCTGGTAGCAGTTGGTTGCAGGTAACCGGCTACCGATGACTTTGTCGACCAAGCGTAGGGAATCCGCTGCGGTGGCCTCCCGCCGTGTCAGCTCGGCGGTCACAGAGGACCAGCCATCCGGCAGATCCGCATCATCAAGCTTTTCCCGCAGCTCACCCATCTCCCGAAACAAGCCTGGCAGTTCACGGGCGATGCAGGCGTCGAGACGCACCGACTCCAGCGCATGAAAACAGCGTAGCGCCAGATCGGGCGTTGGATGTGCTGCGATGTATTGTTCGAGATCGACCCTGAAGGTGCCGAAACGGGCCTGCGCCCAGAGGTGCGCCACTGCCGCCTTGTAGAGCTTGAAGTTCTCCTGCTTGTCCGGCAGATGGGCCATCACAGCCGGCAGAAAGATCACTTCGCTGTCGGTAAAGGTGTGGTCGCCCTGTTCTACCTTCAGTTTGCGCCCAGAGAGGCCCTGGACAAAGGGCAGCAATACCCCCACCTCCTCCTCGAAGACACAGCCGGAAGCCCGCTCCCGTCCCTGGCGCACGAAGAGATCGATCTCCCGTATCACCTTCAGGCCGGAATAGAGGCCGGAGCGATCATAGATATCCATGGCATGCAGCACCCAGGCCTCGATCATGCGCCCATCCATCAGGCTCAAGGCACGGGTGGACTGCTCGACAAACTGGAAAGCGATTTCGACATGCGTGCTGGCGATACGCCGCGTCCAGTCGAGTACAAAGGCCTGGTCACCCGCCGACATCAGCGCCAGGGCAGCGGCGAGAACATCGGTGTTTCGGAAGGTAAATTCGACCTCGAACCAGTCGTCGAGGAGGGGGAGGATTTGGTCAGCGGTTAGTTGAGTCGGTTTTGGCATAGGTTGTGTGCTAAAGGCTGGTAAATCGAAGAAATACCCGAATCAGGCATCAAGCATGTAGGCTCGATCAAGCGTAGCGGATCGGGCATCCAGACTTTGGCAGCGCGATTTAGGTTGCCGGTTCCGCTGCGCTTGAACCGGCCTACGGCCATTCAGCGACCAATGGCAGTCACGACAAAGCGGCCCATCCATTGACACGGCCACCATTAACCTTTCACCTAAAAAAGCGAAGCACTAAGTTCATTCACCGCAGCCAGCATATCCGCATCGTCGGTCAGGGCCTGGGCAATAGATGCCCGGCAGGCAACCACCGGATCTACGCCGTCGTGAATCAACTTGGCAGCGTGTACCAGCAGACGCGTCGAGGCGCCCTCGTCCAGACCACTGCCTTTGAGGTTGCGGGTCATATGGGCAAACTTCACCAATCGTTGCGCCATCTCCGGGACCACTTCGGCCTCGTTTTCGACGATCTTCTGCTCCAGCGCTGCGTCCGGATAGTCGAACTCCAGGGCGATGAAACGCTGTCGGGTACTCTGTTTGAGGTCCTTCAACACGCTCTGGTAACCGGGATTGTAGGAGATCGCGAGACAGAAATCGGCATTCGCCTCCAGCAGTTCCCCGATCTTCTCCATCGGCAACACCCTGCGGTCATCCGCCAGGGGGTGGATCACCACCGTGGTGTCCTTGCGCGCCTCGACAACCTCGTCCAGATAACAGATGGCACCGGCCCGTACTGCGGCGGCCAGGGGACCGTCCACCCAGACCGTCTCGCCGCTTTTGACCAGAAACCGCCCCACCAGATCGGATGCGGTCAAATCATCGTGACAGGAGACGGCGATCAACGGCCGTTTTAGCCGCCACGCCATGTGCTCCATGAAGCGGGTCTTGCCACAACCCGTCGGCCCTTTCAACAGAACCGGCAGTAGATTGCGATAGGCCGCCTCAAAGATCTCGATCTCGTCACCTACCGGCTGATAGTAAGGCTCGCTCTCTATAAAGTACTCTTCTGGTTTCAGGATGCGCGCTTCCAACTGGACTAACCTCTTCCACAAAATCAAAGTATGTATTGAAGTATCAATTCAGCGCATAGTAAACACTAAGGCAACGTGCAGGATGTGGTGACGACTGCATGGATGCAGGAGGTAGAGCAACGCATGGAACAGTTGCCGAGTAAAACGAACCTCATCAATCGCGACAGATGCGCATCGCTGCGCTCAACACATCCTACAATTCCATGTTTTCCGCACTTACGCGGGGTAGCTGAATAGTTACGTGACGAATAATTAACCCGGAGCAGGTCTCTTTACAAGAGGAGCGCCCTGTTTGAACACAGATAATCCGTGAGGTAAAACCTCTCTTTGCTGCGCTCATATTCCTGGAATACCCCATCTGAAGGTCAAGTATTAATTAGCGAATGCTAATAAAGCATAACTGCATTCTATTTAACCATTGGAAAATTCGATGGGGAATTAGCAGCTTTTATATGGCGGGAAATCCCGAAGGCGGGTATCGTAGCGAGTCCAGAATCTGGGCGCAGTAACGCTGCCGCCAATCATGGAATAACCCAGCAGACAAATCAAGTATTATTGCGCTGCCGGTTATTTCGGACTTTGAAACGCCATTCCGCGACGGAGGAGATTCCATGACGGAAGTAATCGCAACCAATGAGACCATTCTGGTGGTCGGCGGCGGGATCAGCGGCATGACCGCTGCCCTTGAAGCTGCTGAAACCGGAAAAAAGGTCGTACTGGTTGAAAAGCGCCCCTATATTGGCGGTCGCGTCACCCAGTTGTACAAATATTTCCCTAAGCTCTGCCATCCCACCTGCGGCCTGGAGATCAACCAGCGCCGGGCCAAGATGAATCCCAATCTCACCATCATCACCATGGCTGAGGTAACGGACATCAAGGGCGAAGCCGGCAACTACACTGCCACGGCGAAGATCGCTCCCCGCTATATCAATGACAACTGCACCGGTTGCGGCGATTGCGGCAAGGCTGTCGAGGCCGAATTCGACGATGAGTACAACTACGGCATGGGCAAGCGCAAAGGCGCCTACCTGCCGCATCGCATGGCCATGCCCCAGCAGTACGTCATTGATCCCGCCATCATCGGCACCGACGATGCGCAGAAAGCCAAGGACGCCTGCAAAGTGAACGCAGTCGACCTAGACATGCAGGAAGAGACCATCGAATTCAATGCCGGTGCCGTGGTCTGGGCCACCGGCTGGCAACCGTATGATGCAAACAAGATCCAGCCCTACGGCTATGATCGTTTTGAGAACGTCATTACCAGCGTCGAGTTTGAGCGCCTGGCAGATCCCACCGGTCCCACCGGCGGCAAGATCCTGCGCCCCTCCGACGGCAAAGAGGTGAAGAACGTCGCCTTCATTCAGTGCGCCGGTTCCCGTGACAAGAATCACCTGCTGCACTGTTCACGCATCTGCTGCATGGCTTCCTTGAAACAGTGCACCTACCCGGCGGACGACGTAGACATCTCCGTCTACTATATCGACATCCGCGCCATCGACCGTTTCGAGGACTTCTATCAGAAGGTCAAGGCGCAGGATAACGTCAACTTCATCAAGTCCAAGGTTGCCTCCATCGTCAAGGGCGATGACGACAGTCCCGTACTGCACGGCGTAGACACCGAAGGTTACAATCGCTACGCCAACCAGCACGACCTGGTCGTACTGGCTGTCGGCATGGAACCCAGCGTTGATAAAGAGAGCTTCCCGGTGGATATCGTCATCAACGAGGAGGGCTTCATTGAGCCTGCTTCAGAGAACGGCGGCATCTTCGCAGCGGGTTGTTCATCCGACGCACTGGACGTAAACCGGGCGGCACAACACGCCACCGGCGCTGCACTGCGCGCTGTCCAGGTCATTAACCGCGTAGCTGGAACGGAGGGCTAAACAGTGGCTGAAGAAAAGAAAATGGCAGGCTTTGTCTGCACCGGCTGCGGCATCGGCGAGCGTCTCGACGCTGGTCAGCTGGAAACCACCGCAACCCGCGACGGCAAGATGAACACCTGTGTACAGCACGATATGCTGTGCAGCAAGGAAGGTGTGCAAGTGATCCGTGACACCATCGACAACGACGGCGCCACCCATGTCATGATCGCTGCATGCTCCCGTCGCGCCAAGGTTGAGGCCTTCAACTTCCCTGAAGTCGCCATGACTCGCGCCAATCTGCGCGAAGGCGTCATCTGGGTTCGCCCTGACACCGACGAGAACAAAGAAACCACCCAGGAGATGGCGGACGACTACATCCGCATGGCCTGTGCCGAAGCCAAGTTCAGCACCAAGCCGAGTAAATCCGGCGAGCAGGAGCTGAACAAGACCATCATGGTGGTTGGCGGTGGTATCACCGGCATGACCGCCGCGATGGAAGCCGCTGCTGCTGGCTACCCGGTTCAACTGATTGAAAAGAGCGGCGCACTGGGCGGACGGATCGCAGAATACTATAAGGTTCTGCCGACCCGCTCCCCTTACGCGACTCCTCAGGAGAGCAGCATCGCCGAGATGGCTGCCGCCATCGAAGCCGACGACAAGATCACTGTTCACCTGAACAGTACCCTCGCTCAGACCTCTGGCGCCCCCGGACGTTTCAGCGTGGATGTCGCCACCGAGTCTGGTTCCACCAGCAACTTCACCTGCGGTGCAATCGCTCAGGCAACCGGCTTCACTCCATTCGATGCCAACAAGCTGCCTGAGTTCGGCTATGACAAGAGCGCCGACGTGGTCACCAACCACGAACTAGAAGCTCTGGCCAAGGCCGCCAACGGCGGACCGATCAAACGTCCTTCCGATGGCAAAGAGATCACGTCTGTTGCCTTTGTTCAGAACGCCGGTCAGTGTTCCGATGAAGAGAACAAGCTGGCCTACTTCTCCGGCGTGACCGATCTGGTCTCCATCAAGCAGGCGATGTACTTCAAGGAGCTGAACGGCGACTGTGACACCACGATCCTGTTCAATAACCTGCGCACCCCTGGTGCAGCAGGCGAAGACTTCTACCGCGCCGGCCAGGAAGCGATGGTTCTCTTCTCCAAGGGCATCGTCTCTGAAGTGGTTCCCGGCGACAGCCTGACGGTCAAGTTCAAGGACATGATCCTGAACGAAGATGCCGAGATGGATTGCGACCTGGTTGTCCTCGCCGTCGGCATGGAACCCAACTCCGGTCCCGATCCCTACTACGCCACTGAAGGTGCAGGCGCGCCCCAGGAAGGCGAAGAACTCACTGACGAGGAGAAGGAAGAGCGGGCAGCAGCAGCCAATGAAGTCAGCGTCGACTCTATCCTCAACCTTGACTACCGTCAGGGCACCGACCTGCCGCAGCTGAAGTACGGATTCAACGACTCCCACTTCATCTGTTTTCCTTACGAGACCCGCCGTACAGGCATCTACGCCGCCGGTCCTGTACGTCGTCCCATGGATATACAGCAGGCGCGTGATGACGCTGCCGGCGCAACCATGAAGGCGATCCAGGCGGCGGAGAACGCAGGCAAGGGTATGGCTGCCCATCCCCGCGCCGGTGACCTCTCCTATCCGAGTTTCCGCAAGGAGGGCTGCACCCAGTGTAAGCGCTGTACGGTTGAGTGCCCCTTCGGCGCCATCAACGAGGATGAAAAGCGTTACCCGCTGTTCAACGAGGCCCGCTGCCGTCGCTGCGGTACCTGCATGGGCGCTTGCCCTGTGCGTGTTATCTCCTTCGAGAACTACAGCATCGACACCGTCGGCCAGCAGATCAAGAACGTCGAGATCCCGGAGGAGTGGGACGAGAAGCCCCGCATCCTGGTTCTGGCTTGCGAGAACGACGCCTACCCGGCGCTCGATCAGGCTGCCATGAACGGCGTTGAGATCAATCCCTGGGCTCGTGTTATCCCGGTTCGTTGTCTCGGTTCTGTGAGCCTCTCCTGGATCACCGACTCACTCAACAACGGCTACGACGGCATCGTTCTGATGGGCTGCCAGCGCGGAGAGGACTACCAGTGCCACTTCGTACGTGGTTCCGCTATGGCGGCCGAGCGCATGAGTAAGGTTGGCGATACATTGCAGACCCTGAATCTCGAGCCTGAGCGCGTTGTGGTCCACGAGGTTGCGATCACCGATATCGAACGTGCGCCCAAGCTGATCAACGACATGGCTGAGACCATCGAGAAGATCGGCATGAGCCCATTCAAGTTCTAAGGGAGCCTTCAATGAGCACAAATAGTCAAAAATACCGCAACAGCTTCCTGAAGGAGGTTGAGGCGAACGTCGAAGAGGGCGAATGGGTCAAGATGTGCATGCAGTGTGGTGTGTGCGCCGGCTCCTGTCCTTTGGGCAAGCACTGGGATCACCCACCGCAGGAGATCTTTATGATGATCCGTGCGGGCAAGCGTGAAGAGGTTCTGACCTCCGACTCCATGTGGATGTGTACCTCCTGCTACAACTGTATCGCACGCTGCCCACGCGGCCTGCCGATCACCCACATCATGCACGGTCTCGCCACCTACGCGAAACGCCTCGGCCTGGCGCCGAAGAACCAGCCGACTCAGGGATTCTCTCAGCTCTTCTGGGACAACCTGATGAAGAAGGGCCGCGTGAACGAGCTCAAGATGGGCCTCTCCATGTACTTTAAGGACGGCTTCGCCCAAGGCGTCAAAAACGCCATGGCCAACCAGAAGCTGGGTCAGAACATGATGAAGGCTAAACGCATGAACGCCATGGAGATCATGGGTGGACACGGCGTCAAGAGTCCTGGCGATCTGGCAAAGATCATCAAAAAGGCCCAGGAAATCGAAGACGGCAAAATCCAGGACTTCAGCTGAGCGAGGACATACCCAAATGGCTAAGATAGAACTTTCATTCTACCCGGGGTGCTCCTCACAGACAGGCGCATCCTCATCCAACTACCTCGTCTCTGCACAGACTATGTGCGAGGAGCTGGATATTACACTCAATGAGATCCCCGACTGGAACTGCTGCGGCGCTTCCATCGGTTACGGCGGTGGCGGTGAACTGCCCCGTCTGACCCTCTCTGCGCGTAACATTGCACTCTCCGAAGAGCACAATGCCGGTCAGGAGATCGTCGCCACCTGTGCCGCCTGCTGGCTCTCCACCCGCGAGGCAAAAGAGCGTCTGCATGAAGACGAGCAGATGTTCAAGGATGCCAATACCGCACTGGCCGAAGGCGGGCTTCGGTATAAAGGTGAAGTCGGCGTCCGCCACATGGTTGAGGTGCTGATCGAGGACATCGGTTTCGACGCCATCAAGGAGAAGGTCAAAAAACCTCTGGAAGGTCTTAAGATCGCCGGTTACGTCGGCTGTCAGACCAACCGCCCTTTCGGTATTGCCGGAGAGTCTTTCGAGAACCCGCAGTATCTCGACAAGATCGTCGAGAGCGTGGGTGCAGAGTCGATCCCAACCTTCGAGAAGAAGGTACAGTGCTGCGGCGGCGCCCTGGCATTCTCCGAGCCTGAAAAGTCTCAGGAGATGATCCATGGCATCATCGAGGCGGCCTATGATAATGGTGCAGACATGATCGTCACCCCCTGCCCACTCTGTCAGGCCAACGTTGAGATCTATCAGGATCAGATCAACGAGACCTACGGCACCAAGTTCGACATGCCCGTGGTCTACTACTCCACCCTGATGAGCGTCGCCTTCGGCCGCAATGCTAAAGACGCCGCACTAAATGGCCACATCATCAAGGCCAAGAAGCTGGAAGAGATCGCGAACAAATAGGCCGGCCTTCACCAGCGCCCCCCTCAAGGGGCAGACTGAAAGCCCGCTTCGGCGGGCTTTTTGTTGCCCGACCCGAAAAGAAACCGGCGACGAAGGGATATTAACGCTCCATGCTATAGTGAAATGCAACCTTCGCGCAGGCATCTCTTTTATGGTCACTCCAACAAGCCCCGCTCCCTGGACAAAACTCATCGAACTGGCCCTTTTGTTCTCGCTTGTAGCGCTGCTCGTTACGCTTTATACCCAAGGCTACCTGGATCGTATTCTCGGCAATCTCCTGACCCTGTGGTTCTTTTGTATCATTCTCACCATCGTCCTGCTGGTTGAATCCTTCGCCTTCGCCGGGCGCGATGCCGATGACCACTTCTGGTCCTGGCTGACGACCGGGCTTGGCATGTTGGGCACGGTTCTCGGGTTTTCCATGGCGCTGGCCGGACTTGAAGTGGATGCCCTGCATGACCCGGCTACACTGTCGGCCGAGATCGGGCGATTCCTGAAAACCGTCTCATTCGCCATCGATACCACCATGATCGGCTTGTCCGCAGCCATGACGATGGAGGCCATGAACAAGGTTCGCAAGATGCTGTACGGCGAAAGAACTGCCGAATCCAACACACAAGCGGTTGCCTCAGGGAAGGATTAGGCCATGACCCGGCAGCGCGAAGACAGTATGTCCATTGTTTTTCGGGACCTGCTGATGCTGCTGGCGCTCCTGATGCTTACCCTGGTGGTGTTATTGATTCCACTCATCGAGGTCAAGCAGGAGACCGCTCAGACCGAGATAGAGAAGGCAGCAGGGGATATGATCGCCGAGATCAGCTGGACCCCGGACAGCCCTGCCGATATCGACCTGTGGACCGATGCACCAGGTGAAGAGAAGGTCGGCTACTCCATGCCCTTCGGCAAGATATTCAATCTGGTACGGGATGATCTCGGCCGTGACGTGGACTATTCCGGCCTGAACTATGAGTTTTCCTTCTCCCGCGGCATTCCCGATGGCCGTTATCGCTTCTCCATCGTCTACTACACCGACAACGGCCAGGGAGAAACGCCGGTGGATGTGCGCATCTCCATCCGGCACCGCCAGGGAAAGCTCATGATACCGATATACGAGGATGTGATGACGCTGGATTACCCTGGGCAGGAGAAGGGCGTCGTGACCTTCTCCATGAAAGATAAAAAACTGCTTCCGAACAGCCGATCTTTTGAGCCATTCGATATTTTCCACAGTACGCTGAAGCAGGGCCGGACAAAGAGCAAATAGATGTTCCCCGATCCGCTAACGCTGAAATATCTGCTGCTGGCTGTTTTCGCCATCTGGGGAAGCCTGGCTGTCATAGCGACCAGACGCAGCTTCGCCTCTTTTCTGCTGGGCAGCGGCGTGTTTCTCATCATCGCCTACATTGCACTGGGATCCGGTTTCTCTATCCGCCTACCCTACCTGCACGAAAAGATGGAGCTAATCGTCTACACGGTTCACCAAGAACGCGTGCATGCCCTCGCCCATCCCCTGAATCGTCCCGGCGAACCCATACACATCGTCTTCAGTATCGACCCGGACACCCGCGCCGGCGCCCGGATGCGCAAGAGCTTCTTCGATGCAGTCCGTGCCCGTGAAGGCAAGCGCCACCAAACAAAGATTGTTATCGACATGCGTGGCCACTTCACTGACCTGGGCGTCTACAAATATGAGGTGCCGCCAGCCATGCCACCGAAGATGCCGCAGTAGGCCGGTCCAAGCGTAGCGGAACCGGCAAACCAGATGCCCGATCCGCTACGCTTGATCGTGCCTACGCCTTGAACAAAACAAGCCAATCTTTACAACCGATCTGAATAGACACGATTGAACGAACGCTTTATGTTTTTACTCAGCCACGAATAGTTTGATATCGATACGTTGGTTCTGGCTGGCAACCTGGTTCCAGGCACCGACATCCTGCGCGACATAGGGCTCTGGATAAGGCACCTTCATCGCATCAAACCCCGATGTCTCCAACTCGACGAATATATCTCCATTGATCAATGAGGGGGCATTATTCAGATAGTTGGAAAAACCGATCGTTGGAACCGCCTGGTTTTTACCCTCGGTTTCCGCCAGATCACGGGCGAAAACACAGTCTGCAAATGCTGTCTCTCCGGAAGCAGGCACAAACCGGCTCTGATCATTTCTGCTCAGACAATAATTCCCATAGTTGGCCACCAGCCTTACAGTTCCGGTAAAACCCGCTGCAGCCAGATGATCGATGATCTGGGAGAGCCAAATGACCCGTTTATCACTAAACGGTCCTTCGCCATAGGGGAATCGCGAATCACGGTTAACTGCCCACTCAAGCAACGGTATCGCTTCTGTACCAACCTGTTTACCTAAATCCTCCAAGCTACTTCTCAGCGTCTCAATGGCTGCTTGCTGCTGCTGTATCAGCACATCGACTTGGGTGACTTTCTCTGTCAGCTTGTTACGCCCTGACTCCAGCAACAGCAGATTTTCCGCCACATCCCTCTGTGTCCTGTCGCTATTGATATTCCAGAACCATACCGTTGCCGAGATCGCCAGGCAGGCGACGAACACCATCAGCAACCCCTTTGGGATACCCCTCTTTTTGGGACGGCTCGCATCAATCGATCGCTGGGTATCATTCAGACGTTCATTCACCTCGGAAAATTGCTGTTCAATGGAACGCAATGACCTTGCAGCATTCGCATCCATGCTCTTTGAAAGCAGCTTATGCTGTTGCGCCAACAGCAACGCCATCTGTTTACGGCTGCCCCCCTGCTTGAGTGAATGTTCCGCCTGTTCAACCAGACCCTGAAATCGATCGATATATTCCGCATCGGCCCCGACTTCATCACCGCCATTCCCCGCCCCCACCACTGCGTGTGTATAACGCGCGACCAGTGAATCCTGATCGGGGTTGAGATGAAGCGCCTGAATGACTTCGTCGAGACCCTGCGTCTCCAACTCCTTCGGCAGAACACCCAGCGCACCCAGGGCCCGCGCCTGGCCAATCGCCAACCCTCCTGCTCTGGAGGTATACATCATCACTGGGATCGCTGCCGTATTGGGATTCGACTTGATCGCTTTCAGGGCCTGAAAGCCGTCCATACCAGGCATCTCATAATCCAGGAAAACCGCGTCCGGAATATGCTCGCTGAGATAGTCTATGGCGGCACCGGCTGATTCTACGGCATCGACCTCGATATCGTAGCCAGCCAGGCGTCTCGCAAGCACCTCTCTGGCCGTTTGGGAGTCATCAACAATGAGCGCATGTTTGCGTGACATATCGATTACCATCTGATTCGACTATATCCATGAACAATAACAGTATTTATCTTCCAAGAACTATCGAATAATTCGCATCCTGTGAAGTCTCAAGATAAGAGGATCGGTAAATAATGTCCACGAATGAGCTGACTAGCGTCCATTGTGAAGCCTGCAGGGCAGATGCTCCCAGGGTTTCAGATGATGAACTCGCCGGTTTGATAAAAAAGATTCCGGATTGGAATATAGAGGTCAGAGACGGCATCATGCAGCTGGAAAAGACTTTTTCCTTCCATGACTTTGTTGATGCAGTCGCCTTCACGAACCGGGTCGGTGAACTGGCGGAGTCGGAAGGGCATCACCCTGCACTGCTGACTGAGTGGGGCAAAGTGACCGTGACCTGGTGGTCTCACAAAATAAAAGGTCTGCACCGCAACGATTTTATTATGTCTGCAAAGACCGATCAGATCGCTGCATCCTAGAAACAAAAAAGCCGCGCTAATGCGCGGCTTTTCTGGATTCATGGATTAATCAGGAGATCGCGTCTTTCATCTTCTCTGCTTCCCTCTGGCGATGAATCTCCGCCTCGGCCTCCTGGCGCATCTTCAGGATCTCCTCCCGCTCTTCCATGCGTTTTTCGTAGGCCCCATCTTTTTCCGGGATAGTCTTGTCGCCAAACAGTACCTGCTTGAGCAGACGCGAGCCAAACAGCATCAAGGCAACGTCCTCTTTTTCGACAGTCTCGTAGAAAGCATCTTCAAGGTCGTAGGTAGCCCGGAATGAGTCATTCAATACATAGCGGCGCAGCCGGTCTACATCATAGGAGCACATGAAGAAGAACTGCAGACTGGTGTCCGAAGGGCGACCGATACTGGGTCCCGCAGAGCGCTTTTTCAGCATCAACTGCAACCACTCACGGTTGATCTGGTCGTACTGCTCCACACCCTGCTCGCGCCGGTAGGCATCGATAGAGATCTTTCGATCCTCGTTATGCCCCATGCAGTGATCCTCCTTGATCATAAAATAGCGGGTTTCATCCTCAGTCGCACCCGCCTCATGCAGCGCCATATGGCCAAGCGGATAGTAACGGCAGGCAGTGGGGCGGTCGGCATAAACACTGCACCCCTCATCGGTGACGAACAGGCAGGCACCCTCATCGTCTGTACGCAGCTTAACGCCGGGTATACCATCCTTGTCCATCTCGAATGGCACCGTGTGATTCTTCAATAACTCGGTTCCACTAATCCCCAGGTTATCCTTCAGACGAATAATGTCGTAGGGCATCAGCTGAATATCTGCACGGCGGCAGCACTCATTGAAACAGGAGATGCCCTTGGAGCACTGAAACTGGATCTCAGTACCCGGCTCCAGAATATTCGGCACCAGGTCACTTTTGAAAGGGATATCAAACTTTTCGCTCATTTTTCTCTCCGCTGGATCAATTCGGCAAAGGAGCCTGCCGAACACTAATCAGCCAGACTGTATTGATTGACTATCGGATTATCATAATCCGCAAATGAATACCGACTACCCTACAATTTATAGACGTTAAGCCACGCCTTACAAATTCAGGGTTGCCGCCCTTCATTTACAGACTCGATAGAGGCAAAAAAGTCCGGGTGCCTTGCGACACCCGGACTTTTCACGCCATCAGGCTATCAAGTAAGACTTACTTGAACAGCTTGGACTTGTCGACCAGGTCAACGTGGGCGCGCTTGAAGCAGGTCCACTCTTTGGTCTCTTTGTTGTAGATGGAGTTCACGAAGCAGTGCCAGTTCTCCTCGTCAACAAAGTTCTTGTCGGCGCGGTAGTAGAAGCCCGGGTAACGGGACTCCTGGCGGAACTGAATGTGCTTCATGTGAGCTTCAGCAGTCAGGATGCGGTGATAGTTCTCCCAGGCACGAAGCAGCTCGTGGAGATCTTTGGCGCGCATTCTCAGAGCGTCCTCTTTGAGGTCGTTCAGCTTGCCTTCGGCAACTTCCAGCATGTTGGCGTTGGTGGTGTAGTAGGTAGCAACACCGGCAACATACTCATCCATCAGTTTCTGCAGACGGAACTGCAGCATCTTGGGAGTGATGTAGTTGGGGTTAACATCAATCGCGGTGCTGTAATCCTTGTGCTCAAGGTAGGTACGAACAGGGCGATAGATATCTTCAACCAGCTGATCAACAGAAGTGTCCAGCTCAGGCTTCCAATCCTTGTTGTCCATGACGAACTTAACCATGGACTTGGCGCACATGCGACCCTCGGCGTGTGAGCCAGAGGAGAACTTGTGACCAGAGGCGCCAACACCGTCAGCGGCGGTGAACAGACCGGTTACGGTGGTCATGCCACGGTAGCCCCAGTTCCAGCCGGAAGGCAGATGCTCAGGGATACCTTCGCCCAGACCCTCTTCAGTCGGCGCGCCGACATCGTCAGGACCAGAGACCCAGATACCGCAGCAACCGGAGTGAGAGCCCAGCAGGTAGGGTTCGGTAGGCATCAGCTCGGAGTTCTTCTTCTCAGGCTCGATGTTCTCACCAGCCCAGATACCGCACTGGCCGATACACATGTCAAGGAAGTCTTCCCATGCCTCTGCTTCCAGATGCTTAACCTCACGAGGAGACAGGGTCTCACGCAGGTTACCAAGGGCAGTAACGGTGTCCATCCAGATGGGACCGCGACCTTCCTTCATCTCTTTGAGCATCAGGTGGTTACGCAGGCAGGACGCAGGAACTGCAGCCTGACCATAAGGAGGATAGTCGTTCAACATCTCCTTGTTGCGGGTCATGTAGGTCTCACCAAAGGCGTTGGTAGCCTGTGATTTGAACAGCAGGAACCATGCGCCAACAGGACCGTAACCGTCTTTGAAGCGGGTAGGTACGAAGCGATTTTCCATCAGGGTCAGCTCGGCGCCAGCCTCAGCAGCCATGGTGTAGGTGGAACCAGCATTCCATACGGGGTACCAGGCACGACCCTGACCCTCACCCACAGAGCGGGGACGGAAGATGTTCACACAACCACCAGCAACCAGCAGGCAGGCCTTGAACTTGTAGACCGCAACCTTGTCTTCACGAACAGAGAAGCCGACAGCACCGGCAACGCGGTTCTTGTCGTTCTTGTCGTTAACCAGCTTGACAACGAAGATACGCTCTTCAATGTTGTCCATGCCCAGTGCTTTCTTGGCAGCCTCAGCAACGATCCATTTGTAGGATTCGCCGTTGATCATGATCTGCCACTTACCGGAACGAACAGGCTTGCCACCGTCTTTCAGGGAGGTCATGCCTTTGGAGCCGTCGAAACGCTCGCCGTTCTCATCAGTCTTCCAAATGGGCAGGCCCCACTCTTCGAACAGATGTACGGATTCGTCAACGTGACGACCCAGATCGTAAGCCAGATCATCGCGGGTGATACCCATCAGATCATTGGAGACCATACGGGCGTAGTCCGCAGGATCCTGCTCGGGACCGATGTAGGTGTTGATAGCGGAGAGACCCTGTGCAACAGCACCGGAGCGATCCATAGCAGCCTTGTCGACCAGCTTTATGCTGATGTCTGCACCGGAAGCCTTGATCCAGGGACCAAGCTCATAAGCGGCGCCGCATGCACCCATGCCACCGCCGATGATGAGGATGTCTACCTCTTCTTCGACGACATCAGGATTACCGAATTCAGCCATTTCTAAATACCTCAGTTAATTCAAGTTCTGTAGATTCTGTCTGAATCCGACTTATTTACAGATCAGCTCGCTGGGATCGCCAGCGCGGTAACCGTTCTGCTGATTATGGTTGAAGAAGCCGATGTCGCCGATCTTCGCATAGTCAGCATCAGGCGTATCACCATAGGGATCGATAGAACCTTCAGGCGTGGTGCGGATCGGGAACTTGAAACGCTTCATGGTGCCGTTGCGGAACTTGATGGTCCACATGATGGAATCGGTACCGCGCAGAGGCTGTACAGAGGCGCCCATGGGTACGATGTCGGCGTAGGGACGCGCTTCGATCGCCTGCTGAGGGCAGATCTTGATGCAGGAGTAGCACTCCCAGCACTGCTCAGGTTCCTGGTTGAAGGATTTCATCGCATGACCGGTCTCAGAACCGTCCATATCCAGCTTCATCAGGTCATGAGGGCAGATGTACATGCAAGCGGTCTTGTCCTGGCCTTTACAGCCATCGCACTTCTCAGTACGCACAAATGTTGGCATGGTTTTATTTCTCCTAGGTTTCACTGCAGTGATTTCTGCCGCCGCAAAATGCCACGGCTTAGAAGCACTTTTTTAAGTCCAGTCTCCATCCTTATGCGGTCGAGACCTGCAATGCAGACTGGACTACTGAAGATGGTTTGATCCCCCATGTGGCCGGCCTTTTCGGCCAAAAATCACGCACACTCGGTCATCAGGGCGGTAAACAATACGGTTTTCCTCCCTGATACGCCAAACAATTTTCAATCTGGCATCATAAAATCCGCTTATTGAGCTAGCTTATTGAAATACCAACCAAAACAGTGGGATTAGTAAATGCTTATTTTCTCTGGAAAAACAGGCCGGAGAGCTGCACCAGCACAAACAGCAATCCCGCAGCCACCACCATAGACGGGCCGGTCGGAGTATCCCATTGCAACGAACCCCAGAGCCCCGTAACAACAGAAAGCGCCCCAATAGCCGCCGCCAGCAGTGCCATCTGCTCTGGCCCCACAGCAAATCGCCGGGCTGCGGCCGGGGGTATGATCATCATAGAGGTAATCAGCAGAATACCCACAATCTTCATGGAAACCGCAATCACCAGGGCGATCAGTATCATGAACAGCAGGCGCACCTGGGTGACCGGCACCCCCTCGACCCGAGCCAGCTCTTCATGCACGGTCAGTGCCAGCAGTGGGCGCCAAATCAGCATCAGTACGATCAGCACCAGCAGACCGCCACCATAGATCCAGTAGAGATCGAGGGTGGAAACCGCAAGGATATCCCCGAACAGGTAACCCATGAGATCGACCCGTACCGTCTCCATAAAGGCCAACAGCACCAGCCCCAGAGAGAGCGCAGTATGCGCAAAGATACCCAGCAGGGTGTCGCTTGCCAGCTGCCGCTGTTGCTGCATCGCCACCAGCAATACCGCCAGCGTCACCGACACCAGCATCACCGACAGCTGGGTGCTCACGCCCAACAGCAGTCCAAGTCCCACCCCCAACAGGGCCGTATGGGACATCGCCTCGCCGAAGTAGGCCATGCGCCGCCAGACCACAAAAGCCCCCAGCGGTCCAGCCAGACAGGCGACGCCCAGCCCGGCCAGCAGAGCCCGCAGCAGAAATTCATCCATCGGAGTCTCCTGATTCGCAATGCGATTCGTCCCCCGGGATCACATTGCCATGTAGATCATGGGCATGATCGTGATGATGAGAATAGACGGCGAAGGCTGCGTCACCGAAGAGATCCAGATAGGCAGGGTGACGCGTCACCACCTCAGGGGTGCCAGAACAACAGACATGATGGTTGAGGCAGAGCACCCGATCCGTGGCAGCCATCACCAGATGAAGGTCGTGGGAGACCATCAGTATTCCACAGCCGCGTTGGTCACGAATGCGGCCGATCAAGTTGTAGAGCGCGACCTGACCATTGACATCGACCCCCTGCACCGGCTCATCCAGCACCAGCAGATCCGGCTCCCGCAACAAAGCCCGGGCCAGCAGGACACGCTGCAGCTCTCCTCCAGACACGCTCTGCAGGGGATGATCAGACACATGATCGGCACCCACCTCTCGCAGAACCGCTGCCACCTTCTCCTTCGCATAACGACCGGTGAGGGTCAGAAAACGGGCCACGGAGAGGGGCAGAACCTCATCGACCTGCAACTTCTGCGGCATATAACCAATACGGAGTCCATCGGCACGGCGCAGAGCACCCGCCGTTGGCGTGAGCAGTCCCAGCAGCAGGCGCACCAGGGTACTCTTGCCGGAGCCATTAGGGCCGATCAAGGTGAGAATCTCACCCCGATGCAGAACCAGGCTCACATGACGCAGCACCTCGCGGTCGCCAAAGGCCATGCTGACGCCATCGGCCTCCAGTAACAGATCGCGCTCAGCCATCCATCATCTCCTGCGCCACTCCCGCTCCCAACTTCGGCATCAACTCAATCACTGTCCAAATTCCGCACTCTCCATATAGAGAGGTGATAATATAGCGCCCCAGCCGGTCAATTACCTCCCTCCGACTAACCACAAACGATAATGACTCACGCCAGACTCTCCCTGCATCTCCTCCTTTTGCTGCTTTTTTGCTGCTCTTCCTGGACCCAGGCTGCCGTGCTGGTGAGCATCAAACCGATCCATTCGCTGGTGGCGGGTATCATGCAGGAGGTAGATGATCCACAACTGCTGCTATCCGGCGGCCAATCACCGCACCGCTACACACTTAAACCCTCAGATGCGCGACACATCCAGCAGGCTGATCTGATCATCTGGATAGGGCCGGAAATGGAATCTTTTCTGCCGAGAATTCTGACCGCTTCAGAACGGCCCAATATCGCACTACTGGATCTGCTCGAGATTGAGAACAAGGCAAGTCACAATCACGACCATGAAGCACATACCGGGCGCGACCCCCATCTCTGGCTCGATCCCCTGCTGGCAAAACGGGTCGTGCGGCTGATTGCCGATCGTCTCAGCCTGCTGGATCCAAAACACCACGGGTCATACGAAGAGAATGCACGGACACTGCAGCAGCGCCTGGATCTGCTGCATCACGAGCTGGAGTCCCGCCTGGCACCTGTGCACACTGCCCCCTACATCGCTTTTCACGACGCCTATGGCTATCTGGAAGCACGTTACCAGCTCAACTCAGTCGGCACGGTAACCCTCGACCCTGAACGTCTGAGTGGCGCCCGGCATATTCACGATCTCCAGCAGAAGATCCACCTCCAGGGGGTGCGCTGCATTTTCACCGAACCCCAATTTGAACCCAGGTTGGTGGAGTCACTCAGCAAAGACACAGGTGCCCGCAGTGCGGAACTCGATCCATTGGGGAGTGATCTGCCAGCCGGGCCGGATGCCTATTTCCAACTCATGAGAAGAGTCGCCGACCAATTGGTGCAGTGTCTGTCAAACTAGCTGGCAATGTTGGATTCGTAGGCCTGATCAAGCGTAGCGGATCAGGCAAAAGACTGCAGGGAAATCAAAACCCGACCGGCCGTCACTCACCGAAATAGAGCTTGGGTTTGATCTCCGGTGGCATCTGTAGATGAAATCCCTGCTCGGACAGGTTTGCCATTACCTTTGACACATCCTCCCGAGCCAGGACCCGGCCAGCATGCAACTCCAGCTCCATCACCAGTGCAGGCGCGCCGAAACGATCCAGCAGTGGCGCAGGAACCAAGTCGAAGCTCTCCTCCTCCCTTAGATAGAGGTACATCTGCTCGTTACGCGGGCTGCGATAGACCCAGCAATTAAGCTTGCCTTCCGCCACGGTTACGCCGGGGAAACCGGGGGCGCCGTCACCGGCTCCAGCCGCCAGATATCCCGATTGTACTCTTCCATAGTCCTGTCGGTGGAGAAGTGACCGCTTTTCGCGGCATTGATGATGCTCATGCGCACCCACTCATCCTGATCCTGATAGGCCAGGGCCGCCTGCTCCTGAGCATCGACATAACTGTGGAAATCCGCAGCTGTCATCCAGGGATCATAGGGACTGCGAATCGACTCGATGATGGGATCGAAGAGCCCCGGTTCAAACTGATTGAAATAGCTGCTCTCCAACAGCTTCATCACCTTCAGAAATGCAGGATCCCTGTCGATGATGGTATTGGGATCGTAGTGGCGCCGCTTCGCCTCCACATCAACAGTGGTCAGGCCGAAGAGGAAGAAATTATCGATCCCAACCTCTTCGAGGATCTCGATATTGGCACCATCCAGGGTGCCGATGGTCACAGCGCCGTTCATCATGAATTTCATGTTGCCGGTACCCGAGGCCTCTTTGCCTGCGGTCGAGATCTGTTCAGACAGATCTGCGGCAGGCGCGATGGCCTCCATTGCCGAGACCCTATAGTTGGGCAGAAAAGCGAGTTTCAGCCGATCGCCCACATCCGGATCATTGTTGACCACCCTGGCGACACTGCTGGCCAGTTTGATGATCAGCTTCGCCATCTGGTAACCCGGCGCCGCCTTGCCACCGATCAACACACAACGATTGGTCCAGCTCTCCGTGTCACCCGCCTTGATGCGATTATAGAGGTGGATGACATGCAGAATATTGAGCAGCTGACGTTTATATTCGTGGATACGCTTGACCTGCACGTCAAACATGGATTCGGTATCGAACACCACATCGCAATCGGCTTTCACCATCCGGGCCAGCCGCGCCTTGTTCTCCTGCTTGATGTTGCGCCAGAGTCGACGAAAGGTGCGACTCTCGGTCTTGTCCGCCAACTGTTCCAGGTTTGGCAGATGAGAGATCCAGCCATTGCCGATGGTTTCATCGATCAGATCACGCAGACCTGGATTACAGGCCGCCAGCCAACGGCGGGGGGTCACCCCGTTGGTCTTGTTGTTGAAACGCTGCGGCCACATTGCGTAGAAATCCTGAAACAGCCCCTCTTTCAGCAGTTGCGTATGGAGTGCGGCCACGCCATTCACCGAGAAGCAGCCCACCAGCGCCAGATAGGCCATGCGCACCATCGGCTCATGCCCCTCTTCAATGATCGACATACGGCGCAGACGGTCGGTATCACCAGGCCAGTGCTGGGCCACTTGGGTAAGGAAGCGGGCGTTGATCTCGTAGATGATCTCCAGCAGTCGAGGCAAAAGCTGGTCGAAGAGCCGCACCGGCCACCGCTCCAGAGCTTCCGGCAACAAGGTGTGGTTGGTATAGGCCATGGTGGACGAGACAATCGTCCAGGCCTCGTCCCACAGCATCCCGTGTTCGTCCATCAACTGACGCATCAATTCGGCAACCGAGATACTGGGGTGGGTGTCGTTGAGCTGAAAACAGTTCTTCTCTGCAAAGCTGGAGAAATCCGCATGGCTCTCCCGCCACTCCCGCATCACGTCCTTGATGCTCGCTGAGGCGAGGAAATACTGCTGTCGCAGGCGCAACTCCTTGCCATTTTCGCTCGCATCGTTGGGATAGAGCACCATGGTGATGTTTTCGGCAGAGTTCTTCGCCGCCACGGCTTCCGTGTAACCTCCGGCATTGAACTCCTCCAGGTCGAACTCATCGGTGGCCGCCGACTTCCAGAGGCGCAGGGTATTGACCGTACCATTGCGAAAACCGGGTATCGGGATGTCATAGGGCACCGCAAGCACATCGTGGGTATCGACCCAGCTGACCCGTACGTGGCCATTCGCATCCTTGTGTTGCTCCGTCCGCCCACCGAACTGGACCCGTTGAAAATATTCGGGACGCTCCAGCTCCCAGGGGTTTCCGTCCCGCAGCCAGTGGTCCGGATCCTCAACCTGCTGTCCGTTGGAGATATGCTGACGGAACATACCGTATTCATAACGGAGGCCATAACCGCGCACCGGCAGTTGCAGGGCGGCACAGCTGTCGAGGAAACAGGCCGCCAAACGACCCAAACCACCGTTGCCGAGACCGGCATCCGGCTCACTCTCCCGAATATCCTCGAGTGTCAGGCCCAGGTCGTAGATTGCTGCACTGACTTCATCTGCGATCCCCAGATTGAGCATGGTATTGCTCAGAGCCCGTCCCATAAGAAACTCCAGGGAGAGATAGAAAGTACGCCTGCAGTCGGTATCCTCATAGACACGACGTGTATTTTTCCAGCGCTCAATGAGGCGGTCACGCATGGCAAAGGCCAGCGCCTTATAAGGATAGTGGCTTGATGTGCAGTGATCGTCACGCCCAAGGGTGTGGGCGAAGTAGCGCCTGAAATCGTCAGAAATCGATGCTTGATCCATTCCCAACGGAGGCAATTCAACCAGTTTTCTATTTTCTGGATCGCAGTTATTCTTAGTAGCTTGCTGCTCGTTTCTCTTGGCAGTCATGGATCTGGCTCACCCGATTCTAATAGGGAAAAACCCCCATTATGCCGCCGGTGGGCCGGTCAATGCTAGTTAGAGCCTTGCCCAATATGAAATGAGTCTGAAGGAGTGGCGTATTTCCAGCATGAAATGAGTCTCAAATAGCCCTAATTGTTCATAATCACCTGATGAGAGCGATTATGAAGATTGAGA
>JAESPD010000029.1 GCA_016756855.1 gamma proteobacterium endosymbiont of Lamellibrachia anaximandri | reverse complement strand
GCTCAAACTGTCGAGTGACGAGGCGCGGCTGGCCTTCAGCATCGAGAGCAGCCAGGCCCGGCTGAAACGGGAGGCGGCGGCCCTGAAACGGGCGCAACGTAACCTGCAGAGAACCCGGTTAATCGCGCCTTTCGACGGTCTGATCAACCGGGTCGAGGCGGAGGTGGGTGACTATCTGCAGACCAGCGCCCGCGTGGTGGAGTTGATTCAGGGTGAATTTCTCGAACTCTATGTCGAGGTGAGCGGCGACGTGGCGGCGGCCCTGACGATCGGTCAGAAGCTGATCGTAAAGATTGATGGCGCCGAACAGGAGGGTGAGCTGACTGCACTGCAGCCGGATCCTGATGCCAAGACCCATACTCACCCATTACAGATCCGCCTTCCCGCAGATGGTCTGCTGCCGGGTATGCTGGGAGAGGTGCTGCTGCCTCTGGAATCTCGAAACGGCGCACTGGTCATACCGCCTGCGGCGCTGTTGCGCGAAGAGGGTAGGACATATGTCTTCGTGGTCGATGCAGGGCGGTTGCAGCGGCGCGCGGTGCAGCCGGGTATTCGCTATAACGGTCTGCAGGTGATCCTCTCCGGTCTGACTGAGGGGGAGCCGCTGGTGGCTCGGGATGTGGAGGTGCTGAGTGACGGGATTCCGGTCACGACTGAAACGTTGGGATCCAGCCAGTGATCGAGTTCTCCATCCGCAACCCGCTGATCGTCAACCTGCTGCTGGCGATCATTCTGCTGGCCGGAGTGCTCTCCTGGTACGCCATGCCCCAGGAGATGTTTCCCACGGTGGAGCAGGACAAGGTAAATATCTGCACCACTTTTGAAGGGGCGTCGCCGGAAGAGATTGAACGACAGATCACCCTGCCTATCGAACAGGAGCTGGATGGGCTGGCGGATATCGATGTCATCAGCTCCACCAGCAATGAAGGGTCGTCGAGTATCCTCATCGAACTCAAGAGCGGCGCTGACGTGGATGACTTTCTGCGCAAGGTGGACACGGCTCTGGATCAGGTGGATGACCTGCCGGATGAGGCGGAGGAGCCGGAGCTCTCCCGCCTGGAGACCCGCTTCCCGGTCATCTCGGTGAGTCTTTACGGTGATATCGCAAGGGGACGTCTCTACAGGATTGCCGAGGATCTGAAGGATGATCTGATCAAGCTGCCGGGGGTCGCATCGGTGGGGGTGGCCGGTGACCGGGAGTGGGAGATCTGGGTGGTGGTCGATCCCCAGGTGCTGGCCGCGCGAGGGGTCTCCCTGAAGCAGGTGGGTAAGGCGTTAAGGGAAAATCTGCGGGATCTGCCCGGCGGCACTCTGAAGACGACAGGGGGCGACATTCGTTTGCGGGGCATGGGCGTCCCCCCCGATCCTGTGCAGATGGGGTCGATCGTATTGCGCAGCAATGCCGCGGGTGGTCGTCTGCGGCTTGGTGACTTGGCGGAGGTGCAGTTGCGGCTGGAGGAGGCGCAGACCCTGGGGCGGTTCAACGGCAAGCCGTCGGTCAACCTCACCATCAATAAAACCAGTCAGGCATCGACTATCACCGTCGCAAAACAGGTGCGGGCCTATGTGGATGAGCGTCAGGTCACTCTCCCGGCAGGGGTTGAGCTGGGACTCTTCAGCGACCTCTCGGTCTATGTGAAGACCCGTCTGGAGACGGTGAAGTCCTCCGGTATGGTGGGTTTGGCGCTGGTACTGCTGGCGCTCTACCTGATGCTCAACTTCCGTGTCGCCTTCATCACCGCGCTGGGTATCCCGGTATCCTTCCTGGTGGCGGTGATCATCCTCTATATGTTGGATTACAGCATCAACATGGTTTCGCTGTTTGCCTTTCTCATCGCCCTGGGTCTGATCGTGGATGATGCGATCATCGTCAATGAGAATATCTACCGTCACCTGGAGATGGGGGAGGATCCGGCAGGTGCTGCCCTTATCGGCACCAAAGAGGTCTTTTGGCCGGTGGTGGCCTCGACCGCCACCACCATTGCCGCCTTTATGCCGATGTTCGCCATCGGCGGGACCATGGGGGCGTTTATCGCAGTGATCCCGGTGGTGGTGAGCGCTTCCCTTTCCGGTTCACTACTGGAGGCATTCGGCGTACTGCCCTCCCATGCCAAGGAGATGCTGACGGTGCCGCGGCAGCGACGCCAGGGCCGTATTGACTGGACGGCGCTGAACAGGAACTACACCCGTCTTCTGCGCTGGAGTCTCGATAACCGTTACCCGGTGGCGATGCTCTCTGTCGGCGTACTGCTCATCACCATGACTTTCGCCGCCACCCGTGTCCCCTTCCTGCTCTTCGGACATGTCGATGTGGGACAGTTCTTTATCAATATCGAGACCCCCAGCACCTACAGTATCGATGAGAGTGCCCGCCTGGCGGAAAAGATCGAGCAGGAGATCATCGGCTCCCTGGAGGAGAATGAACTCGACACCCTGCTGACAAATGTCGGGGTGACGTTCATCGATTTCCATCGGGTGCGTTTTGGCAGCCGTTATATTCAGTTGATCGTCGATCTCAAGAAACAGCGGCCCCAGGGATTTATCGAACGTTGGATTTCTCCGGCTGTGAGCCTCAAATTTGCCTGGGAGGGGAGTCGTGACCGCAGTTCAGATCTGGTGATCGAAGCACTGCGGGAACAGTTGGCATCCATCTCCGGCATCCAGCGATTGTCGATCCTGCGACCGCAGGGAGGACCGGCCGGGGCAGATATCGAGATAGGTGTGATTGGTGATTCCGTGGACCAGCTGCGTCTTCAGGCAGAACGGGTACGTGAATTCGTGCAGCGCCTGCCGGGGACATCGGACGTGCGTCAGGATATGGATCCCGGCAAGCTGGAGTATCGCTATGAACTTAACGAGAGGGGTCGTCAGCTCGGTCTGACCCAGATGCAACTGTCGGACGTGGTGCGCACAGGCTTCCTGGGTCTCGAAGTGGTGCATGTCAGCTGGCAGGACAAACGTATTCCGGTGCGGCTGATCTTTCCTGACCAACTGCGTCACGATGCAAGCGCCTTGGAACGCCTGCCGATTACCCTGGAGGATGGTCAGACAGTCTATCTTGGGGATGTCGCACATGTGCAGGAGGCGCGGGGCTTCAACAGCATCAATCGGCGGGATCTGCAACGGCTTGCCACCATCACAGCGGAGGTCGATTCAGATATCACCACACCGAATGATGTGATCGAGAAAGTAAAACAGGCGTTTGATGATCTACCTCAGGGTTATGAGTTGCTTTTTCTTGGGGAGAAAAAGAAGACTGAAGAGTCGATTGCCGGTATGAAGCGGGCGACCATAATTGCCTTGGCGATCATCTTCGTCATCCTTGCAGCCCTGTTCAAGTCACTGCTCGATCCACTGGTGGTGATGTTCGCCATCCCCTTTGGTTTAATCGGTGTCGTCGTGGGACATCTACTGTTCGGCTACCATCTGCAGTTCCTCTCCCTGATCGGCTTTCTGGCATTGACCGGCATCGTAGTCAATGATTCCCTTATCCTGGTCGATTTCACCAAACGCATGCGTCGGGAAGGCATGGAGCGGAAGGACGCAATGGTGGAAGCAGGACGTGTGCGCATTCGTCCGATCCTGCTCACCAGTATCACAACCTTTTTAGGTATCTCGCCGTTGATCTTCTTCGCAACCGGGCAGACCGCCTTTCTTTCACCTATGGCGGTCAGTCTTGGGTTCGGATTGCTCTTTGCTACCGTTCTCATCCTGTTGGCGCTGCCCTGTTTCTATCTGATAGCGGATGATCTGCGAAGTGGATTCTCCAGGTTGATTCAAAGTGATGCCAGTCGTGAAAATTCAACTCCTGCATAAATTCATGGTAGGAGATAAAAGCTTTCGCCGGTAGCCGGCGTTCCTATTGTGATGGTAGCTTTGAGACTATATTCGTTTAGAGTGCAAACCATTTCAAGTATGAGAAGAAGCAAGTGATATGAATTGTAAAGGTGCTTTAGGTCATATATTAATTTTTGCAATAGCGATGATGTGTTGTACGTCTGTCTTGGGGGGTAGTGCAACATTTGTTGAAAGTTGTGAATCGCAAACTGCATTCACATACACTATTCACGCCTTTATCGCTGTCTCTGGAATGTTTTTTCTAACATTGTTATTTTGCCGAAAAGGAATATATCACCCGGAAGATCTTGATAAAGTAAGCCTGGAGGTGCGTAATGATCTTGGCGCAGATAGGCCTTTTATTGCAGCAGCGCTAATAGCCATTATGATGTTTTCTTATGGCGCGTATCAATTTAATATTGATTCTCCTTGTAGGACTGATCTTTCAGAGAATAACAATAAAGCGGAGAACGCACCTAGGTCTGTTACTTCTGATTAGAGATACTTCTAAGTGTTTAGAATCTATTCAAAAAGTACAGGTTATTTGTGCGATATGTTTAGTAAGGATTATTAACTCATGATTAAATCATATCTGCAAAAAATGAAGGGTGGTGAAAAATCTCCACCAAGAAAGCCATTCAGTAAAATCGCTTGGTCTTGGCTTGGTGCATTTATAGGCATCTATCTTGTTGCTATTTTAAGCAGGTTTTCTAACACGGGGTTACTTGATAGCTTGTTTCTGGTTGGTTCGTTTGGGGCGTCTGCTGTACTTATCTACGCTGCTCCACAGGTTGAGTATGCACAACCGCGAAATCTAATAGGCGGGCATATCATCTCCGCTGTAATCGGCGTGACTGTATATAAGCTGCTTCCTTTTGACGTTGCCTTGCTCGGTGCATTTGCAGTTTCATTATCTATCGTAGCAATGCATTTCACCCGCACGACACATCCACCTGGGGGCGCGACTGCGCTGATAGCTGTTATCGGGAACGCTGAGGTTCATAATATTGGCTATCAGTTTGTTGTTTCTCCTATCGCAGTAGGTGCCTTTGTAATGTTGTTCATTGCACTAGTAGTAAATAATTTGTCCAAAAACCCAAAACGGCATTATCCTAGATATTGGTATTAAAGCATATTACAAATCTGCCAATTCATTGAAGGCTATAACGAATGGGTTAGACGCGGTTTTGATGACGGCGTATTTTTGTAGGCCGGTAGTCTTCAGCCTAACTTGGGTGGTGGGATTGTGGTGCAAAGCGCGACGCTGTCAGATCTTCAAAGCAGGGTGAACAATGATCCGTTTTGGTGGAACATGCTGAAATT
This sequence comes from gamma proteobacterium endosymbiont of Lamellibrachia anaximandri, assembly GCA_016756855.1. Lineage (GTDB taxonomy): Bacteria > Pseudomonadota > Gammaproteobacteria > Chromatiales > Chromatiaceae > QGON01. The sequence goes on along the minus strand of JAESPD010000029.1, from coordinate 42,500 downwards.
GTGGAAACTCCTGAAATCACGCAGTTAATATCTGATGAACGACTAAATTATATGTTCGGCTGAACAAATTCACATTCCTTATTTTTCGATACAAGGACAACACATGAGCATAACGATAGAAGGTTCCGATGGTAAATCACGCTGCCACTGGTGTGGTGCAGCACCGGAGTTTCTCGACTATCACGATACCGAATGGGGTTTCCCAGTCAGTGATGATCATCGCTTATTTGAGAAATTAAGTCTGGAGAGTTTTCAATCCGGGCTGAGCTGGCGCACCATTCTTGCCAAGCGCGAGAACTTCCGTGCCGCCTTCCATGATTTCGACTTCGATAGGATAGCGCGTTTTACCCAGCAAGACATCAATCGTCCGCTCATGGACGAAGGGATCGTTCGTCATCGCGGAAAAATCGAGGCTGTTATCAATAACGCGCGACGGACTCAGGAACTCGTCGAACGTGAAGGTTCTCTGGCAGCCTTTATCTGGCGTTACGAACCGGACTTGAAGCAACTCGCAATGCCGCAAACCGTCTCAAATTCTGTAGAATCACTTACCTTGTCGAAGGATCTGAAAAAGCAAGGCTGGAAATTCGTCGGACCTACAACTGTCTATGCTTTCATGCAAGCAATGGGGCTGATCAATGATCATGTGAAGGAGTGCGTAATCAGAACTAAAGTTGAACGTGCGCGCAAGAGCTTCAAACGTCCAGGTGGTGACAAATAGCAACGTAACAAAGTAAGTGCGCTTGGGCGTAAAAAATCATCTGGAGTCTATTGCTCTGCTTTTGTTGCAGGTGAATTTAGTGTTAGCGTAAATATACAAGATACTTGCATGTGAACATAATGGATTTCCTTACTTTTAAAAGCTTTATCAGTACCTCTGCACTGATCGTATTTTATTACATTGGCGCATTTATATTGCCCATCGGAACATGGTTCCTGTCTGCGTGGCTTATAAAGAAATATAAATTTATTGATGATGCGCAAAAAATAGGAAGAGATGCAATATGGGGATTGTTAAATAAGAAGCAACAAACAAAGCTGGTTACGCTATTTATAATATTTTTTCTGTTTTTAGAGTTATTTTGGCGAATGATGTTTGAGTTCTTAATTGCCTACATGCAGATACGTGATGCGCTATTACAATCACAGGCATTCTGAGTGACTGTTTGATTCTGCTGATAAGCTGTTGCGTCAAAGTGTGTATTTTAGGGTCTTCTGGGGCTAAGGCAGAGACTCCTTAACTAACTATGGCTCCTGTGTTTTCTACAGGAGCGTTATTTGAATGGCATTAAGTTAAGAATTCCGCGGAATGCTAATGAATAAGGAATCCATTAAGAGATCTGTATAAAATACAGCAAGATCATATCCCTTTGGCTCCAAGACTGGAGAGAACCCATGAAGACCATCATCCATTCAGTGGTGCTACTGTCCCTCCTCGCAGTGTTTATCCCTGATGTATCAGCCAGCCCCCCGCCAGCCTATAAGGGGAGAGGACTCTACGTTTCTTACTGCCAGTTGTGTCATGGAACGGGCGGCAAGGGGGATGGTCCTCTCGCAAAGGCGATGAAGATCAGTCCGGCAGATCTGACCACAACGGTACGCTCCAGGAGCGATACCATCCTCATGAAGATCATTACCGGAGAGGGTAGGCAGACCATAACGGGGCGGGACCGTCATAATCTGCTTAGTGATGCCATGCCGGAATGGAAGGAGATATTCAGCGAGTCCCAGGTCAAGTCATTGATCGCATACCTTCGCTTTATGGGCAACACTAAGCATGATCTGATGGGGGACCCCAAGGTGGGCCTGCAACTCTATCAGACGTATTGCCAGGTTTGTCACGGTGTGGAGGGTGATGGTGATGGCATCATGACGAAACTCATGGGGATTATGCCGATGGACCATACCAATCCCAACGTGACCAACTCTCTCGATAATAAAGAACTGGTCAGCAGCATCCTTGATGGTAAAGGGAGGTTTATGCCGGCTTGGCGTGGCATCCTCGGTCAGAGTGATGTCGAGGCACTGGTCAGCTATATTCGACTGCTCTCTCACTGATCACATTGGGATCTGCTCTCGGGTTCTAATTTAGGAACAAGGAACAAGGAACAAGGTCAGTGATATTGTCTGTTGGCGCCGCCCTGTGACACTGTGTTGCAAGTCCCCACAGGTTTCGCCTGCTCGGAGTGCATCGTGGTAACCCGCGCACACTACCCTGGATTATGCACAGTATTTATTGGGCGATTTATTCCCGCCATCACCAGCCTTCCTCCATTTGGGCTAAGCTTCAAGTGAAAGGTAACAGCCTTGAGCGGAGGTTCGCACCATGACAACACCCATCACTTCCACTGGCGTGAAGATCGCAGATTCACCCCATCCACAGCCGTTGAGCGTCCAGACGCAGCGTATGGAGCTGAACACGCAGATCGTCTCCGCGTCGGCTGAGTTTCAGTCGGGCGCAGCGGGACAGCTGCAGGCGCTCCTGTTTCGTTCTGCTATCGAAAAGCTCAACGAGCTACTACTTCCTGAGTTGGGGGGGAATGCGGTTCAACAGGCTGCCGACTCAGGAATCGATTTTTCACCGGAGGCCACGGCGGAGCGTATTGTCGGTTTTGCCACCGGCTTCTTCCCCGCTTTTCTCGACACTCGTTCAAATGAGGATCCCCAGGCGGCGCTGGATGAGTTCATGCAAATCATCCGTGATGCAATTGAGCAGGGTTTTTCCGAGGCGCGGGAGATCCTTGATGGCCTGAGTGTGTTGGAAGGGGATATCGCTGCCAATATCGATACCACTTTTGAGCTTGTGCTTGAAGGGTTGGAGCGTTTTGAGATCGAGATGGCACCTGAAGATCTCTGACAACTATCTTGACCAGGTCTGAGTAGGCCGGTTCAAGCGTAGCGGAACCGGCAGCCTCATGGGTCATGTCAATACCAGCACGCCCGATCCGCTGCGCTTGATCGGGCCTACACCTTCCTTCCAAATCAAAATATACTCTGCGGACTTAACGCTTTTCAGCCTGTCCCACCACTCAACCACTGTGTCTAAAAAATGCCCCAACGAATCGAACAATTGAAAAACTGGCTCTCTTCCTTGCCGGAAATTGAAAGTTATACTTTCGAACCAGCCTCTGGCGATGCCAGTTTTCGCCGCTACTTTCGTATCGAAACCGGTGACAAGCGCTATATTGCTATGGATGCCCCGCCTGAGAAAGAGGATACCAAACCGTTTATCCGGATGGCGGAGGCCCTTGAGTCGATAGGACTCAATGTGCCCCATATTTTTGCCCGCAACCAGGCGGAGGGTTATCTGCTGTTAAGTGATTTGGGAAAGACCCTCTATCTTGACCGGCTTGATGAGACGAATGTGGATCGACTCTATGGCGACGCCCTGGGGGCGTTGGTGGTGATTCAGGCCTGTGGCCCTGTCGAGGGGCTCCCGGACTATGACCGAACGCTGCTGCTGCGGGAGATGGAGCTGTTTCGTGAATGGCTGTTGGAGCGGCATCACGGTCTTAGCCTCACCGACGATGAACAGTCCATGCTGGATGCCGCCTTTGACTTCCTGGCCGGTAATGCGCTGCATCAGCCACAGGTCTGTGTACACCGCGACTACCACTCCCGCAATCTGATGGTGACCGATCAGTCGAACCCAGGCATCATCGATTTTCAGGACGCAGTGGTTGGGCCGGTGACCTACGATCTGGTTTCACTGCTGCGGGACTGTTATATCCATTGGCCCAAGGCCCATATCGAGGCTTGGGTGATGGGTTACTATGAGCTGGCGGTGCAGTCAGGTGTCTTGCGCAGTGAGCATGAGGATCAGTTCCTGCGCTGGTTTGATCTGATGGGGGTACAGCGTCATCTGAAGGCCAGCGGAATCTTTGCACGTCTCAACATTCGTGACGGCAAACCCGGTTACCTGCAGGATATTCCGCGCACGCTCAACTATATTCTTGAAGTGGCACCTGACTATCCTGAGTTGGAGGGGCTGGCAAAGCTGATCCGCAGGATTATCTGATTACCAGGAGGTCTGTACGGGAGTGGAGCCTCACACATTTTGTTAATCTCCTTGCAGGCTACAATGAACTGACTCTGCACCGGCAGGGTTGCAAGCCGAATCGATTATGGATCTGCGCAGACTTCTATCTCTTCTGGCCGCACTCTTGTGGTGTGGCGATGCACTGTCGGATGTACAGGGCTTCGCCTCGCTATTTGGCGGCAAACCTGTTTGTGCCGCCAATGAGACCAAGAGTGTGCGGCTTGCCGCTCCCTTCCCCTCTCTTCCTGAGCTGAACCGGCCCGTGGCCATGTTGATGGCGCCCGGCGACGATTCCAACTGGTATCTGGTGCAGCAGCCGGGGCAGGTTGTCCGCTTTGAAAACAGTTCCCGGGCCAGCCGTGTCACAGCGTTTGTCGATATCAGTGAGCGGGTGGCCGGCGGCAGCAACGGTGGGGATGAACGGGGGCTGTTGGGTATGGCCTTTCACCCCGATTATTCCCGTAACGGCTATCTCTACCTCTCCTATACCGGCAGGCACAAACAGAAGGGGCTGGTTTCCCGGGTCTCCCGCTTTCAGTTGAAACCTGGCGCAGGGGTGGTAGACCCCGCGACTGAGCGTATTCTGCTCTCGGTTTCCCAGCCCTACAGCAACCACAATGGCGGTCAGATTGCCTTCGGGCCAGAGGGTCATCTCTATTTCGGCCTGGGTGATGGTGGGGCAGGTGGCGACCCCCATGGCCATGGTCAGAATGTCGGGACACTTCTGGGTGCAATGCTGCGGATCGATGTGGGTGACGGTAGTTCAGGCCATTACACCATTCCTGTGGACAACCCCTTTGCGGCTGGCGACGGCCGGGGGGAGATCTTTGCCTGGGGTCTGCGTAACCCCTGGCGCTGGAGTTTCGACCGGGAGAGCGGCGACCTGTGGGTTGGGGATGTGGGACAGAACCGTTATGAGGAGATCAATCAACTGGTCAAGGGCGGCAACTATGGCTGGAACAGAATGGAAGGCGATCACTGCTTTGAACCTGCCACGGATTGCCGGATAAAGGATCTGAAGATGCCGGTAGAGGCGTATGGCAGAAATGAGGGGATTGCCGTTACCGGTGGGTATGTCTATCGGGGCCGGAGGGTAACGGCGCTGTGGGGGAAGTATCTCTATGCCGACTACGGTTCCGGCAGGATCTGGCAACTCTCTGCCGACGATAAAACAGGCTATGTGAGTTCGGAGTTATTCAAGACTGATCTGAATATCAGCAGCTTTGCCGAGGCACACGACGGCGAGCTTTTTGTCCTGGGATTGGGCGGAGAGATCTGCAAGATTGTCAATGCACGGGCAGAGTGACTGCCGTTATCCCATATGAGCGACAATCGATACGCCCCTATCCCTTCAGCCTGTACTCAATTTCGGGGAGCATGCGTTTCACACAGTTTTTACCCTCCTTGATCGCCTCTTTTCCCCGGTGAAATTCCAGCAGTTCGATGTGAGACAGTCTGGGTGAGAGCATGATATCCGGCGGGTCACCAGCCATGCGGCTGCGGGTGATTCGATCCTGAGTGATATTGATGGAGCCGGCGATGGCGTCAAACAGGCTGGGCACCGGGTCTTTGCTGGGAAAGAGTGTGTCCGAGTAGGCGCGGATGCTGCGGGAGACACTGTCGAGCAGGCCTTCATCCTCCGGTGGCGCCTCACTGGTTTTTTTTCTCTGATGCTTGCCCAGGATGTCGCCGTTCAGATTGACTGCAATCACGATATCTGCGCCGAGGGCGCGGCAGATAGAGACAGGTACAGGGTTCACCAGCCCCCCATCCACCAGCCAGCTGCCCTGATGCTGCACCGGCGGGAACAGGCCCGGCAGTGAAATCGATGCACGGACTGCATCGAGGGTGAGACCTTCAGTGAACCAGACTTCTCGCCCGCTCTTCAGATCGGTGGAGACGGAGGCGAAGGTTTTGGGTAACTGTTCGATCTGAATCGCTTCATCGCAGACGCACTCGTCGAGAAAAGCGTGAAACCGCTCGGCATTGACAAAGCCCTTGAGCGAGAGATTTAGCTCAAAGAAGCGGGTGACCGTTCGCTTGGAGAGTGACCTGACCCAGGTTTCGAGGGCCTCCAGATTGCCAGCGGCATGGGATGCTCCGACAATAGAACCGATGGAGCAGCCACAGATGATGTCAGGTTCGATGCCTGTTGCTGCCAGTTCCTTGATGATGCCGATATGTGCCCAGCCCCGTGAAGAGCCGCTGCCAAGGGCCAGGCCGATGGTTTCTTTTGCCTTATCCATCTCTTTCCAGGATCAGTTGTGTCATGGCAGTAACTCAATTAATCAGAGGTTCAGCGGGGTACCGGTTCGACCCCCCAGATTTTTTCGGCATACTCTTTGATTGTCCTGTCACTGGAGAAGTGTCCCATCATGGCTGTATTCATCACCGCCATGTGGTTCCATATCTCCGGGCTCCGATAGCAGGCATCCGCATTGTCGCTGGTTTCAATATAGTCCTGAAAATCGGCCAGCACCAGGAACGGGTCGCTGTTGAGCAGGGTCTCCGAGATGACTTTGTAGCGGTTTGGATTTGTCGGTGAAAAGAAGCCGTTGCCGATCATATCCACCACCCGTTTCAGCTCCGGGTTGGTCTCATAGTAGTGGCGGGGATGATAGCCTTTCCGCTTTAGCTGCTCGATGCCGTCGGTAGTCAGGCCAAAGATGAAGATATTCTCTTCGCCGACCTTCTCGCGCATCTCCACATTGGCGCCATCCATGGTGCCGATAGTCAGTGCACCGTTCAGGGCCAGCTTCATATTGCCTGTGCCAGAGGCCTCCATGCCCGCTGTGGATATCTGCTGGGAGAGTTCCGCAGCCGGGATAATGTCGGAGGCGGTGGTGACATCGTAGTTTGGGATAAACACCACCTTCAACCGATCATTGACCGCAGGGTCGTTATCGATGACGTCCGCAACATCGTTGATCAGGCGGATGATCAGTTTCGCCATGAAATAGCCGGGTGCTGCCTTGCCGCCGAAGATGACTGTCCGCGGCACGAAGTCGGCATGCGGATTGTCCAGCAGCCGGTTATAGAGAGCGATCACCCGCATTACGTTGAGCAGTTGGCGTTTGTATTCGTGGATGCGTTTCACCTGCACGTCGAACAGGGTGTTGGGATCGATCTCCTGATTGAGGTAGTGTTTCACCAGTCCGGCAAGCCGCGCTTTATTGGCCTGTTTGGCGGCACGAAAACGTTCCTGAAATGTCGAGTCGTCCGCCAGCGGAATGAGATCCTCGAGTCTGTCCAGATCCCGCACCCAGTCATGGCCGATTGCTTCGCAGATCAATTTTGAGAGCGGCCGGTTGGAGAGCAGCAGCCAACGACGGGGGGTGATGCCGTTGGTGATATTGATGAGTTTGTCGGGATAGAATTCGTGAAAGTCTTTGCAGGTCCCGCTTCGCAGCAACTCGGAGTGCAGTGCGGAAACGCCATTGACCTTGTGGCTGCCGATAACCGCCAGGTGTGCCATGCGTATCCGCCGTTCCCCCTTTTCGTCGAAGATGGAGAGACGCCTTTGGATCTCGCGGTCGTCCGGGTGCAGGTTCCCCACCATCAGCAGAAAGCGCCGGTTGATCTCATATATGATCTGCAGATGCCGCGGCAGCAGTTGTTCAAACAGCTGTACAGACCAGGTCTCCAGGGCTTCCGGCAACAGGGTGTGATTGGTATAGGAGAAGACTTGGGTGGTGATGTTCCAGGCCACCTGCCACTGCAGTTTCTCCTTGTCGAGCAGGATACGCATCAGTTCGGCAATGGCGATGGACGGGTGGGTGTCATTGAGCTGGATGGCGACCTTGTCCGGCAGCTCCTGCAGGTCGTCGTGATCGATGGAGAAACGGCGCAGAATATCCTTCAGGGAGGCGCTGACGAAGAAATATTGCTGTTTCAGGCGCAGTACCTGGTTTTTGGCGCTGCTGTCGTCGGGATAGAGCACCTTGGAGATGTTTTCCGATTGGGTCTTCTCCTCCACTGCATGGGTATACTCCCCCATATTGAAACAGGTCAGGTCGAAATCCTCGTAGGCCTTGGCACTCCAGAGACGCAGGTTATTGACCGTGTCGTTGTGGTAGCCGGGAATCGGGGTGTCGTAGGCTTGGGCGACAACCACATCCCCGTCGATCCAGTCGAAATGACGGCGGCCATCCGGACCCTGGTACTCCATGACCCGGCCGCCAAAGCGGATCCTGTAGGAGACTTCGGGACGGGGGAACTCCCAGGGATTTCCATGGGCAAGCCAGTTTTCCGGTAGCTCCACCTGACGCCCATCCTCCAGTTTCTGCCGGAACATGCCGTACTCGAAACGGATGCCGTAACCGTAGCCGGGCAGGTTGAGCGTCGCCATGGAGTCCAGAAAACAGGCGGCCAGCCGTCCCAGTCCGCCATTGCCGAGGGCAGCGTCGTGTTCGAGGCTGCGCAACTTCTCCAGCTCGACGCCGAGTTTATGCAGGGCCTTGCTGCACTCGTCATGGATATCCATATTGAGCAGACTGTTGACCAGGCTGCGGCCAATGAGGAACTCCATCGAGAGGTAATAGATCCGTTTGGCATCGCTACGGTAGTAGCTGCGCTGGGTCTCCATCCAACGCTCGATGAGCCGGTCCCGGACCACATGACTGAAGGCCATCATCCAGTCGTGGTCGGTGGCGGTGAAAGGATCCTTGCCGATGGTGTAGACGAGATGATTTGAGACCGAGCGTTGGATCGCCTTGGGATCGGAGCCGAGATAATCGTATTTGAAAGCGCTTTTTTTTCCGTCGCTCATGGCGGATACCTTTATCGTTCTTCGGCGGAAGCAGTCATCCAGTATGCCAGCGCGACGCCAGCAGGGGTATCTGTTTCAGCATTGGCAGGAGCAGTGGATAGCAGATCAGACCCAGGGAGTCGGCTCCCAGATCCCAGAGGGAGAATAGTCGATGGGGCAGGAAGTACTGAAAAACCTCAATGGCCAGGCCGTAACCCAGCAGGGGCAGGAACTTTTTCCAGCCCCAGGGGGTGTTGGGAAAAGCGAAGTCGGCAAGAAAAGCGAGCACCATAAAGGCGGTGAAATGTTCCCATTTGTCATTTATGTCAGACACCACCGGGTAATCCAGCGTGGTGGTGGCCAGATGAGTGATGATCACCAGGGTGACCGCCAGGGCGATGCGAAAGAGTGTTGTCAGCGGCAGAGTGGCCGCTGGCAACACTCTATGGTTGTCGTCAGGCCTCTTCACGAGCCACTGCGCGATAACCGATGTCGGTGCGACAGTAGAGCTTGTCCCAGTGGATGCGTCTGGCCAATTCATAGGCTTTTCTCTGGGCTTGCGCGACGGTATCCCCAAGCGCAGTGGCGCAGAGTACCCGTCCGCCTGCAGTAACCACTTGGCCTGCCTCTTCGGCTGTTCCTGCGTGGAAGATCTTCTCCCCTTCGGTCTCGGTCTCGGGGAGGCCGGATATGGCATCACCGCCGGTATAACTGCCGGGATAACCGCCGGCGGCCAGTACAACTCCCAGTGAGACGCGGGGATCCCAAGCGGTGGTTTCGGTGTCCAGTCTGCCCTCGATGGCGGCAAGGCAGTGGGCAACCAGATCCGACTGCATACGCATCATGATGGGTTGGGTTTCAGGGTCCCCGAAACGGCAGTTATACTCGATCACCTTGGGTGTGCCGTCAGTTGCGATCATCAGGCCAGCGTAGAGAAAACCGGTGTAGGGCAGTCCTTCCTTCGCCATACCGGACACGGTGGGCAGGATTACCTCGTCCATGATGCGCTGATAAATCCACTTGTCGACCACCGGGGCGGGAGAGTAGGCTCCCATGCCGCCGGTATTCAGGCCGGTATCGCCATTCCCTACGCGTTTGTGATCCTGGCTGGTGGCCATCGGCAGGACATGTTTCCCATCCGCCATGACGATGAAACTGGCCTCTTCACCCTCCAGAAACTCTTCGATCACTACCCGGTGGCCAGCCTCGCCGAAGGCGTTACCTGCGAGCATGTCGGCCACCGCGGCCTTTGCCTCCGCCTCGGTCATGGCAACGATGACCCCCTTGCCGGCAGCCAGGCCATCGGCCTTGATTACGATCGGCGCGCCTTTCTCTGCAACATAGGCGAGGGCCGGTTCCACCTCGGTGAAGGCCTGATACGCTCCGGTGGGGATGTTGTGACGGGCGAGGAAGTCCTTGGTGAAGGTCTTGGAACCCTCAAGTTGGGCTGCACCCCGGGTTGGACCGAAACAGTTGAGTCCGGCATCGGTAAAGGCATCCACCACTCCAATCACCAGTGGAACCTCAGGACCCACGATAGTGAGTCCGATATCATTCTCTTGCGCGAATGCGACCAGTTCATCGATGGCAGTAACGCCAAGCGGAATATTCTCCAGTTTGGGTTCCAGCGCAGTGCCTGCGTTGCCGGGTGCAACGAAGATGCGATCTGCCAGCGGAGATTGGGCGGCTTTCCAGGCCAGCGCATGTTCGCGACCGCCGGAGCCGATGATGAGAATGTTCATGCTGATAGGTCTATGATCCTGTTGGGGTGGGAGGTTAATGCTTATAAAACTGTTGATGAATCAAATTGTAAATTTTCACCCGCAAGATGCAAGGGTGAATCTTGGGCTGTGGTTACCGTTTTAATTGTTAAATATTGTGAATAGCTATTTCCCGGACGTAAGTTACGCGATCTAATCAGAGGGCAAACAGGCTCCAGGCGAGCGTTTATAGTGATTTATTGGTCTATTGAGTCGTTGCAATAAACTTGAAAACAAATTATTCGGAGGATGCGCCATGGTGACATCAGTAAAAGATCTACAGGGCAGTACGGCAGAAATGGTCGCCAAGCTGAAAGAGAAGGGAATCGGGGACAATGAGGCGTTGCTTGCTGCGGCCGCGGCCCCTGCGCAACGAAAAGAGTTGGCGGCCCACTGTGGCTGTGATACCCGGGATATCCTGGAGTTGGCCAATCGTGCGGATCTGGCGCGCGTTAAGGGTGTCTCCGGCGTCTACAGTGATCTGCTCGAAAAGGCGGGTGTTGATACAGTGAAGGAACTCGCGACCCGCCGCCCGGACAACCTGCACGCGAAGATCGTTGAGACCAATGACAAAGAGGGATTGACCAAGCAGCCGCCGGCGATGAGCAAGGTTGAAGGCTGGGTCGGACAGGCCAAGGATCTGCCGAAGCTTCTGACCTATTGATTGAATCCGTCCGGAAACGCCATTTATACCACCAAGGTGTTCTTCGTGGTGAAGTATAGGTTTCAGGATGGAAGCTATTTAGTGCCTATCCGGAAACCCATATCTAACCACGAAGCGCACGAAGTAGACGAATAAAATTTATTGCTAATAAATCTTTTACCTTCGTGCTTTTCGCGTCCTTCGTGGTAAAAAACATTGTTTCCGGATGGACGCTATTTATGTCCGGTCACACCCCGGTCGCTTTTTTCGATGAAGCGGACGAGTTTCTCCACCTCTTCTATCAATTCATCTCCCTTCAGCTGTTCCACTGCTTGTGAGATATTCAGGCCGGAGAGAAACAACGTTTTGTAGGCCTGTTTGATCGCTGCCCGCGTCTTGGGATCGAAACCACTGCGTTTTAGGCCGATAGCGTTGAGGCCGACCAGTCGCGCCGGATTGCCGTCGCAGGTGGCATAGGGCGGCACATCTTTCACCACCTTTGAGCAGCCGCCGAGCATGGCGTGGTCGCCGATGAAGGTGAACTGGTGGATCCCCACCAGGCCGGAGACGAATACCCTGTCACCGATGCCGACATGACCGGCGATGGTGCTGTTGGGGCCGAAGATATTGTTGTTGCCGAAACGGCAGTCGTGTCCGGCGTGGAAGCCGCACATGAAGTAGTTGCCGTTGCCGATGAGGGTTCCCTCCTCGGTCTTCACTCCACGGCTGATGTTCACCCCCTCCTTGATGTGATTGTTATCACCGATGACGAGTGGCTTGCTGTTGGCGGGATCGAAGGTGAGATCCTGGGGTTCGCAGCCCAGCATGGCGCCGCTACAGACCCGGTTGTTTCTGCCCAGAGTTGTGCCGCGGTAGATACGCACGCAGCTGTCGATGACGCACCCCTCGCCAATCTTTACCTCGGATTCGATGATGGAGAAGGGGCCGACAGTGACCGATTCATGCAGATCGGCACCGTCTTCAATGATGGCGGTGGGGTGGATTCGCTTCATGAAATCAATGTTTTAACCACCAAGAGCACTAAGTGTTTAAACCTTAGTGTTCTTGGTGGTTAAAGCTGATCAGTGGCGGAAGTGACGCATGCCGGTAAAGACCATGGCCATGCCGTGTTCGTTCGCGGCAGCGATCGCCTCGTCATCGCGCATGGAACCGCCGGGCTGGATTACTGCGACGATGCCGGCCTCTGCGGCGTTGTCGATACCGTCACGGAAGGGGAAGAAGGCGTCTGATGCCATCACGGAACCCTTCACTTCCAGGCCTGCATGTTCCGCTTTGATGCCGGCGATGCGAGCGGAGTTGATGCGGCTCATCTGACCGGCGCCGACACCGATGGTCATGCCGTCCCTGCCGTAGACGATGGCGTTGGACTTGACGAATTTGGCGACGCGCCAGGTAAAGAGCAGATCGCGCATCTCTTCATCGGTGGGCTGGCGTTCGGTGACGACCTTGATCTCGTTGGTGAGTTGCAGGTCGGCATCCTGTACCAGCAGGCCGCCGTTGACGCGCTTGAACTCGGTGCGGTGCAGGGCTTCGACATTCCACTCGCCGCACTCCAGCAGGCGCACGTTCTTCTTGCTGCTGACCGCTTCGATGGCTGCGGCGGAGAGTTTGGGCGCGATGATCACCTCGACGAACTGCCGGTCGACGATGGCCTGGGCAGTCTCGCCGTCCAGTTCGCCGTTGAAGGCGATGATGCCGCCAAAGGCGGATTCCGGATCGGTGCTGTAGGCGCGATCATAGGCTTCGAGCAGATTGTCGCCGAAGGCCACGCCGCAGGGGTTGGCGTGTTTGACGATGACGCAGGCTGGATCCTCGTCAAAGTTCTTTACGCACTCCAGGGCGGCGTCGGTATCGCCGATGTTGTTATAGGAGAGCTCTTTGCCTTGGATCTGTCGGGCGGTGGCGATACACGCCTCTTCGACCTTGTGTTCAACGAAGAAGGCCGCCTTTTGGTGCGGATTCTCGCCATAGCGCATGGTCTGTACCTGCTTGAACTGCATGGAGAAGGTACGGGGAAAGTCTGTCACCTCTTCGCCGGTGCGGGCGCCCAGATAGTTGGCGATGGCCGCATCGTAGCGGGCAGTGTGCTCGAAGGTCTTTACCGCCAGGTCAAAGCGGGTGGCAGCGGAGATTGTGCCCTCGTTGCCGTCCATCTCCTCCAGGACCCGTGCATAGTCTGCGGCATCCACCACCACGGTGACGTCCTTGTGGTTCTTGGCGGCGGCGCGAATCATGGTGGGGCCGCCGATGTCGATATTCTCGATTGCGGTCGGCAGATCGCAGTCGGGATTGGCCACGGTCTGCTCAAAGGGGTAGAGGTTGACCACGATCAGGTCGATATTTCCGATACCGTTCTCTTTCATTACCTGATCATCGGTGCCGCGCCGGCCTAGAATGCCGCCGTGAATCTTGGGGTGCAGGGTCTTGACCCGCCCATCCATCATCTCCGGGAAACCGGTGTATTCAGAGACCTCGATGACTGGGACATTGTTGTCGGTAAGCAGCTTGGCAGTGCCGCCGGTGGAGAGGATTTCAACGTTTTTTTCGGCCAGGCTGCGGGCGAATTCCACGATGCCGGTCTTATCGGAAACGCTGATCAGGGCGCGGGTAATCGAAGACATGATAGGTCTATCCGTTTGTTTGGGAGGGTTAATGAAAGGGTAGATGGTTAGTAGGATGCGGTGAGTGAAATGAACTGCATCGATCGCGACAGATGCGCATCGCTACGCTCAGCAGATCCTATATTTCGGTTCGTAGTTTCACTCCAGGTCGTAGAGCGAGAGTTTTTTGCGCAACGTGCTGCGACTGATACCGAGAATAGCGGCTGCGCGGGTCTGGTTGCCACCGGCATATTCCATGACGCTCTCCAGCAGAGGCGCCTCGACTTCATTCATCACCATGCGGTAGAGGTTGCTTGTGCCGTGCCCATCAAGATGGCTGAAATAACGTTGCATTGCATCCTGCACACATTGACGCAGAGGCTCGTTTTTTTTGCTATGCGTGACTGTCAGTGTGGAATCACCGTCACTGCGGAACATACCTGCTTCCATATTCATGCCGCCAAGCTCCCCGTGCTTGTCTTACTATCGAAAAAACCGTGGATAAGCTGCAGTTGCTCATCCGCTGATTCCGAGTCATTTATCGTTTTTCTAAACTCCGCGCCGCCTCTATGGGCTTTGCTGTACCACGCAATATGCTTGCGGGCAATGCGAACACCCTGATGTTCCCCATAGAAATCATAGAGTGTCTGCAGATGTTCCAGCAGTAACGCCTTCACCCAAGAGGGGGAGGGCTCGGCCAGCTTTTCGCCGGTCTTCAAATAGTGATCGATCTCGCGAAAGATCCAGGGTCTCCCCTGAGCCGCCCGGCCGATCATGATTCCGTCTGCACCGGTTGCCTCAAGCACTATAAGTGCTTTCTCCGGCGTTCTAATATCCCCATTTGCAATCACCGGGATGGTGACTGACTCTTTGATGGCGCGGATGGTGTCGTATTCCGCGTCACCCGAAAATTTGCAGGCCCTGGTACGACCATGAACCGCCAGTGCCTGTATGCCCGCCGCTTCAGCGATCTGAGCAATGCGTACCCCGTTCCGGTTCTGTCGATCCCATCCGGTGCGAATCTTCAGTGTTACCGGCACCTCGACGGCAGCAACCGTAGCCGTCAGTATGTCATTGACCAGGGCCTCATCCTGCAGCAGTGCAGAGCCCGCCGACGCCTTACAAACCTTCTTTGCCGGGCAACCCATGTTGATATCGATGATCTGGGCGCCATTGACGACGTTTGCTCGTGCTGCCTCTGCCATCGTTTGCGGGTCAGATCCGAGGATCTGCACCGAAACGGGGCCTGTCTCCCCCTCGTGATCGAGTCGCCGCAGCGTTTTATGGCTGCCCCAGAGCGATGAGTCGGCTGAAACCATCTCGGAAACAGCGAGCCCTGCGCCATGCCGCCGGCAGAGCTGGCGGAAGGGTCGATCGGTCACTCCGGCCATCGGCGCCAACAGGAGATTGTTTTCCAGCCTGTAGGGTCCGATGCGCATATCGACGACGGGATCGAGTCCGAAAATCGAGGGGAAAGGCGATAGATAATAACGCCATTTTCAGGGTGAATCAAAGGTTCGCAGCCATTATTTTTTGATTATTGCGACAGTGGTGAAAATACAACAGGTGCGGATGTGATTTGTCGGTAGAAGGTGAAAAGTAAGTCGCTGGCCAGAAAGGAAATCTTGGTTTGATCTGGTTTTTCACAAGCGAGGTACCCGATCGCCAAACCCTGTAAGCGAATCGCAGGGGGGCGCCGCCATTTTTACACTGTAGTTGAGTGCCGCTATAGGAAATCGAACTTGAAACCGGTGACTTCTTCACCTGGATCAACCAACTCCATCATGACCTCGATGAGGCGAAAGCGTGGCATGGGTGATTTGGCGGAGATCCCGCCAGGCAGGTATTCCGATGGGTCGAAGAGACGGGTTGCAAGCAGCTTTCCGGCGTCATTGAAAAGACTGAGTTGAAGTTGGGGAAAGGGCTGTTTGAAAGAGGCGTTGTTTATCATGTTGAGCTGTAGTGACAGCGCCTGAGGATGCTCAGGGTGGAGGCGCAGGTCACGATGTTCTATCTCTATTCGGGAGAGGTCACGGCGTTGCGGCGGTGTGCAGTTGAGGGCCTGGCACATCACCGAAAGAAGTTGCCTGCCGCTGTCGTAGTGAATGGCCTCGCTGCGGAACTGCCAGATCAATTGCAGTCCCAGGATCAGAAGAAGTCCGATGGCACCTAACCCCCAGAGCATGCCTGATAGGGGCTTGCGGGGTTCAATGAACTGTACTCCTGGGTAGGTAGTGGCCGTCTGTTGTTCTGTTGCCGTAATTTCAGTCAGATCGTTTGTAATCGATAGCTCATCGGGCTCAGAGATGAGTACGGACTCGAGCTCATCCAGTGGTTCGTCAGCGATATCCTCCAGCACGAAATCGTTTTTATGTTCGGCATTGTCGACGAGAGGTGTCTCTTTTTTCTCGGGGATCAGAAAGTGCTCGGACGGCAGTTCGCCTTCGAGCAGATCGATCATTTGTGACTCGCCGCCCGATGCATAGTAGTCGGGTTCAACCGCCAGTCCGTTGTTCTGCTCTTTGATCTCTGCTTCGTTGGGAAGTGGGGCGCTGCTGCCTTTGGCTAAAGTGGTTTCGCCGGTCTCAGTCGCGGTGGATTCTTCTGAGGTGGAGGGCAGCTCCCGCAAATTTTCTTCCGCATTGAAGACTGATTTGCACTGGCAGCAACGTGCCATGCCGGCGGCAACGGTCAACTGTTCGGCGCTGATGCGGAACAGTGTCTGACAATGGGGGCATTGGGTATACATGGATTACGGCAGTCAATGGACTCAGATAGGAATAACGTTAGCCCCAAGCGGCGCTTCAGGCAATAGTTTTTCTACCCCTAAGCAGCATCCACTCCTCTTTCTGTTGAGATGAGTCCATCGTCGCGAATGATGCGTAGGCCTGGCTCACCGTTGCAGCCTGCTCCTGCAGAATGCCGGAGAGGGCAAAAGGGGTGTTTGGCTTCATCAGTGTGTCGAGTTGGGGTGCGAGTTCAACGAGTGGCCCGGCGAGGATGTTGGCGATGAGCAGATCCGCCTGTGTCTCAGGGGTATCTTCAGGCATGTGGATCGATAATCTGCCTGCGACACTGTTTTTTTGTGCGTTATCTTTTGTCGCCTGCAGTGCCTGCGGGTCGTAATCTATTGCGGTGGCAGCCGCAGCCCCCAGTCGAAGGGCGGCAATGGCAAGGATGCCCGAGCCGCAGCCGTAGTCGATGATGGTTTTGCCTTCGAGATCCTGTCCATCCAGCCAGGCCAGGCAGAGTGCTGTAGTGGGGTGGGTGCCGGTGCCGAAGGCAAGTCCCGGATCCAGTTCCACCACGACAGCTTCGGGGTCGTCCGGCAGCTGTCCATCGGGGCAAACCCAGAGCCTGCGACCGAATTTCATCGGATGAAACTGATCGAGCCAGACCCGTTCCCAGGCCCTGTCCTCCAATCGTTCCACCTGCAGATTGCGGGTGATCTCTTCCTTCAGCGTCCGATTGATTTCAGTGCGCAGTTGATCGGTATCGCGAGTTCCCTCGAAAAGCGCAGTGACCCTGGTGTTTTTCCACAACTTTTCTTCGCCGGGTTTGGGTTCCAGCAGCGGCTGATCACCTGCGTCACCCAGGGTAACGGAGAGTGCGCCAAGCGCCTCGAAGAGAAGTTCCAGCAGAGGTGCTTTGGATGCGTCGGTTTCGATGGAGAGTTGGAGCCAGGAGGACATGAGACAAAAGGATTAAGGTTAAAGGTTAAAGGCAAAAGGTGAGCGTGCCGACGGATAGGCCGCACGCTGTCGTTACTGCTGCGAAAGCACGGTAGGCCGGTTCAAGCGTAGCGGAACCGGCAAGCCTAAACGCTCTGCCAAATTCTGAATGCCCGATCCGCTACGCTTGATCGTGCCTACGCGCTTTCAGGTCAAAGACAAAAGCTCAAAGGTCTCTGGAAGTCTGTTCCTTTAACCTTTCGCCTTTGACCTGTGTTTAAAGCCCAAGCTTCTTTTCCAGATAGTGGATGTTGGCGCCGCCGGCCTGGAACGCGGCGTCCTTCATGATCTCCTGTTGCAGCGGTATGTTGCACTTGATGCCGCCGATGACCATCTCGCTCAGGGCGATGCGCATGCGGGCGATCGCGGAGTCACGGGTGTCGCCGTGGGTGATCAGCTTGCCTATCATGGAGTCGTAGTGGGGTGGCACCCGGTAACCGTTATAGATGTGGCTTTCGAAGCGTACGCCCATGCCGCCGGGTATATGCAGTTGGGTGATGGTGCCGGGACTGGGCATGAAGTTGGTCGGATCTTCCGCGTTGAGCCGGCACTCCACGGCATGTCCCCTGATGGTGACGTCGTCCTGGGTAAAGCTGAGGGGTTCACCGGCGGCGATCTTGATCTGTTCCCGCAGGATGTCGATACCGGTGATCATCTCTGTGACCGGGTGTTCGACCTGCACACGGGTGTTCATCTCGATGAAATAGAACTCGCCGTCTTCAAAAAGGAATTCGAAGGTGCCGGCGCCGCGATAGCCGATCTGGCGGCAGGCCTCGGCGCAGCGCTCACCCACTTTGGCGCGCTGTTCAGGGGTGATGCCGGGGGCGGGAGCCTCTTCCACGACCTTCTGATGGCGGCGTTGCATGGAGCAGTCGCGCTCCCCCAGATGCACTGCGTTGCCGTGGGTGTCTGCCAGTACCTGGAACTCTACATGACGAGGGTTTTCCAGGAACTTCTCCATGTAGAGGGTGCCGTTGCCGAAGGCCGCTTTGGCTTCCGCCTTGGTCATGGCCACCGAGTTGAGCAGGCTGGCTTCAGAGTGGACTACCCGCATACCGCGTCCACCGCCGCCGCCTGAGGCTTTGATGATCACCGGGTAGCCGATCTCTTTGGCCAGTCGCTTGGTGCGGGCGGCATCGCCATCCAGCGGGCCGTCGGAACCGGGTACGGTCGGTACGCCTGCCTTCTTCATCGCCGCTATGGCAGCCACCTTGTCACCCATGGTGCGGATGGTGTCGGCGGTGGGGCCGATGAAGATGAAGCCGGAATTCTCCACCCGCTCGGCGAAGTCGGCATTCTCAGAGAGAAAACCGTAGCCGGGATGAATCGCCATGGAGTCGGTGACCTCGGCGGCACTGATCAGTGCCGGAATGTTGAGGTAACTCTCAGCCGAGGGCGCCGGGCCGATGCAGACCGACTCGTCGGCCAGCAGGACGTGTTTCAGATCCCGGTCTGGCTCTGAGTGTACGGCAACAGTCTTGATGCCCAGCTCTTTACAGGCGCGCAGGATACGCAGTGCTATCTCGCCGCGATTGGCGATAACGATCTTGTCTATCATGGCTGTGCTCAGTCGATGATGAACAGGGGTTCGTTGTACTCGACCGGTTGGCCGTTCTCAACGAGAATTTTTTTGACCGTACCGGCTTTGTCGGATTCGATCTGATTGAGGATCTTCATCGCCTCGATGATGCAGAGGGTGTCACCCACTGCCACCTGATGGCCCTCCTCCACGAATGATTTGCTGCCTGGTGAAGGGGCGCGATAAAAGGTGCCGACCATGGGAGACTTCACGGCGTGGCCCTGGATCTCTTCAGGCGCCTCCTCGGCTGGCGGGGCTGCCGCAGGGGCTTGCGTTGCGGCAATCCCAGGCTGCACGGCGGGCATAGGTGCAAATACTGCAGGATTGGAGTTCTGGCGGCTGATGCGCACCGACTCCTCCCCCTCGTGGATCTCGATTTCTGCGATATCGGACTCTTCGAGCAGTTCGATCAGTTTCTTTACTTTGCGGATATCCATGGTTGTCGATCTCGTCAGTTGTCGCTGTGGTTTAGGCGGCGGATGGCGGCCTGCAGGGCGAGTTCATATCCCTGAGCGCCGAGTCCGGCGATGGTGCCGACAGCAATATCTGAAAGGTAGGAGTGGGTGCGGAAGGGTTCCCTGGCATGTATGTTCGAGAGATGTACTTCGATGAATGGGATCCTGGTGCCCGCAAGGGCGTCCCGCAGGGCGATGCTGGTGTGTGTGAAAGCGGCCGGGTTGATAAGGATGAACCCTGTTCCTTGCTGGTAGGCCTCGTGAATCCAATCCACCAGTTCATGTTCTGCATTGCTTTGGTGAAAGTTCAGTTGGTGCCCGGCGTCTTCCGCCTGCTGTTCCAGTCGAGTGCGGATATCATCAAGAGTGTCGCGTCCATAGTGCTCCGGCTCACGAGTACCCAGCAGGTTCAGGTTGGGGCCGTTGAGTACCAGAATGGTCGCCATGGTTTCGAAAATCCGGGGCTGGAAGGCGGTGATTTAAGAACCTCGCTGAAGCTATTGCCCACCGTGCCAGCCGGTGGTTCAGGGAGGTTCCGTGAATGACGAGCCGATTTTGCAAGATCCTCGGGGTTTTGTCCAGTTTCAATGCAGAATTCACCATGATCGTTACAATTTGAGGTGACGGAGTTGAGTGATCCCCTCTTCTGTCGGCGCTTTTTGCAGGACTGTCCCAAAGATCTAGAGCAGGGGTTCGATATGTTTGCGCAGGCTTGCGGCCGGAATTGCGCCAGCCTGGGCAAAGATGAGTTGGCCATCACGCCCGAAGGCGGCAGTGAATGGGAGTTCCAGTAGTCGGTTTCCCATGCGCTTGGAGAGCTTGGCCTCGCTCATGCCGCCTCTGAAGAGCGGGTAGCTTGCCGGGTGTGAAACGCTAAATGTCTTAGCGTCATCCACTCTGTCGATGGCGATGCCCAACACCTGCAGGCCATGATCCCCCCACTCATCCTGTAGACCGGAGAGGGCCAGCATCTCAGTTAGGCAGGGTGGGCACCAAGAAGCCCAAAAATTGAGAATCACCACCTTATCGGACCATTGACTGGTGTGGTGAGCTTTGCCTGCCAGATCGACCAGTCGGTATGCCGGTAGATGGGCAATCGGTGAGGAGGCGCCGGTCCTGTCGGCATGGCGTGGCTCTGAATTTATTATGTGATTGGCGAACCAGGCAGCGGCAAGCAGTGATCCGATCAGGAGGATCTGTAGAACCCTTTTAATCACCGGATGGCATTCCTGACGTGGGCGGCAAACACCTCAGCCTCTTGATAACCGACGATTCGATAGGCCTTGCGTTCCTTACCGTCACTGCCGTAGAAGAAAATGGCTGGTGGTCCCGGCAGGCCGAAATGCCCCTGCAGCAATGCTTTGTCCTGTTCGTCATTGGCGGTGACGTCAGCCTGCAGCAGGACGGTATCCTTCAGCGCCGCCATTACCTCCGGGTCGGAGAAGGTGTACTTCTCCATCTCCTTGCATGAGACGCACCAGTCGGCGTAGAAGTCGAGCATCACCGATTTACCCGCGGCGCTGGCGACTCTGACCTCCCGTTGCAGATCGTCCAGGTTCTTGATGCGTTTGAAGGTCAGTTCGTGGGCTGCCTGCCCGCCACTGCCGCCAAAGCCCAGGTTGCGTAGTGGCTGCAGGGTGTCCTTGCCACCGGCGGCGGCGCCGACCAGCATCAGTGCGCCGTAGATCAGAAAGACCACGCCGAGCCCTTTCCAGAGTTTTTGCCAGCCGCCAGCCTCGATCTCCAGGTGACGCAGGGCGCCCATGTAGATGGCGGAGACGACCAGCAGCATGCCCCAGAGGAACATGGCGATGTCCGCTGGAATGATGCGTTCCAGCATGATGATGGCGACACCCAACATGGCGACGCCAAAGACCGCCTTGACCGCATCCATCCAGCTACCGGCTCTCGGCAGCAGCTTGCCTGCAGAGGCGCCGATGGCAATCAGTGGCGCACCCATGCCGAGGCTCAGGGCGAACAGGGCCAGGCCACCGAGTACGGCGTCTCCGGTTTGACCGATGTAGATCAATGCGCCCGCCAGGGGAGGCGCCACACAGGGACCAACGATCAGGGCAGAGAGAAAACCCATGATGGCGACGCCGGTGAGGGAGCCCCCCTGCTGTTTGTTGCTGACGTCGGTGAGTTTGCTCTGCAGGCTGCTGGGCAGCTGCAGTTCATAGAAGCCGAACATGGAGAGGGCGAGCAGGACGAAGACCAGGGCGAAGCTGCTGAGGATCCAGGGATTCTGGAAGGCGGCTTGCAGATTTTCACCAAACAGCCCGGCCAGCACTCCGGCCGCAGTATAGGTGAGCGCCATGGCCAGCACATAGACCACTGAGAGGGTGAGGGCCTTGCGGGTGGTGATGTGTTTGCCCTGTCCTGCGATGATGCCGGAGAGGATCGGGATCATGGGAAAGATGCAGGGGGTAAAGGCGAGCCCCAGCCCCAGCATGAAGAAGACCCCCACTACCACCAGTGTGCTGCTGCCCTCAAGGGTGGCGGCTATCTCGTCCAGTTCAGAAACCGGCTGGTTCTCAACTGTGGCGGGCGGGGGTGGCGTGATTGCCGCCTGCACCGGGGTGGCTACTGCGGCTGAGGCGAGCGTCGGCAGCGCAAGATCGAAGGTTTTACGTATCGGTGGATAACAGACCCCGATTTCGGCACAGCCCTGATAAGCAACCTCGAGGGTGATGCTTTCGGCGCTACTGCTGCCGCGAATCAGCGGCAGGGAGAGGTCGATGCCATCGTGGTAGACCGGCACATCGCCGATCGTGCCCTCCGGAGTGATAGTGTCTTTTTTGATCTCCGGTTCCGGCAGGGTGTAACTTCCAAGCACCACATTGTCGTTGCCGGTCAGTTGCAGCTTGATCTTGTCGTAATAGAGGTAGGTGCCGTCGGCGATGTTCCAGAGCAGGCGCAGGTGGGTGCCGTCCTCCACCGTTACCGCCAGTTTATAGGCATCTTCCGGTGCGAGCAGCTCTCCTTCATCGTTGGCAAAGAGTGGGGTGCTGTTGTCGATCAGACTTGAAGTGCGGTTGGCGCTGCTGGTCAGGGGGTCGCCGGCAATCAGCATCGGTTCGAGCTTGAGCTGGACCTCCTGGAGATGTGGCGGGTAGCAGATACCCTGATCGGCACAGCCCTGAGAGCGGGCCTGCAGGTTGAGTGTGTCCGGGGAACCCTGGCCGCGTTTGATGGGTAAACGGACCGTGAGGGGACCGCGATAGACATGGAGGTCGCCGAAGAACTCGTCGTGTTTGAGTTTTGCCGCAGGCAGTTCCGGCTCATCGAGTTCGATGCCGATGGCGTCGGTTTCAAAGCGAATCTTCTCCCGATACAGGTAGTAACCGTCGGCGATGTCCCAATTCACCAGCAGATGCTCAGGGCCGTCGGTTGTTACCTGGATCGGGAAAACCTGATCCGGTGGTGGTGGCTCCTCATTTGCATTGGCATTGGTCAGCAGAAGCGCCAGGCTCGCAAATAAAAGAAACAGTGAGATCAGGAATTTGTTGTTGTGCATTTTTCCACCCAGTCTAGGTAACCATCGAGGCCCTGTTCTACAGGGACTGCAATGATCTCTGGAAGTTCATAGGGATGTTGTGCCCGGATCTGCGCTTCCAGTGCGCCATATTGTTGTTTTGTGGTCTTGATCAACAGCAGGTGTTCATCCGCCGATTCCAGCTTGCCCTCCCAGCGGTAGACCGATGTGACAGGTGTTGTGATGTTGACGCAGGCGGCCAGACCTTGGGAAACCAGGGTTTTGGCAAGCCGGACACCGGTCTGGTGGTCGGGGACGGTGCAATGGACCAAGAGCAAATTTGTCGGCATGGAGGAAAGATACTCTATTGAAAGGCCAGTCTCCAGATTTGCGTTCAGAGGTTCCTTATGCAGCGTTGAATCCGATAGCCACCTAAGGGTAAGCTGCGCTGGATGAAATATAGTGCAATTCTATTTGGCGTTCTGCTGCTCGTCATTCTCACCCTCAGCCTGATTCTGCTGGGTATTCTTTTTGGCGCCCAAACTGCGACAGGGCCACAGATCCTTACAGTTACGTCGATCTGGATTGTTGTGGGGCTGGTTACTGCCCGCAACGCAGAGGAGGCCGGAATTCTGCATGGATTGCTGGCCGGGTTTCTGGGTGCGTTGGTGGTGGGACTCAGTCTGCCGTCTGTTGCCACATCCTGGTCTTACCCGCTGCTTGCCCAAATGGCAGAAAAGCCGCTTTTCCTGAGCGCCCTGTTGGGCGCCTTCTGGGGTTCGGTGGGTGGCATGATCGGGGACATCGTACGCGTGATCAAGGCCAAGCGCGCCAGGCGCCGGGCGGGGGAGCAGGCATGAATCCTCTCCTGCTTTTTCTCCTGCTGTTTGTCGGAATCCCACTGGTCGAACTCTATTTCCTGATTCAGGTGGGGTCGCAGATCGGCGCCTTTTCCACGATTTTTCTGACGGTATTTACCGCCCTGCTTGGTGGTTGGATGGTGCGTGCTCAGGGATTCTCGACTTTAGGCAAGGTGCAGCAGGCGATGAACCACAATGAGGTGCCGGCCCTGGAGATGATGGAGGGGGCCGTGCTGCTGGTGTGTGGGATTCTGCTGCTGTTGCCGGGTTTTATCACCGATGCCGTGGGTTTTCTCTTTCTGGTGCCGCCACTCAGGCGCTGGCTGCTCACTGCAGGGCTGAAAGGGGCCGGTATCATGCGCCCGGTTTCCAATCCGGAAAGCGAAAATAGAGAGCAGGCACCCAGGATCATCGAGGGTGAATACCGGCGGGAGGATGATGATGGGCCGGGAAAGTAAGGTGCTTCAACCCGATTTCGAATAAACCGGCAGACTCTCGATGCGCGCGTCGATCATCTCCAGCATGGCGTTATAACGGGGATCATCCAGGCTGCCATACTCGGCTTCAAATCGGTTGCGTGGGATCTCATCCGGCAGATCCTTAATCTCAGGAAAGAAGACGTCTTCGCTTACGGCATTGGAGAGTATTGCCTGCGCATGTCTGGCGCTGCTGTCAGATGAGATGAGTTGCTCAGTGAATTTGATGCCCACCTGGTTGGCGGCCAGATCACTGAAACTGAGGCCGCCACTGAGATTGCCGGTATCGAGAATCTCCTTAAACTCTCCCAAGGCAAAGCTCATGCCGCTGTCGGTGACCAGTTTCATGGTCGAGGTGATGAAGACGTGCTGCACCATGTCATGACGCCCACCCAACGCCACGTTCGGCGGTTCATCGCGGCAGCCCTCTTTTGCCACCGAGCGGATGTCGCCGATCAGCGGTTCAAAACGGCCGCTGCCGAGAAAAATGCCAATCGCCAGCAAGGCTGCACGGTTCTCTTTTCGAGCCGACATGCCGAGTTGAGTGCGTTTTTGCACCAGTTCGAAGGTGGGGGCGATGTACTGAATGGCGGAAATCTTGAGGTCGTGGCTGTAGAGCCGATCCAGCTCGCAGAGTCTGCTGTAATAAGCCCTTACCCGCTTGGGATCGCCCAATAACTTCAGGTTATCCCGCACCTCCGCTACCCGATGCACGGCGGTTTTCAGGCGTGCCTTGATATCGGGAATGGGTTTGAAAGTGACGGAGATCTTCTCCCCTTCCGTCTTCACGCTCTGCACTGCCTCAATAATGCGGCTGCCCTGTGCCTCAGCCAGAAATTGGTTGAGTACGCCTTCAGCGAATCCCATGGCGACCCCGCCCGGAATCTCCAGATTCCCGATGCTGACCTGCGAGAGACGCAGGCCATATTCCGACGGGGCAACGCCTATCTGCAGATTGAGATAATCCCCAAAGGGATTTTCCGGCATGAAAAGTGAGAAGGTGCCTTGGGCCTCCCAGGGGGTGATGTTGGCGTGACCGTGCAGGCGGCTTATGCCACGGGTAGCCAGGGCGATCAGTCCGTTTATGTCCTTTTGGGTGATAGTGATGCTGGCAATTTCGTCGGCTGACAGCACCTTATGTTTTATCTCCTGGGCAAGTTTCCTGACCCTTACGGCGGCATCCGTATCCAGTGGATGTGACTCAATAACCAGGGGCTGGTTCTCGCTTGCGCGATAGGCGAAAAAAACCACGGCCAGCGGCAGGATGAGGATGGCAAGCAGAAGATATCTGCCCCAGCGAAAAGGTTTTCTCTCTCTTTTAGACATGTCGCTACCCGATTCTATGTATGGATAATGGCATGGATTCGTGTCCCTATGGAAATTTACAGCATAAGATATTTCCGCTGTCCTGCTACTATTTTAGGAACAAAAAGAGTGATGAGAACCCCAAAGGACGTAAAGTTTTCTCATTGAAACAAATAAAGGTTTTTTTGCAATCCTCGCGCACCTTTGTCTTATGTCTCCATTGCCGGGTGGACGGCTCTGACAGGAGGGATTGTTCCATCTCAAACATTAGAGGCCAGCGCCCCTCCCCTTGACTCTCTGTTTTTTGCCCCTATTATTAGCACTCAGTTCGGGTGAGTGCTAATAATGCATACCCCGAAAATTGAAGATTAATCATTTTGCACCCTAATTCAGGAGAATACAGTAGATGAATATTCGTCCGCTGCACGATCGTCTGATCGTCCGCCGTATGGAAGAAGAACGCACCAGCCCCGGTGGCATCGTGCTCCCCGACTCAGCCGCCGAGAAGCCCATGCAGGGTGAGGTGCTGGCAGTCGGCAAAGGCAGGGTCGACAAAAAAGGCAAGGCACACCCCCTTGAGGTCAAGGTTGGTGACAAGGTGTTGTTCGGCAAGTACTCCGGCACTGAGGTCAAGATCGGTGGTGACGAGGTTCTCGTCATGCGCGAAGAAGACATCATGGGCGTGATCGAGGATTAATCCGCACCCGCTGCCGGAACCGATCACAACTGGAAATATATCTACTTTAGGAACAGAGAAACATGTCTGCAAAAGAAGTTAAGTTTGGTGATGACGCTCGTACGCGCATGATGAACGGCGTCAACATCCTGGCCAACGCTGTTAAAACCACCCTGGGTCCCAAAGGCCGCAACGTGGTGCTGGAGAAATCCTTTGGCGCCCCCACCGTCACCAAGGACGGCGTCTCCGTGGCTAAAGAGATCGAACTTTCCGACAAGTTTGAGAACATGGGCGCACAGATGGTGAAAGAGGTCGCCTCCCAGACCTCAGACGTGGCCGGCGACGGCACCACCACTGCAACCGTGCTGGCTCAGGCCATGGTGCGCGAAGGCTTGAAGGCCGTTGCTGCCGGTATGAACCCGATGGATCTGAAGCGCGGTATCGACAAGTCTGTGACGGCGGCTGTTGCCGCGTTGAAAGATATCTCACGCCCCTGTTCTGACGACAAGGAGATCGCCCAGGTCGGCACCATCTCCGCCAACTCCGATCCCAACATCGGCGACATCATTGCCGAGGCGATGCAGAAGGTTGGCAAGGAAGGCGTTATCACCGTGGAAGAGGGTACTGCCCTGGATAACGAGCTGGCTGTGGTCGAAGGTATGCAGTTTGATCGCGGTTACCTCTCCCCTTACTTTGTGAACAACCAGCAGAGCATGTCCGCTGAACTCGAAGAACCCTTTATCCTGCTGCACGACAAAAAGATCTCCAATATCCGTGATCTGCTGCCTGCATTGGAAGCTGTTGCCAAGTCCGGCAAACCTCTGCTGATCATCGCTGAAGATGTGGAAGGCGAGGCGCTGGCGACTCTGGTGGTCAACAATCTGCGTGGTATCGTCAAGGTTGCTGCCGTGAAGGCGCCTGGTTTCGGCGATCGCCGCAAAGCCATGCTGCAGGATATTGCTATCCTGACCGGTGCGACCGTGATCTCCGAAGAGGTTGGCCTCTCCCTGGAGAAGGCCGGACTGGAGGAGCTGGGTTCCGCCAAGAAGATCGTTATCACCAAGGACGAGACCACCCTCATTGATGGTGCAGGCTCCGAGAGTGAGATCAAGGCTCGTGTTGAACAGGTCCGCGCCCAGATTGAAGATACCTCATCGGATTATGATCGGGAAAAGCTGCAGGAGCGCGTTGCCAAGCTGGCAGGTGGTGTGGCCGTGATCAAGGTTGGCGCAGCCACCGAAG
Organism: gamma proteobacterium endosymbiont of Lamellibrachia anaximandri; assembly: GCA_016756855.1. Taxonomy (GTDB): domain Bacteria; phylum Pseudomonadota; class Gammaproteobacteria; order Chromatiales; family Chromatiaceae; genus QGON01. Next base: position 14,891 of record JAESPD010000029.1, on the reverse strand, counting down.
TCGAGATGAAAGAGAAGAAGGCTCGCGTAGAAGACGCGCTGCATGCGACCCGCGCTGCCGTGGAAGAGGGGATCGTCCCCGGCGGCGGTGTCGCCCTGGTACGTGCCTTGCAGTCGCTCGGCGAGCTGTCTGGGGACAACCACGACCAGGACGTCGGCATTACCATTGGCCGCCGTTCCATGGAAGAGCCGCTGCGCCAGATCGTGTCCAATGCCGGTGGCGAGCCCTCTGTTGTACTGAACAGGGTGCGAGAGGGTGAAGGCAACTTCGGATTCAACGCAGGGACAGATGAGTACGGCGACGTGGTCGAGATGGGTATCCTGGATCCCACCAAGGTGACCCGTGCTGCACTGCAGAACGCCGCTTCCGTGGCCGGCCTCATGATCACCACCGAGTGCATGGTGGCCGAAGAGCCACAGGATGCTGCTGCACCTGCCGGCGATATGGGCGGCATGGGCGGTATGGGTGGAATGGGAGGTATGGGCGGCATGATGTAAGCATCTCCAACCTCCCTGCTCAATAGAGCTGAAAAAGCCCTGCGCCGTGAGGCGCGGGGCTTTTTTTTTGCGCTAACTAAATTATCTCTCCTGGGGGTCGCTATACAAGCATTGAGCAGTGACTTGTGGGTGGCGCAGGCATTCAATCTGTTCGCCGATATAATCGAGCAACTGGCGGAGCAGGTTTCAGGTGTTGCGGCTGATCTGTGTCATCTTGTGTTCATCTATACCTGCTATTATGTTTCTTGTACACGGTCGTCGGGCTTGGTTACAGCAAAGAAGATAATGGATAACATTTCCAGGGAACCCCCTCTCACTCTGCCGCACTATCTGTTCATATTTGCCACGGTCTACCTGCTCTGGTTGTTGCTGGTGGGTGAGCTTTCGCGACATGAGCTGATATTAGGCGGCCTGGTCTCTCTTGTCGTGACGCTGGTATCTGCGCCCCATCTGCTGATCTTCGGCGGGGTGAAACTGCGTATCGATGCACCGCTTCATCTGCTGCGCTATCTCGGCTATTTTTTTGTTGCGTTGATACGTGCCAATCTGGACATGGCGCGCCGAATTCTCTCCCCCTCCCTGCCGATCAATCCCAGCATGGTGGAGGTGGAGACCGGATTGCGCTCAACCCTGGGCCGCCTGATGCTGGCCAACAGCATCACCCTGACACCCGGTACGCTCTCTGTCGATATCAAAGACAATCGTATTCTGGTCCATTGGGTGGATGCCTCCCCCGGTGTTGATCTCGAGGCAGCGACGCGGGAGATCGCGGCAGGATTTGAACGTCATCTGGGTGGTTTTCTGAGATGACACTCAATCCACTGGAGTTGATCGTTGCAGCAATGCTTGGCGTTGCTGTTCTGCTGGGTCTGTTGCGTCTGATTCTCGGCCCCACTGCCCCCGACCGCATTGTCAGTGCCGATACGATTTCCGTCATCATCACCGCCGGACTGACGGGTCTAGCGGCTTGGTTCGGCAGTGCCCTCTATCTCGATGTGGCGCTGATCTACGGCATTCTCGCCTTCGTCGGTGTGGTTGCGCTGGCAAGAACAATAGAGGGTGGTCGTCAATGAGGTTGCTGGCGGATCTGTTCCTGCTGATTGGTGCCGCGTTTGCCTTGTTGGGTGCCTTGGGATTGTTGCGAATGCCGGATACCTATAACCGCATTCAGGCAGGTACCAAGGCGGTTACACTGGGCGCGCTATCATTCATCCTGGGCATAGGATTGCTCTACCCTGAATGGTGGGCCAAATTGCTGGTCATTGCCGGTTTTATCCTTTTCACCAACCCAGTGGGTTCGTCCTCAATCGCCCGTGCCATCCACTTGGCAGGGATCCAGCCCTGGCAGCGGGCCTCTTCGGATCCTATGGCCTTGAAAGCCCCTCAAGAGGATAAGTCGGCATGATCTGGGTAGCTGCATTGATTGTCATCATGATGCTGGTGGCTGCGGTGACTGTCCTGCTGGTGCAAAATCATATTGCGGCGGTGGCTGCTGCATCCCTGGTCTCGCTGCTGCTCTCGGTGCTGTTCGCATTGTTGAGGGCGCCGGATGTGGCGATGACGGAGGCTGCTGTTGGTGCCGGTCTCAGTAGTGTGATCCTGGCGCTGGCCTTGCGTCGCCTTGGGCTGGGATCGGTGAAAGATGCGTAATCTGGCAGCCTTGGTCTTTGTCGGTGGACTGGCCTTTCTGCTGCTGGTTATCTTCAATCAGTTTGATTTTGCCCAGGCGCCCATGCTTGTTGGGCAGGGTATCCTGGCGGATGCGCCGGACCGGGTGAGTGCGGCCAATATCGTGACTGCGGTGGTGCTGGGCTATCGTGGCATCGATACACTGGGGGAGATCTCGATTTTGTTTGCCGCCTCTGCTGCGGCGGGTCTGGTGCTGGGCAGGCGCCGGATCGATGCACGCCGTGATCCCCCTGGCGGTTTCATCCTGCGGAGTGGTGTCGCGCTGCTCTTCCCCCTGATGCTGGTGGTGGGTTTCTATATCATCCTGCATGGACATCTCACCCCCGGTGGTGGTTTTCAGGGAGGCGTCATACTCGCGGCCGCATTTTTTCTGCCGTTGCTGGCGCGTCCAGAGACCCCGGTTGATCATGCCGGACTCAGCATTGTGGAGGGTGGAGCCGGAGCGGTCTTCATCCTGACGGGGTTGGCAGCCCTGCTGCAGGGCGGAGAGTTTCTCCAGCCACTGCTGAATAACGGTGTATTGGGCGAACTGGTCTCTGCCGGAACCCTGCCGCTGCTCTATCTGGCGGTGGGCCTCAAAGTGGGGGCGGAACTGGCTGGATTGATGGCTTGTCTCGCGGATGTGGAGGTCGATGAGCCATGATGCCGATCGAGATAGGAACGGTGCTGTATGCCGGGGCCATAGGTCTGGTGGTGATCGGAATTGCCGGTATCGTGCTGTCGCACCATCTGTTTCGTATCATCCTGGCGTTGGTGATTGCCGAGGCGGGCGCCAATCTTCTGCTGGTGCTCTCCGGTTTTCGTTGGGATGCCATTGCGCCGATTATTACCGGCGGTGCTGCTGCGCCAACCATGGTTGATCCTGTGCCCCAGGCGATGGTGCTTACCTCGATCGTGATCGGTGTCGGCGTACAGGCGCTGGCATTGAGCCTGATGCTACGCGCCTACGGAGCCTATAAAACCCTGGATATCAGGGAACTGCAACGGCGCATGAGTGCCGATCTGGCAGGAGAGGCGGGAACGCCGCTGCCGCAGAGTCTGGAAGAGCCGGTGGGCGGTCGCCCTCTGCCTGCGGCTGGGGGCGACGGCAGATGAACACGATAGTGCTGACCGTGGTGTTGCCCCTGCTTGCAGCATTCATTGTTCCGGTTTTGTCGCGGGTCTCTCCGCTGCTGGGGCGGCTGCTGGGGCCGCTCACCCTTGCCTATGCCATCCTGCTGACCCTGCAGGTTTGGCTGGGAATGGAGGGCAAGCCTTTCTCCATCGCACTGGGGGGCTTTCAGCCACCGCTGGGGATCAATTTCTATGTGGACCGGCTGAGCCTGTTGTTTACCTTTCTGACGCTGGTGACGAGCCTGCTGTTGTGGCCCTGGCGGAATGAAACGGAACCGCGCCAATATGCCTTGACGCTGCTGCTCGCGGCATCCGCCTGTGGTCTGGCCCTCTCCGGCGACCTGTTCAACATCTATGTCTTCTATGAGCTGATCTCGGTTGCCTCCTTTGGTCTGGCGGCAGCAACCCGCAGTGGCGCAGCCTTTGCCGCCAGTCTGCGCTACCTGATCCTCAGTGGCCTGGGCAGCGTACTGGTGCTTTGCGGCATCGCAATTGTCTACCTTCAGACCGGCACCCTGAATCTGGCGCAACTCTCCCAGCTGGCTCCTGAGACCCTGAATACCCCCCTGGGATTGTCAGCCTTTGCCCTGATTTTGCTGGGTATCGGGGTGAAGGGTGAGCTCTTTCCGGTCAACAGCTGGGTGCCGGAGGTCTACGCTGCCGCTTCGGGCCGGGTGTCAGGATTATTGGCGGGACTGGTCTCCAAGCTGGCGGTGTTGGTGATCGTGCGTCTGCTGGTGCTGCTGTTTCAGCAGGAGTCGGCGCTGCATCTGATGCTGATACTGGGGCTGCTGGGGGCGATTACAGGTGAACTGGCCGCCTGGCGGGCGAAGGATATGAATCGCATGCTGGCCTTCTCATCCATCGGACAGTTGGGCGTGATCTTTATTGCCTTCTCCATTCCCGGTGAAACCGGTCTGTTTGCCGGTCTGGCGCTCTCGCTGCACCACCTGTTGGTCAAACCCGCACTGTTTCTGCTGGCTGAGCGTTGGTGGGGCTCGCTGGCGGGTTTGCGGGGAGCCGGGCTCGCTTCTCCCGTTGCCGGCGGGCTGTTTGTGCTGCTGGCGCTCTCTCTGGTAGGCATGCCGCCGCTCCCCGGCTTCTGGGCAAAGTTCCTCCTCTTTACCGGTCTTGCAGCACAGTCGGCGGTGATCTATCAGGTTGCGATAGGGGTGGTGTTGCTGTCGATCGTGATCGAAGCCAACTACCTGTTCCGGGTGGTTATGGATCTGTTTCAACCGGCTGAGGATGATCGTGCGACGGTTGTTGATGGCCATGGCTGGTTGAATCTCGGAACGACTTTTCTGCTCTCCGCATTGCTGATTGCGGGTATGCTGTTAATGGGGCCGCTTGGAGCCTGGCTTGAAGGGGTTGCGATGCAGGCGGCTGACCCGGTGCTCTATTTCGACACTGTCTTTTCTGTTTCGGCCATCCACTGAGGGGTTTGCTGTGACGCCATTGGATGAACTGCTGCTCTTCTCCGGTCTGACTCTGGTGCTGATGCTGTTACTGGGACGCTTCAGTTATGCGGGTAAGATTGCCACCGTGTTTTACGCTGGGCAGTTGCTGTTTTTGGCGAAGATGGCGGATCGGATTATCGATGGCTCGATTGTGACTTTCTCGTTGCAGGTCGAACTGTTCGGCCTGCAGATGAGTTGGCGTTTCGACGCACTCTCCTGGTTTTTTGCAGTCATCACTCTGGGCGCAGGCCTTCTTAGCAGCTGGTACGCCAGCGGCGAGTGGGGGGAGCGCTTTCGCCGGCAAGGCGGCAATCTCTGGCTGTTGCATGTCGCGTTGGCAGCGAATGTCTTTTCCATGCTGATCCTGCTGGGTAGCGGTGATCTGCTGGCACTGTTCATCGGCTGGGAGTTGGTCAGTTGGGCCAGTTTTCTTCTGATGACCGTGGCGGGTGGCCGCGCGATTCAGGCGGCCATGCGCTACATCACCTATGCCATGAGTGGCGCAATGGCGATCCTGGCGGGAATCGTTCTGCTCTGGTCCCATGCCGGTGGCCTGCAGTACGGACAGATCATCGATGTGATAGCGCAACTGTCGCAGGCGCAGGTCTGGCTACTGGTGGCGCTGTTTGGCTCAGGTTTTGCGGTCAAGATGGGCCTGTTGCCGTTCCATCTCTGGCAGGCGCCGGCGTATGCCGAGACGCCGGGACCGGGGGCTGCTTTCTTCGGTGCCATCTCTGCCCGCATGGGGCTCTACGCCATCATCCTGGTGCTGGTGCAGTTGATCGGTTTGGCGCGGTTGAGTGAGTTGACGATCCCCTTCACCTTTCTGGATATGCGCGACCTCTGGGCCTGGATTGCAGTGCTGACCATTATCCTGCCGACCTATACCGCGCTGCGCCAGACCGATGCCCGCTACCTGCTTGCCTGGCACGGCATCGGCCAGGGCGGCTACATGCTGCTTGGGGTGGTGTTGGGGGATGCCCTGGGTAGTGCCGGGGGGTTGCTGCACGTCTTCAACTATGCGACCAATCAGGCCGTGCTATTTTTCGCGGTATTTGCCGTGATGTTTCGTACGGGGACTGCTGATCTGAACAAGCTTGGTGGATTGATCACCCGCATGCCGATCTCCTTTTTTGCCATGTTGGTGGGCATTATCGGGCTGGCCGGGTTACCGCCGATGAATGGCTTTGTCTCCAAGTGGTTCGTCTATCGTTCATTGATGATCGAAGGCGAGCCTCTGCTCTTCCTGGGGGCGATAATCGGCACCCTGGGCACTATCCTGTCGGTCTACAAACTGATTCATAACACGTTTCTGGGACAGTTGCGGGTGGAACATGTTGAGGTGCGCGAGGCGCCCTGGAGCATGGTGGCGCCGATGATTATTCTCATGTTGCTGATCTTCGCGACCGGTGTGGCACCGGGCCTGGTTTTGGATTGGGTGGCGCTGGTGCAGTCGGCCGTCGGCCTGCCGGTGGTTGAGAACACGCTTGGCGGCGTCGAGCTGACAAGCGGTTCCCTGGACATGCTCTGGGTGGTGGGGGTGTTGTTTGCCGGTTTCGGTATTGGTGCGCTGCTCTTCTACTCCGGCGGCCGCACCCGGCAGGTCCATCAACTGGACAACTATGCGGGTGGACACTTTCTGACGGCCGAAACCCGCTACCACTACAGCGACAATTTCTATGCCGGCCTGATGCACCTGATAAGACCCTGGTATCGGGGAAGTTTCGTCTGGCTTGAGTCGACCCTGGGATCCCTGCTGGGAATCGCCGCGAGTCTTATGCAGCGGCTGTACGGCGCGCTGCACCCCTCCATCTATCTGCTGGTCACTGTCGTTGTAACACTGACCTGGGTATTGCTGTGATGAGTATTCAAATCCTGCTGATGGAACTGGTTTTGATGCCGCTGGTGGCCTTTGTGGTCGGTCTCTTTCTGGTGCTGATGCTGCGCAGGATCGGCGCCAAACTGCAGCGTCGGGTTGGCCCACCTATGATGCAGCCGCTCTATGACATCGTAAAACTCTACGGCAAAAAGACCCAGATCTCCCATGGCTGGATGCACGATATCGGTATCATCATGGCAGTGGGCGGCTATGTGGCGGCGGAGACCCTGCTGCCGGTGCCGGGCATGGACGGTATCGCGGATAAAGGCGGCCTGGTGACTCTGGTCTACGTAATGATGATCCCATCGCTGGGTTTGGCGCTCGGCGTGGGCCAGTGCGCCAACCCCAACGGCTCCATCGGTATTGCCCGGGCGTTGACGGCGATGCTTGCCTACGATGTGCCGTTTGTCATCGTGGTTTTCGGCGTGGCCTGGTATTTCGGTACCACCAATCTGGTCGACATCATTGCGATACAACAGGCAGGTGGGGTTGCAGGATGGGGGGCGACAGCGATGCCGCTGCTGGCGATTGCCGGACTTTTTGCCCTGCAGGGCATGTTGGGCAAGCAACCTTTCGAGATCTATATCGCCCCGGCGGAGATCGCCACCGGTCCTATGGTGGAGATGAGCGGCAAATACCTGGGCGGTCTTTTTGTGATGCAGTGCTTTCAGCTCTATACCGCTGGTGTGCTGTATGTGTCGCTGTTTCTCGGCGGCGGAGAGAATTGGCTCTTCTTCCTGCTCAAGGTTTTTGTGGTGGTGGCCATACCCATGACGGTGGCGTTTCTTTTTCCCCGTTACAAGACGGAACAGATGATTCGCCTGATGTGGAAGTGGCCGGTGATGATCGGCTTGCTCGGACTGGCGTTTGTGATGCACTGATTCGAACCTTGGATAGGCGGCATGCCCAATTGAGGATCGCCGTAAATACATCCATGTGGGCTTGGCGGCGGCATCCCTGCCGCCGACACCCTCACTTGGACATGTCGCCTATCCAATGAGATGTAGGGTGCAGCCTGCGCGCCATGACGCTGAATGAAAAATATGAAAGAGATAGATATCCCAATCGAAGCATCGGTAGAGCAGAGTCGCACGAACCCCCTCGCCAGGGTGTTCGATGAACTGGTGCGTTTCTGCCGCTCCCGCTCCATGTTCATGCTGCACTACTGCACCGGATGTGGCGCCATCGAACTGCCCCCTGCCATGACATCCCGCTTCGATATGGAGCGTCTGGGCATTCAGCCGATGGTGACGCCCAGGCAGGCGGATATCCTGCTGATTACCGGTTATGTCTCCATCAAGACCCTGAAGCGGGTGATCCTGACCTATGAGCAGATGGGTTCGCCAAAATATGTCATCGGTATCTGCTCCTGCACCGTCAATGGGGGCATGTACTGGCAGAGTTACGCCACCGCCAAACAGCTCGATCAGTATCTCCCGGTGGATCTCTATATTGCGGGCTGTATGCCGCGCCCGGAGGCGGTGCTGGAGGGAATGCGTAAGCTGATGGATCGAATCCGCAGCGGTGAGGCGGATGGCTGGAAAGACTACTATCGGCGATACGATTGGTATCTGGGCAATCAGCAGCACCTATTTGGTGATGACTGGCAGACCCCTGCCGATGTGATCGGCGAAGCGTCACATTACGATCTTGCCGGATCTGGAACTGAGGGTGAGCACACCCACCTGCTACAACAATGCCAGAAACCACTTGAGCCGCAGCAGACCTTCTTTCAGATCGGTGGCTCTCTAGAGGTGAAGGGGGAGTCCCATGAGTAAGACGGTCACCCCCTGGCTGGATAATCTGCTGCAGGAGATAGAAGGGATTGAGATTCGCCGTAAGGACTCCCGGCGCGTGCGGATCGATATAGCTGCCGATTCCCTGCCGACCCTGTTGGAACTGCTGCGGGGACGGGCCGGGTATGTGCACCTCTCCGCCATTACCTGCGTCGACTGGATCGATGAGAGTCAGTTCGAACTGGTCTATCAGCTCTGGTCCTACGAGTCGCAGTCACTGGTCTCGGCGCATATCCGAATCGCACGGGATCCTGGCGTCTATGTGTCGGTGTTTGATCTCTACCAACCCGCCGCCTTCTTCGAACGGGACATCCACGAAATGTTTGGCGTCTACTTCGAAGGCAGTCCGGACATGAGCAAATTTATCCTTACCGAGTGGAACGGCCCGCCTCCGATGCGCAAGGAGTTCGATGCCGAGGCCTGGGTGAACGAGACCTTCGAGAGGAAGGAGTATCAGCCGGATTGGTTGAAAGAGATCACCGAGCAGGGTGGCGGGATCGTCAAGTCGCCTGAAGAGGCGAGGCAGAAAAAACCATGAGGCCGGAAAACTATCAGGCGATAAGTCATCCGCCAAGCAATGAGTATGAACTCAACTTCGGACCCAACCATCCGGGCATCGAGGGCAACTATGCCCTGAAGGTAAAACTGCACGGCGATGTGGTTGTCGCTGCCCGCGCCGATGGGGGTTATCTGCATCGTGGTTTTGAAAAGCTGATGGAGGGGCGGTTGTGGATTCAGAATATTGCCCTGGTGCCCCGCATCTGCGTCCCGGATCCCGTGCCGATGGAGGTCTGTTACTCCATGGCGGTGGAGGCATTGAATGACATGGAGGTGCCGGAGCGCGCCCAGTGGCTGCGGGTGTTGCAGCTTGAACTGTCGCGCATCGCCGCACACCTGTTTACCTTCGGCGGCCATGCGGCGACTACCGGCATGTACACCACCATGTATTGGGGGGTGGCCGACCGGGATCAGATACTCGACCTTTTCGAGGAGTGGACCGGTGGACGCGTCTACCACATCTACAATATCCCGGGTGGGGTGCGCAGGGATATTCCCGCGGGCTTCCTCGACCGGGTCAGTCATACCATGGACTATATCGAATCCCGCCTGCCCGATTACGACAACCTCTTTTTTACCAATCAGGTCTTTGTCGATCGGGCCAGGGATACCGGCCCGATGAATCAGCAGCAGGCACTGGAGTGGGGGGTCACCGGGCCGAATCTGCGCGCCACCGGACTGGCCTTCGATGTGCGCCGCGACGACCCCTACCTTGTCTACGACCAGATAGATTTCGATATTCCAACGGAAGCGCCGGGAGATGCCTGGGCGCGCACCCTGGTGCGGCGTCAGGAGTTGAAACAGAGCATCCATATTGTGCGTCAGGTGGTGGAAAAACTGCCTTCGGTCAGTGGCCCTGTTCGCACTCAGATTCCCAATCCTCTGGCCTGGAATGTCCCGGCGGGCGAGACCTATACCCGGGTCGAGTCGTCGAAGGGTGAACTGGGTTATTACGTGGTATCCGATGGTGGTGACAAGCCATACCGGGTGCATATTCGGGGGCCGTCGTCGATGCACGCCGTGCAGGTGCTGGAACAGTTGGCAGTGGGGGCGCGGCTGGAGGATGTGGCGCAGATCATGTTCTCCCTCGATGCCTGCCCACCGGAGGTGGATCGTTGATGAGCGATATCGACTACAAGGATAAGGGCAGTATCCTCAATCCGTTCAAAAGCCTGCAGTTCTTCGCTCGCAAGCCGGTGACAGAGCCATTGGAGCCGCGTCTTGCCTCTCTCAGCTATCGTGGTTTTCATATCAACGATTGGGAACTCTGCATAGGTTGCAGCTCCTGTCAGAAGGTCTGCGACAATGCAGCGATCAGCATGATCGAGATCCCGGGTCTACCCTCTGATCCGGTCAAGGGGGTGCGCAACCAGCGCCCTGCAATCGACTATGGCCGCTGCTGCTGGTGCGCCCTCTGCGTCGATATCTGCCCCACCGGCTCCATCTCTCTCTCCAGGGAGTATGTGCATACCTGCACCCAGGAGGAGATCGATAGCTACTTCATTCTGCCCGATCCCAATGGAATCCATAAAAAGTTCTACGGCTATGGCTGGCGCAAGGTTGCCGACTCCGATCTGCTCAATCTTGAACGGGGAGATATGGGGGAACGCAGTGCGGATCAGCGCAGTGACAACTTCGATGAGATCGTCGATGGCTATAGCCTTGAGCAGGCGGTGGCGGAGGCCTCCCGTTGCGTGCAGTGCGGCATGTGCCACGATGCCTGTCCGACGCACATGCATGCGCCCGAGTATATTCGCGCCATCTGGCAGCAGGATATGGAGGAGGCGGTGCGGCAGATCTATCGTACCAATCCCTTCTCCCATGTCTGTGGACGGATCTGTACCCACCGTTGCGAGACGGCCTGTTCGATAGGTCGGCGCGGTGACCCTGTAGCGATTCGCTGGCTCAAACGGTTTGCCATGGATTCGGTCGATCACGAAACGGTGAAGGCGATTGCGGCACAGGGGAAGGTGGACTATCTGAGCGGAAAACAGATTGCCATCGTTGGCGCTGGGCCCGCCGGTCTTACCGCAGCTTTCGATCTGGTGAAACTCGGACATCAGGTAACCGTCTACGAGGCTCAGGCAGAGGCGGGCGGTATGACGCGCTATGGTATCCCCGAGTACCGGCTGCCCTTTGACATGCTCGACCAGGATGTGGATGTCATCACCGCGATGGGCGTTAGCATCGAATACAACACCCGTATCGGTGTTGATATCGAGTTGTCAAAGCTGCAACAGAATAATGATGCGGTGTTGTTGGCGCTCGGTCTGCAACTCGGCCGCTCCACCCGCATCCCCGGTTCGGAACATAGGCAGGTCACCAAGGCGGTGGATCTGCTGCGCAAGATTGCAGCGGATGAGGCTTTTGATGTGCCCCGCTCGGTGGTGGTGATCGGCGGCGGTAATGTGGCGATGGATATTGCCCGCAGTCTGGTGCGGCTGCAACGGCAGCAGTATGGAGAGAGCAGGATTACCCTGACTGCACTGGAGGATCGGGATCATTTTCTCGCCGACCCGGTGGAGATAGAGGAGTCGATCGAAGAGGGGATTGAGATTCTCGACAGCCGGGGCCCCCAGGCCTGCGAGATCGATGAAAAGGGCAGGCTGATAGGTCTGCGAACCTGGAAGGTACTGTCGATCTTCGATGAGCTGCACCGTTTTGCACCATCCTATGATGAGAGTGACGAGCAGCTTCACCCAGGGGAGATGGTGATCGAGGCGATCGGCCAGATGTCGGATGTCAGTCTGCTGGGCGATGAGTTGACCGAGCGGCTTGAGTGGAATCGTGGCCGACTCCAGGTTGATGAGGCGGGCCGAACCTCGGAGGCCTGGCTGTGGGCGGCCGGCGATTGTGTAAACGGTCCGGATGTGGTGCATGCGGTGGCTGACGGCCATCAGGTGGCGGCCAGCATAGAGGCTGTTCTTGGTCGACAGGAGACGGATCATGAGTCATGAGGGGGAGGGCCATCAAAGCGGTTATGATCGTCTGCAGTCGAAAAAGAGTCTCAAAGAGATCCTTGAAGTGGCGACCGAGTTCGAACGCACCGCCCGGGATTTTTATACTGCGCTGATCCCCAATGTGAGTAAGCGCATTCGCTATCTGGTGGAGGAGCTGGCGGCAGAGGAGCAGGGGCATTTTGATCTGTTCAATGAACTGGCGGCGAATCCGTCGATCGAGAATGAGATAGAGACTGCGGTTGCCGTGCCGGTGAGTGACAGCCGTTTTTCAGATTGCATTCAACAGCCGGATCTTGGTGAAAAGCCGGATGATCAGACAGTGCTGCAATATGCGTTAAGCAGAGAACAGGCGGCGATGGAGCAGTATACGGCCCTGGCGGAGAGCACCGAACCCGGCGCTATCCACGACCTGTTTGTTTTTCTGGCGCGGGAGGAGACCCTTCACAAACAGGCGCTGGAAAAGCTCTACTACGAAGTGGTTCACAGTGGGGGTGTTTAACTCCGCCCTTCACCGCAACGTCGTCATGCGAACAATAGCCTCCGGAAACAGGTAGGCCAGCACAATCATCAGCGGAATGACATAGAAATAGAGTCTCATGGAAGCGCGGATATAGCGGTTGGCGTGGATCAGTTCCATGAAGTGATCCACGATCATGCGTCCCTTGTAGCCGATGGTTACTGCGACGATGATGATAACCGCCAGCCCCGTATCGGCAGTTTCGGCGATAAAGGCACTGAGCAGCGTCAGCAGCATGAGCTGTATCCAGACAGAGTCGATGCTTTTGTTGGTGAACATGAACAGCCCCCTAGCGCAAGACGTAGAGCAGTGGAAAGATGACGATCCAGGCAAGATCGATCATATGCCAGTAAACGGCGACCGCCTCCAGCCCACCATGACTCTGCGCCGTGAAACTGCCACGTTTAACACCGAAAATCGCCCATAACACCGCAGCGCTGCCCCAGCCGACATGCAGCATGTGATTGAAGGTGGTGTAGTAGTAGACGGTGAAGAAGGTGTTGGTATCTTTTGAGATACCCATGGTTTCGTTCCAGTGGTACTCCCAGGTCTTTATCAGCAGATAGGCGGCGCCGGCGATGATCGCCAGCCACAACCAGCGTACACAGGCGGTTGTGTCATCCCGCCTGATGGCCTGCATCGATTTGGCGACGCAATAGCTGCTGGTGAGCAGAACCAGTGTATTGAGTACGCCCGCCAGTGTATTGAGTTTCGTGGGGCCTTCATTAAACAGTTCCGGGTAGTGCGCTTTTGCGATGAAGTAGATGATGAACATCATCGCAAATTCGGTCATCTCCGAAAAAATGCCGACCCAGATAGGCCAGCCTCCCGGCACGTGGTGTTGAGCGGACAGAGTTTGAGAACCGGTATTGCGGCCCATCTGAGCGCTATCGGCGGTTATTGCGGCGTCCATCGTTTTCATTGAGCATTAAATATAAGACCTGTTATCTTGCAGTAATCGATGTGGTGTGCCTTGATCAAGCACAATTGATATGGGTGAGGAGACGTCTATGAACTGGAAAACCGCCTACCGTTCCTTCTACTACGAAGGCGCGCCGGAACCGCCGGATTTGTCTCTTCCCGCAGCCGAAACCGCACTGCTGAGTATCGATGTTCAGAATGCCTACCTGACGCCGTCGGATGAGCCGAAGGAAAAGAGCCGCTGGGCGCCCTTTTTCAAGCGTATGCATGAGATCGTCATCCCAACGACAGTCAATCTGCAAAACCGTTTTCGGCAACATGGAATAGACGTGCTCCATGCCCGCATCGCCTGTCTGCTGGAGGATGGGCGAGATCGTTCCCTTAGCCAGAAAAAGCCGGGCTGGAACTACCTGATGATGCCGAAGGAGAGAGAGGACTCCCAGATTGTTCCCGAACTGGCGCCACATGAAGGTGAGATTGCCGTTACGAAAACCACTGACAGTGCGCTTACTGGTACCAACCTGCGTCTGGTACTTCAAAACATGGGGATCAGAAACGTGGTGCTTACCGGGATCTTTACTGATCAGTGCATCTCTTCAACAGTACGCAGTCTGGCGGATGAGAGCTTCAACGTGATTTTGGTTGAGGACTGTTGCGCAGCGGGTACGGATGAACTCCACCGGCATGAGTTGGAGATTCTCAACATGATCTACTGCCATGTTATCACCAGTGGGGAGTTGATGGATGTCATGGGCTTGTAGCTGAAGCAGCACTTTTTCGTACTATTTCAGCTTCGCTATTTCCGGACGGGCTTGAGATTCTGATATTTGGGTGAAATTGGGTCGTCCAACGATTAAACCCATCTTGACATCACCTCTGACGTAGTAGATTTTTCCTGCCTCTACATTCAATGTGATCGCATCTTCAGATACTACCTTCGAATAGAAAGTTTGCGCGCCAGGGTCGAAATATTTATAGAGGACAGTTCCACTCAATAGCTTCCCAATCACGCCTTCAGGATGAATGATATTGAAGCGGACCGCCTTGCCGCCGAATTTGTCCAACCGGTAGAAAACGACCAGTCCTTTATCCGGCTGTGCCTGCGGGATTTCAGCTGTTAATGCCGGCGTGGCCCATGCACCCATCCCGACAATCAAAAAGATTAGGAATGTGATGGCTTTCCTGCTATACATCGAATCTCCTGATACTGCTGCTGACCAATGATTATATGGATTCCGCATATCACTGGCATGAGAGTGACAAAAATATTTCATGGGCATATGAAAACCCAATAAATATACCATAATCTACTTGGAAAGACGGGTCAGTTTTCAAGGCACTCTTCGATACAACTTCAGTACATTCACACATATTCAAGGTCACTAGTGTCCCAACGTTAAATCGAATAAATTCAATTGGTTATCCATGGCGCATTCTTCACTTTTGCAATCGGATTTCATAAGCAACTGATCCAATGGGGTTTTCTCGAAAAGAGTAAGGC
>JAESPD010000028.1 GCA_016756855.1 gamma proteobacterium endosymbiont of Lamellibrachia anaximandri | reverse complement strand
GCTTTAGCCGGTGGAGTATTCACAGGGTTCCATGTAGTTCAAGTCGACGCCCTTCATGATTTGGTGATTTTTATTGATAATACAGTTGGTTATACGTATTTAGTTTGGTAACGTTGGGACACTAGTGGTTTGATTAATATGTTTATGGGTCAGGTTCCCAGACTGTCCAGATAATTTAAAACACTTTTCCCGCACTGCAACAGCACTGCTTTGTCTTGGGTATTTTTTGCCATGCTCATGCAGCCTTCCAGCGTCGCCACGATAAAAAGCGCGGTCTCCTCCGGATCGATCTCCTTCCTTACCTTACCAAGCTGTTGACCGTTTTGCAGTGCGGAAGAGATGGTTTGTAACCAGAGTTTATACATAACGTCGGTTCGTTCTCTGAACCCTTGATCAATGGGAGACATCTCCTGGGCCAGATTGTTCAAGGGGCAGCCAAGCCGGATGTCCTTATCATTCAGCTGTTCACCGGCCTTGATCAGACAATCCTTCAATTGTGTAACCGGGTCACCCGTTGCCCCAGCCAGCGGTTCGAGCCAGAGAGTACGCAAATGGTCACTGATCACCTCTTCCAGAACAGCATAGCCCAGCTCTTTTTTACTGCCGAAGTAATGATAGAGCGCACCTTTGGTAACCCCGGCCTTGTGGAGTATCGCCGTCAGACTGGCGGACTGGAAGCCTTTGCGGTGGATCTCATGAAATGCGGCGTCCAGCAGTACCTGGCGTGTCGTATCAGGTTGCAATGTTCAAAATCCACTGTTTAAAGCAGAAACATACCGACCAGTATGTATATTGATTGGAGAATTGTCAAAAATTGGTCGCTGTGAGGTGATGACCTGCCCGCAAATTCTCCTTATACTCTAGCCGGAGATAAAACAAGCTGGAGATTTTCATGTCTTTGCCCGACCAGACAGAGATCACAAAGGCCGAGGAAACTGCTGTTTCGGCCCGGGAATTCATTAATTATTGCGAAGCGGAACGAGATCGTCGCCGAAACTCAGGAGATGAGTTCGATGAGGAGAGTTTTGCAGTCGCGATGGAGAGAGTGCTGCGTAAACTAAAGGTACTTGAAGACGAGGGATGGTCATGATAATTCACCGCATCGTTGCTAAAAACGTCCTGAAATATTCCAGCCTCAAGCTTGAGAATCTGCCGGAAAATGGTCTGATCGGTATTACCGGCCCCAACGAGTCGGGTAAGAGCACCATCGGTGAAACCGTCTGTTTTGCGCTCTTCGGACGCAGTTTTTCCCTCGGCGACGATGACCTCGAAAAGATTATTCTGTGGGGAGAGACACACTGTTCCGTGGAACTGGATTTCACCGCAAGTGACCATAAGCGATATCACCTGGAGCGTTTTCTCGATGATGCGGGAAACCACAGTGCTATGCTCTCCATCCTGGAGGAGATTACCGGTGGTGAGCCATTGGCTCGTGGTGTGGAAGCGGTTGCCGACAAACTCTACGACTTGATTGGCTATGAATTCGATGAATTCATCGAATCCTTCTATCTGGCGCAGCGGGAAATCACGACTCCTCATCCTCACAGCTACGTGGTCAAAACAATGGCAGGGGTGGTGACGCTCGAATATTGCGCTGCTGCCAATCAGGAGGATATCGCCGAAGCTGAAGGCGTTATTGAAGAGACGGATCGGGAAATCTCTGATTTAAATGAACAGATCGACGATGTCGGCATTGATCCGGGATATCTGCACCTGCTCGAGGATGAACGAGCCCAGCTCAACAGGCAGATCGGTGACCATAATCACCATGTTGAAACGCTCGACGATGCGTCCAACGCCTATCAGGACGCACTGCCGGTGCGTAAGGCAGCGCTCGGCGGCCGGGGGCGAGCCGCCTTTTTTCGTTTCATTCTGTTGATCCTGACGCTGGTTACCGCTGGACTCTGGGGTCTGCTGGTGAGGATGCCTGAGCATAAATTTGCGATGAAGGCCTCCGACTGGCTTGCAGGGCATGTACCGCAGTGGCAGGTGGAGATGCTGCTTATCGCAGTAGCGGTCTTTGCTGTTCTCTTCATCATTTTCTGGATTCGTCGTGGCGTGTTCAATCGTCGTGCCGCCAGTCTTGAAGCAGTAGCGCAGACATTGGCAGCCGAACTGGATGGCCTTGAAAACCCAGTTGAAGCCGTGCAGGAATCAGACAGTCCTGAAGTTGTCGATGAAACCGAAAATACCGGTGACATGGATGATGAACCTCAATCAATCGTAACTGTGGTAGTGGATAAGGCGGCAAGAGAACGCCTGAGCCAGCGTGTGGCTGGGTTTATGGCGGATGCCCCTGAGGTTCGGGATGGGGTCGGAAACGAGCAAAACCTGCTGCGCTATGCTATCGACAAGGCTCAGGAGAGGGTTGGGGAGCTGGATGAAGCGATTCGGCAGGAACAGGCCAGGATTGACAAGGCGGACGGCCTGATCACCATCCGCGACAGCCTGAAAAACAAAGTGGCTGAACAGGCGCAACAGGTCGCAACCTGTGAACTTGCTGCCGAACTGATTCAGGGTGCCATCCGCGAGGTCTCCAACAAGTTCAACGTCAAGCTCAAATCTTTGGTAAGCAATATGCTCCCGCTGTTTACCGAGCACCGATATGAACATTTGCAGATTGCAGATGATCTCAGCGTGCGGGCATTTTCCAGTGAAAAACGTGATTTCATGGATCTGGATGAGATTTCCAGTGGTACCCAACGGCAGATTATGCTGGCGGTGCGGCTGGCGCTCTCCCAGGAACTGATCAAGCGCACCGTTGATGCCGAGCAGTTTCTCTTTCTCGATGAACCCTTCGCCTTTTTTGACCAAAGACGCACTCGCAGTTCACTCACGGTATTGCCGACGCTAAGTGAAGAGCTGACGCAAATCTGGATCATCGGCCAAGAGTTTCCAGATGACGTTCATTTCGATCTGCATATCGAATGTGACAGGGAAATGAACAGCATCTAAGCGCGATCCTGAAACGTAAAGATCGCGGTAACTACTCAGTGCAATTCAACGTAGGTCGGGTTAGTCGTGCAACAGTACAAGGCCGGAATAGAGCACAGCAACCTGCGCGTGACGTAACCCGACAAACCGCCTCATCACATCCTACATCTCCTTTCCCGGCCTCCGGACGAGGAGAGTAGGTAATCGAAGGAGCACCAGATTATGCGCCGTCTCTTTTTTCTGATGCCGAATGTGGAGTCCTGTCAATCTGTGGTCGCTGAACTGGAGGAGACAGGCATCCCCGAGCGACACCTGCATGCAGTGGCAGGCATTGAGCAGAGACTGGATGGTCTGCCAGAGGCCGGTATTCTGCAGAAGACCGAGTTGACTCACGGTCTGGAGTGGGGTGCCGGGCTGGGCGGTGTTGCCGGAGGATTAGGGGGATTGCTGGCAATGGCGTTCCCCCCAGCAGGCATCATACTGGGCGGCGGGGCGCTGTTGACCGCCGCCGTTGCCGGCGCGGGTTTTGGCGCGGTGGTCTCTGCGCTGCTCTCCAGTCACGAACACAACCACGATCTCGATGCTTTTCAGCGTGCCATAGAAGCGGGGGAAGTGCTCCTGATGGTGGATGTACCCAGACACGATGTGGCCAAGACTCAGAAGATGATCCTCAGTCATCATCCTGAGGCGCATATCGGTGTGGCAAAACTGCCGCAAGGGAGTTGAATGATCTGCCGGTTACCGCCGTACTGCCCACACTGCGGCGAATTCTGAGCAGTCGTCAAAGCGCCGTTCTGGCATCACCGACAGGATCCGGTAAAACCACGCTCGTTCCTCTCGAACTCCTCCACGAACCCTGGTTGCAGGGACGCAAAATCCTTTTGCTTGAACCGCGCCGCCTGGCTGCCCGGGCCGCAGCGGCACGCATGGCTGAACTGTTGGGCGAACGGGTGGGTGAGCAGGTCGGCTATCGTATCCGCCTCGGCAACAAGGTTTCCCGGCGGACCCGAATCGAAGTCTTGACTGAGGGTATCCTCAGCCGGCGATTGCAGCATGATCCCGAACTGCAGGGGGTCGGGCTGGTGATCTTTGATGAATTCCACGAACGCAGTCTGCATGCGGATCTTGCGCTAGCGTTCTGTCTCGACGTAATGGCCGGACTGAGAGAGGATCTGCGCATCCTGGTGATGTCGGCAACCCTGGACACAGGTGCAGTGTCGGATCTGCTGGAGGGGGCGCCGGTGGTGGAGGGCAAAGGACGCAGTTATCCAGTCGAACTCCACTATCTTGGTGACCCGCCCGCAATGAGACGTCTGCCCGACTCGGTGGCAGCCGCTGTGCTTCAGGTTCTGCAAGAACAGCAGGGAGATCTGCTGGTGTTCCTACCGGGCGTTGGAGAGATAAAGCAGACGGTGGAGCGCCTGGAGCGTCTTCTCACCAACGCTGGATCCCCACTGATCTGTCCGCTCTATGGTGACCTTGGACGAGAGGCACAGGATCGAGCCATTCGCCCTGATCCCGGTGGGCGACGCCGGATCGTGCTTGCCACATCCATCGCTGAGACCAGCCTTACCATCGAGGGAGTGACCTGCGTCGTGGACAGTGGTTGGTCTCGAATGCCCCGTTTTCTACCCGGTATTGGCTTGACGCGTCTGGAGACTGTTCCGGTTTCACGGGCAGCGGCCGATCAGCGTACCGGCAGGGCAGGGCGGCTCTGTCCTGGACACTGTTACCGTCTCTGGAGTGAACAGCGGCAGGATCGGCTTCCAGCCCAACATCCCCCTGAAATCCAGGAGGCTGATCTGGCACCTCTGGCACTGGATCTGGCCCAGTGGGGGGTTTGTGATCCAGCTCAACTGCGCTGGCTGGATGCCCCTCCTGCCGGGGCATTCTCCCAGGCCCGTGAATTGCTGGAATCTATCGATGCCCTGGATCAGCAGGGTCGAATAACAAAGACCGGCCAACAGATTGCAAGACTGCCCCTGCATCCCAGACTTGGACATATGTTGTTGGTGGGTGTGGAGCACGGTGAGAGTACGATGGCTGCAGATATTGCTGCGCTGCTGAGTGAACAGGATATCTTCAGGCGCGGCTCCAGGGAGACTTGGAGTGTTGATGTGGAGCGCCGCCTGACTGCATTGAACCACTGGCGCGAGCAGAGTGGCCGGCAGTCGTCCGAACAGAATCTGGACAGAGCAGGATGTCGCCGGGTGGACAAGGTGAGTCGTCAATGGCGGCAGTTATCAAAAAATGAGGGGATGAGTGCCCCCGGCAAGGTTTTCTCTCCAGGTGGCCTGCTGGCGATGGCCTATCCGGACAGGATAGCTAAACAGCGTAGTCACGGCAGTTATCTGTTGGCTTCCGGCAGAGGGGCGATACTGGCCGAGAATGATGCACTGGCTGGAGAGCGATATATAGTCGTTGCGAAGATGGATGCAGGGCGTACCGAGGGTCGCATACAGCTGGCAGCAGCCTTGAATAAGGATGAAATCAAGGCGTTGCCGGATCTGCGGTTGCGACAGGTTGCACGGATCGAATGGGATTCTGCAAGGTGCAGGGTGGTGGCCAGGGGTGAAGAGCGACTGGGCGCATTGCTGCTGGCCAGTTTTCACTTGGAAGCTCCAGATCCCGAAACGCTTAAGCAGGCAATGCTGCAGGGTATCGAACAGATGGGAATGGAATCGCTGCCCTGGACGGATAAACTGCGGCAGTGGCAGACACGCGTGGTCTGTATGCGTGCATGGATGCCTGAAGATAACTGGCCGGATCTAACGGATCGTTGGCTTACCGGGCATCTTGGTGAGTGGCTTGAGCCTTGGCTTGATGGTGTCACCAGACGGGAGCATCTGCAGCGACTGAATCTGGCGGATATTCTTCAGAATTTGCTCTCCTGGGAGCAGCGCGGAGCGCTTGATGAAGCATTACCCACTCATCTGACGGTACCCAGCGGCTCCCGCAAGGCGCTGACATACGAAGTGGGAAAAGCGCCTGTACTGGCGGTGCGGCTGCAGGAGATGTTTGGGTTGGCAGATACTCCAAGGATCTGCTGCAACCGGATTCAGATCATGCTGCATCTACTGTCACCCGCCCAGCGGCCGATTCAGGTCACCCAGGATCTGCGTGGTTTCTGGGATCGCACCTACAGCGAAGTCAAAAAGGAGCTCAAAGGGCGGTATCCAAAACACCACTGGCCGGATGATCCCTGGCAGGCTCAGGCAACTGCCAGGGCTAAACCACGAAGAAGATGAGTTGTAGGGCCTGTTAACAGGCCCTAGTTCCTTGCCTGTTCCTGCATCAGCTTTTCGATTCGTTCCAACTCACCGGGCGTGTTTATGTTGGTGAATAGTTCGGGATCAGAAGAGAAATCGGCAAGTGCCAGCCGTTGTTGTTTGAACCAGCGATGGACAGCTCGTCCGCCGGCATCGATGTAGGCAGCAAGTTCAGTTGTCAACTCCCGCCGGATCAGTGAAAACACCGGATGCATTCGGTCTCCATCATGAACGCAGCAGACATCGGCATTCTCATTTATCAATGTAGTGAAAAGCCGTTCCAGTAGATTTGTGGGCACCCAGGGGCTGTCACAGGGGACCGTAAGCAGTAGATCGGCTGTCGTATGTTGCAGTGCGGACAGCATGCCTGCCAGAGGGCCGGGAAAACCATCGACCGGATCTGGAATTACTGCAAATCCAAAATTACCGTATCGGTCGAAATTTCGGTTGGCGCTGATGAGCAGATGGTCTGTCTGGGGCTTTACCGCCTCGATCACATACTCGATCAGAAGTCGTCCGTTGAGAGGGGTGAGACCTTTATCCTCACCCCCCATCCGGCTTGCCTGTCCCCCGGCGAGAATGACGCCGGCAATGGAAACGTTATCTATCATGCTTGCGGGCTGGCTTTATGGTGGACAAGTGGGTAAAAAGAAGCAGATTCGGGTAAAAAGCTCACAGCAGAAATGCGTAGTGTTTCAATATTACACGAATTTTACCATCAAATAGTGATATCCAGGATGGATAATTCACTTTACATTATTATTAATCTGCACCTTATTCCCACAAGATGATAGGGTTTCTAGGGTCAGTAAGCGTGAAGGCAGTGCTGGGCAGTAGTGTTGATGTCATGTGATTCGTGATTATTCAGCATGTTTGAGAAGGATTTCAATTTGGGCGGCGACTTGGAACAAATACTCTACACGACAATATTTTTAGGGGATGAACGATGATGAATAAACTGCAACCTCAAATCCGTCTTAACAACTCATATGATCATGTTGAAGTTAAATATGAACCTGAGTACAACGCAGTTTGGGCGAAACTACAGTATCCAGGACGCCCATGCATGAGTATGGAGTTGCTGGATGATGTTGCCAAGGCGCAGCAGCTGATTCGTGAATATGCCAGCTACGGACATAATACAAATGATGAAAATCGTTTGCGGTATCAGGTTCTGAGTTCGGCGACCCCGGGTGTTTTCAATCTGGGGGGGGATCTGGCTCATTTTATCGACTTGATTGAGCGTAAAGACCGCGAATCCCTGATGGAATATGCTAAATCCTGTATCGATATTCTCTATCCTTCATCGATCGGTTATGGCCTGCCATTTACGACAATTTCCCTGGTGCAGGGAGAGGCGCTGGGAGGCGGCTTTGAGGCGGCGCTTTCCACCAACGTGTTGATTGCCGAGGAGAGCGCAACCTTTGGTTTTCCGGAGACGGTTTTCGGTCTCTTTCCGGGGATGGGTGCCTTTAGTTTTCTCGCCAGGCGCATGGCACCTGCACTGGCAAAACGTGTAATTGCTTCCGGCAAAGTCTACACGGCACGGGAACTGTATGAGCTGGGGCTTGTTGATGTGGTTGCCCCGGATGGCAAGGGCGAGGATGCGGTCAACAACTATATAAAGTACCAGCAGAATCGCTCAGCGGGATTTGTCTGTCTCGATAAGATCATGGATCAGTTTAATCCGGTTACCTATGAAGAGCTGATGAAGATCACCACGATGTGGGTAGATGCGGCGATGGGGCTGAGTAAGAAAAACCTGCGGCTCATGGACTATCTGCTACGTGCCCAAGAACGGCGTTGGGGAGTAAAAGAAGATTTGATGTGTCAGGCGGTGGGCTGAGACCGATTATCTCCAGTTGCTGAGCGTGATATCAGCTCCTGTCGCAGGATTGATTCTGCGCGGCTGAATGCTTCTTCAATGGACGTCAGCGTATGCGCACCCCTGTTGTTGAGCGCCAAGTCGTCCACCTGATTAGCATCAGTTGAAGCTCTGGTGAGTTCTTGTAGGCCAAGATAGGCAGCGGTTCCCTTCATGGCGTGGGCCGAGTCTTTGAAATCGGCGGGGTTGTTGGCTGAGAGTGCTTTGCTCATGGCGCTGATCAGCTGCCGGCTGTCGTGCAGAAAGTTGTCTACCAGGCGTTCGAGAAAGTCATTGTCCTGACCCAGGTTGACGACTTCATCAAACACCCTGCGATCGATGACGGCAGGAACGGCATCCGCAGCTTGGGGCTGTGCTATCGAACTCAATTTAATGGAAGCTGTTTTTTCTGGCTCTGTATGAGTAGCTTGAGCAATGGTGTCCAAGAGTTTCGATGAAGAAACAGGTTTTGTCAGGAAAAATTGAATCCCGGCGTCTTCACACTCCTGCCTGGCTTCCAGTGTGGCGTTGGCGGTTAACATGACAAATGGGACGTTTGCATCCACGCCATTGGCGAATTGGTACATCTTGAAAGCATCGAGTCCACCGAGAACCGGCATCTGCATATCGACAATGGCAAGATCGAATGGTGCGCTCTCCAAGGCATCGAGTACCTCCTGACCGTTTTCGACAAGTTTGAATTGGTGTCCTGCAAGCTCGAGCATTCTTCCCACCACCATTCGATTGGTCGAGTTGTCCTCGCCGACAAGAATGCGCTGCTTTTTTGAGCCGCTCAGGCTGTTTGCAGCTTTTGCTTTCAAGTCTGCGACAGCCTCTTGTTCAGCCCGGTTAGCATGGGCGGCATGCAGTGCGTTGAAGAGCATGGATTTGTCAACGGGAGAGGGGATGGTTGATATAAGTCTGCTAACCTCGCCCAATGGAAACGTTGGCACACCATCGGGTAGTACAATCAAAATGTCGAAACTGTCCAGTGCAAGTTCGTCACGGAAGGATTCGAGCAGTTCCCGCATCTGCTCATCCACAGGGACTTTATCGATAATTAATAGTTGATAGGGTGCCTGCTGATGGTTTTCTCCGAGTATGAGCCGAAACATCTCCCGTGAACTCTGGACATCCTGAAAAGAGACTCCCCACTCCTGAAGATAATTTCCGGTCCTAGTCTTTTCGCCGGTCTTTTCGCAGAGTCGGACTACCCGGCAGTTTTCCAATTGTCCGTCTATGCCGGCTTTGGCTGGGATTGAACTGGATTTGAATTCGATATCGAACCAGAAAGTCGTGCCGACGTCAGGTGTGCTTTCCAATCCAATCTGCCCACCCATCAACTCGACCAGCTGCTTGGCGATGGCGGTTCCGAGGCCACTACCACCAAAACGTCGGGTGGTGCTTTCATCAGCTTGGTTGAACTTATCGAAGATGGTTGCCTGCTTCTCTTGCGGAATACCGATTCCACTGTCTATGACCTCGAAATGAATCAAAGCCTGCTCTTCAATGAGCTGATTTAAACGGCAGCGTATCTCTACGGTTCCCGTAGAGGTGAATTTGATTGCATTGCCGATCAGATTGATCAAAATCTGGCGCAGATGTAAGGGGTCGCCTATGAGTAGGTGAGGAATTTCAAGGCTGACATTGTTGATCAAACGTATATTTTTCTGTTGCGCCTGCGGAGATAGCATGCGCACGGTGTGAGTAATCAGCTCATGCAGATCAAATTGTGTCTGTTCGAGAATGAGTTTTCCTGCTTCAATCTTGGAAAAGTCAAGTATGTCCTCAATGAGCATGAAAAGTGTTTGGCCTGAATTGGCGATGGCATCGGCATACTCACGCTCTTCTGCGGGAAGATCGGAGCACTTCAACAGCTCACTGATACCAATGATTCCGTTTAGAGGGGTTCTGATTTCATGGCTCATGCGGGCGAGAAAATCACTTTTTGCCCTGTTAGCGTCCTCAGCACGTTTACGTTCTTTATGAATGCGCCTGATCAGCACTGCGGCATATCCTGGTAATACCAGAAAAGATGCAAGCAGGCCTAATCCCAGGCTGATATGGGAGTGCCAGAATTCATTGGTGGCAATGACGATACTGAAACCAACGACGGAAAGGACTGTGGAAAAATGGAGATACCTCTCTCCATAGCGAAACCCGTTGCCGAACGTCACCCATAGATAAAGCCAGACCCATGGTGCAAGGAGGTCACTGGTAAAACTTGATACGATGCTGAAACCAGCTATATCCGACACGATGCTGATGATGCGGCGTGGATGGGATACTCCCCTCCAGATCAACGTAGTAATGAAAATTCCAATGGAAAAAATGAGAAAACTGGATATCAGGATCGTGGTCAGTGTCCGGGGATGCTGCAGGGGCAGATTGGTCGGTCCTGAAAATAACAGATAGATAAGCACGGCGGACGACAGGAGGATGCGGACAAGCGCCTGTTCCTGCTCAGAGTTTTCTCTGCCTACAAATATGCGTTTTAGAAATTGATAAATGTCTTTAATAGACTGCATAACTTGTATAATATCGTTGTGCGGGATTTGGTTGGATAGGGTTGGTCAATAGGCCGATAGCCGGAATTTAGGGTGTTGTTCCTTTATTGGAGTGTCTGACGATGGTATGCGTGTTTCCTCCTTTGAGGTTGAAGGATCGCGTATAAGCATATTCCAAGTCTATGCCAGAGAATGCGAAGAAGCACTGATATTATAACGAACAACAATATTTATTCTGCATTTCGATGTGAAATAATTAATTCATATTTGCTTTGTATCTCTTCGCAGCGATTGTTTCAGGACACGACATTGAGGCATTTTTCGGTCATGGTCTTTAATTCGCATTTGGTTGGTATTAGTAAAGGTAATCAGAGAGATGAGTCTGGATATTGAAACAGTCGTAATATCGGCGATCGCCACACAAAAGCAGCTGGATACAGCCAACATCAAACGTGAATCACGTCTTCAGGATTTGGGTGTCTCATCACTGGACGCAATAACGATTGTCTATGAGGTCGAGGAGGCTTTCGACGTCGAGATACCTAATGCTGAACTTGAAAAATTGGAAACGGTTGGCGACATCGTGGACGGTATCGGCAGCCTGCTTGCGGGCAAGTAAGTTCCGTGGGCGAACGTATTGTTATTACCGGGTTGGGATCTGTTTCCGCGCTTGGTGTGGGCATTGAGCCGTTTCGCTCGGCATTGCTTGCGGGGACTGCCGGGATTCGTAATCTTGAAAAAATAGACTGCAGTGGTTTGCGGGTGGTCGTTGGTGCTCAAGTACCGCATTTCAAGGCGGTCGACTTTCTCGACGAGGCGCTACTGCCCTATCTCGATCGTTTTTCACAGTTTGCCTTGATTGCAACCAAAGAGGCTTTGACTGATTCTGGATTAACCGCCGGGCAATATGAGAATGCTGCTGCGATTATCGGTACAGGTTGTGGTGGAAAGGAGACGGATGGGACCACCTATTCCCAGCTCTATCGTGACGGGCGATCACGTGTACATCCACTGACGATACCAAAAGGAATGCCGAGTGCGGCAGCAAGCCAAGTCAGTCTGCAAATGAAGATCAAAGGGCCAGTGTTTTCCGTAACAAGCGCCTGTTCCTCGTCTGGACATGCCATTGCTCAGGCAGCGTTGATGATACGACATGGTCTGGTTGACGTTGCTATCGCGGGTGGCACCGATGCACCATTCACCTGTGGACTGTTAAAGTCCTGGGATATGCTGCGGGTGTTGTCAAAGGATACCTGCAGGCCATTTTCCAAGGACAGATCTGGCATGGTGCTCGGGGAAGGGGCAGGTATCCTTGTTCTTGAATCGGAACGTCACGCCAAGGCAAGGGGTGCAGAGATCTATGCTGAATTGGCGGGTTTCGGCATGTCATCGGATGCGGGGCATATTACTGATCCTTCCGTGGATGGAGCGGCAAGAACCATCGGGTTGTGCCTGCAGGATGCGCAATTGAGTCCGGCGGATGTGCAATACATCAATGCCCACGGCACCGCGACACAGGCAAATGATGTTACGGAAACGGCTGCGATCAACAAGGTCTTCAAGGAAAACGCCGCTTCTTTGGCAGTGAGTTCAACGAAATCGATGCATGGACATGCACTGGGGGCTGCGGGTGGGATTGAACTGGTGGCGACGGTATTGTCTGTGAAGGAAGGCTTCATACCGCCAACAGTGAATTTTACTGAAGCGGGTGATGGATGTGATCTGGATTATGTGCCCAATGAAGTGAGGTTTGGGCCCATAAATGCAGCACTCAGTAACTCTTTCGCTTTTGGTGGGTTGAATGCGGTGCTTGCCGTGCGTGCCTTTCAGTAACAAAGAATGCAGGTGTGTCTCAGGTCTTCCTGAAGAGAAACTGGCCATTGCCGAATACTTCACCCTCCATCGGGGCAAAGCAGGCTTTGCAAAGGGAGAAGTAGTCGTTCCAGTACTGGATATCGTCCGTTGAAAGCTCATCCTGGTTGACGTTATCCATGTTACTCCAGAAACGTTCGTGCCACTGATCCAGCGTGCGCCAGTAGTTCATCCCATTGACAAACCAGCCCTGTTCCAGGGAGAAACCGCTCTCTTGTTTGGTAATCAGGTCGTAAGGCCAGATTCTTCCCCCTGGAAAATAGTCTCCAATCAGTGTTTTTTCGGGGGTGAGAAAACGGGGGATAGGGATGCGGGAAACAATCAGATGGTGGAACGCGTAGCCGCCAGGTTTGGTTAAAATTGCTATTTTTTTAAATAAATCCGCGAGGTTTCTTGCATGCTCAAGAACACCAATGGAAAAAACCTTGTCAAAATGCTCAATCCCAAGCATCTCTTCGGTGAGATCTGCAAAATCACCTGTGATGAGTTTGAAACGTTTTGATGAAAGGGGATGCGCGGTATTGTTTCTTGCTTCGTTGATGTAACTGCTTTGCGTTGTGCTGGCTGTGATCGAAGTAATCTGAAGTTGCGGATAGTTTTCTATCAGGTAGCGCTCGAAAGAGCCGAAGCCGCAGCCGATGTTCAGAATCTGCTCATCACCCTGGAGTCCTGCTCGTTTGCAGATGGTTTTGAATTTATTTCTCTGCGCCTCTTCCAGTGATATTTCTATCGTCGCGGCTGTAGCGCCGTTTTCGCTGTAGAACGCCATGGAATAGGCCAGGTATTCACTATCCAGAAAACTGCGGAAAAAAGCTTCTGAAGCATCGTAATGCTGCGCCATCAGATGACTTGTAGTTTCCCACATGGGGCCATGAGAGGCGATTTGGATTAATTTGTCGGAGAGTTTTTCAGGATTTGTCAACTGTTCCTGATACTCACGGGTAAAAAAACGGTTGAGTCTTTTTTCTGTCAGTTTCAGCGCGTCCGAACCAAATGGCTGGAGCTTTGGGTCAATCTGTCGTTTTGGCATTAATCAGCGGCCGAAGGATTAGCTGAGATAGGAGCTGGTTTCATCGTCCTGGGAGAGAAATCGCATGAGTGCGTCACTGGTGCGGGTGAAGGTGGTGCGCATCTCCTGCAGGATGTTGGCTCCATGAGCATCGAATTCGGAAGGCAGTATACGTGATGCGCTGAGGCTGTATTCATAGAGGGCGAATGCCCCCAAGTGTCCTGCGCTGTCCACGAACAGATGAGCGAGGTCTTTAAACAGTTCACTGTCGTTATCGGCAAGGGCCTGATCCATCTGTTGCAGGGTTCTTTCGCTATCGAGAGTGAAGGTTGTAATCAGATTGGAGATGAACTGCGGATCGTTTCCGAGTATTTCGAGATTTTTTAGAACGCTGACATCCAGTGTATCGGCGTTATGGAAGCGGGTGGTGACACCCTCTTCAAGTGTTGCCGTTGCCTTTTCTCTGGTTTTTTCCTGATCGGACGAGATAACCGCAGTGACTGTTTTAACCAACTCGTTTTGTTGAATGGGTTTGAATATGCAGGCATCGGCTTCTGCGCTTTCGCACTCCCTGATGGTTGTGGGGGAGTTCTCGTCTGTTATCACGACAAACGGCATCCATCTGCGCATGGAGTGGGTGAAATGGTGGAGTTTGATGACCTGAATGCCGCTCATGATAGGCATGGAGAGATTGACAATCGCCAGATCAAAATGGTGGCTCTCGAGTGCATCCAGCGCCTGTTCTCCATTTTCGACTGCATAGACCCGATGGCCCTCCTGTTTCAACGCGCGTTCGATGCTGTTCCGGTCGACAGGATTGTTTTCGGCAACGAGGATCTCTTGTGGTGGGAGAGAGGAGGCTTTTAGGTTAAGTCGACTGATCAGGCTGACAACGCTCTTTTCACTATCCTGAATCTCTGGGTTGGCACGCAGGGCCGCGAACAGAATGGATTTGTTGAGTGGAGTCTCAAGGATCTGTGAATAGCCGGCCTGGAGAAGTTGTTGGCGATATTGCTCAGGCTGTTTCGGACCAAGGAAAAACAGGGAAGTACTGGCCAGTGTCGGCTCTTCGGAAATGGCCGCAGCTATCTGTAGCGGATCCAATTCCAACTGACGATGATCCACCAACAGGATATCAAAGGGTTGAATGCCTTGGGTGTCGGCGTTCACCATCAATCGGTTGAAGGCCTGCATGCTGTTCTGACTTGTCTCGAATGCATGATTCCAGTCTTTAAGATAGGTACTGATGCGCTCCGCATTGGTCGGATTTCTGGAAAGCAGTAATACTTTGCGATAATCGCTGTATACACCTGACTCGGCTTCAGATGTGGATTCTGAGGAAGGGAATGCCAGATCTGCGGTATCCTGGGCACTCTCGATGCCTGTATCTTGCGGAGTCTCCGGAAGTGCTTCTTTCGTGGTGACCTCTGTAGAATCCAATGGATCCCAATTATCACTTCCCACGGCCTTAATGATAGATGCAAGGTAGAGAGAGACGCCGATTATTCCAGCTAAAGCGCCTATTCCCTGCATTAGATGCTGAGACCAGAAGGTGCTCGCAATCAGTACGATACCGAGACCGAGAATAGTGGCCGAGAGGGTGAAGTAGAGATAGGAGGCGCCAAACCGAAATCCATTGCTGCTAATGAGCAGTGGATAGAGAAATAGCAGAAACAGACCATTTTTTCCGCTGAAAAAAGTGAGGCAGGAGAGAAAGGCAACATCGGCAATGATGCCGGCAATACGCCGGGAAGACGAGGGGTGTGGGTCGTTGAGAATAAAGAGCAACATGGTAGCGGCAAAAACAACGTAAACAGTCGCAAGGATCAACGGTGGAGATAGTTCGGAACCTGTGTGGCTGAGGTAGGTCTGAATAACCAGCCAGGAAAAAAGCGGTAGGGCGACCAGCAGGCGAATGCCTGAATGCTCGATTTCAAAATCGGGGAATTGATTGAAACCGGACGGATGTCTGTTATTGAAGGTTGGCTGATTTTGCATATTGCTTTCCTTGGCGTTAAAGAGCTGCCATACGATGTATGGACGGCAGTCTTGTGACCCAAAAAACGGCCGGGAGCCGTCTCTCATGCCACCCTCGAAGGGGTGAGGCGTAAGGAGTCGCTGAAGAAAATCCCCTCTGCTGCGTTGAAAATTTGGACAATAGGCTACCTATTGCCCGCAATTTCCGCCTCGCATAGTAAAATTTTATCTCACAATTCAACACGTCCAGGTTCATTCAGAGGCCCCTAAACCTGCGGCCTGTTTCGGAGAATCGTCGAGTGAGTTGTGAATCTCGATGATCCTCTCAAAGCGTGTGAGAAATGCCCCCAGACAGTCTGGGTCGAAATGGCGGCCTTTCTCCTGCTTCAGATAGTTCAATGCTCCGTTTATGCTCCATGCTCTCTTGTAAGGTCTTTCCGAAATCAAGGCATCGAAAACATCGGCAACAGCTACGATGCGCGCCTCTATTGGGATTCTATCTCCTTTTTTTCCGTGTGGATAGCCGCTGCCATCAAAGTGCTCATGGTGATGGAGGGCGATAATCGCGCCCATCTGCAGATATTTGGAAGGGCTCTCACATAAGATGTCATATCCTGCCTGTGAGTGGTTCTGCATGATCTGCCACTCATCGGCCGCTAGGGTGCCAGCCTTGCGCAGAATCGCGTCCGGGATAGCGATTTTTCCGATATCGTGCATTGGTGCTGCGTGCCTGATCAGGTGGCACTCATCTTTAGACATGCCGATCTCTTCGGCAATGATCTCGCTGTATTGAGACATTCTCAGTACATGGTTCCCGGTTTCCTGATCACGGAACTCACCTGCTTTTGCCAAGCGCAGCAGAGTCTCCTGTTCGCGCAGATGCAACTCCTCGGTGGTATCCCTGATCTCCCGTTCCAGCCAGGAGGCGCGATCCTTGATAATCTGCTGTTGACGGCGAATTGTCAGCAGATTGTGGCACCTGGCCCTGCATTCGGTATGGTCAATCGGTTTTGTCAGGAAATCGGTTGCGCCTGATTCGAGTGCACGGTATCGCACCGACTTATCCTCGACACAAGTGATGATCACAACGGGGATATCACTGCAGGAGGGGATTTTTCTCAGCCACTGGATAAACTCCACGCCATCCATCTGCGGCATTTTAAAATCGGTAATGACAAGGTCGAACTCGTTGTGTTTGGCCCACTCCAGCGCAGTGACAGGGTCGGCAAAGGATTGCGTGGTGACGTCCGGTTCGATTGAGCGGGTGAGTTCCTCCAGAATCATCCGGCTGATGGATTGATCATCGATGATTAGAACCTGGGGCATGTCTTAGTCTAACCTCATTGCCAACTCATTGAAAAGTAGTGCAAACCCAACTTTACCTGATGGGTGGTTTCAGGCAACATTTTAGCAGAATTAAAATCACAAATCAGGTGTTGGTCATGTGACCTTTTCACGATCAAACAACGATACTGTGAGCTTCTGTTAATGGAAGGCTGGGTTCAGGGTAAATCCCACTCGTTAAAAAAATAGCATTTGCAGGCAGGAACAGGTGAATGATCTCATATTTATATTATTTTACAATGTGTTAGCTTAATTTTTTGCAATGTTCAGTTATTATCGTCTGCCAGCGTTTTTTCCAGATAGCGCTTGAGAATGATGGGTTCGAAAGGTTTGTCGCAGATGGCGGAAACGCCTGATTGCTGTACGGCAGCAAGACGACTCTGGTTAGACTCGCTCGTAATCATCAAAATGGGAATGGTCGGCTGTAAGCTGTTATTTCGGATATAGTCGATAAACTCCTGCCCATTCATCTCCGGCATATTGTAGTCGGTGATGACGAGGTCAAAATAGTGGTCATTGACCAGTTGTGCCCCCTCTGAGCCATTTTTCGCCTCGGTGATCTGCTCCATGCCCATGGCTTCCAGCAGCCTGCGAATATGGTTTCGCGCCATCTGGCTGTCATCCACCACTAAAATGCTTAACGATTCGGTATCGATATTGTCGAGATGGATTTCGGGTGTTTCGATATAGTCGACAGTGGATTTCAAGGCAATCTTCAGGTCATCTTCCGAAAAGGGCTTGGGAAGAATGGCGATTGCACCTGCCTGGCGAATCGGGTCCAGAAAGCGGAACCGGGTTTCGCTGGAGATCAGGATATAGGCTGTATCCACGAGTAGTGGTTCGCTACGCATCGTAGTGACCAGGTCGGTCCCGGTCATATCGGGCAGATAGAGCGTGCTGATGACCAGGTCTGGTGGGGTGCGGCGCATGGCCTCCAGTGCTGCTTCACCGGATTCCAAGGTTTCAATCTTGGAGATGCCCAAGTCAGAGAGATAGCCATCGATGATATGCCTCTGGGTCAACGAAGGCTCGACAAGGATGACGCTGAGGTCACTTAACTCCAATTGGCTCATGTGAATCCTGTTACAGTCAAAAATGTTGTAAACGGCCGGATGATCGAGGATGAAACGAGGTCATTGGGCTTCTCTGGCGATAATATAGGTAAAGTGAAGTGTTCTCAGCTTGGCACCCTTCGTCTACCCTCGTAGAATCGATCGACTAGCTGGGTATCGGCATCAAGCCGGATTTCTTTAGGAGTGTGGTTGCAGTGAAACTGAGTGTGGGTGACTTCCGGGTATGGGAGCACAAGTGCGTGACGCTGATGGGGATGTCAGGCGTTGGAAAGACGCGTCTGTCCAATATCCTGCGTGACAGTGACTGGTTTCACTATTCGGGAGATTACCGGATCGGCACCCATTATCTGGATGAGCCGATCCTCGATCATATCAAGGAGCAGGCGATGCAGGTGCCTGTGTTGCGGGACCTGCTTCGTTCCGACTCCATCTATATTCGCAATAATATCACTGTCGATCATCTCAAGCCGGTTTCGATCTTTCTGGGCATGCTGGGTAACCCTGAGCTTGGCGGTATGCCGTTGCGTGAATTCAAACGGCGTCAGAATCTGCATCGCGAGGCGGAGATTGCGGCCATGAGGGATGTGCCAGGATTTATCCGCAAGGCACAACGGATTTATGGGTATCGCCATTTCATCAACGATGTAGGGGGCAGTCTGTGTGAGTTGGACGAACCGGGCATCATCGAACTGCTCTCCGAGCATACGATGATACTCTATATTCGGGCTTCGGAGCGTGACGAGACAGCGCTGATCGAGCGGGCTGTGCGTGACCCCAAGCCACTCTACTATCGGGAGAACTTTCTCGATGAGCAGCTCGATCTCTATTTACAGGAACAGGATCTGCCCTATGTGGCGATGATCGAACCCATTAAATTCGTGCGCTGGGTCTTTCCCAAACTGTTTCGTAGCCGGATTCCCCGGTATGAGGCGATTGCACAGGATTATGGCTACACAGTTACCACTGACGAGCTTGCCCAGGTCCAGAATGCCGATGATTTTTTGGTCATGCTTGAAGGTGTGATTGAACGAAATTCACCAAGTGTTTGAGGAGCTCTTCATGCCACTGGTCGCACACTCATCACTGCCTACCTTCCAGCGCCTGCAGCAGGAGGGACAGACGGTTTTACCCCCTGAACGAGCGGCGAAACAGTACATCAGGGAGCTGCACATCGGTCTGCTCAATATGATGCCGGATGCGGCGCTTGGCGCCACTGAACGGCAGTTTTTTCGTCTCGTTGGAGAGGCGAATCAAATTGCGCAGTTCTACATTCATCCATTTACACTGGAAGGATTGCCCCGGGATGATAAGGCCCGTGAACATATCGGGCAGTACTATGAATCTTTCGAGCAGCTAAAGGAAGAGGGGTTGGATGCCCTGATTATTACCGGAGCCAACGTCACCCATCCCAACCTCTCTCAGGAGCCGTTCTGGAAGCCGTTGATCGAGGTGGTCGACTGGGCTCACGAGAATGTCACATCCATGCTCTGTTCATGTCTGGCAACCCACGCGGTGATGGAGTTTCATCATGGCCAGAAACGGCGGCATATGGGAGACAAGCTTTGGGGCGTGTATGGCCATAAGGTGGTCGACCGGACTCATCCGCTGGTCAACGACGTCAACACCCTGTTCGATGTCCCTCACTCCCGCTTCAATGAGATAACCCGCGACCAGTTTGAATCGGCGGGTCTGAAAGTGCTTGTGGAGAGTGATGACGGTGGGGTGCATCTCGCTGTCAGTGAAGATGGCTTTCGCGTGGTCTATTTTCAGGGTCATCCCGAGTATGACACCATCAGCCTCTTCAAAGAGTACAAGCGCGAAGTGAAGCACTTTATTGCGGGTGAAAGGGTGGATTTCCCACCCTTTCCCGACAACTATCTACACGCCAGGGACAAAGCGATTCTCTGCGAATATCATGACCGCTTGTTGACTGCACTCGACGAAGGAGGCGAACTGCCTGAGTTTCCGGAAGCGTTGATTAGTGATTCCATCCACAATACCTGGCACGATACGGCTGAGGCAGTCTTGGGCAACTGGATCG
This sequence comes from gamma proteobacterium endosymbiont of Lamellibrachia anaximandri, assembly GCA_016756855.1. Lineage (GTDB taxonomy): Bacteria > Pseudomonadota > Gammaproteobacteria > Chromatiales > Chromatiaceae > QGON01. The sequence continues at coordinate 27,974 of JAESPD010000028.1, read as the reverse complement.
GCAAGGTTTACCAGATCACTCATCAGGAGCGGAAATACCCATTCATGAAAGGTATCGACCCTAATAATCCACTGGGTTTGGCGGAGTGATTTTGGGAATCGGTTTTTGCCGGGTTTCAGTTGGCTTAACCCGGAGAGGGAAAATGGCGGAGCGGACGGGACTCGAACCCGCGACCACCGGCGTGACAGGCCGGTATTCTAACCAACTGAACTACCGCTCCGAAGAAGAAGCGCGGTAGTTTAAGGGTTTTTGGGGGCAGGTCAATAGACTTTTTGCGAAAAGCGGCAAACGTGCCTGTCGAACAGCCGCAGGTTGCGTAATATCAACGACGATACTTGCGTCATCATGCAGAATTCATCTTGTTTCCTGTCTGGAATACCCGGTAAATCTGAGAGGGCTTATGCTGTTCGAGATCGATGAGTCTGTTCGTAAGCGGGCCAAAAACCCCCATGATATTTTCATGCTGAACCTGGCTGGAATTCACCTGCTGGCTGCTCCCGCTTCATTTGTCTTCATGGGCAAACCGGGATTGCTGATACCACTCTCGGTCTCACTGCTGATCATTGTGTTTTTCTGGATTCGCGCGAGCAGGGCGGAGAAGCAGGATCCCTGGTTCGTGGCTGCGCATTGGCGGCTGGCGGCAAACCGCACCAAAATTTTATTGGTCGGATATGTGATTACCGGCGCCATCATCGGCTTGACCACTATGGCAACTTCCGGGGACAGTAAAGGTGCGATCATGGCGGACGCCTTCTTTCGTGTCGCCATCGTACCTGCCCTGCTTACAGTGATGGTCTGCTTTGTGCTGGAATCCAGTGGCATCTTCATGGCTGCCAAGGCGGAACTGCCCAACGGAATAGTGAAAAGATTTCCCCCGCCTGATGACGTGGTGGCCAAAGCAGACCCGACAGCCTCCTAAGGAAGCATAAAGCCCCTGATAACGTAGAAGAGTATGGCGGCCAACAAGCCGGATACCGGCACGGTAATCAACCAGGCGGCGACGATTTTCAACAGGGCTGATCGCTTTACAAGTTGCTGGCGATAGATCTTGCGCAGGCCTTTACGCTCTTTCTTGGTGAGGTCGGCATCGGCGGAGTGTGCCTTGAGCTGTGTCAGCATCTCTCCCTTTCGGGTGATCGAGGCGCGGCGGAACTCATCAAGAAATGCCTCAACGACCACCTGATCCTGTCCATCGTGATGGCTCATGATCTCTTCCATTGTACGGGCATAGGTGGCCTTCAGAAACTCTCGCAGGAAGCCGACACCGAATACCGCACCGACGGCAATATGGGTGGAACTCACGGGCAGACCAAACTGGGTGGCGATGATGACTGTGATGGCAGCTGCCATGGCGATGCAGAAGGCTCGCATCTGGTCCAGTTCGGTGATTTCGGAACCCACTGTTTTTATCAGCTTAGGGCCATAGAGCGCCAGTCCCAAGGCGATACCGAAAGCGCCCACCATCATCACCCAGAGAGGAACTGCAGCTTTTTGGACAATTCCGGATCCGGAAATTGCCTCGTTGATGGCTGCAAGCGGCCCAACTGCATTGGCAACATCATTGGCACCGTGGGCGAAGCTGAGCAGGGCGGCAGCGAAGATCAGTGGGGCTGTGAATAGACTGTTAACGCCGACTTTGCTGTTAGGCAGGCGGTCTGCGGTTTTTTCGATGACAGGATGGACAAGCATATAGACCGCAGTCGCAAAGAAAAGACCCGTCAGTGCGGCGGTCTGGAAATCAACCTTCCAGACCTGTTTCAGCCCCTTGAGGATGAGATAGGTTGAGAAGGCCATTACCATAAGTGCGACCAGCAGTGGCACCGCTCTTTTGGCGGCACGGGTCATATCGCTCTGGTAGGTTATCGTGCGTTTGATGAGGTAGAGGAAACTGGCGGCGATCAGTCCACCCAGAACCGGGGAGATGACCCAACTGGCGGAGATGGTTGCCACCTTGTTCCAGTTAGCGATATCGACCCCGCCGGCGGCAATGCCCGCACCCAGAACGCCGCCGACGATGGAGTGGGTGGTGGAGACAGGTGCGCCCATTGCAGTGGCGATGTTGAGCCAGACTGCCCCGGCCAGCAGGGCCGCCATCATAATCCAGATGAAGGTGTCCCTGTCGGCAATCAGGGAGGGGTCGATAATGCCCTTCCTGATAGTGTCCACCACGTCGCCGCCGGCAATCAATGCCCCTGCTCCCTCGAAGACTACGGCAAGTATGATAGCGCCAGTCAGTGTCAGCGCCTTTGAACCCACCGCCGGACCGACATTGTTGGCGACATCGTTGGCCCCGATATTCATCGCCATATAACCGCCGATCATCGCTGCCACGATCAACATGGTGTTGTCGGTGGTATTACCAAAGCGGAAGTCGGTAAAGAGCATCACCGCTGCGATGAAAATGATGCCGATGCCAAGACGGAAGAGTTCGGGACGGCCGAAACGGGTGGCGTCTTCAATCTGCTTTATGTTTGAGAGTTCCATGTTGGCCGAACTTGGGTGCTAAGGTTGCTGAAGTGACTCGATGAAACTGTTCGAGCGTTCTATGGAATGGTTCATCCGCTTGATAAGCCTGCCGATACCTGACTTCAGATTACTGAACTCGCCACGCAGGGCGCCGATGGCCTGTGCATTCAGGTTGTGTTTGAGAAAGAGCACGTTGTCGCGAAAGCTGTCGAGGATCGGCTGCATGGTCTTTTCGGCCTGGTGCATCGATTTGAGCATCTGGCCGTAGCGCTTTTTGGTGGCCCGCAGTTTTTTTGCGCTGGCGGCTTTGAGGTTTTTATTCTGATAGAGATCCAACTCCTCCTGCCACTCTTCGAAGAGGGCGTCTGCCACCGACTCGACTTTATCGATACGACTGGAGACGTCATCTGCGGCTGACTGACTATCTTCGAATTCGTCGTTCAGTTTTTCATAGGCCGATTTCAGGTCTGTCTCCTCAACCTTGATGACAGAGGCGAACTGTTCCAGGGCTGATTTGAACTGCTCCTGGGCCTCAGTCTGGGCGTCACGGGCTGACTCCACCCGATCTACGAGAATGTCACGTTTATGGACGCCCACTTTTTCCATGGTGTCGTAGTAGACGGTGGAGCAGCCAGCGATCAGCGATAGGGATAACAGCAGAAATGTCATGCGAACGGAGTTCATGAGACAGTCACTCGTGGTTGGAGAAATTTTGCAACATTGTGCCATATTCCAGTTATTCTGACACAGGAGGAGAGTGCTTTATGTGCGACTTCCAAAGGGTTTTTCAGGGAGGTCTGAGGTCGTTGTGTGGACAGACTCTTCAGCGTTTTTACCATAGCTGGAAGCGGAATGGCTGGAGCGACGCCGGATGGAATCCGATTTGATGGAGACTTGTGCCGTGTTCCAGTATATTTCATCATCTCCTTGAATTTTTCTGACCGCCCATAGGGACGTGCCCTGATGAGAAGAATGCGATCATTTCGACCAGCAATGTTTGCCATGTCTGTTGTTCTTGCTTTGACGCTGGCCGGTTGCGCATCGGGACCAAAGCGTCCGGTCTTCTATCCCAATGATCATATGAAAACTGTGGGAAAGAGCCAGTCGCAACAGGATACCGAGTCCTGCATGGCTTTGGCCATGGATTCCGATGTGAGTGAGAACCAGGATGGCGAGGTTGGAAAGAAGGCTGCCAAAGGTGCTGTTGTCGGCGGTATTGCTTCCGGTGTGTGGGGGCTGTTTCGTGGCGATGCGGGAGAGCGGGCCGTCGCAGGCGCGGCGGCCGGTGCGGCAACGGGAGCTGTCGGCGGAGCCTTTCAGTCTGCGGAACTCAACCCCACCTTCAAGCGGTTTGTGCAGCGCTGTCTGAGTGAACGCGGTTACGAAGTCATCGGCTGGGAATAGAGGCTAGAATGGCGATGAACTGGCCGCAACTGCTCTCCCGCAAACGCCTGGGATCAGACGATGAGCCCTCCGAGACGACTGCCCGCACCGACTACCAGCGGGATCTCGACCGGATTGTTTTCTCCTCTGCCTTCCGGCGTATGCAGGACAAAACGCAGATCTTTCCGCTGTCGAAGATTGACTATGTCAGAACCCGCCTGACTCATAGTCTGGAATCTTCCAGTGTGGGCCGTTCTCTGGGGACGTTGGTTGGAGAGCAGATCATAACCCGTCATGGTTTGGCATCTGCCGAGGCTTCCGATTTTGGTGATATATGCGCTGCGGCCTGTCTGGCCCATGATATCGGCAATCCGCCTTTCGGCCATTCAGGCGAGGATGCGATCCGTCTGTGGGCCGAGGCGGGGGATTATGGCAAAGGGCGGGTTGGGGTACTGCACGGCAGTCAGCGGGAGGATTTCCTCAATTTTGAAGGTAATGCCCAGGGTTTTCGTGTGCTTTCACGTTTGCAGAACCGTGACAATCCCGGTGGCCTGCAGTTGACGAGCGCCACCTTGGCGGCATTCAGTAAATACCCCCGTGAATCCTGTATCGGCAAAGGGCGCTTTGATGGGGTCAGTGCTAAAAAACCGGGTTTTACCGCTGCGGATCGGGAGCTGTTTGAAGCCGTGGTGGAGAATACGGGGCTGATACGCCGGGATCCGATATTGGCGATCTGGCACCGCCATCCGCTGGCTTTTCTGGTGGAGGCTGCGGACGACATCTGCTATCGGGTGATCGATATTGAAGACGGTTACCGTCTGGGGCACCTTACCTTCGATGAGGCACTGGGGCTTTTTCTGCATGTGCTTTCTGAACCTGAGCGGCAGGAGAAACGGTTGCGTGGCATCAGCGGAAACAAGGAGAAGATCGAGTTTCTGCGTGCCAAGGTGATCAATCAGGCGATCGGTCAGTCGATGACCTGTTTTCTGGATTGTGAGGATGACATACTGGCAGGCAGATTCGATCAGCCTCTCCTGAGCGTTATACCCAAGCGGGAGGAGATGAACCAGTTGATCGAGGTGGCGGTGGAGAAGATCTACAATGCGCCAGAGGTGATTGAGATTGAGGTTGCGGGTTTTCAGGTGATCAGCGAACTGCTGGAGCGCTTTATTCAGGTTGTAGATGACGTTGCCGAGCATGGCCTGCAGGCGAGTTCCCGCAGCAAGATGATGATTCTTCTGGTGCCGGATCAGTTTATCGGTCCCGATAGAAAACCGGCGGAAGATGCTTACACCCGGCTGTTGCGTTTGACTGATTTCGTCGGCGGCATGACCGATTCATATGCCGTTTCACTCTATAAAAAGGTGACGGGAATCTCTCTGCCGGGCTGACAATTTTTATCGCTCAGTTTTCGTCGAGTGTGCCCAGTGGCTGTGGCTTTGCAATGCCGAACCCCTGAGCGTAGTCAACACCGATGCTGGTCAGGATCTTCCGGATGGCATCGTTCTCCACATACTCCCCGATGGTTTCGAGTCCCATCAGGTGGCCGATCTCGCTGATGGACTCCACCATCGCCCGGTCTATCGGGTCATCCGCAATATCTTTGACGAAGCTGCCGTCGATCTTGAGATAGTCCACCGGCATGTTTTTCAGATAGGCGAATGAGGACATGCCGGTGCCGAAATCGTCCAGCGCAAAGCGGCAACCGATGTGTTTCAGATTGGTGATAAAGTGGATGGCCTGGTCCAGGCGGCTGACGGCGGCCGTTTCGGTCACCTCAAAGCAGATGGTGTTGGCATCCAGGTTGTAGTGATTGAGTTTGTCGGTGATGTATCCGGGGAGGCTGTTGTCTCCCAGGGACTGTCCGGAGAGGTTTATGGCGCAGAGCTCAATATCTGCCACCCGGGTTGGGTTATCCGCCAGCCACTGGAAGGTTGCATCGATTACCCAGCGATCCAGAGTCGGCATCAGGTTGTATCTTTCTGCTGCGGGAATAAAAGCGCCAGGAGGCACCATCCGGCCATCTTCATCTGTCATTCGCAGCAGAATCTCAAAATGTTGTCCGGCCTCTTCATCGTCATCCAGAGGAACGATGGGTTGTTGGTAGAGGCAGAGCCGTTTCTCCTCGATTGCGCGCTGAATTCTGGAGACCCATTGCATCTCTCCCTGTCGGCGAATGGTTTCATCATCATGGCTTCTATGCACGTGCACCCGGTTTCGTCCCAGGTCTTTGGCGACATAACAGGCGGCATCCGCAGCACTCAGAGCGCTTTCCGGACCTTCGCTTTCATGATCGATGCTGACGATACCGATGCTCACACCGATGGTGAATGTCTTTTCCTGCCAGGAGAAACGGAAATCCTTTACGTTTTCGCAGATTTTGTTGGCCAGCCGAATAGCCTGTTCCAGAGGACAGTCCTCAAGCAGCAGGCCAAACTCATCGCCGCCGAGCCGTGACAGAATATCACTGTGCCTGATGGTTTGTTGCAGCAGGCGTGAGACCATCTGTAGCAGTGCGTCACCGGCGACATGCCCGCAGGTATCATTAACCACCTTGAACTGGTCAAGGTCCATGTAACAGAGCGCATAATTGATGTCACCGCTTTGCGCATTGTTGAAGGCTTGGTTGAGATGTTTTTCAAACGAGTAGCGGTTCAGCAGGTTGGTGAGGGTATCGTGGGTTGCCAGAAAATTCATCTGCTGGGCGATTGCATGGCTTTCGGTGACATCGCGAAAGACGGTTACGGCGCCTTTGATCTCTCCCTCTTCATTGATCGGATAGGCCGAATACTCGACAGGGAAGGAGGTGCCGTTCTTGCGCCAGAAAACCTCGTTGTTGATCTGGCAGGATATGCCGGTGCGGAATGCTTTATGGATTGAACACTCCCCGATGGGGAGAGGCGTGCCGTCCGTATAAGTGTGGTGTGTCAATGTGTGAATATCACCTCCCAACAACTCTTCTCGTGAGAATCCAAGCATTTTGAGCGCGGACTGGTTGACGAAGGTGACGTTTCCCTTGGTGTCAATGCCGTATATCCCTTCGCCTGTCGACTCCAGCAACAGACGCATCTGGCTGTTTATTTTTTCAAGTTCAGCAGAGGACTCCGAAAGTTTTTTATGGGCCTGTTTATGCTCCTTAGCCTGCTTATAGTTACCAATGGCAAAGGAGATGTCGGAGGTCATTTCGTGCAGGAGGTCAACAATATCGGCATTGAAAAATTCGCTCTCCCCGGAATAGACACAGAAGGTGCCTATCACTTTCTTATCCATCGTGATGGGAAAGATGGCGGCTGAATGGATATGCGCTTTCCGGGCCAGATCCTGCCATGGAGCGGTTATGGTGCTTTCATGCAGGTCGTTGATAATCACATGCCGTCGCTCATTGATCGAAATGGAGAGAGGCCCGCTTCCCTTGGTGTGATCGGGGTCCAGGGAAAACTCGGTTTTTGCGAGGCATGAAACATCATCGCCGGCGCTTGCGATGGGTTCCACCGAACTGGTGCGAATGTTTACCAGACCAATCCATGCGAATTTCAGGCCACCAAGCTCTACTGCAATATGGCAGACTTTTTCGAATAGCTGTTCAGGTGAGTGGAGCCGTATGATGGTTTTGTTGGTATGTGAAAGTGCGGCATACAAGGATTTTTGGGCGGTCAGCGCATGTTCCCGCAGACCGATCTTTTCAGCCATCTCGTTGAATGCCGCAGCAACATGAGAGATCTCATCCTCTCCGGGCATGGATGCGGATACTGTATAGTTTCCCTGTGCCAGTTGCAGGGCGGTATTTTTCAGCTTGCCGATCCGCTTGATGATGGTCTGCCTGAGTAACCATGAGAGGATCAGGAATGTGAGGATGAATCCGATGGAGTGGCTGATGATATTCTGGCGGGTTTGGGCGGCCACCCGCTCTGCGATAATCGTTCCGGGCAGTTTGATGCTCATTACACCCCGCAGATCACCGAGTTCGTATTCGTAAGCCAGGTCGTAACGCTCCCTGATGCTGGGTGGTGCATCCTCCCGTTTACCATGACATTTTAAACAGTGGGGCTTGATCCAGATCGGTTGGGAAAAATGGTAGAAAGGTTCACCGTTGGGTCCGGCAAAAGGAACCATTCGCTCTTTTTCCTCCGGGTTGTCCTGAAAGTGACGGATAGCCTCCATCTCAATCTCATCCGCCCTGTTATTGGGGTTTCTCGGGCGATCTGAGACATTGTTGAAGGTCAGGCCGGAATCCACCCATTTTTTGAACTCTTTGGAAATTCGGCTGATGGAATGGGCCGGGAGAAATCCCAGGGTTTTTTCATCGACGGGGATATTGTGGGTGAGAAAATGTCTTTGATAGACATTTCGCAAAGGCATCAGCATGCCGCGAACGGTTCGGGCATGGTCGCGGATATTTTCGACTACCTGAGATTCGACCTGCCGGTGACCCATATACTCCACGGTCACAAAATGGCCTAAAAAGACGATTGCAGTAACAGCCAGGACTTTGGTTTGTAACTGCATTGCTGGGTTGTTTCCTTCAAGCTTTCTACATGATGTGGCATCTTTCGATGCAAAACAGAGGAGCTGTTCCCTTTAGTTCAATTGCCTGGATTCCATCCCCCTGCCTCTGTTGAATATATTGCGACCAGCTATCATCTAGATAGTTATCAAAATTACTTTCGACCATTTAGCGAAAAACTTTAATTCTGAATTCTTGCGTTAAATTAGTGTCCGTCAGAAAATACTGTTTTTACCACGAAGAGCACGAAGTACACAAAGAAAATATATCGTTAATCAATCTCTTATCTTCATATTCTTTATAGTTAGGTATGTGTATCCAGATGGGTATTGAATAGCCGGGTAAATATCATAGGCTGCCTTTATTCACTACCTCAGCGTGAGATTTTCCATGTGCCGTCGTCCTGTCGGCAGAAGGTGAATCTTGAAGTGCCGCTGCGTTTTCCGGCCTGGTTGGTGATTTCTGCTTCACGGCAGGTTGTGCCGCCTTTTTCGATGGTTGACAGAGCCTCCAAGCTGCCTTGGTTGCCTGATTCCGGGTTTTTCCATGTCGCACTGTCACCATCCTTTCCACTGTTCAACAGCTCTCGGGCCGTCTTTTTCATCATGTCCCAGTCCGTGTCTGTAAAGTAGCGGACGGGCGAATATTGAAGCCAACGCAATTCCAGTGCCAGGGCAGGCTGACAGATGCCGCCGAGAAGGATGCAGAGTGTCATGGTGGGACGGAGAAATCTGAATTGCATCTGTGCCTCCAGTGCAGTGATTGCAGTGAGTTAAACAGTGCGTGTAAGCGACAATGATGTCAATCAGGGCTCGAACCCGATTCAATATATATGAGAAAATGGCCAGGAATAGGTTGTTCGAATCCTGGAGGTTCGTTTGGATCATTCGCGCCGTTTTGGTGGTATTCACAGGCTTTATGGTCAGTCGGCCCTGGAAAATTATTCTGCGGCGCATGTCTGCGTGATCGGTATCGGCGGCGTTGGCTCCTGGGCTGTGGAGGCGCTTGCCCGCAGTGGTATTGGCGCCATTACCCTGGTCGATCTCGACCATATTGCGGAATCCAATATCAATCGCCAACTCCATGCGCTGGATACCACGCTGGGAATGGCTAAGGTCGAAGCCATGGCGGAGCGGGTCTCTGGGATCAACCCTGACTGCCGGGTTTCTATCATTGAGTCTTTTATAGAGGCGGATAATCTCGAACGGATAACGAGCGGTGACTTCGACTATGTCATCGACTGTATCGACAGCTCTCGGGTCAAAGCGGCGCTGATTGTTGCTTGCCGCCGCCAGCGGGTGGGATTGATTACCATCGGTGGTGCAGGTGGACAGACCGATCCCACCCGTATTTGCCTTGCTGACCTGAGTCGCACCAGGCAGGATCCGTTGCTTGCCAAGACCCGCAAATTGTTGCGGCGTGAATACGGCTATCCGGCTGCTGAGTCAAAACGCCGGTTCCATGTGCCAAGTGTCTACTCTACCGAAAACCTGACATATCCTGATGAGACTGGAGGTGTCTGTGATACCAAGCCGGGTAGGGGGGAGGGTTCGCTCAACTGTGGTGGTTATGGTTCGGCCATGACGGTGACTGCCACCTTCGGATTGGTGGCGGTGTCCCATGTCCTTAAAGTGCTGGCCGCAGGCAAATCGTAGGCCGGATCAAGCGCAGCGGATCCGGCATACGGGGTTAATCTTCCTTGCGGGCAAAAGCCACGGTATAGGACTTGCCCTGTTTGAGTTTCTTATAGTTACCAAAAACCTCGTTCAGATTGCGCTTCATAAACTGGCGCAGGCCGTTGATGGTGACCAGATAGAGGCGGCCGCCGGGATTCATCCGTGCCAGGGCGTCATGCAGATAGAGGCTGAGCATCTCTTTGCCCACCTTTGCCGGGATGTTCGATGCGATAACGTCAAAACGCAGAGTGGGGTCGACCTGGTCGAAGCCGTTACTGAGCATGGCTCTGGCATTGTCCAGGCCGTTTCTTTCGGCATTGCCGTTGCTGTAATCCACGGCGATAAAATCCTTGTCCACCATCAGAGTCTGGCCCTGTGGGGCAAGGCGGGCCATCAGTAGACCGATGGGACCATAACCGCAACCGAGATCGAAACAGTTATCCGTTGTCTCGATCTCCAGTCGATCCACCAGCAAGCGGGTGCCTTCGTCGATATCGCGCGGGGAGAAGAGTCCCCAGGTAGTGTGAAAGACAAAGTGCTGATCCCGCAGACGGGTATCGAAGACGATGTCCCGACGGTATTTTTCCAGTGTTTCTCGATCCAGCATGGCGGCGGAGTTTTATCCTCGGTGGGAAAGTCAATCAAGCACCATATCCAGGGTCTCCAGGATAGGCTCAACATTATGGTAGTCGACAGGTATGGGCCAGAATCCCACGCCTTGCTGCAGGATCAGGGCCGGAAAACTGCGAACCCCCATTGAACGGCTGCTTTCGACCTCCTCTTCCAGCAGCCGACGGGTGACCGGTGATTTCAGCGCCTCTGAGAACTGCTGTTCATCCAGCCCGATGTTGTTGGCCAGTTGGATCAGGATTTCGCTGTCGGAGGGGTTTTGTGCATGGAGATAGTAGGCTTCCTGGATGGCCAGAATCATCGCTTCGGTAAAAGCCGCGCCCTGTAATCCTGCGGCGATCACCGCCCGGCAGGCCGGGTAGGTGGAGCGGCGGGGTCTGCACTGCTGCCAGAAATTGAAGTTGAAGCGAGTCTCCGGCAGCTTCTCCTGAATTCGCTTCCAGGTGGCCTGGAGGGTCTGCTGCATCTCTTCCGGCATCGGGTCATCGCTGTCCGGAGCCAGGCCGCCCAGTAGTTTTTGCAGTTTCACCGCAGGTGGCAGCTGTTCGCCCAGTTGTGCGAGCACGGGTCGAAATGCCCAGCACCAGCTGCACATCGGGTCGTGGATATAGAAGAGGGTTGAGTCTGTTTCAATGCCCATAGAGCAGCAGCCCTTCTGCATGTTCCAGATGCTGGGGCGTACCTGCCAGCACCAGCACATCGCCACTCTGTAGACGGGTTTCGGGTGCGGGAGTCTCTCCACGGATGCCGCCGCGTCTGACGGCGGTCACACTGACATCCCAGTCCCAGAGGTGGAGGTCTTCGATAGTGTGGTCCACGGCAAAGGCCTTTTCCGGCAGGGTCACCGTGTGCAGCCGCTCTTGGAATGCCTCATCGTGTTCCATATCGATCGATTCTTCTCCATGGAAGAAGTCACGCAGCAGTTTGTAGTGGTTCTCTCTAATCTCACGCATGATCTTGAAGATGCGGGAGCCGGGAACCTTGAGCAGCAGCAACAGTTGTCCCCCCATCATCAGGCTGGCTTCGACCGCTTCCGGCATCACCTCGGTGGCGCCGGCGGCCTCAAGTTCGTCCATGTGCGTATCGTCGCGGGTGCGCACCAGTATCGGGAGTTGTGGGTGGGATTTGTGCAGTTGGTGCAGTATCTTCATTGCCGAGGCGTGGTCCTCGAAGCTGAGCACTACCACGCTGGCGCGGCTGAGACCGGCGGCATCGAGGATCTCACGGCGTGAGGCATCTCCAAAATGAACCGGGTCGCCGGCTTCGTGTGCCTCCCTTACCACAGTAGGATCGAGATCGAGCGCCACGTAGGGAAAACCTTCGTGGCCGAGCAGACGTCCAAGGTTCTGTCCGATGCGGCCATATCCGCAGATGATGACGTGCTGCTCCATTTGCTCGGTCTCCTCCGCCAGGTCGCTGATGATCTGAACCTCATCACTGAAGTTGCGCAGGGTGCAGAATTGCTTTGCCAGGCGGCCGTTATTCCGGATCAGGAAGGGTGATGCCGTCATGCTGACAATGATTGAGGCAAAAAGGATCTGCCCGATAGGGCCGGGCAGCAGGGAGGACTCCAGGGAGAGATCCAGCAGCACGAAACCGAACTCTCCGCCCTGCGCCAACAGAATGCCGGTGCGAAATGCAGGAGACATCGAATTGCCGGTGGCGCGGACCAGACCAAGGATGATGGCGCCTTTAACCAAAATAAGCGCGGCGGCGAGCAGCAGCACCCAATGCAGGATGGGGAGCAGTGAGAGCAGGTCGACACGCATACCCACTGTGACAAAGAAGAGGCCGAGAAAGACGTCCTGGAAGGGGCGTATGTCGGCCTCGATCTGATGGCGGAATTCGGTCTCTCCCAGCATCATGCCGGCCAGGAAGGCGCCAAGAGCCAGCGACAACCCTGCCTCATGGGTGAGCCAGGCGGCCGCCAGGGTTACCAGCAATACAGTTAGGGTGAAGAGTTCAGCAGAGCGGGCTCTGGCGATCTCATGAAACAGTGGCCGCAGCAGCCAGTGACCGGCTGCCATGATGACCACGAACACCAAGGCTGCCTTGAGCAGCGCCGACAACAGCGGCATCGCCATGCCCTGCTCACCGGTTCCGGCCAGGATCGGTATCACCACCAGCAACGGGATGACTGCCAGATCCTGAAACAACAGGATGCTGACGCCGAGGCGGCCATGTTCAGAATTGAGTTCCAGCTGTTCTGACAGCTGTTTTGTGACGATGGCGGTGGATGACAGGGCCAGAATGGCGCCAACGATGATTGCTGCGTTGAGATCGATGCCCAATGCCCAGGCGATGCCGGTGGCCAGTCCCCCGGTCGCCAGGACCTGGCTGCCGCCGAGACCGAAAACCGAACCTTTCATGGCGATCATCTGTGGCAGGGAAAATTCCAGGCCGATGGTGAATAGTAGGAAGACCACACCGAACTCAGCCAGAAAGCGGGTATCTTCAGTGGATGCCACCCAACCGCTGCCGAAAGGCCCAACCAGAATGCCGACGATCAGGTAACCGAGAATCGGCGGCAGGTGGAAGCGCCGGAAAAGGGTCACTGTGATCACAGCAATGGCGAGCAGCAGCAGGATGATCTGTAGGGTATGGATGTTCATTCAGGGTTTCTTTTCGATTTTTCTGTCACAAGGATACTTTAAATAAACCGTTGATTGATATTACCCATAGGGTTTGAGCACCATATACTGTTAAAATGCTCGTTTTTAGTCAGTAAAGAAACGAGATAGTGGCCAGACGCAAACCAAATAAGTCCGCCGGTAAGATGGATCCCCATCAATCCAGGGAAGCAAGCAAGTACGACAATCCCATCCCCAGCCGTGAATTCATCATGGAGACCATGGAGGAACATGGCGTCCCCATGAATCTTCCCGATGTGGCCGAGAAGCTCGATCTGCATGACGAGGATCAGCTGGAGGCGTTACGCCGTCGCTTGCGTGCCATGGAACGGGATGGTCAGCTGGTGCGAAACCGCAAGGAAAACTACTGCATCGTCAACAATCGCGACCTTATCGCAGGCCGGGTGATCGGGCATCCCGATGGATTTGGCTTCTTCAAGCCGGATGATGGTGGCGAGGATCTCTATATCTCGTTCAGAGAGATGCGTTCGCTGTTTCACGACGACCGCGCCGTAGTGCGGGTGACAGGTATGGATCGGCGGGGGCGTTTGGAAGCTTCCGTGGTGGAGGTGTTGGAACGCAATACCCACAGCGTAGTGGGGCGTCTCTACCAGGAGACCGGGGTTGGTTTCGTGGTGCCGGACAATAAACGTCTGAGCAAGGATGTGATCATTCCCCGCACCGAACTCGGTGGTGCTGCTCAGGGCCAGATGGTGGTGGCTGAGATCCTCGATCAGCCCACCAAGCGCACTCAGCCCATCGGCCGTATCGCTGAGATTCTGGGCGACCACATGGCGCCGGGCATGGAGACGGATATCGCCATCCGTGCCCACGAGATACCCGTCGCCTGGCCGGATGACGTGGAGGCGCAGATCGCCGGACTCTCCGGCGAGGTGCTGGAGGCGGAAAAGAAAGGCCGTACCGACCTGCGCAAGCTGCCGTTGGTCACCATCGATGGCGCCGATGCCCGCGACTTTGATGATGCGGTCTATTGCGAACGTAAGCCGAAAGGGTGGAAACTGCTGGTTTCCATCGCCGATGTCTCTCACTACGTGAGTCCGGGCACTGCTCTGGATGTCGAGGGTCGTGAGCGCGGCAACTCGGCCTACTTCCCCGACAGAGTGATTCCGATGCTGCCGGAGGTGCTCTCCAACGGCCTCTGTTCTCTTAATCCCAAAGTTGATCGGCTCTGCATGACCTGCGAGCTCTATGTTGACGATAGCGGAAAGATTACCCGGTCCAAGTTCTATTCGGCTGTGATGCACTCCCGTGCGCGTCTTACCTATGACCAGGTGGCCGCAATGCTCGATGGGGATGAGGCGCTTTGCGGGCAATACGCAGAATTGCTGCCCCATATCCACGAACTGCATCGGCTCTATCAGGCATTGAACGCAGGACGGCGGGAGCGGGGGGCGATCGATTTCGATACCACCGAGACCAAGATTGAGTTCAATGAGAAGAGCCGGGTTGAACGCATCGTGCCGGTCTATCGTAATGATGCTCACCGCATGATCGAAGAGTGCATGCTGGCGGCTAATGTAGCGTCAGCTCGTATGTTACTGCGTAAGAAGTTGCAGGCACTCTACCGTATCCACGAGGTGCCTGCGGAAGAGAAACTCACCGATCTTCGGGAATTCCTGGGAGAACTGGGCCTAAGTCTGCCGGGCGGCAACAAACCGACAGCGGCTGACTATGCCAAGCTGCTGGATGGCATCAAGGGACGGGAAGATGCTCACCTGATCCAGACCGTGCTGTTGCGCTCCATGCGGCAGGCGGTCTACAGCTCTGACAACGTGGGTCACTTCGGTCTCTCGTTTCCCGCCTATACCCACTTTACTTCGCCGATCCGCCGCTATCCGGATCTGGTGATACACCGCGCACTCAAGCACTTGGGGGAGAAGGGCACGGCAGATAACTTTCTCTACACCAAGTCCGAACTGCAGAGCATAGCCGAACACTGTTCCAGTACCGAACGCCGCGCCGATGAGGCGACCCGCGACGCTACTGACTGGTTGAAGTGCGAGTTCATGATGGACAAGGTGGGGGAGTCCTTCGACGGTATCATCACCAGCGTCAACTCTTTTGGGGTGTTCGTGGAGCTCAAGGATATCTATGTGGATGGCCTGGTCCATATCACTGCTCTGGACAACGATTACTACCATTATGACCCGGTTGGGCATCGACTTTCCGGCGAACGAACGGGGAAGGTGATTCGTCTGGGTGATCCCTTGCGCATCCAGGTGGCGAAGGTCAATCTGGATGACCGTAAGATAGACTTCGTCTTGGCAGCGGAAGAGGAAACACCGAAAAAGTCAGCGAAAAAAACTCGTCGCAGGAGTAAAAAGTCTCCGAACAAGCCGACCCAGCCAGTTGAAGAGAAGGCTGAGAAGAGCACAAAGAAACGCCGGCGTAGACCCCGCAAAAGGGCTAATAGCTGACTGTGTCCCAATCCCAGCTGATCATCGGCCTGCACGCAGTGCGAACCGCGCTCAAGCATGGCGATGCGGTTACCGGGGTTCGCGTCGAGGCGCGTCGCAGAGACGGCAGAATAAAAGAGATCCTAGGCCTTGCACGGCAGGGCGGGGTCGATGTCGTACAGGTTGAGCGCGCCGAACTCGACGCGCTCTCCCGTGGTGAAAACCACCAGGGCGTGGTTGCCTTTACCCAGGCACCGGCGGTGCGGGATGAAGGCTATCTCAAACGCCTGCTGGAGGGGCTGGATAGTGCCCCTTTTCTGCTGGTGCTTGATGGTGTCCAGGATCCGCATAACCTTGGTGCATGCCTGCGCACCGCTGATGCTGCCGGGATACATGCCGTGATAACTCCCCGGGACCGTTCTGTCGGCTTGACGCCAGTGGCCTGCAAGGTAGCCAGCGGAGCGGCAGAAACGGTACCCTTTGTCCAGGTCACCAATCTTGTGCGCACCTTAAAGTGGCTGCAGGAGCAGGGGGTCTGGCTTATCGGTACTGCGGGTGAGGCGGAAGCCAGACTCTACCAGGCGAATCTCAAAGGGCCTTTGGCTATTATTATGGGCGGCGAAGGCAAGGGTATGCGTCGACTGACCCGCGAGCAGTGTGATGCCCTGGTTCATATGCCCATGTTGGGGGCTGTTGAGAGCCTCAATGTCTCGGTTGCCACCGGCGTTTGTCTCTTCGAAGCCCTTCGGCAGCGCATTTCTGATTAGCCTTTTTCCCTGTTTTTAAGCGATTTGGGATTTATCTCTCTAAAAAGTGTGGTTTAAAAGTTGACTAAATTACTTGGTTACTGCTAATCTTATTACCAAGTAAATTAGTAGGAAATGTTTTGCGCATTTTAGGAGCGAGATAAAGATGAGACTGTCAACGAAAGGTCGATACGCAGTTACCGCCATGTTGGATCTGGCACTGAATGGTGTAGATGGCCCGGTGACCCTGGCTGAAATTTCTGAAAATCAGGGTATTTCACTATCCTATCTGGAGCAGTTGTTTGCCTCTCTGCGTGCAAAAGAGCTCGTACGAGGCGTTCGAGGGCCTGGTGGCGGCTACTATCTCGGCCGCGGTGCCGATGATATCTCCATTGCAAATATCATTTGCGCTGTTGATGAGTGGGTGGAATTTACCCGCTGCGGCGGTCGCAAGAACTGCAGTGGCGGTGAGCGCTGTCTGACCCACTCCCTATGGGATGACCTGAGTAGCGAAATCTTCGATTTTCTGACCAAAATTTCTCTTGGTGATCTGATCCGGCGTGGGGAACACAAGAAAGCCGACAAGGCAGCACACTTGAGTGTCGTCAACGATGAGGGTTCCCGCGCGGCCTGATTCGTACCCGGAATGTGATAACCCTGACAGATTGTCAGGGAGAGTTGGCAGCGGGCTGTTGAAACCTCCGGTTTCGGCAGCCCGTTTTTGTTTGTGGAAAATAATTGAAGATTCATATTGTCCAAAAATCCAAATCATGGTGAGAAATCCGGGTCAATGGGCTATGATTCACGCTTTTTTCCAGGCGCTGCCACTCGAATGCAATCTTTGCAGACCATAGCCGACTTCATCCGATGGGGCGCAAGTCGTTTCAACGACGCGGATCTGTTTTTCGGACATGGTACGGACAATGCGCTTGATGAAGCCGCAGTGCTTGTGTTGCATGCGCTTCATCTGCCTCCCGATTTCCCCGGCAGCTGGTTTCAGAGTCGCCTCACCCAAGCGGAGCAGACAGATGTCACCATGTTGCTGCAACGTCGCATAGATGAACGCCTCCCAGCCGCCTATCTGACCGGTGAGGCCTGGTTTGCCGGTCTGCGATTCAATGTCAATGAGCATGTACTGGTACCCCGCTCTCCGATTGCCGAGCTGGTGGAGCGTGAATTTGAACCCTGGATCGAGGCGGATCGCATCTCCCGGGTACTTGATCTCTGCTGTGGTAGCGGCTGCATCGGCATAGCCGCAGCGGTCTATCTGCCGGATGCGGCGGTGGATCTGACGGATATCTCCGACCAGGCGCTACTTGTGGCGGCGGGCAATGTGGCGGAACATGACTTGGGAGATCGGGTCGAAGTCATACAGTCTGACCTTTTTTCTGCCCTTGAAGGCCGTCAGTACGACGTGATTGTCTGCAATCCGCCCTATGTGAGCGAGTCGGAGATGAATCGGTTGCCACAGGAGTATCATCGGGAACCCCGCCTCGGGCTGACGGCTGACGAGGAGGGACTGGCGCTGGTTGCCCGGATTCTGCGGGAGGCCTCCAGTCATCTGACGTCCTGGGGTATCATAGTAATTGAAGTGGGAAGCAGCGCGGAGACGCTGATGGCACGCTATCCTGAGATTCCGTTTACCTGGCTCGAGTTCGAGCGTGGGGGAGACGGTGTTTTTCTGTTTACAGCCGAAGAATTGGTCAGATATCGCGAGACGTTTTGACGGTTTGCGAGGGAGTGGAGTCGATGAGTTTGCAGCGCGCCCGGAGTGCTGAAGAGTATGTGGAGTGGATCAGGCAAGCCATGTTTGAGGTGCAGGATCTTCGCAGCTGTATGGAGTACGAGCTGGAGGAGATGGAGCGCTTCCCTGCCTTCTTGGCACACTTGGAGGAGGGGATCAAGACGATCCAGCAGAGCATGGTCGATGGCGAATACCATTTTGGCCGGGAAGATCTGCCTTTCATGGATATGGTAAACCGGCACGCTGATGATATCCCCTTCGCCGTGCTGTTGCGGCAGATCAACGAAACCCACCGTAAGGGGATCGATGTGGACGCATCCAACGGCTGATCAAGCCTCGGGCAAAAAAGAGAAACTACTATGGATCAATCAATTGTCTTCGATCTTGATCTGATCGCAAAATACGATCAGAGCGGACCGCGTTACACCTCCTATCCCACCGCAGTTCAGTTTCACGAGGGTTTTGGAGAAGCCGACTACCAGCGGATTGCCCGGGAGAGCAATGCTTCTGGTGACCCGCTGTCACTCTATTTCCACATCCCATTTTGCGACACGGTATGCTTCTATTGCGCCTGCAACAAGGTGGCGACCAAGGATCGAAGTCTTGCAGACAAGTACCTGCAGCGGGTCTATAAAGAGCTTGAGATGCAGGGGGCGCTCTTTGATCGATCCCGCAAGGTGGAACAGCTGCATTGGGGTGGTGGAACCCCGACCTTTATCAGTCATGATGAGATGCGTGAGCTGGTGCGGCAGACGCGCAAACACTTTACGCTGCTCGA
Organism: gamma proteobacterium endosymbiont of Lamellibrachia anaximandri; assembly: GCA_016756855.1. Lineage (GTDB taxonomy): Bacteria > Pseudomonadota > Gammaproteobacteria > Chromatiales > Chromatiaceae > QGON01. Next base: position 9,000 of record JAESPD010000028.1, on the reverse strand, counting down.
TGACGACAGTGGCGAGTACTCCATAGAAATAGATCCTCGGGAGGCTTTGGGCGATACCATCAAGGTGTTGCGTGAGCTGGGTTTTAACCGCATGAGCCTGGGGGTGCAGGATTTCGAGGAGAGTGTGCAGAAGGCGGTCAACCGTATCCAGTCTAAGGAGGATACGCTGAGTGTCCTGCAGTCGGCCAGGGATGAGGGTTTTCGGTCGATCAGCATTGATTTGATCTATGGTCTGCCGTTTCAGAGCCTCGGCAGTTTTGCAGGGACTTTGGATCAGATTCTGGAAGTCGACCCTGACCGGCTTTCTGTTTTCAACTATGCGCACCTGCCGGAACGCTTCAAACCCCAGCGGCGCATCAATGAGGCTGAGCTTCCAAGCCCACAGGAGAAGCTCGATATCCTCCAGATGACCATCGAAAAGCTCACCGGGGCAGGTTACGTCTATGTCGGCATGGATCATTTCGCCAAGCCTGATGATGAGTTGGTCATAGCCCAGCGGAACGGTACGCTCTATCGAAACTTCCAGGGCTACTCCACCCATGCGGATTGTGATCTGGTGGCGTTAGGCGCAACATCCATCGGCATGGTCGGGCCGACCTATGCACAGAATAAACGCACACTGGATGAATATTATGATCGTATCGATCAGGGGAAACTCGCGGTTTTTCGCGGAGTGGAGCTGAATCGGGACGATCAGATTCGTCGGGATGTCATTACCCGCTTGATCTGCCATTTCACCCTCAATTTCGCGGTCGTCAACGCCCAGTGTGAGATCGATTTCCAGAATTATTTTGCCTCAGAGCTCGAAAACCTGAGTGGGATGGCAGAAGACGGGTTGGTGGATCTCACAGAGAGAGGCATCGATGTCCTGCCGAGAGGAAGACTCTTGATAAGAAATATCTGTATGCAGTTTGATGCCTACCTGAATTCCAAGGAGTCCAAAGGCAGTTTTTCTAAAGTAATTTGATTTTGGGTCGCTGAGGGAGTGCGGGTCTTTGTATTTGGGATGCTCTGTAACACTATTTTACCAATAGTCACTCCGAGTAACTGAATGGGAGATCGTCTTCTCAATATTGCCGCTGGTTAAGGAATACAATTCGTCACTATTGCTTACCCCGATGAAGTTGATGTTCTACGGGTGTACATGGGATTATTAACAGCTTGATCATTGCCCGCGCGCGCAGGGTGAGGTTGTCGATTCAATATCGATCAATTGATTGGCTGGCATGGAATAAGGTGCTGAAAAGAGACTTTAATGTTTGACGAAAAATCAAGGGAAATAAGTAGGTTACTATACCTTCTTGATATTCTGCTAACGCTATTGGTGTTCCTGCTGGCATATCGTCTGCGTCAGATATTCATTCCAGGTGTCAGTGCCGATCTGGTTTCCCATTTTGCCTTGGTGCCACTTGTTTGGGTGCCCCTGGGATATTTTCTCTCTCGTTTCGGCGCCTACACTGGACTGCGGGTTGTCGCCATTCCGTCCTATGCCTGGATGGTGGCAAAGGCTTTGGGGATCAGTCTTGCACTACTTATCGGATTGCTTTTTTTGCTCAAGGTGCAGTTTGTCAGTCGCCCTCTGATGGTGACATTTACCGTGCTCGACATATTGGTTCTTGTCGGCGTCCGCGCGGGCCTCAAATGGTGGTATTTCAGACGTTCGATTCAGAAAGGCGAAAATTTTCTGAAAGTTCTGGTTATAGGCGTGGGTGAGAGAGCCCAGCGTCTGACGGAAATGTTGAATCGCCATAGCGAGTGGGGCATTGATATCGTGGGCTACCTCGACACAGATCCGGAGCACGTCGGTGAGGAAGTGATGGGCGCAAAAGTGCTCGCCACGGCAGATAAAATACAGGAGATCCTGACCAGTCAGGTCATCGATGAGGTGATTTTGGCAGTGCCACGCAGCCGCTTGAGTCACATGGAGGAGATCGTCAGCGCCTGCGAAGAGCAGGGCGTTCGTTTTCGGTTTATGGCGGATGTTTTCGAGATGGAAGTTGCCCGCACACAACTGGTGGATCTCGATGGTATCCCTCTGCTGACATTTGATCCTGTTGCTCAGAATGAAGGCATGCTGCTGGCCAAACGCCTGATGGATCTAATCATCGTGCTGGCAGCCATGCCGGTCATCCTCCCTGTGATGGGATTAATCGCGCTTGCCATCAAACTTGATGACGGCGGCCCGGTTTTTTTCGTCCAGCATCGGGTGGGTTTGCGTAAACGCCTGTTTCCCATGCTTAAATTCCGCTCGATGTGTGTGGATGCTGAGGCCAAGATGAAAGAGATCGAGCACCTGAACGAGGCGGAGGGACCGATCTTCAAGATCGAGAGGGATCCCAGGGTGACTCGTGTCGGTGACTTTATCCGCAAGACGAGTCTCGACGAATTCCCGCAATTGCTGAATGTAATACGCGGCCATATGAGCTTGGTGGGCCCCCGTCCGATGTCCCAGCGCGATGTTGAACTGTTCGACAGTGGTATCCAACGCAAGCGGTTCAGTGTGAAACCCGGATTGACCTGTATCTGGCAAATTTCAGGCCGAAGTAACCTGCCATTCGAAAAATGGCTGGAGCTGGATCTGAAATATATCGATGAATGGTCACTCTTGCTCGACCTGAAAATCCTCTTATTAACCATACCGGTTGTTCTCAAGGGAAGTGGTGCTGTCTAGGGCCTCCCAATACAAAAAAAGCGCCGCGTTGCTGTCTGAAGTCGGGCCGGACGCTGCATCCACTCATAAACATCCGCCTTGTTTGTTCAATTACTACGAAATGGCATGAAGATGACCTCACCCGCTAAGATAAACCTGTTTGGTATTCCCGTAGAAGCTATGGGAATGGAAGAGGCGCTCGATACTGTCCATCATGCGATTTCCCAACATGAGCAGCTGCAGATTGGCGTGGTGAATGCCGCCAAGGTTGTAAACATGCACCGTGACCCTGCACTGCGTGAGGATGTGCTGTCATCCGACATCATTTTTGCTGACGGTGCGGCAGTGGTGTTGGCAAGCAAAATATTGGGTCAGTCACTACCTGAGCGTGTCACCGGAATTGATCTGATGTTTGGCATGTTCGAAAGAGGCAAGGAACATGGCTATCGTGTCTACTGTCTCGGGGCGACCGAAGAGGTCTCCAGAAAGGTCGAGGAAAATATCGCGCGTGACTATCCGGGTTTGGTACTGGCCGGCAGACACCACGGTTACTATTCAGAGGATGAACAGCAGTCAATTGCCGACGATATCAAGCATTCAAATGCTGATATTCTTCTGGTGGCGATGACCTCTCCCAAGAAAGAACAGTTTCTGGCCAAATGGATGGACTACATGGGTGTCTCAGTCTGTCACGGGGTCGGCGGGTCATTCGATGTCTATTCTGGCAAGGTCGAACGTGCTCCAGAACGCTGGCAGAAATTGGGCCTGGAGTGGCTGTATCGGGTCAAACAGGAGCCAGGACGTCTATGGAAACGGTATCTCTTTACGAATCTAGCCTTTATTGGATTGTTGATAAAAGAAAAACTGGGACTTCTCAAGTAGGAGACTGAGTCAGCCAGATGATCAGAATTACTCTCCTCTACATGGTTGTTCTCTTTTTTTCCGGCTATGCATTTAAGGATTGGTATAAGTCTCTGTGTGTCCTCATCGCATTGATGGCGGTGGTCGAGCATCCCGACATGCCAAAGACAATATTGGGCATACAGGGACTCAATCTGTGGAACCTGCTGCTGATATTCGTTGTGATGGGCTTTCTTGGACAGAAAGGACAAGAGAAGCTGAAATGGGATATGCCAAAATTCCTCACCTTACTTCTTTGGGCCTATCTGGGGTTTGTCCTGGTTGGTTTTTTTCGACTCATCACTGATTTAAGCGTCGTCAACAGCTATCAGCTTTTTGTTGGGCGGGAAGCACTGACCACTATGGATGTGATCTCTGAGCGTTTTATCAATACGCTGAAATTTTTGGCTCCGGCAGTATTGGTTTTTTATGGCTGTAACAGTGAGGAGCGCATGCGATTGACCATGGCTGCGATTCTTATTGTCTACTTTCTGATTGCAATACAGGTAATCAGGGCGATGCCGGTTATGGCTCTCGTCGATGGTGATGGGGACAAGCTGACACGATTGAGCCTGAAGATTATGAATAAAGAGGTGGGTTTTCATCGTGTGGATGTCTCCATGATGTTGGCAGGAGGATCCTGGGCAATATTCTCTGTGCGAATGCTTATGCCAAGCAAAACAACAGCCCAGTTTATCTGGTTTGCCAGTTTCATCGCCTTTTTTGGTCAGGCTCTGACCGGTGGGCGGACGGGGTATGGGACCTGGGGGGTGATCGGCTTGGTCGTGGGTCTCTTAAAATGGAGAAAGCTACTGGTTCTGGGGCCAATATTTCTTATTGTGGTAGTTATGCTCATACCTGCAACAAGAGACAGGATGATGCGGGGGTTTACCGAGGGTTCCGTCGATACCAATGAGCAAGCGGAGGAAGAGGGTTTAACAGGTTCGGAAGATGGACAACCGGATTGGTATACGATCACCGCAGGACGGAGTGTTGCCTGGCCGTTTGTCATCGATAAGATCGAAGAGAGCCCTTGGTGGGGACACGGCAGGGAGGCGATGCAAAGCACCGGCGTCAGTGAGTTTTTATGGGACTATCTACACGAGGGTTTCCCCCATCCGCATAATGCCTATCTGCAGTGGACGCTCGACAATGGTTATATAGCACTTGCAGTTGTCATGCTTTTCTATCTCTATGCAATAAAAGCTTCATTGAGTATTTTCCGGGATAAACGAAGTGACTATTTCACTGCGGTTGGAGGCATTGCTTTTTCCCTTATAGCTGCCCAACTTATCGCCTCAGTGGGGAGTCAGTCATTTTATCCGCGGGAAAGCGCGGTGACGATGCTGTGCGCTATGTTCTTGATGTTACGACTGTTTACCCAGCGTAAGAAGATGAACAAACAATTTCCCGATACCCGTACAAAACAAGAAGTGGACGAAAGACTTTGGCTGAATTAGCAAATGGAAAAATCAAGCTTGTGTATCTGTTGGCGGCGAGCCATTCCGGCTCAACGCTTACAGCGATGCTGCTCAACTCCCATCCCGACACTCATACCACAGGTGAGTTGAAAGTCACTGCGCTTGGGGATATTGATCGGTATCGCTGTTCCTGCCAGGCACTGATCAGAGAGTGTCCGTTCTGGAAACAAGTCAATGAACGAATGGCTGATAAAGGCTATCAGTTTGAAATTGCCAGAGCAGGAACCGATTTCCGAGGCATCGGCAGTAGTTATGTCAAGAGACTGCTTCGCCCACTCTACAGGGGTGGGATGCTGGAATCTGTTCGTGATACTGCATTGATGCTGGATCCCACCTGGCGCAGAGAGTATCCAAAAGTACTCAAGAAAAATGAAGATTTGATCCACTCCGTAGCCGAGGTTTCTGGGAAAAGAGTTATAGTTGACTCTTCCAAAATCGGTTTAAGGCTAAAATTCATCAAGCGGATCGAGTCGATCGACTTAAAAGTCGTACGAGTCAATCGTGATGGAAGGGCTGTTGCCCTGACCTATATGGATCCCGCCGGTTTTGCCGATGCGACAAATCCCGAGTTACGCGGCGGCGGTATGGGTGGAGACCGGCGTGAAGATATGGTTAGCATGCAGGAAGCGGCAAAGCGCTGGCTGCGAAGCAATGAGGAGGCCGATGCAATCGCCTCGAGTTTGGACCCTGATCAGCTTGTGCAGATAAAATATGAGGATCTTTGCGCTGATCCGGACAGAATGCTTGGCGAAGTATTTTCCTTTATCGGTGTTGATCCAGACAAAAGGGTGAAAAATTTTCGCAGCGTCGAACATCATGTCATCGGAAATGGTATGCGCCTGGATGACAGGAGTGAAATCAGTTTGGACGAGCGTTGGAAAGAGAGATTGGCTGAAAAGGATCTACGCATATTTTCAGAGATTGCAGGTGAAAAAAACCGCATGCTTGGTTATTCGTGAGAATTGCCGGTAGACGGTGGAAATTTTAAACAAAGGCGTTGATGACAGAAGAATGAAAAAAATCAAAGTAATGATTGTTATCAGTAACCTGGAGTATGGTGGCGCCCAGCGGCAGGTTGTCGAGCTTGCAAATAATATCGACAGGGAAAGATTCGATCTCTCAATTTGTGTGTTATCGCCCTATACCCCGATGCGGCAGGAATTGATTGATGAAGAGAATGGTTTTTTTGTCGTTGAGAAGAAGGCTAAATTTGACCTGACCGTGGCTACCAGATTGGCTAAAATTCTAAAGCAGCAGGCTATTGATATTGTCCATGGTTATCTCTTCGATGCTGAAATCGCTGTGCGTCTGGCAGGTAAGCTCGCAGGAACCCGTATTATCCTGGGGTCTGAACGGAACTGCTATCATCGCTACGGTGGACACCAGTTGCTGGCCTATAAAATCACCCGCAACTGGGTGGATTGGATCGTTGCCAACTCAAGAGCAGGGGCAGCCTTCAACCGTTCTCTACTTGGCTACGATGATGAGAGATATCGGGTAGTCCATAACGGCGTGAATATGGAAAAATTCAAACCGGTTGAGAATAAGTTAGAGGCTAAACAAAAAAATGGGATTGGAGACGAGCCTGTTATCGGCATGTTTGCCAGCTTCAAAAAACAAAAACGCCACGACACTTTTTTCCTGGCGGCAAATGAGGTTCTGAAAAAGCTACCCAACATCAAACTCCTTCTCGTGGGTGACGTCCTGTTTCAGGCGAAGGAGGGGTCAGATGAGTATAAAAATTCCATAATGGAGTTGGTTGATCGTCTTGGATTAAGAGATAACTGCCTCTTTCTGGGTAATCAGGACAATGTGGAAGAGTTCTATAATCTGTGTGATCTGACAGTATTGCCATCGGAATACGAAGGCACTCCAAATGTGATTCTTGAATCCATGTCCTGCGGTGTGCCGGTGATCGCATCTGATGTCGCTGACAACAGTCTTGTCATAGAGGATGGCAAGAGCGGGCATCTATTTACTTTGAATGAGCATGAGGAGCTTGCCGCAAAGTGGATTGAACTGCTGGAAAATGAATCCAGAAGAAATCAGATGGCCAAGGATGCGAGGGCGCGTATCTTTGAAGAGTTTTCGACGCAGAAACTTGCCGAGAAAACAGAAGCGATGTATCAGGAATTTTACTCCCTGAAAAATTAGGGAGCGGTTGGTTCAGGTGTTTGCTGCGGGAATCCGCGAGTACGAGTCATAAATTTGTTTTCCCAAGTCGATTAAGGCATTAAGTGCGCTTTTTCGCACAAGTTTCTCTTCAGGAACGGGCGTGATTGCCGCATTTTATAGCAGTGTTCGTCCGGAAACACTATTTTAACCGCGAAATATGATAAAAAATATTGTTAATCAATGGCTTATATTTTTCTCTTCGTGGTTGGATATGACTTCAGGGCAGGCGCTAACCAGGTTGAGTTTGGTGGGGCAAGGAGTCTGTATTTTGGGCATGGAATCACATAATATGGTGCTTATTCCGACTAGACTATACCCAAAGAAGTGGACTTTCGCGTAAATGTTCATTGTGAATGTCTTTAGTATTCTAAACAATTGAGTATTACCCATGAAGAAATCAATGTGGAACTTAATCAAGACAGCGTCGATGCTCTGCATTTTTGGCCTGCCGATGTCCTATGCGTCCGCTAATAACTACGCTTACGATAGTGATGACACCTACACTAACGGTAGTGACTACCAAATGCCAATAGGCATCCCAGCTCCTTCCTTCGGTTTGGTTGAGACCCATGAGATGTATCAGGGTCAGCACTATGCCGCGGGCGGTTTTGATTATCGCGACGCTGGTAACGGGCCATATACTCATTATCTCGATAATACTGATCCAAATTGTACAGATACAGATAATGAATATGGAACAGCAGCGACGCCACGATGCAGCTTTATTCCATACAACTCATTGCCACTTGTTGAAGGTTCAGTGGTTGAAATTCATGGCGGGCCTTACATGACAGGTGGTACTCACTATATTATTGGTGAGGGAACTGCAGAGAAGCCTGTCTTTATTCGTGGCGCCAGCTTCGCAAATAAAGTTCCTCTGGTCGATGATGCTGACGACCTTCGTATCCAGGGGTTCTATTTCATCATGGAAAACCTCGATATCAACGAGACCCAGGTGCTTATCTTCCGCGCCCCAAATCACCATATCTCAATTAGGGGAAACAACATTCATGATTACACCCTTACTGCCCTATATCATTCATCTTTGATAAGCACGGGTGGTTGGAATGGTTTTTCCAACGATAATATCGTCTTTTATAATAATGAGATTCATCATGCCTATAAATATGATGATCCTGCAGTTGGAGTTAATCACACAAAAGATAACCATGGTTTGGCTCTGGGCTCAGATGTCAACCATGTTTGGATAATAAATAATCATATGCATCATAACGGAGGCGATTCCGTTCAAACTCGTGGCCTGAATCTAGAATATATCTATGTAGGCGGCAATGAGATGAATAATGATGTTGAAAATGCGATTGATATTAAAGGAAGTAAACATGTAATCGTATCGCAAAACAAAATGCATGGATATGTGCCTGGTTTTGACTCAGATGGTACTGTCGCCATTGGCGGACATGAAGGCTCCAAGCTTGCCTGGTTCCTCTTCAATGAGATGTATGACGGCTTGGTAGGATTGCGTGTCAATGACGATGTTCCTACAACCGTCTATGTAATAGGCAACAAAATGCATCATCTTGAATATATGGGGTTTCAGACCCGATATACCAGTGATATTTACTTCATGGGAAACTCAATTTCTGAGACGCCTGTAGGGTTTGAGGACAACGGCAGTGGAACCAACACTGGAACCTACCAAATCCATAACAATATATTCTATCACTAGTGTCCCAACGTTAAATCGAATAAATTCAATTGGTTATCCATGGCGCATTCTTCACTTTTGCAATCGGATTTCATAAGCAACTGATCCAATGGGGTTTTCTCGAA